>JAJZNW010000088.1 GCA_021811615.1 Bacteroidota bacterium
CGGCTGTCCGACAACTCGTCAAGCATTGCTTCCCACTTCGCTCTTCGCTTATAAGGTTGCTTATCCTGACTCCTGCCAGGAACTCGACGAGTTCTCCTGGGGTCACGCTCAAATCTTCCATACCGTGCCGCCCGCACACACCTTGGTTCGATGGGTGGATGAGTAGCGCCTTCGCCTCCATAGTGCAGGCTCGACCTTGTCCCATCTTTGGCCGACCGGTTCATCTGTGGGTACTCCACTTCGATTGCGGCCCGGTATTTCTCCTCATGCCCTTCGGATTCCATCTCGCAATGGACACCCTGCCCTCCGATGTCTCTTTCACATCGGCCAGCGAGATTTCACTCCCGCTTTCGGATATAGTGCTCCTCATCCGAGCACCAGAGGGACTCGAACCCTCCTGATCTGAGCGCTGCCCAGCGCACAATATGGCCTCATCCGACTCCCTGCCAACACTCTTCCACTTCGTTTCCTTATCGGAAAAGTCCTTTTGTTCAGGCTCACCACCTGTACAGTTGGCGAGGGTCTCCCAAGTCCCGTCTTGTCTCTGTCTGCTCATGTCGCCGCTAACACCCCGGAGATGCACCATGCCGCATTTCTCTGCTCTTACCATGATATTCTGACTTCTCCCGACAAATTCATAGAAATTGTCGGGATCGTCCATCTCAATCATATTTACGAGGCTACCTTTGCGTTCACTCACGTTGCAACCTGGTCATTTGCGTCGCTCCCGATTCCTGCCGGCAGGAGTCGGGATACGTTGTCGAGTCGCTTAGCGTGCAGCCGTTTCCAGCCATACACCGACTCCTCACTACACAGCTGCAGAGTCTTACTGTGTTCGGAACTTTTCATCCGAATAGAAACAAGACAGTTTACCTTGGCACTCATTTCAACAACAGTAGTTTCCTCGTCTGCACGAACGAACCCGCATGCAGCCGATAGTAGTAAACACCGCTCGCCAAGTTCGTCGCATTCCATTCACGCGAATAGCTGCCCGCAGGCAGTTCTTCAGAGACAATTTCCGCGACTTCTCTTCCGATCGAATCGAATATGTCGAGCGAAACGAACGATCTCGAAGGAAGGGTGAAGGAGATATTCGTCGACGGGTTGAATGGATTGGGATAATTCTGTTCGAGCACATAGCCGTAGATCGTCTTCGTGGATTTCACTCCGGACGCCGTGGTATCCGCCGCGGCGAACAGGCTCAGGTCGACCGATTCGCCCATCTTCTTGTGTCCTGCTGCATCGGGGTGCAGCCCGTCGTTCTGGTACGACGATACGAGGCTCAGCGTGTCCAGCGGATTTCGCATCGCTTTGTCGAAATCGATGCACGCATCGAAATTACCCGGAGTACGAATCCATTGGTTGACACTCTCGCGGCACGATTCGCTGTACTGGTTATAGTAGCCGTTGCCTTTGAAGGGCATAATGGTGGCGCCGTAGATTCTGATATTTTTTGCGTGAGCTTTGATGATCATCTGGCGATAAGCGGCGATGAGGTTGGCCTCCATTGTTGTCGCGGCCGAGGAGGAGCGCACACCGCCTATATCGTTGACTCCTTCAAACACAATCGCCCATCGTACTCCGCTCTGGTTGATAATGTCCCTGTCAAACCGGCTGACTCCCGTGGGTCCCAATCCACCCGCAAGCACGGCGTTGCCGCCGATCCCCATGTTGAGGACACCGATGTCGTCAGTGCTCGAGTCCTGGAGCAGGCGTTCAGAAAATATGTCGGGCCATCTGTTTTGCATATTTGTGGTCGAGCCCCGTCCGTCGGTGATGGAGTTGCCGAGGATTGCGATACAGGCGGCATTCGACGGCGCCAGCACTTCGATCGTATTGATATTGTACCAGTGCTCCGTAGCGGCAGCTCCCGCAAAATCAGTCTTAGCCGCGTTGTTTCCTGACAAAATATATGACGTGGTACGCGATCCCGGATGGCCGGTGACGGTGGAGGAGGTCTGGCCGTAGTAGATAGTGATCGCCAGCTGCATCCTCGGCGTCAAATAGAATGCTATCGGATCCGACGTAACCGCCGCACCGGCATCTATCGTGACCTCGGGGCCGCCATCGAACTTCAATTCCTCATCTGTCGATGTATCGATAGTGCTCCCTCCCGTCGATACGGCGATGTGAACAGATTTCATCGTAACGGCGCTCGTGCTGAATTCATTTGAAAACCCGACACGCAGTGTGTCTCCGCCTATAGAGACTGCGACGACCTGCCGCAGCGCATTATCCGTCAGGCCCGGCGATGGGGGATTGTTGTATGTTTCAACGAGCTGCGGCGCCGTGCTCCACGTTCCAACCCACTTCTTCGCGCCGACTATCTCCTGTTGCCCGTATGAAAGCGAATAAAGACCGAGCAGTGAGATAAGCATGACCGAAACTACCTGGCTGCGACGCAGGAACCGAAGAGCCTCACGATGCCGTAAGTTAGATATGTTATGCACGACAGGATTGTTATTCATCATTGAACGTTCTCCTCTTTATCGGGTCTTTGCCCGATCGTTATTGCCTTCCTCAATCGAATGTCCTTGCACGAGCTCCCGATTTGGATCTCCCACTTACCGGGTTCAATCTTGAAATCGTTCATACCGGTATCGTAGAATGCGAATTCCGACGCAGGTAATTCAAACGAAATAGTCTTGCTTTCCCCGGGAGCGAGCGTGATCCTCCGAAACCGTTTCAGTTGATTGACAGGTACCTTCATGGTTGCATCGGCATAATGCAAGTAGAGCTGTGCGGTCTCGTCGCCTTCCATTTTCCCTGTGTTTCGGACCGTGAACCCGACTGCGACCGTAGTGTTTTGCGAAACCGTATCGGCACTCAGTTCCAGATCGGCGTATTGGAAAGTCGTGTACGAAAGGCCGTATCCGAACGGGTAAAGAACGGGCCTATCGAAATACATGTAAGTCCGCGGTTGATTGACAATGTCGTAGTCCGGCATGGGCGGGAGCTCCTTCGTCGACGCGTAGAAAGTTTCGGGAAGCTTGCCGCCCGGATTGACATCACCGAATAGGACAGCGGCGATCGCATCGCCCTGGAATTCGCCGTCATACCATGCCTCGACTAATCCCTTCGCTTTCTTCTCGGTTCCCTCAAGGGCGACGGGGCCTCCGTTCACAAGAACAATAACGATGTTCGGGTTAACGGCAGCGACCGCATTGACGAGATCCCTCTGGACTTCCGGCAATTCGATTTCGGTTCGATCCAGCTCCTCGCGTGAGATGGTCGGAGAAGTCCCGAGCACGAGAACGACGAGATCGTTTCTCGCGGCAACCTCCTGCGCCGATTCGAATTCTTTCTGGCCGAGATCCCACGTCAGTCTTGCAGCCGCGCCCAACTCGTTGTCGTACTGCTCGAACGCGACATCGTACTCTTTGCCGGGTACCATGTCTACCTGCACGCTATGCGGCTCTTCGGCGTGATCCCTCCAGTCGTTGATCAGCAATTTCCCATTGATATAGAGACGGCCGCCGTCGTCGGTGCTTATTCCGATGTGATGCACCGTGTCCGGGGGAATTATCCTGCCCGTCCACCGGATGGAAAAATGATCTTTGGGGAGGCCGGGAGCGGGCGAGCCGGTTCCGAAGTTGAAATTCACCGTTGAGTCGACGCGCGTCAGGACCGGGTTTCCCTTCAGATTCATATTGTCGAAGTATTCGCCTTTCATACCGGCTTTGCCGGTTCCCTCAACTTCGGCGAAGTATCGGGATTCGATCGGTCTCAGCGCTCCGCTGGCGATAGTGGATCCCATGGCATACTCCACTCTGATCCCCGAGGCTGCGGCTTTCCGTTTTATCCCTTCAAGGGGACTGACCTGTACGTTCGGAAACCCTGTATAGATTCCCAGCTGTGCCTCGGCCGCATTCGGACCGATTACCGCTATCGATTTAACTTTGCTCCTGTCGAGCGGCAGTATGCCGTCGTTCTTGAGGAGCACGATGGCCTTGCGCGCTGCTTCGAGCGCAAGCTCGCGGTTCGCCTTCGAGTCGAGTCTCGCCGGGGTAATGGCATCGTAAGGCACGGCGGTGGGTGGATCGAACTCGCCGAGCCGGAATCTTGCGGAAAGGACCCGCTCCAGCGCCCGATCGAGATCTCTCTCATCCAGCAATCCTTCATCGAGAGCTTTCTTAATATTGTCGCGGTAGGTTATTCCACAGTTCAGATCGCACCCCGCACGAATGCTTCTCGCGACAGCCTCGGCGGCGGTCTTGAAAAAATGGTGGCTTGTCACCATGTCGTTGATGGCGCCGCAGTCCGAGACGACATATCCCTGGAATCCCCACCTTCCTCTCAGCAGATCGGTCATCAGAAACGTATTCGCGTTGCACGGAACCTGGTTCAGCTCGTTGTACGCACCCATGATGGAGTAGGCCCCGCCTTCCACAATCGCCGCTTTGAAAGCCGGAAGGTAGTACTCGAACAGGCTTCGCATATCGACGTCCGAGGATCCCGTATGCCGGCGTTCTTCCTCGTTGTTCGCGATGAAGTGCTTGGGTGTGGATACCGTCTTCAGGTAATAGGGATCGTCGCCCTGCATCCCTCTGACGAACGCCACGCCCATGCGCGAAAGCAGATACGGATCTTCGCTGTACGATTCCTCGTTCCGGCCCCAGCGGGGATCGCGCGAAATGTTGAGAGTCGGACTCCAGTAAGTCAGTCCTTTCCCGTCGAGGACGTTCAACGCACGCGCTTCGTCGGATATCGCCGAAGCGACGCGGTGCACGAGATCCGGATCCCATGTGGCTCCCATCGCAACGGCCTGGGGGAACGAGGTCGCCCCCATCGCGAGCACTCCATGCAGAGCCTCGTTCCAATAGTTGTACCTCTCGAGGCCCAACCGTGGAATCGAATCCGCCTCGTTGATCAGCTGCGCGATCTTCTCGTCGACAGTCATCAGGCCTATCAGGTCCGAAAGCCTTTCCTTGTAGGAATGCGGTTTGAAGACGTTCACGATCAATGAACTTGTTGGAGAGTCACCCGCCGTGCCTTTGGCCTCGAGGACCAGCAAGTAGTAACCGGGGCGGGGGAAGGTCACTTCCGTAACGGGGTCAGAAGCATCCTTGAAAACGACGCCGGAGTTCTGAGGACATGTCCATTCCGTTCTGATACTCCCCGGCGAAATTCTGCCCTCGAGTTTTGCTGAATGCGCCTTCTCCCATTCCAGGATTTGATTTCTTCCGGCACTGACAGAGATAGTCTGAGCAGACGCTGCTGCATAGATAACGAGCAGGAGTGCAGCTATCGCTATCGCCGGCCTGACGATTCTAGCTTTCATATGATTCTCCGATTGAATGACATGAGTCGACACGCAGGTCGTATGCTATTTTTCGTAGATCATCTTGATAGTTTCGGCGAAATGCCCGGCCTGCATACGGCACAGGTATACTCCGCTGGCAAGACCGGTCGCGCTCCACTGCAGCTTGTGTTCACCCGCCGGAACCCGGCCGTCGACGAGAGTCTCGATCTCTCTTCCGGTGATGTCGTAGACTCTCACGGTGACGCGTTCGGCCCGCGGCAAATAAAAGACTATCGACGTGGACGGATTGAATGGGTTAGGATAATTGGCGCAAAGCTGGAACCTGGAAGGTTGTGCCGGGGCGGCAATCGGTCGAACAGCCGTCACGAGGCCGGTGCCGTCTCCGACGAGCTGGATCTCATCCATATTGTTGGTACCGATCCCCTTTTGACTGAGCAGGTGAAGATGATTGTCGGTCGTCGAGGAGGTAGCCGAACCGTCGGTCAAAGGAGCGGGCAACGGGAACAGGTTCGCCGCGGGATTGAGTCCCATGAGATTTGCACCGATGCTGTCTGTAGCAACCGGGTCGAGCCCTGCGAACAATGCGTGTTTAGTGACGGGAGCGAATCCGGAACACCAGACACCTTCGCCTCCGGTCGCGCATTTGATTGCGTCCACTACAGCGAGATGGACCGGCCGCGCGGCATTCAAGTCACAAATCGTTTCAGGAAGATAATTCCATTCGGAGTCGGAACTCTTCGCGTGGTGAAGCATTCCTCTCCGGCCGTTGTCGTTCGTTATCGTATATAATGATTTAGGAACTATTCCGATCTGGTTCTTTAGAGAACATGTCAGACCCGCGGCGGAATGATGCTTGAGTTTAGGAATGGAGACATAGACGTCGACTTCGTTCAGAATCTTGTTCAAAGTAAAAGAAGCGAAGTTGAAATGGCTGTCCCCGGTCGACGTCGTGGTGATATTGGAGGCCGTGGTATCGTTCAGATCGACGACGTTGCATCCCAAAGCCTTCACGACGTCGGCATATCCGAACGCGTCGTCGGATCCGAAGGGAACTTTCGAACCTGTGGTCTGCCACGTCGCATCCCAAAGGGCCTCGACTATATAGAGATCTGTCGGGTTCACTCCCGCGTCGATGATGAACTGGCCGACGGCCTGGATGACGGCTGGATGTGTCCACATCGCCTCGGTCACGGTATATCCACCCAGCTTTGGATTTGAAGCATTTCCAGACCCGCCCGTGAGATTGATTTTTATCGCCACCTTCTTTCCTTTACCGAACAGAGCGGACACTTTGCCGGATTGATTCTGATCGAGAAGCTGGAGAAGATACCTGACCTTCTGTTTGACGCCACCGTTATCCGGGTCATCGTAGACATAGCCGTCGGCCGATGTATCCTTCGTATCGGTGATCGCCACGGTTGCAAGAAACGAAGAAGGTCTTTTGAAATTGTACCCGAAGACACCTGATGGCTTCAGGTAAGGTACGACAAGCAGGCCGGCGACTGCGGTGCCGGCTTTCCTGATGAAGTCACGCCGTGAAGAATCCATGCCCTGTGGATTTTCCTTGTCCCTTTGTCTCATATAGCCTCCTGACTGCTAACGTAAAGTGTTTTTAATTAAAGCTTACCCAATTTATCTCCACATTCTTGATCTGAGTCAGTTGTACAACCAGGTTGTGAATTCCCGGTGGAAATTCCGATAGCGCCGATCGTTTCACCGCCGAGAGCGTCTTGCATCCGATTATGCAATTTAAGCAATACGGCACTATGTGATGCAGCCTTTTTTTCTTGAGGATGCTGTCGGAACGATCGGAATCCCTGAATCGCATCCGGTACTTTTCTACGCGGCTCGAATCGCCCGCATTCCCGGTATTCCTTGCGTTCGAACCTGCACGAATATATTTCACTCCGCTGTCCGGAGATCAGGATAATTGCCGCCGGGTATTCCCGATATTGCTTTCACAATCAGCGGTCTTTTGCCCGCATTCGATTCCATTACCTGCAGATCGTCGGTTCCGTATATGCGCATGCTCTTTCCTCAGAATAGAGTATAAATGAACGGAGCCAGAGCCGAACCCTGCGTAAGGACGATGAAGAGACCCATGATCATGAGGAGAAAAATGATCGGCCCGAGCCACCATTTCTTTCGAATTCTCATAAACGCCCACAACTCTCCGAAAATTTCGAGCCTGCTCCTGATTCTCTTCGTTATCTTCATTGCTAACATTCGATTCCCTCCCGACATAGGTGGAACTGAGTACGAGATTGATCCAATTCAAAATCCTCATAAAAGATCATTTCGTGGTGCAATCCCGGATTGTCTTTTTCCAAAATGAAGCTGCCCATGATAGGAGAATCCATCCTGGTACGCATTAAACGCTGCCACGCGTCTTCAGGTCTACATACAATGGGTTCGCCGCGAACCTTAAACGAAACGTTAATGACTACCGGGAAGCCTCTCTGACGATTGAACTCCAGGATCAGATCATAGCACAACGGATTTTGCCTGCGTGAGATTGTCTGCAGCCTTACGGAGCCATCAACGTTCGTCGCGGCAGAAATGCTGCATTTGCCATCCCGCACGGTTGCCACGAACGGCGGTTCCATTTTGTTCTTTCCCATTCAATGCTCCCTCCTGACAGCTAAGTGTTCTCTTCTTCCCTCTTAATTTAATCCGAGGACATTCCTTTCCAGACTGAAGCAGAACAACATGATTCACTCCCAAGAGAATTATCAACAACTCTGCAAGCCCTGTAAGATATAGACTTCATTTTACCAAGACCATTTTTCTCACCTGGTGGAAAGCGCCTGCAGTTATTGAATAGAAATAGACTCCGCTCGACAATTTCGTCCCATCATATGAAATCGAATACCTTCCCGGATATTTTACCTCGTTCACCAACTGTGCCACCTCCCTGCCGAGAATGTCATACACCTTAAGGGAAACAAAAGTGGATTTGGGAATATCAAATTCGAATACGGTTGACGGGTTAAAAGGATTTGGATAGTTCTGACTGATAGTGAATGCAGTCGGCAGATCGATACCGCTCTTGACGGTGGTCGGCAAGACGCCTCTGCCGGTTACTACGAGCGTGTCTGGTGAAACCGTCGCATTGTGTGTCAAGATGATATAGCCCGTCTGCTCGGATGTGTCATCAGGTGCGAACATCAATTTCAAATAGACATTTGCGGATGGTGCGAGTTGTAATGTCCCTGGTGAAAAAGTGAAACTGCTATCAGTGGAGACGATACTCGTAATCCGCAGGGTGTCTGTACCAGGATTAGATATCAAAACGCTATCTTTCACCGAAGAATTGAGCAAGACATCTCCAAAGTTGGCGCTATCGGCAGATATGCTGAACCCGGGGAGAAGCGGAAACCGGGTTCCATTCGGATTCTGCCAGGACAGGTACGGATAGCCATCGTTAAGTGATGAATCCATGCACCAGAGTGTGTCGCTCCAGCTTGACTCGGAGAAAGTGGCGGGCATCTTCATTTGTAATGTTGTTTTGCCGGTGCCGCCGGCGCTGGCCGCCCGGCCAGAAGTCCCGATGTCCCAGAACGAAGAAATTACCGGATGAATGGCTACACTGTATCCTATCAATCCGCCGGCTTTCAGATCCGAAGTCACCGATCCCGTCGAATAGCAGTGTTCTATGGTCGCTCCCTGTTCGACGTCTCCAATCAAGCCGCCTGCATACTGTGCTCCCGTCACTTCAACTCTTGAGTAGCAGTCGCTTACCGTCAGAGTATCGAAAGCTCGCCCGATCAATCCACCAACAGCGCCTTTTGTCCCTTTGACGATCCCGGTGGAGAAGCACTGCTTGATAACCGCAAAGTGATCATAGCCTGCCAGAGCACCGCCTCCGCCCCCTCCGACAAAATTCACATTTGTCACGCCAAGACTATCGATGGTTGCGTTCGTTGCAATTGCAAACAACGCCGCCCAGCCAGTCGCGGTCGGTCGATTGATGGACAAGCCGTCGATGATGTGTCCGGTGCCATTGTAGGTACCCGTAAGAATCCCGCACGCACCGATCGGAATCCATCCTTCGCCGTTGTTCCATTCGGACGTTCGCGAAGCGTCGATATCCGCAACTTGAACGAAGTGAGCGCCGGATACTATTGGATTTCGCGCGATCCAGTTCAAGTTCTCAAGCGTCGCTATCTGATACGGGTTCTGTTCGGAACCGTCGCCGGTTGAGGGTGGAATCGAAGTCCCTGTCGGAATCGGTGTGCCGCCGGGGTTCTGCCAGCTCAAATATGGATACCCGCTGTTAAAGCCCGCATCCATAGACCAGACGGAGGAAGGCCAGCCTGCATCTGAGAAGAATGAAGCGTTCCGCATTTCTGAAGAGTCGATTCCCGTACCTGAGGCGCTCGACGCCTGGCCTGATGTCTCCACGTTCCAAAACGAATCGTAAGTGACACGCGTTGAATCTGATCCGATCAGGCCCCCGACACTCGCAGCTCCTGTGACTTTTCCCGCTGAGTAGCAATTCAACAAGGCAGTTGCGTATATATTGAACCCGATAAGGCCGCCGACGTCTTTGGTGCCAGAAACGCTTCCCGTGGAATAGCTGTTACCTACGCTCCCTTGGTTCTCTCCGACCAGTCCTCCGACACTAAGGCTGCCCGTTGTACTTGCGCCGGAACTGCTGTTGAAAATTGAGCCGTCGATACCATTGTGTCCCACAAGACCTCCGACTCTTTGAATCCCGTTCAAGCTTCCTGTCGAAAAACAATTCCGAACAATGTTGTCATTTAACCCTACTAGCGCACCGGTTGACGCGTCTCCGGTGATATTTGCATGAGTGATCCCCAGGTTTTCGATCGTTCCGCCGTTGATGCAAAACAGTCCACGAAATTGGCTCTGCGGTTGATTGATGTAAAGACTGTCAATTACGTGCCCCCTGCCATTGTAGTGAGATCCGCTGTTAATGGTGGCAGACGTCCACCCTTGACCGCCAAACCAACTTGAAGTCTCGGATGCGTTGATATCCGCGGTCTGGACGAACCACTTATTGGAGCCTGTGCCGTTGGACGCCATCCAATATAGGTTTCCCAACGTTGCTATCTGGTACGGATTTGCCGGGGTTCCGTCACCTCCTGCAGGTGGAACAGCAGTTTGTGCCATGACACACTGAATCGACAAGGTCATCCATAATGCTGTAATTAAGATTCGTTTCATGCCTCCTGCCTCCACTATTCTCAATGAAGGATCTTCCTGAAATACCGCCACTTTCAGACATTGGCCGTGCGGAGCCTGCGCCGATCAAACACCTTCACGCCTCCAGCTGACCACTCGTGACGGGGTCTGTCTTGTTAATCTACCGGTACATCAGCTCTTTCCCACTCGATTTGTTTATGGAAGAACCGGTGTATTTATAAGTACCAATTTAATTTCTAATCGTTCTCCGTTACGAATTCAAGAGGTGGTACCGGCCGCAGTCCTGAACCAGTGAGAATCGACATTACCGCCCAAGGACTTCGTGTCACAATTAAACAAACAGAATCTGTTTCCAGCGAATATCTTCAACCTGGCCCTCATGTAGAGCACGTATTATCAGCGACCTGCAGCGACCCTGGTCCATAACGGATGCATACCAATGACTATGACCCTATTTCAATGTATTCATTATTTGTCGTCTTAAATCATTTGCTCCGGGGTAATTCGGTTTCAAAATCAAACATCTTTCAATTATCTCAAGAGCCGACTTGAAATCTTTCTCCTTTAAATAAGCCTGCGAGAGGTGATATAATACCGCCGGATCCTTCGGGTTTGAATTGAGAGCCTCTGTCAGATATTTAACTGCATCATCGTATTTACCTCTATACAATTGTATTATTCCAACCCTCTCAGAAGTGTAATCCGACATATCTATTTTGTTCCTGTAGTAGAAATACGTTATCAGGGTATTATAATCTTTTAAGGCGGGATACTGGTAAAGCAGGATATTTATGTGTCTCAGGTAATCCTTGATATCATTCATTCTCAAATAAGCTGCAGCGGCAAGCAGATGCGCATCGGTCCAGGTTATCCGTCCCTCAATCTTGTACATCGCGATGGAATCGATGAAATCCCGTGGATGAAGCAGATCGACAAAATCTCTTTGATGAAAGTTCGACATCACTTTGCTTGTCTTTACGTACGGCCAATTTTCCTTCAATATAGTAATGCCATCATTACCCATGATTGAATCGAGCTTTGTAAACATGAAATTGGCCCGTGTAAGACTATCCTGCTCATCAAAAGGAATTTCTGGCTTTTCCGCTTCAGGAAGATATCCCGCTTTTTCCATACAATCGTAAAAGGCTTTCCCCACGAGTTTATAACCTTCTACATTCGGATGTAAATGATCGATGATCAGATTGTCGCCAACTATTCCATCCGGACTCTCGGCATCAAATATCGAGTCTATCGGGACCACTGGATCATGAAACTCCGAACCCAAATCGTCGATGATCTTGTTCATCTCTTCGGGCGCCCTGAACCGGAGCGCGTCCAAATCTTTCGCCAGTTTGAAAAGAGAATCGGCTTCCGCAAAACGATTCCCTGCCAACGCATTCTCCGCCTCTTGGTAAACCTGGTCTGCGGTTTGGTAGCCCGGCGTACTGACAGAAATGAACGGCTTCTGATCCTTTAAATTGCTTACCAGCCTTCCTAATATTACCGGCACTCCCCTGTTTCTGGCCAACATCAGGATATCGGTCATGTTCTCCCTGAATTGTTCAACGCCTTCATTGAACAATTTTGAATTCAGAAGAATGTATTTGTCTTTCGCCATGTTCGACATCAGTGTCCCGGCATCTGAATTATTCCTGGATGAGAATAATGAGAAGACCCAATGAAATGAGTTGCGTACCAGCTGAGTCGTCCTGAAGCTGTTCAAATACAACATTAACCTAATTAGAGCACTGGATGAGCCGAATGATTGAACCGAACCGACACCCAGTGCACCGTAATATTCGTTATGGCCGGTATAGATCAGAATCAAATCGGGCTTTTGATCCAGTACGCCGGGCAAAAGATCCAGCAAAGTGTACGAGCTTATCGCCGTCATACCCAAATTGACAACCTCGATCGGCGTTTTGGGATAGACCAATTCCAACCTTCTCCGTATATAACGGGAAAACGATCCCATGGGGCTGTATGGAAAACCTTCAGCACTGCTTTCACCCAGAACAAAGACCCTGAATGCATTTGCCTTCTTGTGAATGTCGAATTCATCTTCACCAGTGCTGGGGGCAAATTTGCTGTCAGTGAAATATTTCTTCCCGATGTCGGGATTTAATGTATATTTCCCCTCACCGATATCCTTCCATTGATCGAAATTGTAACCATAATTCACGATCCTTAGAGATACTTCAAGAAGGACTAAGAGAATTATCGGAAGCGAAACCAATACTGCGTAAAACCACTTAGGCGGTTTTCTTTGGGAAGCTTGAATAATACTCTTCACTTCGGAACGCGAAAAATTGTATTTCCTGGAAATCTCCTTTATGGAAAGCCGACCTTTATCGGCCAGGACTTGATCCTTAATATCCCTTGATGCTTTCATACTAATTCTGCTTACCGGCGAAAGAACCCGAACCCATGAACACAAAGATGAGTAAGTACATGCTTAGTCCCGCAAAGAAACTCAATGTAAATCCCCAAACCATGGAAAGAATAACGGATAAGACAGAACCAACGACCGACATTATTCCGTTCACGCCGTACATCCATGGAATATATTTTACAAGGTCGTTCTGTTTCAGCCATTGTATTCCCGTCGGGAAAGGTATGCCCAGCAGGAAACCGAACGGCGACAGTAAAACAAAAGACACAATCGCCCTGATTGCCAACCCGTAAGCCAGAAATCCATCCAGAATCACCGGATGTATAACGAACAGGAGCACCCCGGCAATTACTATCAGGCCCGAAATACTCCTCAAGCGCTTCATGACATCCTGTGGAAATATTCTCCCTCCGAAAAAGCTTCCCACGCCCATTCCGACCATCAGCGAACCGAGCAAAACGGACAATGCGATCGTCGGCGAGCCGAGGTAAAGAATGAATTTCTGGAACAGCGATATCTCCAAAATCATAAACCCGATACCGATACCGATAAACATCATGAGAGGAGGTAATACTCTTTCTTTTTCTTTGCCCTTTTTATTCTTCTTCAATTTTGAGTTTATCTTCTTCAAAGGAATCAATACGGACAGCAAGGCAACCAGCAACGTTGCTGTCAAGAGATACGCAAGGTCGCCGGGCACGCCCTTGTCCACCTTGTAAAAAAAGGGACTGTCATCTCGAACAGGATATATATCGGAGCTGTTCCTCGCGGTAATTTCTTCGAGAGAGCTCCGCCCGTATTTAACATCCTGCAACAGAACATTTTCAATTTCATTGTTAACAGGATTATTCATAAACGGAAGATAGGTTATCCGGGGAAGTCCTGCGGGAAAAGAGCTGACGGCTTTCGATATAGCTCTTACCTCATCGGCCGTATAGGCGGATTTTTTGATAACGATTGTCGGAGCGTAGTCGCTGCCTAAAATCATGAAGTGGCTGAGGGCCTCGGAATTATCGACCCCGTTTTCCTTAAAGGCATGGAAGGCTGTGACAATAAGCTTGACAAGTTCCCATCTGTTGTGCAACGTGAAAATCAGTTCTCCGTTTTGAGTCAGGCTTTTCAAATAGTCTTTGATAGCTTCCACTGTCAGAAGGTAGTTTTCATTGGAAGCGAGCCCGTCGATGTTCTGCAGCTGCTTGGTTGAAGGAAGGGCCAGAACTATGATATTGTAACGCTGACGGGTGCTTCTTATGAAATGACGCCCCTCCGCCACTTTGATTTTCACGTTTGGGAAACTTGTGTAGATGCCTCCATTGTAGTCGCGATACTTTTTCACCAGGTCGACGAAATCCGGGTTGACTTCCACACCGGTAATGTTCCTGACTCCCCAGAGAAGCCCCGCAAGTATCTCGCCTCCGCCGCCCGGCCCGATTACGAGCATGTTGTCCTTTTCTTGCCCGGACAGAAGCAGGAGAGGAATTGTCGTGGAATGATGCAGGAGAATTTCATTGAGAAGGGTGTCGTGGTGTGCGACGTTTCCGTTAAACCTGTACATCTGGGATCCCGCCGCACCATCAATAAAAAGATCTTTGACGAAATCGCGATTGTCATACTCTACCAGGTCCGACCTTCCGTTGATACTCCACCTGCTATCCGCTATATGTGGCTCCATGTTTGGGTCATCATAGGTATAGTAGATGTCCTTTTCAGGAAAATGACCGATCGGGATTTTTCCTAGTAGATCTCTTTTTCCAAAGACGGCCAGCAGTACGACGAAAAAGAAAAGAGAACCGTACAACAATGTGCGTTTCTTCTTTTCGATGCCAAAGTAGTGAACCGATGAAGTGAAAAGGACAAGGGCCATGAACAGAACGGCGTTGACCGCATTGAACAAATCAAAGATGTATATCGACAGGATAGAGCCGGCTGCAGCCCCCATCAGGTCCGAAGCATAAATTCTAAAACCGGCGCTTGCATAGTTACGGAAAAACTCAGCGTACACGATCCCGGCAAAGAAGAACGGGAGGAAGAGGAGAAAGAAATAGACGTACTGGTCAGTTATGGAGAAAACGATCTCAAGTCCGACAAACGATACGAGCGAAACGCCCGAAAGGAGGATGAACCTGCTCAGTACTTTTGGGCCCATGGCTGATCCATCTCCCGGCTTCATCCGATAAAACGAATAGATCCCGCCGCTTCCCAGGCCCAAAATAGCCAGAGACAAAATCATGAAGGCGTAATTTTGAACAAATATCAGGGAGGAAATTCTCGTGGATACTATCTCAAAGCAGATAACGACCGCCGAGACTACAAACACACTCAGAGTCGTGCTTCTTGAGTTGTTCATTTCTGACCGGACGCGATTGCGTTGGATAAAACGCCTTGAAATATTTTCACCCGGTATTTCTTTTTCAGCCCCGCCTCAACGTCGTCCGATATCTTGCGGCGATAGTAGCTTCTGAACTCTTCTTCTACCGTCTTGCCTTCAACCTCGTCATAAGTTAGCTGCTTCTCCGGCTGGAGCTGAAAACATTTGATGACCGCGAATTGTTTTCCGTTCGTAGAATCGTAGTACTCGACCGGTCCTGCAGATTCGCCCAACTTTAGTTTGAATGCCGCCTTTGCCAGGTAGTCTCCGCCCGCGGTCCTGTATGCTTCAAGCGAGCCATCGCGTTCACGAATGAATATTTTGACCAACCAGGAGTCTGAGACTTTTTCGAACGGGGTACCTTTGTTGATCTCATTTATGTCCGCGGCGGCCTTCGCGCTGTCCGAATATACTCTTGCGTAAATGTACACCTTCTTCAACTGATAAAAGGTCGGATCTTTATGAGTTTCATAAAACTCGCGCAGTGCTTCCGATGTCGCTTTGGGTATTCGCTCTTCAATAACCGCCTGGTTATATGAATAAATCAGCCTGCCTGTTATGAGGGGGTCTTGAGTATACGGATTCAACAATTTCTTTTCCAAACCAGAATTTATCGCGGCCATGACAACGCTGTTATCATTTACAGCATCCAGGATAAAATCCTTGACATTGGCGGAGTTTAGCAGCGTATTGGGGCTAAGCACTACAACTTCCTCCAGCAGCCGGAGATATTCCTTCAAATCGACCTTACCATTGTTGTACGAGAGTATTTCAAAATTATCACCTCTCCGGATAGCATGTTCAATGGTATCTTTATAAGCAGCGGCATAGAAGCGGTCGTCTTCGGACGACCATTTCACGAGCTGGTCCAGTCCCCTTTGATTCCACTTAAGCGAGCTCTTGTCAACAAGTCCGTGTCTATAGTTCTCGTACGCATCGTTGTAAGCCACATAGTATCCCTTGCGAAGCTGCGATATTATCTCGTCTTTCATTGTCTCAAACGGTTCCAACTTTATTCTTTTAATATCCAGTACCTTCACTATGTGGAAACCGTCCGCTGCTTCTACAACCCGGGTGAATCCTTTCTTAAGTTGAAAAATCACGTTAGCAACCGCGTCAACCATGGTTTCCGGCCAGGTCACCTTCCTGTCAGCATTCACCTTGAAGCTCTTCAGCGAATAAGGTTTCAGGAGACTCTCAAGATCAAGAGATTTGCCAAGACCGTCTTCTATTCGTAGCGCTATGGTCTTTAGTGAGTCGAGCTTCTCTTTTGTCTGATCTGCCGGCATCGGTAATGTTATTTCGAGACAAACAATTTCCTTGTCCATTTTCTTGTAAGCCTCGGCTGCCGTCTTTTCGTTGGCGTACTTATCAACGAAGCTCTTATCGTAGAAAGCGTTCATCAATTGGTAATTAATGATGCGACGTGACGGCCTCATCAAATCCCGGTCATTATTTAGTTTTTTATCGAAGAAATCAAACAGCTTCAAGCGATCGACTATCAGGTGATTCAGTGCATTGCCGTAAGCTTCAGATATATCTGGAAATCTCCGGTTATACCACCGGTCATTTACATATTGGATCAGCTCCTTGACAGTTATTGCATAATGCCCTCCGACTATAGCTACAGTATCATCGTTACTGATAGCCAATTTGCATTGCGCACGACCCGCGAACGCAGAAAACAACACGATGAAGAACAGAATCCTTACTGATTTCATTGATAGCTCACTGTCATGGTTCGACCTTTGCAATGACTCTGTCATACCGGTAATGAAAATGGTTGCTTTGCACTGATTGTGCGCCCCCGGGAAATCTCGACATGTGCATTTCCGGCTACTCTATAAACGATCTTCATCCGTTGAGCGAGAAGCTGCTCAAGATTGAAAAGGAGAACAACCGCTGCCGCGGAGAGAAGGAAGCGTCCGTTCACGATGGCTCTCCACGAAGTTGGTCCAGACTGAAGGACTGGATAGCTCCCGCCTGAGTAGGTGCGGGAAAATTGGTTTCCCCTGGATGGATCACGCGCCCCGGTATCCGATGGAGATGGCGGCTTCTTTGCAGGCAACTCAGCATCACTATATTGTCCAGCCCTGTGATTTCATTCCGTCCTGTCCCTCGAGGAGGGACAGGACGGATCGTCATTGTATTTACTTAAGGAGAAGCATCTTCTTGGTGATCGACCGGTCACCATACTTGAGCGTATAGAAGTAGATGCCCGTTGCGAGGTTGGCTCCGTCGAAATTAACCGTATAAGCCTGAGGAGCCTTGAAGCCGTTCACAAGTGTCGCCACTTCCTGGCCCAGCACGTTGTAAACCTTCAGCGAAACGTAGCCAGCTTTGGGAATCGTGAAGTCTATCGCAGTGGTCGGGTTAAACGGATTCGGATAGTTCTGCTGCAGCTGGAACTTCTGGGGAAGCGCCTGTCCTTCATGAACACCAACCATAACCGAGCCATCCAGAACTCCGGCAATAGTTGCCAGTTCAGCGCTTTCCTGCGCTTTCCACGAGGCGTATTGAGTCGGGAACCAGTTCAAATCGCCTAACGGGAAACCACCTAACCCGGCGCTCAACAGGTCGGCATCGGTATAAGAGAGATCGATCGGGACGGGCCAATCAGCGTAAATGAAATTTGAAGTTTCCAGGTTACTGGACTGCCGCCAGGAATCCAGCGGACTCCCATAGGATGTGTCAACACATGCTATTGCATAGGCTTTCAATTTTGCAAGCTGAGTTGAAAACAACACATCCGTGTTCTTGAAAGCAGGATAAGCACTCGGCGTAATCCAGCCGGTGCTTACAAGTTTAGGATAGGTCGTGTTATCGTTGAACAGGGAAGCGGTCCTTGTGTTCATTGGAATCATCTGAGAGACCCACTGCGTATTGTCATCCACCTTGTTGGTGTTTAATGTTGAGATGATATCGGAAAGAGATGGATCCCAGTAAGCCAGGTTCTTGTTAGCATAAAAGTTCTGACCGTTTGCCAGGAAAGTAGAATCGACACGCACATTGACAAGACCCATTGCGAGGCTATCCATATCAACCTCTCCCGCATCGGCCTTCTGAAGAACATTGCAATATCCCTGTAACTGACAATTTACAAAGATATTGTTTGTAACGCTCATATTGGTCTGATCCCCATTATTCATGAAGACAAAGCCTGCACAATCGATGAAGTCGTTGTGATTGAAAACTACTTTGTCGACAGCTACACCGTATCTGAATTTATACAGAGTTCCCTGGACATTCACGTGTGTGCAGTTTTGGACGGAGAGCGTATCCTCGTGAGTAACGCCAGTGCCGTTGAAATCCGTGACGCCACCATTTCGACGGCAGGAATGCCCATCCAAATTCACAAAGTAATCGTTTGTAAAAAACACGCGCGTGTCGGCAGGAGGGCCTCCGACCCATGTCCACCAGGTATGTTCCATGATGCAGTTGTCTACTTGAAGTCTGTAACCGGATCCATTGAAATTAAAGAAGGCCCATCCGCCGCCATTGCCGGCAGAATTACCGATTTCAAGATCGACGTTCTTAATAAGCAGGTCTTTGCCGACGTTCATACCTCCATAGGTGGGGGTTGCGGCTGTCGCATCACCGGTAATGATCGGCGGCGCAAGAGTAGCCTTGCTCGTTTTCAATGAACTTTGGTCCTCTCCCATGATAATGGTCCTGTACTTCGTAGAAGTCACAGGGTTGTTTGCGCACGAGTAGACCCCCCCGCTTTTCAGTACATACACACGGGTTGCGGGAGCCATACTATCCGATGCCATGAGAAGATAAAGAGTATTTGTATGACCATATTCAAAATCATCCTTCACTACGAGAGTGTCGCCGCTTTGGCTCGAGACATACTGCATATCCTGAGCAAATGCCGACGGTAGCAGAAGAAATAGCATACTGAAAAGCAAAATAGCACTTTTCATCTCAGACCTCCTGAAATAGGTTATTGTTTGACAAATTTGTGTGAAAACGCTAATTCACGCTTGCCCAAGAATTCGCCAACACCTCCTTCCTCTAAGCACGACAGTGACTGAACGGACATTTTAGAAAGAATACCTCAAATTCAGCTGGAACACCGACGGAGAATATAAAACTGAAACCAGGTTCCTGGTAATCGGAGCACTCGGACTCATTCTGTAAGTCTGATACGTGCTTACTCCATTGTGAAATATGTTTACTCCGTTCAAAGCTATGCTCAAACCATTAACCGGCAGATCCTGTTTAAGAGTAAAATCCCACCTGTAAATATTGCCTGTAAAGGAAGTCGCTTCAGGCCTGCTGCCTACACTGTTCAATAGATTTCCGGTCATGCTAAACGATATGCGGCCGGAGAAACCTTTGTAGTCGACACCAAGCGCAACGTTCACCACGTCGTTTGCCTGTTGAATCAATCTTCCGACATAGACCGTGTCTTTCGTAGTGAAGACGTTTATGATATGATGAGGGGGATTCGGATCACGAACCTGTGTGTTTTCCAGTGTAAGAATATTGTAAGCCGTATTTGACCCTGATTTTGTATAGTTGACATCCAGGACCAGCGCACTAAGCGGACCGGGCAAATACCAGAAATTCGTCTGCCAATCAATCTCAACGCCTCTTACATAGCCGAGGCTCGGATTGTTTAAACTGAGACTAACCTGCTGATAGAGGGGCACCGTGAATCCGAATCTCTGGCTCAAAAATGATGAGTCGGGGATAGGAGCGTAAGCGGCATATTGAGCGCGGTTCGCGTAGTAAATCGTAGTATTGTACATTTGATTTGCAATTATTTTGTAGAATGCATCTATTGTAAAGAGACCGATCGAATTATTGTGAAAGGACGCAACGACATCGAAGTTTTGTGCTGTGGCTGGTTTCAATAAAGGATTGCCAAGTTCCATGCCGCCGTCATAGAAAGCAACCTTAGGAATAATTGCCGAATAGTCGGGCCGGGAAATTCCGGTCGAATAGGCAAGCCTGAGATCCGACCAATCATTAACCCGATACTGGAGCTGCACATCGGGGAACAGGTTGTTATCCGTGCGGTTCACGTTGAAAGCATTATAGGGTACTTTGTAATGCGGGTTAGCTGGATTAGCAGAGTCGTTAACGGTAATAGCAGGCGGGTTGCCTTCGGTACTGGCACAGTCGCCATAGACAGTATGAATAACATAAGTATACTGGGCATGGTAAATCATATTATAACTTTCGAACCGAACACCGCCCAGTAAAGTCAGCTTTGGACCAATGTTGACGGTACCCATTGCATAGCCCGCTGAAAATTGTTCCGCACCGTTCCAGTCATTCTTATAGCTGTCGGCGTACTGTATGGGCACCTGCCAGCTCGGCTCAACCAACTGTAGCCAGGTATCAAACACATTCCGATTAAGTGTATACTTATAGCCGCCGTTAGTAAAATCGTACAGACTATTCAGATAGTATTTCCCTCTGGTAAAGTCATTATTCATAACCATAGGGAAACTCACCGGATTGGACTGACTAGACCCAAGGTATATATTTGCCTCCGGACTCGCATACAAATCGTTAGTCCTATTGGTCATATCCTCATTGACATTATTTTCACGCGTTGTTCTTATATACTTAGCGCCGGCTTTAAATGTGGCTGTGAGGTCATTAGAAAAGTTGACCGGCGCCGACACATCGAAGGATGCATTATATAAATGCTGACTAAACTGATTCCAAATACTCATGGCCCACCCGTTTAGCGTTGCGCCAGTAGCGTCTAACGGGTTAAGATTGTTGAAGACTCCGAGTGCGTTTGTAAGCGACATGCTCTGCTGCGCAGCCTGGGAACTATAAGTGATCGCGTTGCCTGAAGCATCGTAGCCGAACGGTGCAGTAGCATTCTGATTATAAAACTGGTTCCATCCCGCACCATTAATACCAGGTGTATATCCGAAAATTGTATGTTGGTTGGTGAAAGAATGAGACAAGCTCACATCCAGCTTTATTACGCCAAACATATTTTCTACCTGAAGCGCGTTAATCCACAGGTCCTTTCCATATAGATTGCGGTCCGGGGTGAATATGACCTGATTATTTGTGAAGTTGATCGAGGTGTAATTATTCAGTTGATCTGTAATGTTCCCGGAATACGTATTCTGGAGAACCACTTTACCGGTTGGAAACCGATAGTCAAGTATAAGACTCCCGCCGTTGGTTTTGACAATGTTGGCGGCGTATTGATAAGTCGCACCGGTAGTTATGTAGGTAGCTTGACCGTATTCATTATTGGTTGTCCCGAGGAACGCCGGTGTGATGGAAGCTATTTGATTACCACCATCGGTGCGGTCCATATTCCCCTGCAGGAATACACCAAATTTATCGCCGAAGAAACGATCACTTATACTCGCCCAAAATTTGTAGTTGTCCGCCACCCGATCTGTCGAATTGTAATTTCCCTGAGCGAGCATATCAAAATGAAAAGCGCTTGGGGCCTCCCTCAATCTTAGATTAACCACGCCGCCAAGTGCGTTGGCATCCATATCCGGCGTAAGAACTTTTATGACTTCAATGCTGGAGAGCAAATTCGATGATATGAAACCAAGATCTGTTGCCCGGTTGTTCATGTCAGTTGAAGGCAGCTCGATACCGTTTATCAGGATCTGATTCAGTTTAGCCTGAATTCCACGAATAACTACCTGGTCTCCGTTCATAAGCGAAACACCTGGCAAGCGGCTGAGCGCGGTTGCAGCGTTGTCGTCCGGCAGCTCATGGATCTTCTCGGAAGACACAACGTTTATTATAGTATTCGAGGAGAGTTGCGTGTTGATCGCTTCCCTCTGACCCTGGGCCTGAGCAGTCACCGTCACGGCTTTGCCCTGTATGCCCACGGCTCTGAGGTCAAAGTCCTTTTCAAGCGTCCCGCTGGTCGGGACGTTGACAACCTCACTTCTGCCTTCGTATCCGACATACGATATAACGAGCGTGCATTGTCCGGCCGGGGCATTGTAGACGACATAATTCCCGTTAATATCAGACGAAGCTCCGATGCTGGTGCCTTTGACGACAATTGTGGCACCGGGTAGAGGGTCTTTGGTGTCCACGTCGCGCACTTTCCCCTTGACCGTCGCCGTCCCAGCGGCCATTAGAGATTGAGACGCGAACAGCAGAACAATCCCACTCAGAGCAAACCCCCTGATGCTTGAGTGAAACACAGCACTTCCACAAAGGAGCCGCAGTAACGACCTAAAAGTAACAATTTTCTTGTTCACGTAAGTATCTCCTCAATGGTTTAGAAAATCTCCTATTGCAGACAATTCTTTCGCGAAATGGTACGCCGCGAAAGCTGTGCTTAGATGAATTAATCCAAATCTTCTTTGCATCTTTATAGTCAAGCTTCTGACCGCACAATTTCGCCCCTCAAGCAATTCCCGCCCTGCCGACACCGGTCAGGGCGGGAATAACCTTAAGGAGAAGCAAAACTTCTGCTAAACGGATTCCTTTCACGCGACGGTGACGCAAACGCCGCATAACGAATCACGCACTCCCTGTTCGGCGGGAAAATGGTAGTACGACCGACCGATTTCCGGGGTGCCTCGCGATTTGGTGCTTGGGAATAAGTGGTGTGGTGCTTGGATGGAATTTGAAATGGTAGGAAAGGAATTACGCCCTGACTGAAACTAACCTTAAGAATCGATCTGGTGCGGGGTCTTAGATGAGAATGAATTTCCCTGATGTCAGCCCCGTGAACAGACCCGGCGCACTCTTCGCCCGCGAAATACAGGGGGGCTCCCTCCCGCAGATCAGCCGACCGGCCGATGAAGGATACGGAGAACTCCGATCCTGCTGTCCCCTGAATGCCAGACATCTCAAGCCTCACTTCTTCGATGGTTGCTTCGGCAGCCAAACGGCTTTCTGATCTCAAAGAGCCGTATCGCCGAGCTTCTTCAGTTCAAATCATCGCCTAACGGTCGGGTAAGGCGGCCTTGGATTTAGTTGCCATCTTGCAATTCCACACGGAAGCTTAAATGTGGAACAATCGCGGCTGATCAGCCCTTGACCAACCGCTCACCCAGGTTTTACGCCGGGCGAACGAAACAAAACGACTCGCAACGGTTCATGAACGATTGAACCGTTTTAAATATATTCATGCTGGATTGTAATGTCAAGGAAATTCGACGTTGTCGTGATTTCGAACTCCGCGCAAAGCACGAAGACTGCAGAGGCATGCTGGTATTCCGGAAGTGCTCCCACGGACAATTGGAAAGTAACACCCTCCCTCGCCACCCCCACGACACTTTCAGCGCGACGTCGTGGGAAACGAATACTCATCATCGTGTCTTCCCGCTTCCGCGAAGAGACCTTCGAGGTCAAATAGTCTTGAATCGGGGAAAATGTAGGAAGGGGGGGCATTGACGCCCCCGCCTTCTTCGGACTAACCAATCCGTGTTACTTGAGGAGAACCATTTTCTTTGTCAATGAAACGCTTCCGGCATCAAGCCGATAGAAATAGACACCACTTGCAAGACCTGCGCCGTTGAAGTCCACTTCGTGATTCCCCGGGGCCTGGACTCCTGATACCAGGGTAGTGACTCTCTCTCCGAGGACGTTATAGACCGCAATGCTCACAAATCCTCTCTTCGGTACGGAATAACTGATGACCGTCGTGGGGTTAAATGGATTCGGATAGTTCTGATCGAGGGAGAACTGCTTGGGAACTTCCGGCGCTGCAGATGTGACGGCGGTTATGAAATTGAGACTGTCATTGATCGCCGCGTTCTCTGCGGCTTCCTGCTTTTGCCATGTAGCGTATTGCGCCGGGAACCAGTGGTAAAGATCTCCGAGTGGGAATCCTCCCATTCCAGCAGTGAGCAGTGTGTCGTTGGTGTATGTCATGCTGCCGGGCAACGGCCATTTACCCTGGGTACTCGAGTCGGGGTCGTACGACCAGTCCACAGTAGCACCGCCTGCCCATACGCCTTCGAGGAAGGCCTTCGCGCTGTCTATGTTGGTCGGTGGATCTATCATGTGCGGATTGACACCATCGTACAGATCCGAGATGTGAATGTACGGATAGTCGGGATTGTCACTGAAGCTCATCGTCTTCTTGCTGACCATCGGCTGGGGGGACACTTTATCCGAATCGTTCTTGACAGTATCTGCAAACGGGCTGGTTGCCATCCAGTTGGTGAGCCATGACTGTTCGTAATACGCGCTGTGCGTGAAGATTATGTGACGTTGCAGTGAATCGTACGGCACCGTGAATCCTATTGTCGACAGGGAATCTATGTTTAAAGTCCCTCCGTTCGGCGCTCCATGCGAATAGCCGGCGAGTGTCGACCCAACCATGAACGTATTCTCAAACACGCAGTTGGCCACGGCAATGTTATGCCAATAGCCGGACTCCATCGGGAACAGCATGATGTTCAGGAAGGTGCAGTGGTTGAACCACACATTGTCGGCATATTCCGGAGATTCCTGCATGAGCCCGTATCCCATATTGTTGAACGTGCAGTTGACAAAGCTTATGCTGTCGGTATGCCAGGCAGTCGACTGGTACGTCCAGGAGACTGCCCTTCCGTACCATTGGAAGGTCGGAGAGACGTCGTTCCGGAAGTAACAGTTGGTGAAGGTTCCCTTGAAATCTTTGCATTGAAGCGTCACTGAACCGCCGCTTCCATCTCCGTTGCTGGAATAGTCAAAGATGACATCGTTGAAATCGGCGACTTCGCCTGCGCCGCTCAGATCTGCCAGCGAGTCGTCTTCTATCACGATAGCGCCGCCATCCTGAAGGCCCTGGGTATTGGCATAGAGAAACCACACGTTTTTCATGGTAATGTTTCCGTAAATGTCGAGGATGGGGCCTCCCCAGCTTATACTTGAAGTCTGGATAATTTGCGGCAATGCTGTACTACCATTGCCCTGGTTGGGGCCGATGATTGTGAGTTGGGACCCCTTCGGCGTAGTGATTATGCCGGAAAGGACATAGTACCCCGCCGGTTGCAGTTCAAAAACGGTATTGGACAAGGTGTTGTTGTTGATATGAGTCTGGATCGAATCATTCAAATTTCCCTGTCCTGTGTACGAGTCGCTCTGTACTATCACGGTGTCCATGGTCTGAGCCTTTAGGCCGATTGGAACCATGAATAGTGCCACGAGCAAAGAAAATATAATTTGCTTCATACTAAAAGGACCTCCATAGGTTTTATGTTTTGTACTTTTTGGCAGAGGCTTCAACCGGAAGCCTCCACCATTGTTATTTGTAAAGTCTGCCGTATCCACTGGACTTATAGCTTTTGACTGTGGCGGACAAAGCGCCAGGACTCTACGTCCGCCACTTCTCGAATAATCTGCACCCAAACTCATAACGCGTATCTTATCCCGAGATAAGTCGTAAATCCATAATACTGTTCGGACGTGAATCCATTTATGGCGTTTTCTGCAGAGATGTTCGCTTCGCTGTTCAGGTTCTCGCCGTCAAGATAAATCTGGAATCCCCTCCATGGCAGCATCTGGGTCACTTGCGCATCCAGCCTGAGATATCCTTGCGTGTATGCATCCTGGGAGGTGTAGGTTCCTACGGCGATGAGGAAGCTTCCCGTGTATTGTAACGAGACCCTTGCCGAGAAGCCCTTGTATTCATAGCCCAGGTAGGTGTTCAGAATGGTATTGGGCTGATCGATCAGTCTCGCGGCCCTGCTGCTATCGTGAAGTACCGTTACTCCTCTCGCCACGGGCACACTCGTGATAACCGGGTACCGCGCAACTGAATTTAGAGTTGTAAAATTCGCACCCAGTACGATTCCGTTAAGGAATCCGGGCAAATACCAGAGCCTTGTCTGGTAAGACAATGAGATGCCCTTGATATAGGCATTGTATGGACTGTTGATGTTAGTGCCAAGAGACATGCCGCTTGGAAGAGCCGGCTGCGTAAATTGGCCGAGTGTATCAAAACCCTCGGCGACCAGATTCGGCGGGAGGGTCTGGTAGAGCTGATAATACACGCCATAGTCGAAATGAGCCACCGTCTTGTAGAACGCGTCCACAGAGAACAGTCCAATAGTGTTGCTGTGCACATCGAACGAGATATCCTCGTTATACGACTTGGGGGGCCTGAGGTTCGGATTGCCGCCTATCACAGTGCTGTACTGTGAGTAGTAGTGCGGGTTAGTTTCGTTATAGTTAGGCCGCGCTATGGTCTGACTGTAAGCAGCGCGCAAATCCAGCCAATCGTTGACCGTGTACTTTCCTTCTACCATTGGAAGCAGGAACATGTTCCGGGTATCGGACGACACTGCATAACTGAGCTGGTTAACCGGGTTGTTAGAGACGTTGAGGTTAAAGACATCGTAGTGAGAGTAGTCCGCTTCGTATCGCGCACCGCCTACTACGTCCAATTGCGGGCCAATGTTCAGGTTAGCCATCAGATATCCGGCGTAGTACCTTTCGATGTAGGAGTATTTGTTAGGATACCAATAGTCGGGGCCATTCGCCCAGCCTCCGTTCACAGTACCTGACCAGCCCGCAGAATTTTTCGGGTATGTGGCGTTTATGTAGTTTGCTATCGAAGTGAGCAACGCAGCCTGAGGGACCCAGTACATTGCTCCGAACCGATTGTTCAGAAAGCTGGCGTACAATTTTGAATCCGTGCTCGTGAACAAGTTGCCGGGAAATTCTCCGGTACCTTTATAGTACTGGAGATTGAACCTCGAGGCGATCGAATCAACTGCCGCCGTGTTGTTGACAAGTCCTGCTACCGGGTTTATGAAAGGGTTGTCGCTGGCGTTATTGCGGTAATTATACCTCCATTCGCCACCGAACTTGAAGTAGCCCGACACCGCCGAGGCAACGCTTACCGGCACCTTGATGTCGAGCCTGAGTTGCTGATCGTTCTCATGGTAGACACTCGAGGTGAGGTTCATGTTGTTCAGATAAGTGGTTGTTGCGCCACCGGCATTTTCGAATATGATATTGTTGGTGAGGTTCTGGGGAGGCTCGTTGATAGGCGCCACTCCTGATATACCGGCCGTCTGGCCGAAATTGAAGCTCGGCTGATTTGGGTTTGAATTAAGAGAGTAAGTGTTTGCCGCCTGCAGGCTCAGGGAGAACAATCCGAAATCGTTAACCCAGTGAAGGGTGTTCAAAGCAAGGTCCTGCGTATTGTTGAACCCCGTGAAATTGAACTGTAGGCTCTTGCTGCCGTAATTGAGCGTTTCGGTATAATCCTCGCCACCGGAATTGAACCTGCTGAACATGTTGGTAGAAGTGATCGCGCCGTGCGGCAGCGTATAATCAAGTATCAGGTTCGCTCCGTACCTCCGTCTCTGCTCGATGTGGCGGTCAAGCGTCACATCGTCCACTTGAACCGGCTCGAATCCGTTAGGCAGGACGTTAGCGCTCACCTGGTTGTACACCGCACTCATGTTGTCGGCATTTGCACTGTAGTTTTCCGCATTGACGAGGGCGTAAACTCCGAGAACGTTATTGAAGAACCGGTCACTCGCCGATGCAACTGCCTTGTAGTTGCCGTACGTTGCGTTTTTCGATACATATCCGGACTGCCACATCAGGTTCGAGTGAAAGCCCTTCGGCGCCTGGGCCAGTTCCAGATTCACGTATCCGCCGATCGCATCAGCGTCCATATCCGGCGTCAGCGTTTTGTAAACCTGAATAGATTTCAGCATATAGGGCGATATTGACGACAGGGAAATCGCCCTGCTCCCACCCTGGGAAGCCAGCGGAACGTTGCTGATGGCTACTTCATTATATTGTGGTTGAATCCCTCTTATGGTTATCTGGTCGGCTTCACCGTTGCTTCTTTGTATCGAAACGCCTGCCAATTTGCCGATCGCGGAAGCCGCGTTGGTTTCCGGCAAAGCTTGTATCTTCGCCGCCGAAACCACACTTACAATCTTGTCCGATGACAATTCCTGGTTGATTGCCTGAAGCTGACCTTCCGCCTGGCCTGTCACGACAACGGTTTTTCCCACCACAGCAGTCGCAGTGAGACCGACATTCTCGATCACAGTCTCATTCTCTTTGACATCCACAACCCCTTTGAAGGTTGTGTATCCAACATACGACACCACAAGCGTCTGTTCGCCGGAAGGGGCGTCATGAATTATATAGTTCCCGTCCAGATCCGTCGATGCGCCAATGCTGGTCCCTTTCACGAACACGGTGGCTCCTGGCAAAGCCGACTTGGTCTTTTTGTCGAAGATCTTTCCTTTCAATGTTCCTGTACCGGCCGCAAAAGCAGTTTGCACGGCAAGAAGAAAGGCGAAGCTTGAAATCGCCACTGCCTTCAATAGCAGTTGTGTGTAATCCTTAACCATGAATTCTCCCTATCTTTGAGTTAAATGTACTGATCTACGCAGCGCGTTCGATTTTTGTCCTTTACTCGGATGGGCATTAGAAGACAGCGGGCCCTTGAAATACAGTACGGGTACAAAACTACATCCTTGTATTGATCTGCTGGGTTTATTTGCGTGGAATTGAATTATTCGCCCCCCTCGCTCGAGTGATGCATTTCTGTGAATGACGACGAGGCTGGATGTAATAACGGGAGCAATGTCCGTTCGGACACCTTCTTCTCGAGCGCGAACGAGGGGTCGGAAAAATGACAGGCGAGCGGGGCCCCGCCAAGATTCATTGTGATGGCGGTGTCGCGCCGTATGAAAGTGCGTATTGTAGTTCGAAGGCCCGACCGGGGCGCTCAAACTAATCAGTAAAGGTCGGCTGCTTTCTTTCTCCGATGTTGTCATGGTGCTTCTGCCTGTTGACATTTCTGGTTACTTGGTGTTCGGTGGTTCTCCGATTGAAATACATTACGAGATTATTTGTAGTGCTCGAATTTGAACTCGATTTTATTTGGAGAGCTATGTTCATCGCTCGCATGTCCAAGTAGGGTTCCTGTTTGATCCCAATCCTGTCGGTTGGGTAAATACCGCCCGTTTTTCACGGCGGCACCTACCGATTCGCATGATCATTCTTCACACCAGTAATCTGTGGCTTAAACATTCTGTAAATAAAAAGAGTATTGACGCCGGCGGAAGAGAGAGGAAATACCATTCCCCCTTCGGTATGTTCATCGCGTAGGATTCATTCTCTTCCCACATGTAATTCGTCTTGTCCTCGGCAGAAATGTCGATCCTAAGGCTGTGGGGAAAATTCTCTCCGCCCGGAATGAACACGCAGTAAATGATCATCCATGCTCCGTTCGTCGAAACTTTTAACAGGCCGACGGTTCCGTGCTGTTGTCCGTGGGCATAACTGCCGGCCACAAAGTCGACACATTCAGTGTCGACGGGAGAGTTGAAGTTGGCTATCACCTTTGCACTCACCAGACGGGCCGCTATGAGAGGTCCTCTCGGGGATAGTAATAACTTTTTCATCTCTCCTCGACTTCTTTTGTGAATAAAATCCATCCCGCCTGGCCGTGGGGTGCGCAGGCGGGACTGACCTTTAGGAGAAGCAACTCCTATTGCCAAAAACTCTTTGTGTTTCATATGCGCCGCGCGAGGGAACTCGCTCAAAATGGATACCGGAATCCCGCTTAACTACCCCCGCCGGCCCGGATCGAATTCCCCGCAGAGCTTCGAAAGAATCGGACTCACCCGGATTCAGCATCACCCTTGGATGGCGGAAATCTTCGGCAAACGGAGAAACCGATCCGGGAAATCGTGAGGAATCGGTGAGATTGAATCTCAACAGCTTTCTTAAGCAAGAGGCTCGCACTAAAAAACTCGGGGGTGGATCTGAAGTCCGTAATCGGTTCGGCAGTGTTCCTGTAGACGCCGACAAGTTCTTCCGTTTCACAGTAAATGGTGCTCTCTTCCTTCTTACTACAATCGAATTCGGCTCCTCGGCGGAAGCTCTCGATCCTGCAAGCACTCTCTCAAGTACCGGTAATCACACCAAGGGTGTGGCGGCGCTAGATAACAGCGACACCAGCGCCGATCGGCGGTCCGAACGACAGGTCTCTTCTTGAGGGATTTGTGATCCAGGATGGGCGGAGATGCGGTCATCAAGACTCGACTCGATTTTGTCCGAACGTAGACCGAGAATCGAATCCCAGCAGCATCTTTCACCATTTTTGAGCCCGGTGTTCACTCCGTGTGGACACCGTCTCGGGGCCTCGCCACTGAGGCTCGCAGGCGATATTTCCCCGATACCGTACATCCGAAGTTCTCCTCCTTCGATGATAGATTGGTTCGACAAGTTAGCATCAAGCATCACACGTGCCCATGCTACGTACCTTCTCCTAAAAGGTCTCCACGCCGCGACCACAGGCGGCTCTCCGAATCCAACTTCACCTCCGCCGCGTATCGATCCACGCAACGTAAAAGCGATTCTCACTGAAACCAGTACTCATCAGCCAGACAACTCAATCTCCCATGAAGATCAGGTGCGGGAGCAGATCATCAAACAACGTTTCAGAGCTATTTGAACCGATTCAATTATATCAAGAATTTCTTTGAATGTCAAGTGAAAATATTCTCAGGCGATGGAGGTTTCATGGTAATGATTCTCTCAAGCGGGATTGAAACCAAAGCCGGACTATGTGATTCCTCAGAGCCCCGGGTTGTCCCCTTTTGTCTTCAACACGAAGTTGCGCAGAGTCCGCGCCACCGAAGGCGCGGGCTAAGCATGCACAGCTGTGTGAAACAGCATCGCCTGAACGGCCGGGACAATCCGGCGCTGAGACATTTGGGTGCGAATCCCACCATCCGCACCCGACGTCGATCGCCGCGGACTTATTTCGTGTCGTGCGACGAAGCGACATACTCTTGCATCCACTTCAAAGCGGGCCTCTCGGTGCCGTTCTTCCTCACAAGGTAAGAGTCCTTTCTCCAGATGATTCCCTGGATGTAACCCCAAAGCGTGATACCCTTGACCGCAGGATTCGTCCAGAATAACGGAAACTGCTTCTTGTATATCGCGAGCTGAGCGGCATCGTTCGACTCGTTCACGTCATACTCTGAGATGTAAATAGGGAGTCCCGTCTTTGCCAGAAGATTGAGGTTGGACTCGATGGTGTCCGGGCTGACCTTCTCCATGAAATGACCCTGGCAGCCGATGCCATCGATCAGGTGCCGCTCTTTGAGTAAGTCGATGATGCGGATAAACTTCTCCGTCATTTTCCGGCTACGAAGAATGTTATACTCGTTGAGGAGGAGCTTCGAGTGCGGAAATGCTTTCCTTGCACGCTCGTATGTCCATATCACCCAATCCCAGCCCGTCTTTCCGTCTCCGCCCAGTGCGTTCTTGTAAACCGGCGGGTGCTGGATCGGCTCGTTCACCACATCGACCATCGCAGATTTCGGATATCTTTCTCCCGCCTCGCGTATCCAGAGCTCGACCATCTCCTTCTGTTTGGCCGGCGGAAGGCCGGCAATCCACGTCGGCTGCTGGTGACCCCAGACAAGGTTGTGGAACTTGAACGGGAAATGGTGTTCGAGGGCATAATCGTAAATCGAATCGAGCGGCGCCCAACGCCACTTTGCCGGATTCTCACTGACGGCAACGTTCCCCCACTTCCCAGCATTCTCCGGGGTGACCTGGTCCCAATATTTCGCGAAGTCGGCCGGGATGTACGATCCGATCACGTTGCCGATGAATTTGGATTGGCCTTTTGCTATCTGCGAGAAAGCCCCCGGCGATGAAAACAACACAATCATGACAGCGAGACTGCCTATGAGTCCAACGATGGTAAGTCTATTATCCTTTCCATTGGATAACATTTGTTCTTCCTTCTGGCTTGTTGAATGCATCTCTCACTGAATTTTCGTCGATCTTGGATAATCGGGCAGAGAGTTTGCCCTTTTACTGAAGTTACAATGTGAGAGCCGACAAGTACAACGTGATGCGAATTGTGCGGATTTGATTTTACATCCGGAACATCCGTACCGGCGGTTCAACCTGATCGTGTTACCGGGATTACTTAATCAATATCATTTTATGAGTAAGGAGCTTCCCGCCGGCATCGAGCCTGTAGAAATAGACGCCGCTCGCGAACCTCGCGCCGTTGAATTGGACCTCATAATTTCCCGGCTGTTCCACCTTGTCCACAAGAGTTGCTACTCTTCTTCCCAGCACATCATATACTTTCAGAGTGACCAATCCGGCGTTCGCAATCCGAAATCCTATATTCGTAGTCGGGTTGAACGGGTTCGGATAGTTTTGGAGAAGCTCGAACTGGCGCGGCAGCTGAGCCGTTTGAAGCACGGGGGTGGCCCCAGCGTGCGAGCTGTCTATGAAATTCAGCCATTGGACCTGGTATAGACTGCCGGAACCGCTCCCCGTAAATTTCAGGTAGACGTCATGGCTGCCGGACACCGGTGCGAGCACGGGAGCGGTGAAGGTGCGGAAGTTGGTAGAGCTTCCGGTATTTGTGATATTGCAGTCTGCGATTTTCCTTCCGGTATCGAGTGAATCGAGCCACACTTCGATCGTCCCGCCGGTAGAGGCGCATGAAGCCGAGATCTGAACCGAATCCGGCTGCATCGGGTATTCGGTGGAATCTCCGAACTCCACTCCCGCGTACATTGCCCAGTCACCGTTGACGATGTTGGTGAGCGAAACAACTCCGTTGATATCCGGCCTGGATATGCCGGTGCCGTACTGGTTGGCGGGACTGTTGGCAAGTATGGGCGTGTAGGCGTCGCGATAGATGTAAAAATCGAACTGAGCCATGCTTCCCTGCACGAACAGACCCTGACGGTTACCCGTCCATGAGTTATAATTGGGCTGAAGGCCGTCCATGTCCGCCACGTTGACGGTGTTGCCCACCTTGATCCAGTTGTACCCGTTCAGGCTGCAATATCCGGTCAAAGTATGCGCGACGCGAACCAGTTTCAGCCACAGCGTAGTGTCGGTCGCGGTCGCCGGGCTTTTCACCGTGTAGTATGTGGACTCGTAGCTGAACGCAACGATTTTGTTCCCGGCGCTGTCTACGGAGGAATACAGTTTAGCGAAGATGGTTTCATTGCCGTTGAAGACCCACAGTCCCGCCTCGTCGCCGGTGGATTGAGGATTGAAGTCCATCCTCGTCATCACCGAGTAGTTATGTTCCGCGTCGTTTTTGATCACGGTGTTGTACTCTTTCCCTCTCGGCCAGAGAGTGAGCCATCCCGGACGGGCGGTGAGTGAATAAGTATTGGAGGCAGTGTACCCGAGGAACGACCATTCGGGATTGAGCGTGCCAGAGTCGAAGAAATCTGAATGCGGAACCATCCAAGGTATGCCGCTGCTCGGGAGGTCGGGTGCGGTCATCGGGGAATTGTCGGGGTAGTGTGCCGTCGGGATGCCGGCGGAGTTGTAAGTAACCTGGCACAGCTGTCCCTGCCGTCCCTGTCCCCACCACTCGTTGTTGTTCGCGGTCTCCCAACCGGGGGTGAGCACCCAGTAAGTACTGTCTCCACCCGAGACGACAGCGGAGCAATGGTTGGGTGTAACGAACAACGAATTGTTAGCGGAGGGACCGAAGAGAGGGACGGGTTTCGACCACGCGGACGAGTCGGCTGTGAGAGTATCGCTCCTCATGACCCATTCCCCGCCATAGACGTTACCGGCGAAGGCGTAGTAGTAGTAGCCGTCGTGTTTCCACATAACCGGACCTTCGGCCCAGCTGTACGGATAGGAAGGAGAGGGATTCAGCCAGGTCATATTCAGGACTTGTCCGGAGGGCTGACCGTTGTTTCCCAGTTGAACGATCCAGTTGTTGACCTGTCCGTTCTTCACCAGGAGGTACCATGTGCTGTCGTTGTCGACGAATATCGAATTGTCATAGCCGAGGCCGGGGACGCCCGAAGGGGTATTGATCAATGTCGGTGTAGACCACGGGCCGGTGACGCTGTCTGCGGTGACGAAATACATCTGGAAATTCCGCGCGAAGAAGTCCCACCACTTATTCTGGTAGAACTCGACCTGTCCTCCCCAGCATCCTCCCGCAGGGGCGTCGCCATATCCCGACCATGATGCGCTGACGGGTTGGGCGATGGCCTCCCAGTGTACAAGGTCGGTAGAGTAGTAGATCACGGGGGTGGGATTGAAGGAGGAGCCGGTAGTATAATAGCCGTTGCCGATTTTGGTAACCGTGCAGTCGGCGTGGTCTCCGGGGATGACTGGGTTCATGTAAGTCTTGAAGGAAAGCGACTGCCCGAATGCTGCGACCGCGATGAGGAGACTAATAGCGATTTCCGTGATCAGAGTTTTCATTTCGACCTCACAATACCTGGACTGAATGACAAGGACAAAATTCCGCCGATTACTCCCGGCCGCGACTCATGCCCCGTCGAGGAAGCGGCCAGGAGATTCAATCGTATCTGGAATAACAAATTAGGCTCGGGGGGAAAAAATGAAAGCCACTTTGTATAAATGAATCACCAGAATGCGCAAGCGGGAGATACTTCAGTGAGGCTGGTGGAGCCTACGAAATTCCTGAAGTGTCATCCCTCTCTCTTTCTTAAAATAGCGGGAGATGTGTTCGATATCCGTAAAATCGAAAAGCGAAGTGATCTCGGAAACAGGAAGATCTGTCTCTGTCAGCATCCTGGAAATCAATTCGATGCGCACCTGGAGGATTTCCTTGTGGATCGACCGGTGAATAGTCTTCCTGAATCTCTTTTCGAGAGTTCTCCTCCCGACGCCGGTCACCCTGACTACGTCGCCGGCAAGGATTTTCTTTCTCGCGTTATTGCGTATGAAGTTAATGGCGGACGCGACCTCCGGGTCGTTCACGGCGAGAATATCCGACGACTGACGCTGGACTACGTGGCTGGCGGTGACCATTATCTGTTTCTCGGGGACCTTCTTTCGGTTAATCAGCCGGTCGAGGAGTTTAGCCGCTTCGAACCCTGCCGCCTCTACATTCAGTGCAATACTGGAGAGCGGCGGGTCGCCGATGTCGCAGATCATGAGGTCGTTATCCACTCCGAGGACAGTCACATCCTCAGGTACTTTGAGCTTATTCATCTTGCACACTTCCAGGATATGCTGACCGCGGTCGTCGTTGCAGGCGAATATGCCGACGGGTTTGGGAAGCGATTTTACCCAATCGCTGACGTGATGCTGTTCGTTTTCCCAATCGTCTTTCCTGATCTTGTTCGGCGGGGCATAGAAGTGAGTCTTGCAGCCGGCGTCGGCGTTATACCTGCCGAAGAATTCGCCGCGTTCTCTCGACCAGTCGTAGCCGTCGAAACCGCAGAAGGCGAGATTCTTTAGTCCTTTGTCGAGAAGGTGTTCGCTCGCCATCTTCCCGATGGAGAGAGAATCCGTTTTGATGACGGGGAGGTCTTCCGGATATTTAGAATCATGGATGGCGAGGATGGTAGGTATTTTCAGCTTCAGGAGCTCTTTGGTTATCAGGGAATCGCGCATGATGATTCCATCCGGCTTCCAGCTGGTCAGGTGAGGGATGGATGATTTAAGGTCGGTGGGCTCTTTGTAGAACGACCATGGGCCGTTCACCCTGGAATAGCGGGCAATGCCGATGATGAGCTGCCGGCCGAATTCCCGCGATGTTTCGAGAAGCAGTACAATTTTTTTCATGATGCGGTTGTTGAAACATATAACAAACGCCCCCTAACTCGCAAGGAAAAGTGCAGTTCACCTCCGAGATGAGCCGCACTTCGGCATCGTCATTTCAGCATCAACATCTTCTTCGTGATGACATGGGTGCCTGCAATTAGGCGATAGAAGTAAACACCGCTCGCCAGGCGTGAGCCGTTGAATTGAACTTCATAATTGCCCGGCTGTTCTACCCTGTTCACCAGCGTTGCTACTCTCCTTCCTAACACGTCATACACCTTCAACGTGACAAATCCGACATCCGCAATGCGAAATCCGATATTAGTTGTCGGGTTGAACGGGTTGGGATAGTTCTGACTAAGTGTAAACCGATTGGGGACAACACTCCCTGAACCGAGATCCTGAATCGCGGTGATTTCGGAAAGCGGCCTTACCCAGAGACCGTCGGTTGTTGATGCAAAGAGGTTCGAGTCGTTCACGATCAAAGAGGATACGTTCAAGTGCCCCATCCCTGAACTAACATCGTCCCAGGTCGTGCCGTAATCTGTCGTCCTGAAGACGCCGCTGTCGGTGGCAGCGAAGATGTTCTTGCCGTTTGCGGCGAAGTCAAACACTGCATCACCCATGAACGCGGAATCAGCAACATTCCAACTCGTGTCTCCCTGAGTGAGCTGATAAAACCCTCCGCCATAGGCCACGGTATCGGAGTAAGTGGGGAGATAGAAGTTCATTGCCCGCATGCCAACCAGCAGGTGGCTGCCGGAGGCATAGATGGAAGAGATGACCGAAGCGGTGTCGTAAAACTGTTCTGTGGTCGGTCTGCTGGGGCCCAGCGGGGTTTTTAATTGCGTCCAACTGAGCCCGTTGTTGTCCGAGACCGCGAGCAGATTCGTAAGCATTAGCTGGACTCTCGACGAAACAAGGGTTGGATACACCCAGCCGCTGCCCGCATAGATCTTACTGCCATCGAAAGCAAAATCATAGAAGTAAGGATGTTGCCCAATACCCGGAGATGCCGTTTCCAAAGTCAGGCCGGAATCCGCCTTGTTCCACGTTTCTCCATCATCGGCCGACCTTAGAAGGATCCCGCCTTGCGAGCTGTTGCTGGTGCTGATGAGAAGGTTTTCGGAATCAGCCCCTATGGCAAGAGATCCCGTTACGGAATCGGCGTATACGGTGTGCCAGGTAATTCCGTAATCTGTTGACGAAAAGAGGATGCCGTTGCCGGATGCGTAGAGAATGACTGCACCTCCCGTTCCTGTCCTGGCAACTAATGATGTCACCTCGGAGTTGTTCTGGAGATGGCCGGAAAAATCTTTCATCCAGTCTGCCCCATCGTCGGTGGAGCTGTAGACCGCCGTTCGGTAATCGTAAGTTTGTTCTTCGGCTGAATTGAGGGAGGCATTTGAAGAAACCGCATACAATACCGAGCCGGAAGATGCAAACTGCCACTCGGTCGGACTTCCCATCAGCGTCCAGGTGGTGCCATAATCGGTCGATTCGTAAAGCCCTCCGCCGGTCCCGGCAAAGAGAGTAGTGTCGCCTCCGTTTTCCCCGGGCCCAAACGCAATCGAGTAAACCATCTTCGAACCGAGTCCGTTGTTGGCCGCAGACCAGTTTTGTCCGTCATTCGACGAACGGAATACTCCGGAGTCTGTCCCAGCGAACACGAAACCACCGGCGCTCCCCTTCGGGGCGAAGACAAGCGAGGTTACAAAAGAACAATCCAGAGAGAACGGAGCAGACCACGATTGGCCGCCATTGAACGATGTAATTACGCTCCCGGGACCGGTCCCGTCAGGCCACGTCGCCAATACGACCGACCCGGAAATCGCGATCGCGCCGGGCATGTACTCGGGAAAAGAAATCGAACCGGTCTTGTTCCAGCTTGATCCTCTATCGGTAGTCACATAGAGTGCAGAATCTGTCTCCACTACCCCTAGCGAACCTGAAAGGGCAACCGCCTGAACTGAGATGAGGCCGCCGACCTTTGACCAGCTTTCGCCGCCGTCGGTCGACTGATAGGTATTTCCGAACGTTGGGTTTCCTCCAACTACCCAGTTTCCCTGTGCCGCGATGGCAATTGGTGTTGCTCTGGTCCCTGCCTGAATCCCCGCTTCCGTCCATGTTTGACCGTTATCGGAAGAGACGTAGACGTTCGGCTCTGCAAATGCGACAACTAGATTATTGCCTGCCCTGACTATAGACCAGGTATACGGATCATACTCCCTGGGCGGCAGGTCAGGATTGATCTTCATCCAGAGTTTGCCGAAGTCGGTCGATCTGAAAACGCCAGTCTCAGTTCCGACAATTAGCCCGGAATCCACGGTGCAGATTGAACGGACGGCTTGGCCCTGAATTCCGGGGAGAGTTGTTTCCGCCCATTGGGCGTTTGCCGCACCCGATGCAACCGTCAAGAAGAACATCAGCGCTAGAAATAATTCCGCCGCTTTCATTTCCACTCCATCCTTTCTGTTGGGGAGCCGACCTGAATAGAATGATCGTACAGAAATCGAGCTTACCTTCTGTCCGAGTCGCCTTCCGGTAACTTCCACCTCTTATGGTTCCTAATCAGTCTTTCTATGTCCGTCCGCCTCGATTCCGGACTTTAGTGATCACAACATGAACCTGCATCCTACAAATTCATGAGTTCTCATTCGAAATTCCCGACAACGTTCCCATTTCTTCGCTCTCCTCTTTCTTCCCTCGAAACCAACGCTCCGTTTGCGTCATCGCTCTGAGGCTTTGTCTTCACATTCGAATATGCTTCGGCGCTGCCAGTGATGTCTGGATTATATGTCCACCCCCCTCAGAAAGTCAAGGGCTTGGATGGCGTTCTTTCCGAACCTGAATCAGAAGTTTCTGATGTACGACGCCTTGAGCGGATGCATGTCCGCACGGCCGTCGCAGTATACCGCCACCCATTCTGAAAGACGTCTTCCAAGCCGCCGGCACGAATCGATCTCCCTCCTCTCCCGCGGTTCGCCGGCCTGAGTAGCTCCGTAGTGCGTCGTGAACTGACGGGCCGAATAGTCCGTTACACCAAACACGAGAAAACCGAAGTTCATGAGGATTGTCAATATCGATTGGCAGGCGAGTTCAGCTCCGCCTCCCCATCCGCCTTCGGAGCTGAAAGCGCATCCGAACTTCCCGTCGACCTTCTGCCAGTCCGGCAGAAGATCTTCCCAGAATTGTTTCATCTTCGCTGAAACGGTCCCGAGATGCGTGGGCGATCCGACCGCTATTCCGTCGCACCAAAATATGTCGCTGCGGTCGGCTTCCTCCACGGATCTTACGCGGACTTCGGTTTTGGGAATCTCCGACGCGCCTTCCGCGACATATTCCGCCATTCTTTTTGTGCTTCCGTCTTTGCTGTAGTACAAAACCAGAACACGACCCATTATTATCGTCCTTTTGTTTCAGCTGTTTGAATATGGAAGGAGATCGCCACGTCGCCCCTTCCGCTTTCGCGGAACGTTCGTCTCGCGATGACCGGTTCGGGCGGGTAATCGCTAAGATTGCCCCGGCACCGGTCGAGATGCACGCTCGTCATCAGCACCCTGCGTCGCTCGATGCCTGAAGCCGCCTCCGGTTTGCGCGCGGCTGCTTTTTGAATAACCGGAACCGCCAGAGGTTTCACTCCGGACCCCGGAGCCGACATCTTTCTTTTCACTTACCTTCAACAGCCGCGCCCCGTGCTTCCCGACGTACACCGATACTCCGTTCGTGAAAATCCCGATATTCTTCTTCGCCCACAGGTCGCGGACCTCGCATGGTCCTTTGAGGCCGAGCTGATCCAACTTGAAAGAAATCTTGACGGAGTCGGGCGGAACCGATGCACCGGGATACTTTGTGAAGACATGAAACCTCACCGCCGCACCTTCTGTGTGCGTGACGGCTTCCTGGTCGATCCCGGCGATTGCGGAAAAGGTATCGTATCCCGGCGGAATGTCGTATTCGATTATCGAATTCGCATGTGTGCCGATGCCGTCGGAGTACGCTTTGCCGTCGACCGTAAGCCTGTTCCCCATCACGCTCCTGTCCACCGTCGCACTCCCCCAGCCTGCCGTAGCGCTTACCCATTTGAGATGCGTCAGGTCAAGCGTTCCATTTTTCCCTGTGAGCTTCGGTTCGATCCAGTCGGCATGGTCCCAGTCGTTTCCCTTTCCGCCTTCCGTGACGACAAGGTAGAGCTTCTTTGCCCCGGCGATATTCACTTCGACTTTCGTGCTCCGGTGTCCGGGTCTCCATGAAATGAGTTTGCTGTTCCATAGTGCCTTGCTCTCGACTATCGGCTCCCCGGCGGAGGCATAGAAGAGCGCCACGTATTTGTTATCGCTGTGCACTTCGTCGGCCGCCCATGCGATTTCCTTCCCGTTGTCGAAGAGGAGCCTGTTGTTTCTGCTTTTATGCAGGACCGCGAGAGCCTCGCGGTTCGTTATCAGGCCGAGAGTGAATTTGTCGTTGTCGGGAAGATTCCCGCCGAACATGAGCGGCGACCGGCAAATAAGAAAGAGCGACATAAGCGTAACCTGCTCGTTCCTGGTCAGCCTGGTCATCCGCCCGTCGCCGTACTGGCCGCGTATCGCTATCCTCCCGAGCGGTAGAATATCTCCGTCGGGCCAGTGGCCCGGGCTCATATACGGTATCCACTTTTCAAAGAGGGAGAAGTGGTCGTAAAGCTGCGGCCAGTTGTCCCAGAAGTCGTCCATGATGCGCCACATATTGGCGTGAGTGCTGACATGTTCTGCATCCGCCAGCGGGGTCGGGCCCGGGGACAGGCTCAGAACGATATGGCGGCCGCAGGCGTCGATAGCCTTCCGGATCATGCCGATCTCGCGGCGGTGGTAAGGATTTGAGATGTCGTCCACCTTCACGAAATCGACGCCCCACGACGCGTACAATTTGAAGAGCGAGTTGTAATATGCCTGCGCGCCGGGTTTGGCCGCATCCACGGTGTACATATCGTTCAGCCAGGTGCACAGGCCTTTTTTGCTGTAAATGTCTCTCGCAGTTTCCGTGGTACCGAGAATCGGGGTGTTTCTCTCGACCGCGAGTTTCGGGATGCCTCGCATTATGTGGATGCCGAATTTCAGTCCGAGACTGTGGATATAATCGGCCAGGGGTTTGAAACCTTTGCCGTCCGCTGAGGAGGGGAACCGATTGACGGCAGGAATGAGCCTGCCGTATTTATCCATGCAAATGGCGGGGTCTTTTTGGTTGTAGCCGTCGGTGCCCGGGTTTTCCACGTACCAGCGGATATCAACGACTATGTATTTCCACCCGTATTTTTCAAGATGGGCGGCCATGTATGCCGCGTTCTCTCTGACTTCCCGTTCAGTTACCGTGGAGCCGAAGCAGTCCCAGCTGTTCCACCCCATCGGAGGAGTCTCCGCCCACCTGGCGAAATCCTGGGCGTGCAGTGAAACCGCTGAGATGAGAACGGCCGTGAAGACCACGACCGCTCTCGATAAAAGCTTCATCGTTCTGCGGACCGCGATAGATTCATTTTCCTTCACGGAACAGCATACTCGAAGGAATCTTTTCTCTCTTCAATCCGGGACCTTCGATCTCCGCCTTCAGATCCATACCTCCGCCTGCCTGGAAGTATTCGACTTTGATCTTGTGGAATCCAGCTCCGAGGTAATCGGTGCCTGTCTGAAACACCACTGCATGCTGACCGTCGTTCGAGACGACCAGCTGCCCGTCTATGTAAAGGCTCGATCCGTCGTCGGACCCGATCGAGAAAGTGTAGAGTCCCGTCTTCGGAAGCTTTATGTAGCCTTCGTACTGAACTCCGAAGTCCTGACCTGAATTCTCCTTCGGAATTGTGAAGTCTTCGATTGTCCCCTTCCTTTCAGGCGAGAGGCGAGCGAAGTTCGGCAGCTGCTGCCATGTTCCCTGGTAGTACTGGTAGTTGAGTCCCTCCACCGGATTCTCGACCTTCAGCGGGGGCGGAGGCTCGACGGTACCTTTGAGGGCGAGGACAACCACCGACATCGGCGGCATCGTGACAGTCATGACGCTGTCGTTCTCCAGCTTGTAGCCCGTAAAATCTTTCGGGACGACCTCGTTCGGGTTGTCGAATGTATTATGGGCGTTCATTTTGTCCGCCGTCAACACTTTTCCGGAAATCTTATCTCCCTTGAAACTGTCGAACCGGAATGAGACCACCTCCGGCGAATTCGGATCGACGTTGCAGAGCGAAACGTGAACGGTCCCCGTACTGTCGAGCGAAGCCGAAGCGTTCACCGCCGGTATCGAATCCCCGTCGAAGACATACTGGGCGGAGTTCAATTCGATCGGGATCATCATGGCGTTCTCGTTTACCTTGTACATATCGAACACCCAGTAGGTCGGCGTCAGTACCATCTTAGGGCCATCGGTGAGGATCATCGACTGCAGCACGTTCACCATCTGCGCGATGCAAGCCATCCTGACCCGGTCGCAATGGTTGTTGAAGATGTTCAGGTTGCAGGCAGCGGCTACCGCGTCCCTCATCGTGTTCTGCTGGTAAAGAAAGGCGGGGTTGGTCCCGGGCTGGACGGCGTACCATGTTCCATATTCGTCGACCACGAGGGCGATCCTCTTACCCGGGTCGTAGATGTTCATAATGGAATCGTTTTTGTCGATGAGAGTGTTCATGTAGAGCGTGCTTTTAAGGATATCGAACCAGCCCTTCTGGGTGAAGTCGGTCGCAGGTTTTTCATTGGCAAAGGAATAATAATGGAGAGACAACCCGTCGAAACTCTGTCTCGCGTCTTTCATGACCGTGTTAGTCCAGCTGTAATCGTTTCCGCCCGGACCGACGGCGATCTTGAACAGCCTGTTCTTGCCGTAGTCTTTCATGAAAGTAGAGTACCGGCGAACGAGGTCGGAATAATATTCAGCGGTCATGTTTCCTCCGCATCCCCAGCTTTCGTTGCCGAGTCCCCAGTATTTCACATCCCACGGTTTCGGATGTCCGTACTTCGCCCTGAGTTCCGACATCGAATTTATGCCGTCGGAGTTGCAGTACTCGACCCACTGCGCCAGTTCGCGGACGCTGCCGCTTCCGAGGTTGCCGGTAAAGTACGGCTGGCATCCGATAAGTTTGCAGAACTGGAGAAACTCGGCAGTGCCGAACGCATTATCATCGGTGACGCCGCCCCAGCTTGTGTTGGTAGTTTTTGGACGAAGCGCACTCGGGCCTATCCCGTCCTTCCAGTGATATTCGTCGGCAAAACATCCGCCGGGCCATCGAAGGACACCGACATCGAGTTTGCGAAGTGCGTCGACGACATCTTTCCTCATCCCGTCGATGTTGGGGATTTTCGATTTCGTCCCGACCCAAATGCCGCCGTAAATGCCGTGGCCGAGGTCTTCGCTGAACTGGCCGTAAATGTTTCTGTCGATCTTGTACCTGATTTTCGCGGCATCGAGAACGGCGGTGCTCTCGTTGGTTTGTGCACTGAGCACGGGCGCCATGGCGAATATCATGACCAACAGAACCAATAAATTCTTCATGGGACATCCTTTCTTGAGAAGAACAGAATTGAAGCCTTTATTACGTTGTTGCCATCCAACGGCTAACTATTAAGAACGATGCGTTTCAAATGAAAGCCACATTGTGCCATTAATTCACCAGATTGCGCAAGCCTGATTCGTGACGTGATCACTGTTATCCTGGAAGCGGCCCGGGCCGATCCAATATCGGCGGCTTTCATCGGTATGCCGTCTGTTTACCTCAACGGCCCGGCTGTTCTCCTCACGGACCCCATCGTCTTCTTCCGTTACCCCGTCGGTTTCGCTCCCGTCCCAATCGTTCTCATTCGCAAGCCGGCAGATGGGGTTACAGACCCCGTCGTTCCCCTCAGCAAGCCCATCGTTCCCGTTCCGGACGCCATCGTTCGCCTTCCCAACCCCACCCGATGGGGTTGCCGACCCGATCAGATGGGGTGCCAAACCCGATGATGGGGTCGCTGACTCAACCGTTCGGCCCGCCGACCCCATCGATGGGCTCCATGACCGGATCAGATGGGGTACGCGACCCCATTCGACAGGATCCGGATGAGAGAGACGGGGTGCTTAACGAAAACGCCCTCCTCCGCGACCCGACTGATGGGGTTCACAACCCGATCTAATGGGGTTGCCGGCCCCATCCGGCGGGATCGGCGGCGGATTTCAATCATCTCCTCAGTTCGAGACATACGTAGTAATGCTCGATGCTCCAAGTTCCGCTGTGAAGGCGCCGTTTGAAACCGGCACAATATTCCCCTCGAGCCGGTTTTGAGTACCGCTGGTAACGTAGGGTGTGAATGAAGCGACGCCGGAATTCTTCAGGCTAAAGGGTTGAAGTGTAGGATACGAATTCATGTTCACCACCACGATGACAGTCTTTCCGTTCCCCGTATAAGCCGTAAGGTAAACGTTCGGCTGAGGATTCTCCGTCGCGTACACCCTGTAATAACCCGGCCGAACGAACCTGGCATACTGAGAGATGACATAACCTCTCTTGGTAATCTGGCCACTTTGGTCCAGCGGGCCGTAGGAAACCAGGGTCCACCAGTACACATATGCGCTCATATCGTCGTACATGCAGTCGTTGATTTGCTTTCCGGTTCCCAAATCGCCCGACCAAGATGTGTTTTCATTCAGTATCTCCGTCATCCACACCTGTTTTCCTTTGCTCAGCGCAAGTGAATAGACGAACGGGCTTAAGTTGGTTGTGAGGTTTGGGCCGTAAAGATGACCACCAACGAACGCGGTATGGGCGCATGCGACGGAATCCTCGAGAGTCGGGTCGGTGTAGGCCGTATTGTAGTTCTCGGATTCCGCCATGAAGACGGGAACGCCGACCTCGGGCGCATAGTATTTCATGAACCTGAGAATATCCGACGGCGTCCAGAAGCACGATTCGTAAGTGACAACGGCATCCGGTTCGTTCTGTACGGAGATCGCGTAGATATTTACACCGCCGGCAGCCATAGTATCGGCGAACGCCTTCAAGTGCGCCGCATAGGCGGCATACTCGTTGGTATCCAGGTAGCCTCCGGCTATGCTGTCGTTGGTCTTCATCCAGTACGGAGGCGTCCACGGGCTGGCGATAATTTTTGTGCCGTAGGATTGGGCCTGCTTCGCGGATGGAATACTCGCGCTGAAGTCCATGGAATCGGGTGCGATACGCAGCCGCATTATCGAGAATCCGAGGTCGCCGGCGGCGGTGTCATACACTGTCGCGACTTCGGCGGGCGTCAGGTTTCCCACGTCCCAATTCACGGTGTTTGCAGATCCGAACCCCTCTATGAGCTGCTGCGTGCTGTCAGAGTATATTGTCGCCTGCTTCAATGCTACCGTAGTGAAACCCAAAGCAGTATCGCTGTTCACCCTGATCGAGCTGAAGTCCGCGGGGACTATTAAAGGGTAAGTGCTGTCGGCGTTTGTTATCATCACGGTAAAATCCTCCCCAAAAGCGGAGACATCCTTCACGAAGCTTGTCGGGGATGCGGCGGATGGGATGATTCCGCTCAAGGAGACGGGTGCATTCCGCGCGCCGAAGCCGAAAAGCATTTTCCTCGTGAAGGAACGGCCGTTAGCCTCAAGCCGGTAGAAATAGACTCCAGGCGCTACGCGACTCCCGAAATTGTCTCTACCGTTCCATATCACTCCGTGAACACCGGGACTCTGAATTCCCATGGAGTAGCTTCTCACCACCTGTCCAAGTACGTTGTATATGGTCACCTTCGTCGCGGAGTTCTTCGCGAGATCGTATGAGATCGCCGTCTTCGACGCGAACGGGTTCGGATAGTTCTGCTCGAGCTTGAAGCTCACAGGAGTCTCGCCGGTCGACTTTATCCCGGTTATAGATCCGATGTTGAACACACCGTTGGAATCGGTGACTGCGGTATAGCTTATCGAGCTGTTTGTGTTATCCATGAATGTGACGGATGCATTCCGGACAGGAGTTCCGGATGCGGTGATCGTGCCCGTGACGGAATACATTTGTCCGTAAGAGCGGGCCGGAAGTGCGGCAATTGTAAGTATAATCGGCAAGACAAATACCCAGATGTTCTTCATGATCTCATCCCCATTTTTAAACGACAGTCTAATTCTGTGAAGAGGCCGCCCGGCCGAATACCGGGCGGCTCTTTTCAATTAAATCGCATCCCTCAATTGGATACGAACGTTGTAACGCTCGACGGAGCAAGGTTAGCAGTAAATTTGCCGTTCGATACCGTCACGCTGCCCTGCTGTTGACAATTCAGAGAGGCCGACGTGATATAAGGAGTAAACGACGTGACTTTGGAATTGGTCAACGTTATCGGTTGAACGGTAGAGATTGTACCCATGTTGAGAATGACCATTACGGTTTTGCCGTTTCCTTCGTAGGCGGTCACGTAGACATTCTGCTGGGGGTTGTACGGCGCGAACACGCGGTGGTAACCGGGGCGAATAAACCTGGCGAATTGGGACATGACATAACCTTTCTTCGTCACCTGTCCGGCCACCGTCCCATAATTTCCGTCTCCTATCATCGAATAGTATCTGGGCAACTGCCAGGTTATGTACGCGCTCATGTTGTAGTTCATACAATCGCTGATGGTCTTTGCAGTCGCCATGCCGCCGACCCAACCCGTATCGACGCTTGATATGGGGGGTGGATTGGGGGTATCGATCAGGAATTCGGTCATCCACAATTGTTTTCCCTTCTGGAGGGCAAGCGGGTACTGCACTGAAGACGATACGTCGCCTTTGCTGTCGACGTCTCCGTAAATATGCCCGCCTACGAAAGCGGTATGCGCACAGGCAACCGAATCGTTCAAAGTCGGATCTGAAAATGTATGATTGTAACTCTCGGACTCCGGCATGAAGACGGGCACCCCCACCGCGGGGGCATAGTACTTCATGAAGTCGAGATAATTCGTCGGGCTCCAGTAGCACGATTGATAGCCAACGCTGGCATCGGGTTCGTTCTGGACAGAGACGGCGTATACAGGCGCGCCGTGACTCGCCATCGTATCGGCGAAAGCTTTCAGATGCTGCGCGTAGGCGGCGAAGTCGTTCGTATCGATCGAGCCTCCGCTGGTGCTGTTGTTAGACTTCATCCAGGCCGGAGGGGTCCACGGGGTGGCAATGACTTTCGCGCCGAGCGATTCGGCGATCTTTGCATCCTGGACGTCCTGAACGAACTGCGTGGAGTCGGGCGGAATCGAGACACGCATTATCGTCAGCCCGATATCGCCTGCAACGCTGTCGAAAGCCGTTTGGATTTGGGTTGAGGTCATGGCCGGGTAGAAGATCTGGGCATTCGCGCCGCCGAAACCTTCGATTACTTGAAGGAGGCTGTCGGGATATACGGTTGCCGGGTTAAGCCCGACCAAACTGAAACCGAAGCTTGTGTCGCTCTTGACCATGACGTACATGAATTGCTGCGGCACAATGAGCGGATAAGTGCTGTCGGTATTCGCGATCTCTACCGTAAACGACTCTCCCTGAGCGTCGACCAGGTTTGCGCTTCCCGCCTGCGATGCAGATGAAGGGATCAGGCCGCTCAAAGAGACGGGCGCGTTAGCCGCGCCGAACCCGAACAGCATTTTCCTCGTCACCGATTGTCCATCCGCCTGCAGTCTGTAGAAGTAGACCCCGGGCGCTACCCGGCTACCGATATTGTCGCGGCCGTTCCATATCACTCCGTGTACTCCGGAACCCTGGTATCCAATCGCGTACCTTCTCACCACCTGACCGAGGACGTTGTAAATCGTGACCTTCACGTCAGAGTTTTTAGCAAGATCGTACGAGATCGCCGTCTTCGAGGCAAACGGGTTGGGATAATTCTGCTCGAGCTTGAAGCTTACAGGAGTCTGGCCGTTCGACTTTATCCCGGTTATCGATCCGATGTTGAAGACACCGTTGGAATCGGTGACTGCGGTGTAACTTATGGAGCTGTTGGTATTGTCGAGGAAGGTAACCGACGCATAACGCACGGCCGTTCCCGATGCCGTTAACGTGCCCTCGACAGAATACTGCTGGGCGAAGGCCGACGTTGAAAAGGATGTGGCTACAAAGAAAGCCAGCAGAATGAATCCCCTGATTTTCATAGAAACTATCATATTCTTCCTTTCGTGGTACTATCTGTTATCATTTGAGATTACTTAATGAGCATGAATTTCTTAACGGCCGAGAACGATCCGGCGGTCAGACGATAGAAGTAGACACCGCTCGGGAGGTCGTTGCCGTTGAACGTGGCCGTATAATTGCCCGGTTGCTCCTCTCCTGAAAAGAGGGTGGCCACTTTTTCGCCCAGGACGTTATACACATCTAGAGACACGAAGCTCCTCCTGGCAATGGAGTACCCGATCTGTGTCGTCGGGTTGAACGGGTTCGGATAGTTCTGCGACAGCGAGAACCCGCTCGGGATGACGCGTCCGTCTTCGATCGCAGTGATCGTGCTGCCGGTGGTGAAGCTGCCGGTATCCGAATAGGTTCCGGTGTCCGTCGTGTTCATCGCGAGAACGTGCCAGTAATATTTCGAGTCGGCTGTCAGCGGGCTGAGCCTCAGTGATGTGTCGGAAACTGTCGTATCGGTAACGATGTCGGAGAAAGTGCTGTCGGTTCCGACCTGAACACGGTAGACGGTCGCGGCAATTGAAGGCGCCCAGGTGAGGAGCGGATTCCGGGACACGCCTGTCGAATCGACGGGAGAATCGAGCGTGGTCACCAGGTAGTTCTGGAAATACTGGACGAGCCACTGCATCGCCGGACGCTCGGCATTCCGATCGGTTATCAGATAAGTGTACGGAATCCATGTATAGTTTTGCTGGTACCCCCAGAGCGTTACTCCCTTGACGTCGGGGAACTGGTAAAGGACCGGGAAAATGGTCTGGTACTCCTGCAGCTGGGCGGCGTCGCTTTGTTCATTTATGTCCAGTTCGGAAATATAGATCGGAAGTCCCGTCGTGGCGAGGCTGTCGAGATTCGCCTCCATCACGCTGACGGGCGTTCCGACGACGGAAAAAGTGTGCGCCTGCACCCCGATGCCGTCGATGAGTCCTCTCTCCTTGAGCAGATCGATTATCTTGATATACTCCGCGGTGGTAGAGCTGCTGTTGATCACGCCGTATTCGTTCAGAAGTAGCTTGGTGGTCGGCGGGAAAGCGGCTTTTGCGAGCTCGAAGGCTTTGATGACCCAATCCCATCCGGTTTTGCCCGCACCGCCGAGGGCCTGGATATAGTCGGCCCTTGCGGGACTACCTCCGCCGTCGGGCGGGGTGTGGATGGGCTCGTTCACAACATCGCACAGTGCGGACTTCGGGTACCTATGTCCGCACGAATCTATCCAGGCCTGTATCGCACGGTATTGCTGGGCGGAGTCGAGAACTCCCTTCATCATGAAGTTTGGTTGCTGCGCTCCCCAGATAAGGTTGTGATACTTGAACGGGAAGTTGTGTGAGATTGCGTAGTTGTAGATCGCATCGAGTTGTGACCAGTTGAAAGAGCTAGTGTCAGTACCCTGTACGCTTCCCCATTTGCCGGCGTTCTCCGGGGTGACCTGGTTCCAGAAAAGCGGGAAGTCCGACGGAATGTTGTAAGCGTCCATGATGTTTCCCAGGAATTTACTCCTCCCTGCAGCCAACTGTGCGAACGACATAGACGGCAGCAGGAAAGCAGAGAGCAGAAATATGAACGATGAGATGAACAGGTAGAATTTCCCTGACTTGAATGACATGATGGTTCTCCTTGAAAATGTGCTGATGTATTTCGTTTCAGAATCCTATTGAGTTTCCCCCGTCAACCGGCAACACCACCCCCGTAATGAACTTAGATTGCCCGGAGCCGAGGAACAGAGCTGCGTTGGCCACGTCGGCGGGATCTCCGAGTTTCCCCATCGGCGTACGAGACAGGACCTTCTGTTTTCTTTCTTTATCGTTATCAAGCGCTTTTGCGGACATGTCTGTCGCTATGAAACCGGGTGCGATACAATTGACCCTCACGCCTCGCGGCGACCATTCGACGGCGAGCTCCCTCGTCATACCTTCGATTGCAGATTTCGATGCCGTATAGGCAACGACCTTCGGAATGCCATATTGTGAAGCCATCGAGCTTATCATGATAATGCTGCCGGTTCCGCGCCTGACCATCGATTTTGCAACTTCTCTCGACAGTGCGAAGACAGCGGTCTGGTTTGTCCTGACAATTGATTCGAACTCGTTGTCGGAAACCTCGAGCGCATCTTTCTTCAAGTTGATGCCGGCGTTGTTCACGAGAATGTCGATTTCGCCGACCTCCTTTTCTATTGTTTCCACAAGCTCGGGCAATTTCCGGAGATCGCCGAGATCGAATGCATAGGCAGATAGGTTTTCTCCCAAATTCCCCGCAACTGAATCGAGCTTCGTTTTGTCCCTGCCGACGATGACCACCTGCGAGTCGTTCGCGGCAAACGCCGACGAGATGGCGAGACCTATTCCGCCCGCGCCGCCGGTTACAAGTACGACTTTGTCTCTGAGATCTCCATATGTACAAGGTTCCGATATATCATTTGGATTGTGCTTCATTGTTTCCTTTATATTTAAACCAATCAAAATAAACCGAGTTTCCCGAAGGCTTGCCGAGAGAAGTGGCATAGAGAGCGTAGAAGCAACCGACAAAACCGCCTGCGACTTTCGTGCTGAGGAAACTCGCATCGAGGCCGTCTTCCAGCACCTCCCAGTCGCCCGGAGAAGTGCAGTATAGAAAAGAGTAGCTGCTTCCATGCGATTCAATCTCAAGATCGATCGGGCCGCCGGCAGGATTTCCGTCGAGCCCTCGCGACGCGACCAACTCCATTCCGTTGCCGGGACGTTCCGTATCGGTCGAACTGTAAAGTTCGATGACAGGATGTCCGTCATTCATCGACTTGCACAGATAGTAGAAGTGCGTCTCGTTCTGAAAGACGATGAGTCCGGCCTTCTCGTTTTCGGCGTGCGGGGTAAACTCCATCGCGGTGCTCGCAGAACTGTATGCATCCTGCTGCCGCCGCCCGATGAAGCCCGGGTTCATCTTTCCGGAAACCGTTTCGGGCCTAAGCTTCATTTCGAGCCACCCCGGCTTTTCCGTCAGACCATACCATTTCTCATGCGGCGCGCGGAGAAACTCCCAATTGAGATTGAGCGACCTCGAGTCGAAATTGTCGGTATACTCTATGTCTCCGCTATACCGGAGTTCTCCCTTCGCCCCTGCGGGAGGGAGCGGATAGGGATAGTGGTGCGCAACTTCCTGACCGTGGGGGATTATCTCCGGCCAGCCGTCTTTCCATGTCACCGGCGCGAGAAACGTCTCCCTGCCGGTGTTGTAATAATCTTTCTCATAAGGCGGATAAGGCTGACACCCGAGAAAGACCGACCACCACGTCCCTTCCTGGGTCTCGACGAAGTCGGCGTGGCCGGTGCAGGTTATTGGGTCATTACGATCTGGACTGAGATCTCTTTGAGTAAGTATCGGGTTTCCATCGAAAGATTCGTACGGCCCCCAGACGTCCTTGCTCCTGAAGACGACCTCGGAATGATTCTCGGCAGTTCCACCCTGAGCGCAGATGAGGTAATAATAGCCGTCCACTTTGAATATGTGTGGACCTTCGATCCAGATGGGTTTCTCCTTGATGTCGGTTCCGCCGTTGACGAGAATCTTCTCATCGTTCCCGACGCGAAGTCGTTCGGTATCGAAGCTGCACATCCTGATTGTACGCTGCCCCTGATAGAGCGGCTTACCTTCGGGCGGGACGCTGTTGTGGACGAGATAGGCTTTGCCGTCGGAGTCGAAGAAGAGTGACGGATCGATTCCGCTTACCTGGGGAAGCCAGACCGGTTTGGACCACGGGCCTGCGGGATCCTTTGCGGTGCAGACGAAGTTGCCGCCGGCATCGACGAACGTGCAGGTAACGTAGAATGTTCCATTATGATACCTTATCGCAGGCGCGAAAATTCCGCGCGATACTCCGAGACTGTCGTAGTTGAGCTGGTCGGGCCTGTCGATGACGTATCCGATCAGCTTCCAGTTCACCAGATCCCTGCTGTGAAAGACCGGTATGCCGGGAAAGTATGCAAATGTCGAATTAACGAGGTAATAGTTATCGCCTACCCTGCATATGCTAGGGTCAGGATGAAAACCTGCGAGTATCGGATTTGTAAATTCCATTTTACTTCCTGCGAGTGCTACGTTGCAGAAATTGCTGGTTAAGACCGCCAAGACAACTAACAATAAAATTCCTGAGTTCCTCATGATTCCCTTCCGGGTCAGGTTGAGACATCGGACTCCTCAAAGAGCCCTTCGCACCAACTCCAAACAAACGTTAATCTCCTACCAAGCGAAGAGAAGATCTTTGGGATGTTCGGGAGTCTGATCCTGACAAATTGGACCCGCTTAATCTCTTAGTAAAAGACCCTCCCGGCCCTGCCTGAGGCAGAGCCGGGACGATTGAAAATCAGAGGATCATTACTTGAGAAGCATCAATTTATCTACGTGAACATAGCTGCCGGCCACCATTCTCACGAAGTACACGCCACTTGCGTACCTGTCCATGTTGAATGTGACCCTATAGGAACCCGCTGCTACTCTTCCGTCGACGAGCGTCGCGACCTCTCTGCCGATGGCGTCGTAGACTCTTATCGTGACGTTCGACGCCTTTGGCAGGTCGTACTGAATCATCGTCGATGGGTTGAACGGATTCGGGTAGTTTGGAAGCAGCGCAAAGACTCTGGGAAGTCCTCCCAATTCACTGACCGCGGTAAGGCCGGTTCCGGTCGTGAAGGACGAGGTTGAATAAGCTGTGCTATCGCTCGTCATTAACGCATTGACTCTCCAGTAGTACTTCGTAGATGCCGCGAGAGGAATGCCCAGCATCACCGAGGTGCTTCTCGTTGTCGAATCGAAGACAACCGAACTGAAAGCATTGTCGGTAGCAACCTGCACATGGTAAGCCACTGCGTTCGTTGCCTTATTCCAGGTCAGTGTTGCCTCCCGGGCGATTCCTGTCGCTCCGGAGACCGGTGTCGCAAGAACGGGTCCCGGCGCCGGACCGGCCGGTTTCGGTACCAGCGAGAGACTATCGACAAACCATTCAGTCGCAACACCTGTTCCACCGACATTTCCGACACTATCGCAGTTGATACCCAACGTAAGATACACTGTACCGCTCATGCTCGAACTGCCGGTGAATGGTATATTGATATTCTCCCAGGCTGTCGATGCTGTCGACTTGGAGCGATTATAGTAGCCCAGTGTATCCGTGAAGGCAGCTCCCGTAGGCATACTCGAAAAGTTCTGTAAGATGATATACTTGTAGCCTACATCTCCCTGCTTGAAATAAGCCTTGAACTTAAATCCGTCGTAATCCGCCATTGTCTTTCCTGCAGGCAGGACGGCCGTTAGAATCGTAGCCGCTCCGTAGAAGTGGTCCATATTCTCAAGGACCTGGTGCCCGCTCGTCGGGTTCACCGGATCCAATGCCACGACGGGATCGACAGGTCCCAAATGAGGCAGTGTATCTCCGAGAGTATACGACTGGAATGTCCACATCGTTGTCGGCACTGGTGCCGGTACGAGCTGGAGACTATCGACAAACCATTCAGTCGTGTCTCCTGCCGCTCCGACACTTCCGGTACCTGCGCAGTTGATGCCGAGGGTAAGATATACCGTATCGCTCATGCTCGCACTGCCGGTGAATGGTATACTGATATTCTCCCAACCCGTCGATGCATTCGGATTAGAGCGATTATAGTAGCCCAGTGTATCCGTGAAGGCAGCTCCCGTAGGCATACTCGAAAAGTTCTGTAAGATGATATACTTGTAGCCTACATCTCCCTGCTTGAAATAAGCCTTGAACTTAAATCCGT
>JAJZNW010000108.1 GCA_021811615.1 Bacteroidota bacterium
GGTTTGACGAGGGTTCAATAGGATAACAGGATGATGACTTGCTTGAGCGGGACACTCACCCGAAAGGAGAGAAACTGAATGGGCTCACAGAGTCTGCACATCACTGCACTATTGTCCTACTCTACGAGTGCCGGGCGTCGAAGGATAACTAAACGCTGAATCTTAAGTTCCGGAAGACGAAATAGAAGGGAGCCGTTATCTCCCGCTGATGTGCTCCATTACAGTGTCGTACATCCCGCCGATGTCGATCAACTCTATACACTCCAGGGCATACGGACATTTCTTCTTCCAGCACGGCGAGCAGAAGAGCACCTCTTCGTTTGAATGGCCCGTCAAAGGTATGAATTTTCTTCCCCTGTCATAAAGATCTATCTCGCTCCAGCAGCTCACGCCGAACCACACCAGCACATATTTCCTTAGAGCGATGGCGAGGTGCATGCCGTAACTGTCGCCGGTGATCACGATGTCCGCAGCATTTTCATAGACCATCCCCTCCCTGAGCCCTCCTTCAGTTGGAGTATTGAAGAGCTTAGTCACTAAATCCGGGTTGCGCTCGATTGCGGTTTCGTAGATTGTCCGATTTCGCACGGCGTCTTCCCGGCCGCCGAGCAGGAGCATCTTTATGTTTCCGTGCGCGGAGAACCTGTCGATCAGTTCAAGGTGCTGTTCGATCGTCATCTTCTTGTTCGGATACAGGTTCGAGCATCCCGTATTGAAGCCGATCACCGGATCACTGTCCCTTATCCCTTTCGATTTCCGGTAAGCAACCGTTCCCGCTTTCTCTTCTGCGCTCAATTGCAGGACATATTCGTCGCGTTCAAACGGCAGCCTGAAAGTCTCGGCGAGAATATCCTGGCCGGTGCGTTTGTTCATCCGGAATTTCATATAGTCGTCTACGCCGAGTTTGTAATTGTAAACCGCCTCCTCGTTCAGCGGGACAATCTGGCCGTTGGCATTCAATCCGAATCCGAGTTTCTCCTCCGCATCGAGTTTCATCGCGAGCGACGCCGATCTTTTCGACTTGTCAGCGTTTAGCACGAGGTCGAACTTCATCTGTTCCAGTATCAGGAAACTCTCCGCTTCCCAGGCGAACACCTCGTCTATGAACGGGTTGCCGGCGAGAAGGGGGGTAGCCGACTTGAGCGTGATCCATGCGATGTAGCTTTCGGGGAACTTCCTCTTGATCGGGGCGAGCTGGGCAGTCGTCATGAGCACGTCGCCCATCGCGTCGAGGTTGATTATGAGAATCTTCTTCCCGAACGGCCTGTCCGGACGCGCGCACCCCTCATAGCAGGTCTTGTAAGGGAAGCACGGCTTGTATCCTCCAAATCGTTTGCAGTCGGGTATTTCGATATCGAACATTTTCATGAATTTAAATTTGCCGCTGGTTTAGCTCAAGAGAGACATCTGTTGTTCAATAGAAGCATGAGAGGAACTGAGAGTCATCATCCAGGGCCGGACGCACCAGCCTCGTTGATCGGCGATAAACTGTGATTGATCTTCACCTCACTTTCCACCTCCGGAGGAGATGAGGATCGTGTGCTGCCGACTTTCCTGATGAGTTTCTGCAGGCTACTGAATACTGTTTCCGGGTCAAGCTCTTTCATGCACGGGTTGCCAATAGGGCACTTCGTGAGATTGCACTCGAGGCAGTCCAGCTTTTCGTTTCTCACAATTTCGGACACGTTGCCGTAAGGCCCCTGGAGATGCGGACTCGTCGGTCCGAAGATTGCCAGGGTGGGCACTCCGAGTGCGGCGGCGATGTGCATCGGCCCGGAATCGTTGGTGATCAGGAGCTTCGAGAGAGACAGGATCGCTCCCATTTGTTCCAGGGATGTCGGAGGCGCAAGGATTGCACTCGACGATCTCGCGATCTTTGCCGCACCGGCTTCTTCCGAAGGGCCGTACAAAACTACTACCCGGCGATCGAGCTTCAGCCTTATCATCGAAGATAGCTCGGTGAACTTGTCCACCGGCCATCGCTTTGTCTCCCATCCTCCGCCGATATTGATGGCGAGAAATTCACCTGCAGCGAGATCGTTCTCCGCGAGGAAAGAACGAGCAAATCTCACTGATTCTTCGTTAAGGCAGAATGACGGCGCGGCGGAATTCACTTCGATCCCGAGCCTCCGAATGGCGTCGAGGTTGAATTCGACGTTGTGGACCTGTCCGCTCCTTGGGCTGACTATGATGTTGTATGCGACTCTTCTCCACTTGAAAGGGAAGCCGACCCGGTAACGTGCACCGCTCAAGAGAGTGATCACTGCCGTGCGCGGATTCGCGAAAAGGTCGATGACGAGGTCGTAATGATTCTTCCGGACTCTCGATATTATTGAGGCTGATGAGTCAACCCTGGTATCATACGTGACGACTCTGTTTACGTAAGGGTTGCCTTCAAGGACCGGCGATGCGAACGACTCGACGAGAAAATCTATCTGTGCATCCGGGAATTCCCTCCTGAGTTCCGGCAAGACCGGTGTGGAAAGGAGGACATCCCCGATCGCACGAGGCTTTATCACGAGTATCCTTTGTATTCGGGATCTATCGACGGAAGCGGCATCCATAAAGTTGTCTGAAAATATAATATATATGGGTGGTCTTGAAAAATATGATTGCCGCCGGTACATTTCGAAAATGAAATCCTTATGTTTCGCGGTAGTGTTTCTCGTCACGGGTTCTGCAATCGGTCAGAGTGTTTATCAGTTTCTCAATCTCGATGTCAGCGCAAAGGAGGCGGCCCTCGCCGGCAGCGCGCTCGCCAGAATAGATGATCCGAGTGCATTCTACTACAATCCTGCCCTCTCGGTCGCATCGGGGAACCGTGCCGTGACCTTCGGTTTTCTCAAACACGTGCTCGACATAAACGGAGGTTATGTATTCACGACGTTTCAAATACCGAAGGAAGGTTATTTCGGCGTAGGCATAGGATATCTGAGTTACGGATCGTTTGCAGAGACCGACGAGGCGGGCAACCAGATCGGAACCTTCGGTGCGGGCGACGGAGTCCTGACGCTAAACTATGCGAACTACCTCGGCAAGAACTTCAGCTATGGTATTAATCTTAAGGGAATATATTCGTCGATAGCATCCTACAACTCGTCGGCCGTCGCTCTCGACGCAGGGCTCTACTACGACTTCCCGGATGAACTTCTCGGAGTCGGTGTCTCGGTGGTAAACGCGGGACAGCAGCTCAGTACCTATGACGGAGTCAGAGAACCGCTTCCGTTCGACCTGCGAATAGGAGTGACCAAGCAGCTTGAGCATCTTCCTCTGATACTTAACGTCGCGCTTCAGAGACTCGGCGATCCGTCACTAAGCCTCTCGGAGAAGCTGCGCTCTTTCGTTGTCGGCGGGGAATTCCTCCTCTCGAAGAATTTTCATGTGCTCATCGGGTATAATAACCTCGAACACCAGCAGATGAAAATCGGTCTCAATTCGGGTATCGAGGGGCTCTCGTTCGGAGTCGGCGTCAAATTTCTGGGATATGCATTCGACTACTCCTATTCTTCATGGGGCGCAAGGATCGGCGGCCTTCACCGCATCAACGTAACGACGTCTTTTTAGAATATAGATTCCAACTTTTGAGGTACCACGACCGGCAAGGAAGACATCCTGCCGCTCATGGTCCCGTTAATTAATTCGGTTTGCGGTGTAGTCGCTAATGCAGGGAAGTGAAAACCGGTATACGATTTTCGTCGTAAATTCGGGATCGACATCCACAAAGCTCGCTCTCTTCTCGGATGACACCGAAGTGGCCTCGATCGTGTATCGTCATTCTGCGGATGTGCTGGAGAGCTTCGGGAATATCTGGGAGCAATTGGATTTCCGGACCGGAGTTGCCCGAAGCTGGCTGAACTCGCGCTGCCTGAAGCTCTCAGCAGTTGTGGGTATCGGAGGACTGGTACGCCCCGTTCCGGGCGGGACATACCTTGTGAACGAGCACATGATAGCCGACGCTCGCGCGAATCTCCAGGGCGAACATGCCTCAAACCTCGGATGTGCTATAGCTGCAGCCATTTCAGCTGAGAACAACTGCCCGGCTTACGTCGTCGATCCCGTTTCCGTCGATGAGTTCGCGCCGCTTGCCCGGATTTCAGGACACCCGCTCATCGAGCGCCGGAGCCTTTCCCACGCGCTCAACATTCACTCGGTCGCAAGGCTTGCTGCCGGAAGACTCGGAAAACCTCCAGGGGAGACAAGGTTAGTCGTGGCCCATCTGGGGGGCGGCATCTCCGTCGCGCCGGTCGTCGGTGGGAGAATAGTGGATGCCAATGATGCTTCCAGCGACGGGCCCTTTTCGCCTGAGAGAACCGGCGGACTTCCTCTTCAACAGTTCATCACTCTTTGCTATTCCGGGAAATATCCGGAACGAAAAATGCGGAAGCTGGTAATGGGCAAGGGAGGTCTGACCGCCTATCTCGGAACTAATTCGGCCCATGAAGTCGAGCATCGTATCTTGCACGGTGATGACGTTGCCCGGAAAATCTTTGAGGGAATGGCTTATCAAATCTCGAAGGAGATAGGGGGTATGGCCACCGTGCTTAACGGGGTGGTAGACGCAATAGTCCTGACCGGCGGACTGGCCGGTTCGAATATCCTTGTCGGCTGGATCAGGGAAAGAGTGGAATTCATATCGCCTGTCGAAGTCTTTCCGGGCGAAGACGAAATGGGAGCGCTGGCACTCGGCGCTCTCAGGGTATTGCGCGGTGAAGAAAGAATCATGGAGTATTGAATGGAACCGACAGCCGTTAACAATTTCGACGAGCTTGTTGAGACTGCCATCTCGCTGTTGCCGAAGACAGTGGCGGTAGTCTATCCAAACAACGCCGAGACTTTTTCGGCAATCATAGAAGCAAGTATGATAATGCGGACGAAGTTCCTGCTGTTCGGCGAAAAAGGGGCGATGGGGCAATCGCTGGCATCCGTTCCCGAAGAAGCCATGGAACGAATCGAGACGATACCATGCGACAGCGTCTTGGACGCCCTTTCCAAATCGATAGCCGCGGTAGCGAACGGCGAAGCGCAAATCCTTATGAAGGGGGGAGTCGATACCGCAACGATGATGCGGGCGGTCCTCTCTGACGGAAGCAGGCTGAAGACGGGCCGACTCCTCTCCGACATTTTCGTGCTCGAGTACCCGAAACGGCACGACAATCAGCTCTTAATGATAACCGACGGCGGTATGACGCTCTCGCCTGATCTGAAGAGCAAGGTCGAACTTATCAGGAACGCCGTGCAGGTAGCTCATGCGCTCGGCAACACGATGCCCCGCGTCGCCGTCCTCTCCGCGACGGAATTCGTGATCCCCGATCTCCAGTCGACGATCGACGCGGCAGCACTCTCCAAGATGAATGAGAGAGGCCAGATAACGGGATGTATAGTCGACGGCCCGCTCGCCCTCGACAACGCTCTCTCTATTGAGGCGGCCGAGGAGAAGGGGATTATGTCGCCGGTGGCAGGGCGGGCAGACATACTTGTCGCTGCAAACATAGAATCGGCAAACAGCCTCGCCAAAAGCACTACGTTCTTCGCAGACCTCCGGCTGGCGCACGTCATCGTGGGCGGAAAGGTCCCCATTCTCATCCCGTCTCGTGCAGACAAAGGCGACGCCAAGCTTCTCTCGATTGCCCTGGGGACAGTTGTGCTTGAACACGGCGGTAGATCGAACTGAAACCGGGATTAACTGAATCTTGAAATTCAATCGCGCAATGGATAGATTCATTCTACGATATGAGTAATAAACGAAGCCTCCTGTCCAGGATATTCTGGTCGCGATTAGCGAAGAAGTTCTATATCTGGTGCGTCATTCTAATCGCCTTTTTCTCGTTGATGAATTGGGTGGTGATGCCATGGTACGTTCGTGACGGTGGAATTGTGAAGGTCCCCGACGTTGTCGGCATGAGATTGACGATCGCTAAGACGGTCCTCGATACCACGGGTCTTCAGTATGAACCGGGCGGGACGCAGCCGAGCAAGCTCCCGACGAATACGGTCCTTTCCCAGAATCCGGACGCGGGATCGATCGTTAAGCACGGAAGAAGAGTCTACCTGACTTTGAGCGGCGGCGCCGAGAAGGCCGAAGTCCCCAATCTCGTGGGCCACACCCAGCTCGAAGCTCAGTTCATGCTTCAGAGAGTAGGGTTCAAGGCTGGCGCTATCACGAATGATTCCTCCAGCGAGTATCCGCAGAACGTTGTGATGTCTCAGGCCGTACAGCCGGGGAGCCTTCTCACAATGGGATCCGCAGTCTCTATGGTGGTATCCTCCGGACCTGTGGAGGCGGGCGAGGTATCTGTGCCCAACCTGGTCGGCAGACCTCTTTCCGAGGCCCAGAGACTCATACTCGGCTCGAGTCTAGTGCTCGGCAACATTACGTTCCAGCCGAACAAAAGAATTGTGCCGAATACGGTGCTCGAACAATATCCGCGTGCGAAAGACATTGTACCCAAAGGAACTGCAATAAATCTCTATGTGTCCTCGATAAGCACTCAGGCGCAGGGACCGGAAAACTGATGCACCTCGTAGCCCCCTCGGTTCTTGCCGCCGACTTCACAAAGCTCAAGGATGATGTCCAGCTTGCCGATCGCGGCGGAGCAGACTGGATTCACATCGACGTGATGGACGGCCATTTCGTCCCTAACATCACTTTCGGGCCGGTACTTGTCTCCGCGGTTAACAGGGTCACGGATAAGTTCCTCGACGTCCACCTGATGATCGAGAACCCGGACTTTTTCCTTGAGGATTTCGCCAAAGCAGGCGCCGACTCGTTGACGGTTCATTACGAGGCGGTCGTACACCTCAACAGAACCGTGAACACCATCAAGGAACTCGGGCTGAAGGCAGGGGTGGCAATTAATCCTTCGACGCCGACTGAGATGGTGAAGGAAATCATAAACGATGTCGACATGATTCTGGTCATGTCTGTCAATGCCGGCTTCGGGGGACAGAAATTCATAGAAAGCTCTTACAGGAGATTGTCTGAAGTAAAGGCTCTCATCCCGAAGGGGAGGGACGTCCATGTAGAAGTGGATGGGGGTGTAACCACCGATAACGCGGGGAAGCTCGTCAAGGCCGGAGCGGACGTGCTCGTCGCGGGAACATCGGTGTTTAAATCGGGCGATATCCCTTCCGCTATCAGTAAGCTCAAGTCTGCGCGCCCCGCGTAGGCGAGAAACCTCCGCCATTTCCCCGAAAACGCTTAGAGCGTTTACCACAAAGCCAAGTACATTCAATCTCAGACCACACAGAGAGTAACTCTTTTCTCTGTGGCTCTTTCTTTTCTTCCTCTGTGGCTCTCTGTGTAATTGCTAAGCGCGTGGCTATGAACATTTCACAGAGGGACACAGAAAATGAAATATCCTTCATTGTTAGTCTGTCTTGCCGAAATTAAATTCGAACGTGATGAAAAGGCTCGTCGTAACCTCGCTGCTTCTTCTCTCGTTTGCCGCAATTGCTTTTTCGCAGACTGCCGACGAGCAGAACAAGCTCCGCATCGCACAAGCTCTCGAGCAGGCGGGTGAGTTCGGTAAAGCTCTCGACTTTTACAGGCAGTTGTATGATTCCAGCCCGGGAAATTTCGTCTACTTCGACGGTCTTCGGCGTGCCTATATGAATCTGAAGCAGTATGACAGCGCGGGCGCGCTCATCCGTCAGCGGCTGCTTATCGACCCGAAGAATATCTCGCTCTATTGCGAACTCGGCGACGCGTATCTCAAATCAGGCCTGCAGGATTCGGCGATGGACGCCTGGAATAGGGCCATCGACATCGACCCGAAGAATCCCGGAAGTTACCAGGCAGTCGCCGGCATCATGACACAGGACCGTCTCTTCGAGAAAGCGATCGGTGTGTATACACGGGGAGAGAAAACGACGAGCTACAAATCCGGCTTCATTATACAGATAGCCAGATTGTATTTCTACATGATGGACTACCGGGGTTCCCTGAAAGAAATGCTGGGGCTCCTTTCCACGAACGATAAGGCAGTGGCAGTCACTTACATACAGAATGAAATTGAATCGTACAGTACCAGCAAACAGGCCGTCGACCAGTTCACGCAGGAAATGAAGGAGCAGGTCGATAAGAACTCCTCCAACGTCGACTACAGGCGCTTACTCGCTTTTCTTTACATGGAGCAGAAGGACTATCGGTCTGCCTACGACACTTATAAATGGCTCGACGATCATACCGGTTCCAAAGGCATCGAACTTCTCGTGTTTGCCGAGAGAGCATACGGCGATGAAGCTTACCAGGTTGCCGCGAATGCGTACAGCGAAGTGTCGAAGCTCTCGAAGGTCGAGCCTGTGGTTTCCCAGGCGATAATGGGCTACGCAAACTCGCTTCGCAGGCTCGGCGAAGAGCTTTACTCGGACGACGACCGGCCATGTGCCTCCGACGACAGCCTCCAGGACCTGAACGCGGCTCTCGCTGCCTACGGCCGGATAATTGCCAATTATCCCAGGACTCAATACTTCAGTCAGGCAGTCCTGAACTCGATTGATATCAGGATGAATTACTTCCACGATACGAAGGCTGCCGAGCGGCTCTTCTCCGAATACGGCAGCCTCGCCCCTGAGTATTCCTACGCCGCGGCTCTCGCCAGGATAGACCTTTACATGATGGAAGGGCGTTTCAATGACGCTCTCTCATCGTCGCTGGACCTGATTAGAGCCGAAACCCGCGACCGTTCGTCCGCAGCCTCCGACGTTAACGTCCTTAGTAGATTGAGATTCGAAGCTGCCCGCGCGCTTTACTGTCTCGGCAACTTCGACAGCGCTTCCCACTATCTGAACGAGATCGTTGCGGACCCGATGACAGATGCGGCTAACGAGGCCATCCAGCTCTCGGATCTCATCCAGAACAATAAAGGCAACCCGCAGGCACTCAAGGAGTTCGCAGCTGCGGACGCCATGGAAATCGAAGGCAGGATTCCTGAGGCGGCCCTGCAGCTCGAAGAAATACTGAAATCCTATCCGCAAATGCCCCTTGCATCGAACGCGAGGTTCCAGCTCGCGACTGCTTATTGCACGATGGGGAATGTTAAAGAAGCGCTCGACAGCTATGCACTTCTCGCTGCTGACAGCGCAGGTATTTTTGCCGACAGGGCACAGTTCAGGATTGCGAAGATATATGAAGTGACGCTTCACGACAGCAGCAGGGCGGTTACGGAGTATGAAAATTTCCTTGCGAGATTCCCGAATTCCATCTACCAGGACAAGGTGAGGGATATACTCAGAAGAATGCTCGGAAGTAATTCTTAATGACTATGCGACGATGAGGAGCACGTTATGAAACGGATGTTGTTTCTGGTTTTGATGCTTGTATCGACGAATGTCTTCGCTCAAAACAAGCTGTTCATATACATGGATTTGAAACAGACGAACGACCTGAGAGCGTATGGAATCGCATACTACGCTCTCGAGCACGGCACGGAAGTCGACTGGCTTCTCAATTACAGGGGCGGCTCGTTCATGATGGATTATAGCCAGGTCCTTGCCACTGAATGCAGGATACGAGGAGTCGCATTCGACGAACTCTCCGCGGCACAGGCCGCCGGGATCTACGCGACAGTTCAGAACATCGATAATAATATGGATGTCGTGAGGCTCGAAAAGGCTCCCAAGATCGCGGTCTATATTCCACCGAACTATCACCCGTGGGATGACGCTGTCACGCTGGCTCTGAATTATGCGGAGATACCCTATACGCAAGTGTGGGACACCCAGGTCCTGGAAGGGAAGCTCCCGAAGTATGACTGGCTCCATCTTCACCACGAGGATTTCACCGGGCAATACGGAAAATTCTACGGCGCTTATGCGAACGCGCCATGGTACATCCAGGAAGTCGCGATGGATGAAAAGGAAGCGCATCGAATGGGATTTAAGAAAGTCTCGGACGAGAAGAAGGCCGTGGCGCAGACGATAAAGAACTACGTCGGCCAGGGCGGTTTCCTCTTCGCAATGTGTTCGGCCACCGAGACTCTCGACATCGCGCTTGCTGCACAGCACGTAGATATATGTGATGCGGTCTTCGACGGAGATCCGCCCGACCCCCACGCGCAGGAGAAGCTCGATTACGCGAACTGCCTCGCCTTCCAGAATTTCAAAATCATAGAGAACCCCTATGTCTACGGCTTCTCAAATATAAACGACCCGCCTAACGACTCGGTCCAGTTCCGCGATCCCGCCACCGACTACTTCACGCTCTTCCAGTTCTCCGCAAAGTATGATCCTGTGCCCACCATGCTCACACAGGACCAGGTGAACGTGATACATAATTTCATGGGACAAACCACTTCGTTCCGGAGAAGCCTCATCAAGCCCGATGTCGTCATCATGGGACAGAAGGAAGGGACTCAGGAAGTGAAATATATCCACGGCGACTTCGGGAAAGGGACATGGACTTTCCTCGGGGGGCATGACCCGGCGGCATACGAGCATCTTGTAGGCGACCCGCCGACCGACCTGTCTTTACACAAGAACTCGCCCGGCTACAGGCTGATTCTCAACAATGTCCTTTTCCCGGCGGCGAAGAGGAAACCGCAGAAGACCTGATGCCTGACGAGGGTGCAATACCCTCGGGTTCTCGAGCTCCGGATAGGCGTCGATATTAATCGATGCCTTCCAGGAAGCGATGCTGGCCGGGCAGCAGCCAGGAGGCTGATCGAGCCGTTGGTGGACACCTAATTCCATTCCCATGAGACACCGTTATTTCATATGATAATGTCATCCCTTGGGGATTTGATAATGGCTGGGAAATGGATTCTATAATAATATCACCGCTTCGCGGTTGATGTTTATGCAAAATGAGTCACTACCAGGATTTGACATTAACAATGAAGTATGTTATAATCGAAATGAATTAAGTACCACACCAACCTGAAGTACAATTCCTAACATTACAAGCTCGATATTTCTTGTCTGCTATTCACGGAGACAACACTCTCCGGCAAGTCGGCGACTCACGGTCATGCGCGTATCTGCCATGTCTGTTCGCCGCGGATCTCGCCGGACCGGAATAACCGGCATATAGCCAGACGGATGCCCCAGGGCAGGGTCGGCTCCTTAAATAAAAGACGGTCGGGTATGCACGGCTGTCTGTGTCAGAATCAATTACCAGGAGGAGGTTACATGGCTGCACAAAATCTTGTGTCGGCGGTACTTTCGCCGGAGAAGTCATCGGCCGCGATGAAATCAATCGAGGACTTGAAGACAAGCCTCGACATGCTCGTGGTCCTTCAGCCCGATGAAAAGAAGGAACTCGCGAGGGTGGGCAAGACGTTCGGTCCATTCATCGACTTGGCGCACGGCGTGACGACGACTCACCCCCAGATTATGCCGGGGGTGTTCGACATAGCCGAATTCAACAGAGACTTCGAGTTAACCAAGTCTCTCGAACCGATTCTTCACGAGCTTCAGGAATTGTGCGAGGCGGTTCAGGACACGATCTTTGCATCGAACAGCGATGCAATGCTGGAAGCCCTGCAGGTTTATGCGGCAGTACAGCAAAACAAGGACAAAGTGCCCGGGCTGGACACGATTGCGGCGAAAATGGCTGAGTTTTTTAAGAGAAGAAAGAGGCAACCGGCGGAAGCCGTCGCATCCGCTTCGACAAAATAGCCAGCCGACAGGCAGTCGATTTTCTGTTGAATCAGTGAAATGGTGCCCCGGACGGGTAAAAACCGCCTCTCCGGGGCATTTACTTAAGCTAATCTGAACCCTCCGGATGGTCGAATCCAACCTTCCGGAGAATCTCCCTGACTCTTCGAATAGTCTCGTCCAACTCTCCGGAGAGTCGCGACAACTCTCGCACTGTCATTACCGACTCTCCGCATAGTCCCGAGCGACCCGGCGGATAGCCCGGACGACTATCTGCCGAGTCTCGCCGAATCTCCGAATAGTCTCATCCGACTCAACGGTGGGCCGGAACGACTGTCGGACGAATTCCGCGGACTCTCAGGATAGTCGCAGCGGACCCGACGGAGGGTTGAAACAACTCTAGGAAGCTGGCCGAAAAGTCTAACCACGAAGTCACCAAGACACCAAGTCAGCTCAATTGATGCAGAACCGACAATTTTTCTTTGTGCCTTCGAGACTTTGTGGTTACATAGGCGGTTTTCGGCCGCGCTTCTAGGATGAATGTGACGGATCATCAGAAGTTCCCGCCTGAGAAGGATAGTCCTTGGTTTTGTGAGTGAGTGCACAACTCCTCGTTTGTCCTTCTTGCCATTCTGCCGAGCTGTTTGTAACGTGCGTTAAGCAAGATAGAAGGAGCAGCACGATATGGGCAAGAGGATAAGAATAAGGAGGGGAGGTTCCGCCAGGTGGCTACTATCTGTCTTCGTAATTACTATTATGCAGGTGCCTGCGATGGCACAGGTGCATATACAGGAAAAGGTGACGATAACACCAGCGCAGGTGAATGAAGTGCAGGACGCTGTAACCCCGGTTGTCACGATCACTCCGTCGGAAATGTCTGAAGGAGATACGGCAACAATAGATGTCCAGTGGCAGAGTGGATACGGGCCGTTCGTGTATGATTTTGAGGCAGGTATCGTAAGCGGAGAAAAGTACGGAACACTCGTGACATTTTATGCCGATACGATGGACAGCTCGAAATATTTGTGGCCGGTGGAGACCGTGGCATCAGGTTCGAGCCAGACTTATGATTTCCAGCTATATTACATTTCTTACGGCAATCTGGATTCAGATTCCGTCACGGTCGAGATAAGAGTCGGAGTTGGATCGGTGGGAGAATGGGATTCGGCGCATCCCGGTGGGAAAGGAAATGCAGGGCTTGCCATGACAAAGGGGCTCTCGGCCCCGGGGGCGAAGCGGGTTTCATCTGCAACGGATAGTTTTCAATACAGCACGTACGGCGTAGCATGGCTGACGATCAAAAAGAAACAAACCGGCCCGAACCTCAACTTCCCGAGGTACTCGCAGGGGGACTCGAGATGGAAAGATAGCACTTACGATCATACAGATGAGACGATCCAGCAGGAGGGATGTGCATTAAGTGCAATGGCGTGGGCGCTAAGTGCCTACGGTTATGCCGTTAATCCGTTGCAGTTGAATGATTGGATGAACGGTAAACCGTTTACACAAGGGGGATACAGTGGGTCATTAGTGAACTGGAATGCTATAAACCATTATTCAGGAGGAGAGTTGACTGCTGTTGAGACCAAGACGCCGGCCAAGCAATTCGGTATTCTTGCGTATTCACACGATCCGAGTATACTCGACGGCTATCTTGATAGCGGCGGTCTTGTAATGGCTGAAGTCGAAAATGGCGGAGATACACACTGGGTCGTTGTTGAACCCGCGGTAAATGGTGATTATCCTATCATTGACCCTGGGTATTGGAATAGGACTGAGCTAAGTGTTTATCACAGTAATTTTTGGTCTTACGTTGTTGTATCGAAGTCAAATGGAAAATAGAGGTGATGACATGAGAAGAACCGCTGTTCTAGTGAGTTCAGTAATTCTGTTTTTTGTACTAAATGCATTTGCACAAGTTGATGCATATATCCAAATGGATTTCGAGGGTCCTGTCGAATTAGTTGTTACGGATTCTCAAGGCAAAAGATGTGGATATAATCCATTTACAGGGACAATTTACAATGAGATTTCCTATGCAGGATATGGTTATGGATCAGATGGTAGCGCGAAGGAGTTTGCGTTTAATACCGCTTTAAAAGACACCTCATTTAGTACTACATATACTATCCAGCTTTTTGGAACCAGGAAAGGTGCGTTCACTGGTGACGGAGGTGCTGAGCAGACATGGTCGGGGAAAGGATTGAATTTCAATGTGCTTGGCGTAATAGATTCAAACCAAACAGTAACCTACAAACTTACCTACACCACGGATTCCACAATCACGCCGACCATGACGAAGGTGGTCACACCTCACATCATCATACAGGACTTCAACGACTGTTTCAAATTAAGGCTTCTCGGTGACAGAGAATTCTACAGAGAGTTAAGGAACCAGCTTGACAATTTTAACAGACACATTGAGCATAGGGACTCTGTCGAAGCACGAAGAGAGCTTGAGAGCTTTTGGAACAGAATACAATATGTGTATTCAGACACGGTCGACAACGACAATGCAAACCACCATGCCGAAACAAGATTTGAACACAGGCTGAGAGGTTTTGTTACCCAGGAAGCGTATCAGATATTGAATGAAGATGTGAATCTGATGCTGGCACAATTGCCGGTAGAAACACACAGAGGCGACCATTATGATGGAAGAGGAAAAAGGTAAGAAGCGAGAAAGCAGGATTTGTGAAATGAGGAAGATGATTCGGAGGGTGGGCATGGCAGCAGCACTGGCATTGCTTAGTGCTGCCGTCACAACGGCTCAGACGGGTGCAGCCCAGGGACCGTGGCAAATCCCGTTTGCTTCTACCGGCAATACGATCTCGCTCGCTGTCCAGAATAGCTCGAGAATAAATGCCGAGATGGTCCATGTGACTTTCACAAACACCCCTTCGTGGATTGAGTTCAAAAACAGTACTGCTCTCATAAACAGCATTCCCGCCGGTGCTTCAGGAGATGCCGACTTTACGTTCTCTGTCGATAAGGATGCACCTGTCGGAAAGGACACAACTCTCGTTGCTTCAATCACTTCTTCCAATGGCCAGGCCTGGACGAAAGACATAACAGTATCTGTCAGACCACCGAAGGACTACAAGTTGTATAGTAATTTCCCCAATCCGTTTAATCCATCGACCAAAATAGCATTCGAGCTTCCGAAGGCGTCGCATGTGACCTTGACCCTTTACGATGTCCTCGGAAGGGAAGTTGCAGAGATTGCCGATCAGAACTACCCTGCCGGGTACAACGAGATAACATGGAACGGATTGAACAGGAATGGTGAGCAGGCGTCGTCCGGTGTCTACTTCTACCGGATCACGGCAGATAACTGGAGCAAGGTGAAGAAGCTGATGCTGATCAAGTGAGTGCCGAGCTAAACTGTTCCTTAGCTATCTGGATAAGGAGGAAGAGGCGCTCTTCCCCT
>JAJZNW010000115.1 GCA_021811615.1 Bacteroidota bacterium
TCAGTTGAATCGAATTTCTGAGGAAGTACCTCAAGAAAGCGATTGGACCCAAAACGGGCATCAAATGCACCGTCAGGCGGTTTTGGGGGAAGCTCATATCTCAGCAAGGTTAAGGAATCAATATCAGTTCTTCCAAAATACAGCTTCTGTGAATAGGAACCGGCGTCCGACACTGTCAGGTAATTCAATGTATCCAGCATCGAACTGTCAACGCCAGAGGAAACAATTGGAAAGATGACCTTGGCTGATTTGTCGGACAGGTTGACAGAAAGAATCTGCCTGGAAGATGAATAGATTTTTCCGGCGTCAGTTTGGAGGATGAGACTTCCCGTATTAAACACCTTGACCCAATACCCCATGCCCGGAGAAAGAGAGTCGGCGACTCTGTATCCACCGGCAAAGCCAAAATAAAACGAAGATACGTTGCCCACAGGAGACTCTATGATGCTGTCCACTGAAACCGCCGCACTGATAGAGCCAATCATGTTCCACCCCGTCTGCACTGCAAAAGTATCGCTGGCAATCGGAAGCCCGGTGATGCTTGCAACCGATGGGGCGCCGAACTTCAGCCAGTAGCCATATCGATTATGAAGCGTATCAGCGGACACATATTTCTGGTCAAAGCTGAATGCTTTCGAAATTGCGTCGGGGAACAGGGTCAGAAGCGCATAGTCGTCGGATATGACCGGGACAGATACCATGGTCCATGACGCCGACAGGTTGTTAGTTATTGTTATCTTACGCGAGCGAATCTGGTAAGCACCGTCATTCGTTCCGGTAAGCACATTCTTTCCCGCCGTATCGCTTAAAACCACATTCGATATGTGAATTTGAAATGTCCCGATAGTGTCACCAAGTGTGACCGGCAGGTCTAAGATTGCTCCGCTGTCTGAGTTAAACGGGGCGAGAGTCGGAGAATAAGCTATGATTCTAATAACGCCCGAGGACAAAACCGATGCGCTCGTCACGTGGTCTTTTTTTCTCGAAGTAAGACGTATGGAATCCAGCACGACAGAAATCGCTGAAGGGACTTGAACATCACATTGGAAACCCGTTACCGGCTTCATGTTATCGAGATTGAACTGGATCAATCCGTTTTCATTTTTGTATCCGGCACCGTCAACGACACCCAACACATTTGGCAAGAACGCATTCGCTGTAAGGGAGACATACGCAGGGTCATGTTGTGAATCATTGCTTCTTACGGTGATCTTACCGTTCTGAGTGCCTTCCTGAGTGGAATGAAACAACACTTGCACGTTCTGGGAATTTCCTGGTAGCAAAGTCAGAGGTGCTGTGAATGAGGCCCTGAATGAAGAGTTGTCGATGGAAAAAAAAGTGATGACAAGCGTGTCGCTGCCACTGTTGGAAATGACGAGTGTCGCTCTTGCCGTGTCTTTCGCGGACACATTTCCATATCCGATAGATGCCGTGCTCAATGAAAGTGTCGGAGAGACTACCTGAAGGTTGCCGGCGTAGGAAGCGGACTCTATGTTGGTAGCCGACGAATCGCTGATGACTACATCTGCGGGAGACAACCCATAGCTGCCGCCCTGACCCTGTACCATTAAGTCAATTGTCGCGATGATCCCGTTCGTATCGGCAAAATCAGAACTTGAAGGCGAATACGCGAGAACTGTGAGCACGTTACCCGATGTATCCGCAGCTGCCACATGGTCGGCCGCTCTTCCTGAGAGGTGCACAGACCCAGCTACAAATTTCGCGACAGACGGCAGCGGTATCTTGAATTGGAATCCGGTAAATCGCTCCATGTTGTTAATGGAGACGGGCAGATGAAAGACGTAGCCGGAACGACCGCTCACTGAGCCAACCCGCAGTTCATTAACGGCAAAGGTAACTCCAGTCAGAGAAATTGCCCGAGACAGCGAAGCCGGATCATCGCTTGAGATGGTCAGGGTCCCATTGTGTGTCCCTTTCTTTGAAGATTTAAAAGAGATGCTCCTTGTGACGCTCCCACCAGCCGCTATGGTGACTCCCGTGGAATCGTTCAGCAAGAAAACGGCTTGATTCATCGAGAACTTCGAGACATGCAAGTCAATGTTGCCGGCATTTGTCAGAGTGATTGTCCGTGTCACACTCTGGTACAGCGGCACCGAACCGAAGTCCATAATCTGAGGAGCGATTTCAAGGCGAGGTGCTTTCGAGGTGAGTAGTCCGCCATAAGAACTCGTAAGAATATTGTCCTGTGAGGAATCAGCCACTGTCGCGTTTGAGATACCAACTGCATAAGTCCCCGGGGATGTGCCTGTCGTGAAATTCAGCGTTACGACGGCGCCCGACGAACCATTGAAGGCGGTGAGGCTGACAGAATACGCGATTATCCTCAGCACTCCAGGGGAGATTGTGCTTGCTGAAAGAGCTTGATCCGTGGCCCTTGTCGTGAGGTGCGCAGAACCGTTGACATACGTCAGGACGCCCGGATAATTGATATCGAGTTGGAACCCAACGAAAGGTTTATCGTTGGAGATGTAGAGTGAAAAGGCGGCGGTCTGATTTGGGCCCGTGCTCACGCTATCGAGGTGCATTACGGTAGAGGCGCGTAAATTGGAAGCGGTAAGGAGGAAAAGAGCTGACGAGACAATAATCGTCTTAGTCTTCCAAAGTGTTCTCATATAGTACCTCAAATAATCACTCTCATTTTATATTCAGCGTACAACTCCTACGGAGTTGAAATTGATTTCAAATTTCATTTTCTACAAACCTTCAACCTCTACGAGGTTGAGACCATTTATCACGAAGCTCCGTTAGGAGCTTCATGTTTACAGCATCTTTCTATCGCAAATCTCCGTAGGAGATTTACGTTTGTAGCCTCGGTATCATCCGAGCCAGCGGAATTCTGCAGGAGTTCAACGCTCCCGGCGCTCCGATAAAATGCAACTCCTACGGAGTTGGAATTGATTCCTATCTCC
>JAJZNW010000147.1 GCA_021811615.1 Bacteroidota bacterium
AGAGTTGATAGATCAGAAAGTAAAGAGACTGGACGAGATAAAGGGTTGGCTCGTCGATTTGGATGGCACGTTATACGTCAGTGACTCTCCTGTCCCGGGGGCAACAGAATTCATAAAGTGGCTTCGCGAAGGGAAGAGGCACTACCGGTTCGTGTCCAATACTTCGACATTGACGCGGCGACAGATCGCGGAGCACTCCGTTGCGCTCGGACTTCGGATAAGGCCCGAAGAGATCTTCACAGCGGCATCGGCCGTGGCACAGCTGCTTCGATCATTCGAGGGAGTGAAATGTTATTTCCAGGTTGCCGAAAATGTGCTTGAAGAGTTTCAGGGGATCGAGATCTCTGAGACTAACCCTGACTACGTAGTGATCGGTGATTTGGGGAAAGCGATGAACTACGAACTCATCAACAAGGCCTTTCAGTTGGTAATGGGAGGGGCTGAGCTGATTGCGCTGCAAAAGGGAAAGTTTTTCCGCGGTGCCGACGGGCTGCAAATCGATGCAGGCGCTTTTGTCGAGGCACTCGAATATGCATCGGGAAAACAGGCTAAGATAATCGGGAAGCCATTCCGTCAGTTCTTCAATCTGGCAGTGCACGATATACGGGTGGAGGCGGGCGAAAGGTGGCTTTCCGGAGATTTCGCTTTCGTAGGCGACGACGTGGAAGCCGATATCAGAGGGGCGGCCGACGCCGGACTGCTTGGGATACTTGTAAAAACAGGGAAGTATAACGACTCATATAGCGAACATCACGGCATCGTCCCTGACTGGACTTTTGAGACTGTCAGGGAACTTGTGGAGAGTCTTATTTAAGAATAGTCGGGCTGAGGCCCGTTCATCGTGGCTGCACGCTTTTCCGGCATTGCGGAATCATTTCTCGAAACAATAGTGACTGAAGGCCTATGAAAAACATTCGTGTGATCGAACACCCTCTCATTAAGAGGGACATAAGCATCCTCCGTGACAGAAGGACGTCGAGCGAGGATTTCAGGATAGTGCTGAGGCGCCTCACTTCGTTGATGGTATTTGAGGTCACGAGAGATCTAAGAATGGTTACGAGAGAAATTGAGACACCTCTCGCTAAGACAGAAGGTTACGTCGGCGCCGATCAGGTGATACTTGTGCCTGTTCTGCGGGCAGGGCTGGGTATGGTAGAAGCGTACCTCTCGTTAATTCCGGATGCAAGAGTCGGACATATCGGGCTCTATCGGGACGAGACGACACTAAAGCCGGTCGACTATTACGCAAAGTTTCCCCCGAATCTTTCCAAGAGTGTCGTGATTGTGGTGGATCCAATGCTGGCGACCGGAGGAAGTGCGTCCGCCGCTCTAAGCTATCTGAAGAAGAAGGAAGCGGTGAACATCAGGCTCAGCTGCGTAGTCGCTGCGCCTGAAGGGGTGTCCCTCCTTGAGAAGGAGCATCCTGATGTCAAGATCTATGCGGCAGTCCTTGATCAACGGTTGAACGAGAACGGCTATATTCTGCCAGGACTGGGGGATGCCGGCGACAGAATATTCGGGACATTGTAGGTCATTACATTCTAGCGAACATTTTGCCGGCGACGAAGGTGGCCGCCGCGGCGAGTCCGCCGATAGCCATGCTCTCAAGGCCGCTTCGCCAGGCATTCTTACCGGTAACGACAGTTTTGGCCGCACCGACGCCGAAGAGGACGGATAAGGTAAGAACGGCGCTTGCGACTATGCCGGGGCCCGGTTGCATGAAGAGATATGGGAGGACTGGCATCAAGGCACCGAACGCGTAAGCACCGCCGGTTGCGATCCCGGACTTCAGGGGGGAGATAGTCTGGTCCAAGGTGAGCCCCAGTTCCTCCTGCATCATGATGGTTATCCATCTTTTCTTATCCGATGTTATGTGTGCGATGATTCGATCGAGTATGTCCCCTGAAAAGCCTTTGGCCTCATAGATTTCCCGGACTTCCTGTCTTTCAACTTCCGGGAAGTTCTCGACTTCATACGCTTCCCGTCCCATTTCACCGCCGTAGTACTCGATCTGGGACTTGGTAGACAAGTAAGCGCCGAGAGCCATGGAGATTGTTCCGCCGATGAGTTCCGCCAGACCGGCAATGAGTATGACTTTGCTCTGAACCCCAGCGCCATTGACTCCCGATGCGACTGCGAATGCCGCCACAAGGCCGTCATTAGCCCCGAAAACCAGTTCGCGAACGATATTGCCGCCGGGTGTATGGACTGCTTCAGTGTGTGAAGCCACTTTCTTGCCGTTGAGCACTCGACCTCGCCATGACCATTTCGGCATCGCATCTCCTCTTTTTCACAATTTATCATCTGCTTACCGTTAGGCAAGCGATAAATTCAAATATCAGCACGCAAAGGAATGCGGGAGGGAATTCTCAGCGACCGACTTGGAGTCAGGACGAGGACATACGAGATGGTGGGAAGGAGGGATGCCGGGTTGTAATGCGATTTCGGCGGTGTCTTGACTGATTTAGCTCCAGGTGCTATATTACTCGGCAAAATTGGAGAAAGAATTGTCAGCTGAATATTCAACTAAGAGTTTCAAAAGGGAAGACGTACAGCAGAAGTGGTACGTCGTCGACGCCAACGGCAAGACTCTTGGAAGGCTTGCTACCAAAGTAGCCTCCATTCTGAGGGGTAAGAACAGCGCTAAGTTCACTCCGCATACCGATACAGGCGATTTTGTAGTAGTCGTGAATGCGAGCAAAGTGAAGGTAACCGGAAAGAAGGCCGAGACGAAAGTGTACTTCCATCATACGGGATATCCTACCGGTGCAACTTACACCAAGTACAAAGAGCTGATTGCTGAGAAGCCCGAAGTTGTGATCGAGCATGCGGTTAAAGGGATGCTGCCGAAGAACAGCCTCGGCGCAAGGCTCTTCACGAAGCTGAAGGTCTATGCCGGCGCGGATCACCCGCATGCGGCGCAGAAGCCAACAATAATTGAAATATAATCAGGAGTTTTGATGGCATCGGTTCAGAATACAAGTGTAGCCGTAGGCAGAAGGAAGACTTCGACAGCACGGGCAAAACTGGTCCCGGGGACAGGGAAGATATTTGTTAACGACCAACCTCATTATGAATATTTCCCGGTGGTGTCCGTTCAGAACGAGCTTTTCAGGCCGTTCGAGGCGACGGAGACGCAGGGAAAGTACGACGTCTATGCGATTGTAGACGGGGGCGGGTTATCCGGCCAGGCAGGTGCGTTGAAGCTTGCGATAGCGAGAGCCCTTCTGAAGGAAGGTGAAGAGATGCGTGCGCGGCTTCGGGCTGCCGGAGTCTTGACGCGTGACCCGAGGATGGTCGAACGAAAGAAGTATGGACGCCGGAAGGCCCGCAAGTCTTTCCAGTGGACAAAGCGTTAATCAACTGACTGAATAAAAAGCATACTTTCCGTGCCGTCTTGCTCACGCCATGTGGGCACGGCCTCCCGCCCCGGTTAAGAGGGCGGGGATTCATGCGGTGGTGTCCCGAACCTTAGACGAGGAAGAGGGATTCCGCGTGAAGATGAAGGAAGTAGAAGAAAAACCAAAGGAGCTAAAATGCCTAGAGTAAGTGTAGAAGCACTCCTCTCATCGGGTGCTCATTTCGGACATCTCACCCGCCGCTGGGATCCAAAGATGAAGCCATACATCTTCATGGAGAGAAACGGCATCCATATCATCGATCTGAGACAGACGCAGCAGCTTCTCGACGAAGCATGCGATGCGCTTTCAAACCTCGCAGCGGAAGGAAAGAAGGTCCTCTATGTAGGGACAAAGAAGCAGGCGAGGGATATCATCCGCACGCAGGCCGAGAGAGCGGGCGTACATTACGTAACTGAGCGCTGGCTCGGCGGAATGCTGACGAACTTCAGCACTATCAGGAAGAGCGTCCGGCGCCTGCAGCATATCGAGAAGATGGAGACCGACAACACGATAGAGAACATGACAAAGAAAGAAGGGCTGCATCTCGCGAGGGAGAAGCAGAAGCTCGATAAGATACTCTCGGGTGTGAGGGACATGAACAAGCTTCCCGGCGCTATCTTCGTAGTGGATATCAAGAAAGAGCACATAGCGATCAAGGAAGCTGAGCGACTGGGTATTCCCATATATGCGATGGTCGACACCAACTGCGATCCCGACCCGATCAACTACGTCATCCCTTCGAACGACGACGCAGTAAAAGCCATAGAAGTTATTACAGCTGCGCTGACAGATGCCTACATAGAAGGGGGCCAGCGTTCGAAAGAATTGAAAGTGGAATCTATGATCGAACAGTCGGCGAGCACGGCCAATGCGTCATCGAAAGGAGAAAGCGAAAAGTAAAAATGGAAATTAACGTTGAAATGGTAAAATCGCTCCGCGAAGTTACAGGGGCGGGGATGATGGAATGCAAGAAAGCACTTCAGGAAGCCAAGGGAGATGTTGAGCAGGCGAAGAAGATTCTCCGTGCCCGCGGAGCTCAGGTGGCCGAGAAACGCGCCGGCCGGGAGGCGAAGCAGGGCGTCGTCGAAGCGTACATCCACGCAGGTGGAAGGATAGGCGCGATGGTGGAGATCAACTGCGAGACCGATTTCGTAGCGCGCACCGAAGAGTTCAAACTTCTAGCCCGCGACATCGCGATGCAAATCGCTGCGATGAACCCGCTGGTTGTCGACCGAGCCGATGTGCCTGCCGAACTCGTGGAGAAGGAGCGAAAGGACTCTCGCGAACAGGCGATTTCAGAAGGAAAGAACGAGCAGATTGCGGACAAGATCGCCGAGGGAAGACTCGAAAAGTATTACCAGGAAGTAGTGCTTACAGAGCAGGCCTTCATCAAGGATCCTCAGAGGATGATTAAGGATCTCATAATGGATATGACGGCGAAGACCGGAGAGAACGTCTCCATCCGCCGGTTCCAGAGATTTGAACTCGGGATCGATGGAACAAAGTAAACGGCTTTGTCGACCCATTGACGGTCATTTAGGCAAGATCGCCTAAGCTTTTGAAGCTGCACTTGAAACATCCGTAAGTGCAGCTTTTTTTGTAATTTGTTACATTAAACCGGAAAAGGAGCGAGCGTGGACATAAAGTATCGCAGGATTCTGTTGAAACTCAGCGGGGAGGCTCTCATGGGAGACCGGGGGTATGGTATCGACCCCGCAGTGCTCGAGCATTTCTCGAACGAGATTGCGGCTGTTCACTCACTCGGTGTAGAAGTGGGCATAGTGATCGGCGGGGGGAATATCTATCGAGGCATCGCAGCGGCAGCGGACGGAGTCGACAAAGTGGTAGGCGACCAGATGGGAATGCTCGCGACGGTCATCAATGCGCTCGCCCTCCAGAACGTGCTTGAGAAGAACGGCACGTACACGAGGCTGATGAGTGCGATCTCGATGGAAGAGATGGCCGAGCCTTACATAAGGCGGCGTGCCATAAGGCATTTGGAGAAAGGGAGAGTGGTTATATTCGGTGCCGGGACGGGGAACCCATATTTCACCACAGATACCGCCGCGGCCCTGAGGGCTGTCGAGATAAAGGCCGATGTAATCGTCAAAGGTACACGCGTGGACGGAATATACGACTCAGATCCGGAGAAGAATCCTGCAGCGATCAAGTTTCCTGAGATTTCCTATATGGATGTCCTGAAGAAAGATCTGAAAGTGATGGACCTGACCGCGATCACGCTCTGTCGGGAGAACAAGCTTCCGATAGTCGTTTTCAATATGAACGTCCCGGGAAATCTCAAACGCATCGTGATAGGTGAAGAGGTTGGATCGACCGTACTGCAGTAATAACTAATCGATCATTATTTCGGAGGAACATATGCTGGACAAGATTATCCATGAGACAGATGACAAAATGAAGAAGGCGGTAGAATTTACGAGGCAGGAGCTTTCAAAGCTCCGGTCGGGGAAGGCGACGGTAGCGATACTCGACGACATCAGGATCGACTACTACGGCCAGAAGATGCCGATAGCCCAGACTGCATCGATCAGTGCGCCCGACGCACACCTCATCACCATACAGCCATGGGATAAATCTGTCCTCCAGGAAATCGAGAAGGCCATACTCGCCGCCAATATAGGGCTAACGCCTACAAACGATGGCACCATCGTAAGGCTTCCAGTTCCTCCACTTACGGAAGAGAGAAGAAAAGAGCTCGTGAAGGTCGCAAAGAAGTTTGCCGAAGAGGGAAAGATAACCGTGCGCAATGTACGCCGTGATGCTAATGAACACCTGAAGAAGGCCGAGAAGGACGAGCATGTTTCGGAAGATGAGAGGAAGCATGGCGAGGGAGAGGTACAAAAACTGACGGACAAGTATATTAAGCAGCTGGACGATATTCTTTCCGGCAAAGAAAAAGAGATCATGGAAGTCTGATTTCATCCGACGGCCGGATGAAATATAGGAGGCCGTTTCCAAAGCAGCCGTCCCGTGAATGGGGCCAAAGCATTTCGGGCGGCCGCGGCTTTTTTGAGACGGCTAATTCAAAAAGATCTAGGTGGTCATGCCCTTGAGATCGGGTTCCCGGCAACATCCGCTTCTCCGCCGGGCTGATAGATCGGCAGCCTGACTGACACTGTTGTGCCGGACCCCACGATGCTCGCGACGCTTATCGTTCCACCGTGAGCTTCCACGAGATACCTGGAAATGGAGAGTCCGAGCCCTGTCCCGCGCCTGGCGCCTTCGGAAGACCTCGACTTGTCGGCCCTGTAGAATCTGTCGAACACGTGGGGGAGATCCTCAGCGTCTATCCCGATGCCCTTATCGATAATGTCGATTGCCGCCAGTCCTGAAGCGACGGTCAGCGACACACTTATCGTGGTATTGTCGTTTGAGTATTTGATGGCGTTATCCAGAAGGTTAATGAACACGCTCAACAGTTTGTCCCAATCTCCGAGGATGTAGACTTCTTCGCTCTCTTCGGATGAAAGGTCATGGACCTCGAAGTTGATGTTTATCGACCGTCTCGAAGCGTACGCTGAAGTCTTTGAAACGGCATCGAGCAGGAGTTCATCCAGTCGTACGGGCTGCTTCTGCATGGCGAGCTGGCCGCTTTCCAGTCGAGCGATCGTCAGTAGTTCATCCACTATCTTTGTTATCCTTCTTATCTCCTCGACGGCGCTTCCGAGGGTGTCGACATATTCCTTTGATGTCCGAGGGTTAGCCAGCGCGACTTCCATTTCTCCCAGGAGTATCGTGAGGGGCGTCTTAAGTTCGTGGGACGCATCTGCGGTGAACTGTTTCTGAAGGCGGAAAGCCTCCTCTATCCGGTCGAACATCGCATTGAGTGTTTTGGAGAGGCGAGTGACCTCGTCGTCAACTTTTCCGGTCTCCAGCCTCCTATCCAGGTGTTCGGCGGAAATGGATTGGGCAGTCCTGATGATTTTGTCGATCGGGTCGAACGCCTTTTTAGCGATGAACAACCCGCCCAGGGCTGCGGCGAGGATCGCCAATGGGACGGAAATGAAGAGCAGCAGCCTCAACTGGAGCATGTTTTCGTCGAGAGGTTCCGTGCTGGCTGCGACCTGTACCAGGTATCTCGGAATCCCATCCTCGAAGACTGGATAGGTAACCATTCTCAGCCGACCCTGACCGATGAGTTCCTCTGTCATCTTATGGCCGAGCGTCTCGAACACCTGATGCTGACTAAGTGCAAGTGCAAGGACTTCGGAGCTAACCGGGAGCGTAACGTCCTTCAGATCTGACGATCGGATGACGATGTTTCCGGAAAGCGAGAGTACCTGGACATATCTATTGGTCCCGAAGTTTGGCCGAAGAGGCTGCTGTATGATTCCCGAGATGATTTCCTGTTCCAGAAAGCTATTTCCCTTTACCATGCCGACGATCGCAAGCGCATCATTACTCAGACTGAGATCAAAGTTCTGGGCACTCTGTCTTGCATACAGATAATAGAGGACTCCCGAGAACGCCGAGAGGGTGAGCCCGAAGATTACGACGAAGAGTACAATTATTTTTGCTCTAATCGTTCTCATCCGGGTCTTTCAGAACGTAGCCGGCTCCTACTATCGTCTGCAGCATCGGCTGGTCGAATCCTCTGTCGATCTTCTGTCGGAGGAGTTTCACGTAGACGTCTATCACGTTCGATTCCATGTCGAAAGATACGTTCCAGACATGCTGGGCGAGATTCGCGCGGGAGAGTATCTGCCCCTTGTTGCGCATGAAGTACTCCAGCAGGGCGAACTCCCTGCTTGTAAGTCGAATCTGCCTTCCTTCCCGTTCCACCTTTCTGGTTACCGGGTCGAGGACGAGGCTGCCGGTTTGCAGGAGGGCTGATTTGTCCTGGCTCTTTCTTCTCAGAAGTGCCCGAACTCTTGCGAGGAGCTCCTCGAAGTGAAATGGTTTCGTGAGGTAGTCGTCCGCGCCGGAGTCGAGTCCACGCACCTTGTCGTCGGTGTCACCGAGAGCGGTGAGCATGAGGACGGGAGTGCTCACACCTTTGTGCCTGATCTTCTGACATGTAACGACCCCGTCCTGTTTCGGCAGGAGGACGTCCAGTATGATCGCGTCGTATGGAGCCTGGGAAGCCAGGCGTTCTCCCTCAAGTCCGTCGAACGCCGTGTCCACGACGTATGATTGTTCTTCAAGGCCCTTCTTGATGAAAGAGGCCACTTTCTTCTCGTCTTCAACCACAAGGATTCTCATTTCAATCAGACTCCTGATCCGGGCAGATATCTCTGGCCGAAGTTAAAGGGAACATGGACTACGTCGCTCGCCTTCATTACTTGCTACCTGAAAGAGCCTCTATTACGGCATTGCACACCTCGGGCCTGACGGTTTGGATCTCTTCGTTCTTCCTCGTTGGGCAGACGCGGTTTGTTAGCAGGATGACGAATAGTTTTCTTACGGGGTCAATCCAAATCATAGTCCCCGTGAAGCCGAGGTGGCCGTAAGAAGTGGGTGAAAAGTATTTCCCGGCGGTTGAGTTCTCGGGGGATTTCGTATCCCATCCAAGGGCTCTGGTGCTCAGATCGGATTGCTTCCTGGTAAAAAGGGAGATCGTCGATGCTTTCAGGTAACGTCTCCCATCGTAAACGCCTCCGTTGAGGAGCAACTGGGCGTAAGTTGCGAGGTCCTCGCTTGTGGAGAAAAGGCCTGCATGACCTGAGACGCCTCCAAGAGACCTGGCGTTCTCATCGTGCACGACTCCCTGGAGGAGATATCCTGCCGCGGAATCATACTCGGTCGCTGCGCAATCCTTCCACAAATTGTTCGGGGGATTGAACATAGTGTGCGTCATCCCGAGAGGCTTATAGAAATTATCCTCCACGTACTGATCCAGAGGCATTCCGGTGATATTCTCGATGACCTTTCCGAGTACTATGAAATTTATGTCGCTGTAGACCATTTTTGTTCCGGTCTTGTAAGAAAGCGGCATAGCATAGATGCTGTCGTACATGGCCTGGTGTGCCAGATGGAAGTTGGAGCCGAAGGAGTCGGCGTAGACAAAAGCGTGAGGATCTTCGAGGAGCCTCTGCAGCTGGTTTTCCGGGATGGCACTCGTTTCCCAGAGAAAATGTGGTGGGTCAGGTGGAAGCCCCGAATCGTGCACCAACAGATTCTCTATTGTGACCTTTGATTTTCCATTCTGAGCGAACTGCGGGAGGTATTTTGCAACCGGAGCTCCCAGGTCAAGCTTTCCTTCATCGTAAAGTTTCATCGCCGCAAATGTGGTAGCAACAACTTTCGTGAGGGATGCCAGATCGAACATAGTATTCGGCTGCACGCGCCTGGAGTAAAGTGAAGTGTCCAGCGTCCCGAAGCACTTGTCGTAGGCTATCATTCCGTGTCTCGCGACCAGCAGCTGAGCGCCGGGGAAGGCTCCCTTCGCAACCCAATAGTTCATCAAAGAGTCAAGCCTGTCGAGTCTTGCCGGATTGAACCCGGCTTCCTCCGGAGAAGCGTATTGCAGGCTGGTCTTCGGGAGCATGACGCCGTCTCCGTAGTCAGCTGCGTTCGGTATCGTAACAGGGAGCTTACCGGAAACATTGATCTCGCCGAAGAGTGCCTGTACCGTGGCATTGACGCTGTACCTTGATGAGCTGTAAGCGCAGACGTATGCGGGGACTATCGGTACGCTTCTGAGCAAATACGGGTTGCCGAAAGAGATCATGATGCACGGCTTGTTGAGTGCGGCGATCTTGTTAAGGAAATCCTTAACCGGCGGTGTGAAGTCCACTGTTCCCTGGCCGGCTCCCCACTGAACGTAACATGCTATGACGATGATGTCCGCCTGCTGTGCCATCTTAAAGACGTCGTCGAGGTTCATCTGGTTGGATGTCGGATTGAGCTGCGCGTACGTGATATTATCGCAACGCTGTGCCAGCTCCTTCCTGAACCGTTGCCCGATTGAGGGATCGCCGTTGTCCGCGACGGTGAGGCAAAGAAGCTGCTGGGGCTGGTGATACTGAAGAGGGAGGTAATTGCCGATGTTTCGGACGATCGTTACCGATTTCCGCGCCGCTTTTTGGGCGAGGAGCTCATGCTTCAAGGAACCGATTACTTTGCTGATATTGTCGATGTCAACGAAGCGGCGCCTTTGGAGCCCGAGCTCGGACTTAATGGTCAGAATCTTTTTGACGGCGCGGTCGATCGTGACAGTGCTTATGACGCCTTCATGGACGGCCTTGACGATTGCATCGACCGCGATGCGGTCGTCAGGCGGCATAAGGAGGATGTCCGTGCCGGCGTTAACTGCACGAATGGCAGCCTCAGCCGTCGAGTAGTCTTTCGTCACGCCGCCCATCGTCAGAGCGTCGGTCACAATGAGGCCGCGGAACCCGAGGGAATCCCTGAGCATCCCTGTGGTGATCTGCCGGGATAAGGTAGCAGGAACGCCGGTTTCGTGTTGGAACAGCGGGAATGCGATGTGTGCCACCATAACGGATTTTATTCCTGCAGCTATGCCGTCGCGGAACGGAACGAGCTCAAGGGTATCGAGCCTCGAATACGGATAGTTTATTGTTGGTAGTTGGGTGTGGGAATCAACCTGCGTATCGCCGTGGCCCGGGAAATGTTTTGCTGTCGCAACCACGCCGGCTTCCTGAGCTCCGATAGCCCAGGCAGAAGCCATATGTCCTACAAGCTGCGGGTTTTCGCCAAAAGATCTCACGTTGATGATCGGGTTCTTCGGGTTGTCGTTTACATCTGAGACGGGTGCATAGACCTGAAGGACTCCGATCGCGCGTGCCTCATTGCCGACGGCATGCCCGATTTCGAATGCCAAAGCGGTGTCGCGTGTCGCGCCGAGCGCCATGTTCATCGGGAAGGAGACGGCGTCCTTCAGACGCATTCCGAGTCCGTATTCAAAGTCCGACGCGAAGAGGAGGGGGATCTTCGATATCTTCTGAAGCCTGTTGATGAGCATCGCCTCTTCGTAGACATTCCCGATCGACATCACGAAACCTCCCACATGGAATTCTTCAACTAAGTGAGAGAGAGCTTCGTACGAGTTGCTGTTGTCGCTCATGTACCTGGCATATGTAAACGGGACGATCATCTGGCCGACCTTTTCGCGCAGCGAAAGGGAACGGAGAGTGCTGTCTACCCATGCAGTGTCTGCGATCCAGCGATAATCAGTACCCGCCGGCTGCTGTAGTATGCAGCCGGAGCCGGACATTTGTGCCGATCGGACGGCGGATGAAGGGAGCTGAACTTCATTTTTCGTCTGGTAGTGACCGGAAGAACAAGACATTAGAACGAGAGAGGCGAGGAGTAAAAGGAAGAGACGTGTCATGATGGTCCTGGTTTCCTGAAGGCTAAGAGAGCCGCACCGACAGCAGGGGGGTGATCCGGCTCTTGTATTTTTAGATGTGGGAATCGGGTCTGAAGGTTCAGCCTGACTTTCTGTGAGAATAAATTCTTGGGATCCAGCAAACTCCCGCTCAGCACCAGCGGGACGGTAGTATCCAATTGTGGCAGAACAGCCTCGACGTGCTCGCACAAAGCGTCGGCAGATTTTGAGAGTATCTCGTTTGCTATTTCATCGCCAAGCCCGGCGGCCTCAATCACAATGGGCGCAAAGGAGGCGATGTCAAGTTCATGCTGGTACACTCCGGATATCAGCTCCTGTGAAGTTCCGATCCCACGCTTCTCCTTCAGGAGGTGCCACATGGTAGTCTGTTTTCCTCTGCCGTCTAATTGTCGTGCAATTGCGGAAAGGCAGTCGTGTCCGATGGCATATCCGCTTCCTTCGTCGCCGATGAAACGCCCCCAACCACCGACCCTGTGGATGCGGTCCGAACTATCCTTCGCAAAGAGTATGGAGCCGGTGCCTGAAATGAGTATTATTCCGGGACGGCCTGAAAATGCTCCTTCAAGGGCCGCGATGGCGTCGCTCCCGATGGAGATCACAGGCAACGGATGACCTCTCTTCGTGATTAGTTCTTTGAAGGCATCCCGCATCCTATCTGCATCAGCGATCCGTCCTGCACCGGCAATGGCGAGGTAAATCGAGCGAATCACGGGAAAACCGGAGCCGGCTTTGACGAGGAGCGTTTCGGTTACCGCAAAGATGTTCTCCGAAGCTTGTTCGGTACCGATGATCTGGAAGTTCGACGGTCCGCCGGTAACTTCTCCGAGAATGTTCCGGTCGCCGTCCATGGCGATCCCGGTTGTTTTGGTCGCGCCACCGTCGAACCCGAGATACAGAGACTTGTGCATCGTTAGAAAAAATATCCTCTGACATGCTCAAAATCAATTTGGGAATGTGTCCGGCAGCATGCTTTTTCGATTGTCTTTGTGAATGTTGGCGATTCTCTGACCGTGAGGCTCGCCATAGCACCGCAAAGCGAGCTTTCATAGTGAAGCGCCCAGGATGTCATCGCGACTTCGAAAGTCCCGTTCACACTCCGTGTGGAATGGAATTGGGGAAGGACACTGCCGGAGGCCGGATTGTTTTCATCTCGCGATTGGTGCGGAATCTGCGGATGGACAACCCGGTGGATGCACCCGGCAGCGGGTGTACCATTAACATGATTACGCCTTCCTTCACGTTGATGCTTTCGCGGAAGTTAACCATATTCAAAATGTAATCCTGAGCGAAGCGAGGAGTGCTCTCGATTCGAATCCATGATTGACCAGGAGAATTTCAAGGGAGAAACGTGTGGCTCATTTCCTTCTAAAGACCGAACCGGCCGACTATTCGTTCGAGGATCTGACGCGTGAAGGCGAGACAGTCTGGGACGGCGTAACCAACAATCTTGCGTTGAAGAACCTCAGGCTGATGAATGCGGGAGACGATTGCCTGATCTATCATTCGGGCAGCGAGAAAGCGATCGTCGGAATTGCGATCGTTACTCGGCCGGGTTATCCAGACCCGACGAAGGACGATGGGAAACTGACCGTCGTAGATATCAAAGCTTCGAAGAAGTTGAGAAAGCCGGTTCCACTCTCATCATTAAAAGGAATAAAGGACCTGGCCGGATTTGATTTGGTCAGATTGCCTCGTTTGTCGGTGATGCCCGTTCCCGATAATGTTTGGAAACTCTTGCTGAAAATTTCCGAGGAGAAATGAAAGTGGGCAAAAGAGTCGACATACAGATCAAAGGTAAGGTTGCCTACCTGACGATGAACCGTCCGGAAAAGAGGAATGCCATCGATGATATCGCGGTCGCCGAATTGGCAGAAGGCTTTAGGAGAGCTGAAGGGTCGGCGGATGTGCGCGCGATAGTCTTTCGCGGCGAGGGGCCCGCTTTTTCCGCCGGGGCCGACCTGGAATACCTCGAGAAGCTGTCACGGAATACTCCCGACGCGAACATGCAGGACTCGCAGATGCTGAAGGATTTACTCCTCGGAGTTTACCGCAGCAAGAAGTTAACTTGCGCTCTTGTAAGGGGACCTGCACTAGCGGGCGCTTTCGGATTGGTGCTCGCGTGTGACATGGTTTTCGCCTCCGACAAGGCGAAGTTTGGTTTCACGGAGGTGAAAATTGGTTTTGTGCCCGCGATCGTAGTCAACTTCGCGCTCAGGAAACTGAGGGAGACCGATGTAAGGGAGCTGGTGCTGACAGGAAAAATAGTCGACGCTTCGGCGGCGCTTCGCATGGGGCTGTTCGGGCAGATCATCCCGGACAACGAGGCAGAGTCAGTGTTGGAGAGTTTCCTTCACGAGTATTCCGCAGGGACAAGCGCAGCCGCAGTAGCGATGACTAAGGCGGTGATGTCGGAAGTCACGGAGATGAATCTTGAAAAGGCGCTCGAATACAGCGCGGCAACAAACGTCGAGGCGCGTGCGACGGAGGATTTTCGTAAAGGAGTGAATTCGTTCTTAAAAAAAGAAAAACTGGAGTGGAGTTAGTGAATATCGAGGAGACTATCAGGACGGTACCCGATTTCCCGAAGAAAGGCATAATGTTCAGGGATATCACCACGCTGCTTAAGGACAAGGAAGCGTTCGGGGAAGTCGTCGAGAAATTCTACGAGCATTACAAAGACAAACAGATCGACAAGGTGGTTTCGGTTGAATCGCGCGGCTTCATATTCGGGAGTGTCCTCGCGTACAAACTGGGAGCGGGCTTCGTCCCCATACGGAAACCGGGCAAGCTCCCGGCGGAAGTGATCAGGCAGGAATATCAGCTCGAGTATGGAACCGATTCGATGGAAATACACAAGGACGCGATCAGACCGGGCGAGCGGGTCCTCGTCCATGACGATCTCCTCGCGACCGGCGGCACCATTGCGGCCGCCTGCAGGCTTATCGAGCATCTGAAGGGAGAGGTGGTGGGGGTATGCTTCCTCATCGAGCTCCTTCCACTAAACGGTCGCAAGGCAATCCCAGACAAAGACGTCTTCACTCTTATCGAGTACGATTCGGATTAGCTTTGGGCCGCACTTCTGTTCACCCAGAGCATCTGCGGTCCGGGGTGAA
>JAJZNW010000006.1 GCA_021811615.1 Bacteroidota bacterium
GGACAAACGAAACCGCACATCTGTTCAAGGAAGCGGAACTCCAGCTCAGGCGTGAAGAGAAGAACCTCTTGATAAGGGGTTACTCGGTGGAGAGATTTCACCGCTGGCAGAGAGCGAAAGAAGAGTTCTACCACAAGCTGGGTGAGCTGACCGGCTTGGACTCATTCAACGATAAAGAGGCCGACGAACTCAGGTCTAGCAATTCGGCAATGTCGGAAGTCTATAGAGAGTTTTTCGAAGATGTTAAGTCAGGACAAATGACTGAATCCAAATCCGCCCGGTACGATGTGGAGTTCAAGGCAATCGGTCAGAGGTCGATGCACATAATCGATGCCGCAATTGAGAGAGGGGACGGTATTTCAAAGAGAATGGACTCCCAGGCCAACCTGCTCATAATAGTTTTTTCCATCGTATTTATCGGTGCTGCATCATTTCTCGTAATTAACGTTCTAAGGAGTCTATGAATCCGGAACATCGAAGCGGCAGAGTCTTCATTGTCGGGGCCGGACCTGGCGATCCGGGTCTGATGACCGTCAAAGGGCTTGACAAACTTCGTCGGGCCGATGTGGTGGTGTATGACAGGCTTATCAGCGATGAGCTTCTTTCGTATTGCAGCGGCACCTGCGAAAAGGTTTTCGTCGGGAAGGAGAGCGGTTTCCATCCCATCGAGCAGGTGGAAATCATCGAGATACTTATTCGGAAGGCACGACAGGGGCTGACAGTCGTTCGGTTAAAAGGGGGAAACCCATTTGTATTCGGACGAGGATCCGAAGAAGCGATCGCGCTGAAGGAAGCCGGAGTAGACTTCGAGATCATTCCAGGGATAACATCCGGCCTCTCGGCGCCGATATACAGCGGTATACCCGTCACTCATCGCGGTCTTATCACCCAGTGCGTTCTCATCACCGCCCACGAGTCACCCGAAAAGGAAGGGACTCAAGTAGATTGGGACAAGCTTGCAAAGCTGAAAAACACGAGCCTGATCATTTATATGGGAGCTTCACGTATAGAAAGTATATCCAGGGAGCTCGTGAAATATGGGATGGATCCATCGACTCCGTCTGCGGTAATTGAGAACGGGACTCTTCCGAGACAGCGCACGATCACTGGCAGGCTCGACGAAATTGCACTGGAATTCAAGGCTCACGATTTTCATGCGCCCGCCATTATCATGATCAGCGCGGCAGTTGCCATCAGGGAACAGATATCGTGGTACGAGGACAGACCGCTTTTCGGAAAGAGAGTCGTCCTGGCCGGACCGGACAGAATGCTGCAGGAGATTAAGGAATTAGTATTCGACCTTGGTGGTGAGGTCATTTCACTTCCCTTTTCCGACCCTGACGCGATCCCCGATTATCATGGCCGAAACGAGGTCGAGGCAGTTGATATCCTCTACAGGGACACACATCCGGTATCGGAAGGCGCGAAGAACCTTAGTTCAAATTACCAGGGGCTCTTTACAAAATCGACGAGTCCGGTGTTCGCGGCAGTTTCTTCGGATACTACAAGCGATTGCCTTGAACGAATCAGGGACGAGGGGGCGGATGTTTTCGTGTTCGCGACGTCTTCAGCGGTTGAATATTTATTCGATAGTCTCGGTTACGACGAAGCGCGCTTGGCTCTGGAAAGCGGGCATGTGATAGCGATAGATCCCAAGACGGCCGATACTCTTAATGAGAGACACGCTTGTAGGATCATTGCGACCTCCGGACCCGACACCGGCGCCGTACGTGAGCTGCTTCTCAGCATGTTTCCTAAGGCCAGAAGATGAGCTTTTTCAACGTTTACCTGCCCATAGCCGGCATACATTTGAATATCCTCTTGTTGATTGCGATAGGATTCTGCGTCGGGATCATGGGCGGGTTTTTCGGTCTCGGACTCGGTTTCATTACAAACACGGCACTCAACATTTTTAGATTCCACATGGCATTCGCGATCGGGACGGGTCTCTCTAACGTTTTCGGCCAGTCGTTATCCGCGATTAGAAAGCATCAGAAGATGGGAAACGTCGACTGGAAACTCGGGGCCATAGCTATCTTCACTTCGGTTGCCGGATTTGAAGTGGGTTCCAGGGTCGTGATCGCGCTGGAGAAGGCAGGCGATGTCGGTAGTGTAATCAGATGGAGTTACGTGGTTGTCCTTGCCGGCCTCGGTTCATTCATGTGTTACGACTACTTCGTTCTCCAGGCAAGGCAGCTGAAGCGCCCGGAGGCGGACAGTCCAGCGGGTAATTACGGTTCCGGACAAGAACGCCAGCACAGCAGCGTAGCAAGGAGGCTTCACCAGATAAACATTCCCCCGATGATTTCATTCCCGGCATCACAAATAGAAAGAGTATCGCTTTGGGTAGTGGTGAGCGTCTTTCTCTGTACGGGATTCCTTTCGGGAGTTCTGGGTATCGGCGGCGGATTCATGATCCTGCCGGCGCTGGTTTACCTAATCGGACTACCCACGACTATTGCCGTCGGGACTTCCCTGATAACAGTCCTCGCCACCGCAGGGTTCGGCTGCCTTACCTACGCGCTCGATGGGAAAGTGGAGCTACTAGCGGCGGTCTTTCTCCTGGTGGGTTCTTCGATCGGGGCACAGATCGGCGCGACAGCGGTCAAGTTCATCAAAGGTTACGGGATCAGACTGCTTTTCGCGATAATGATGATCCTTGCTGCCTTGTCTGTTATGGCAGAACAATTCTACATGATGACGTCGCGGCCGGCGTTTCACGCTTTTTCATGGGTGATACTTGAAGGGACGGTATTAGCTTTGACCGCGACAATCATAGCCAGGCTTCTGCTGGGATATAGAGCTGAAAGAGCCGGGCGGATATGAGTTTTGTTCCGGCACGGGGCGGTGATTAATGGGCTTGCTTGACATACACCTTCCGGTGGCTGGGATAGAATTCAGCGCAGTGCTTTTGATACTGATAGGATTTTGTGTAGGAATTCTCGGGGGCTTTTTCGGCGTTGGCGGCGGATGGATGATCACCCCTGCGTTGAATATTTTCGGATTCCATATGGCGTTCGCGATAGGGACTCCGCTTGCGAATATTTTCGGGCAGTCGATCGGAGCGGTCAGGAAGCACCACCGAATGGGGAACATCGACTGGAAGCTGGGACTTATCTCCATCGTTACATCAGTCCTCGGCGTGGAGATCGGTTCCCGCGTCATCATTGCGATGGAAAAGGCCGGCGACGTCGGCATGATAGTAAGGTGGTGCTATATCGGTCTCCTCACCATACTCGGCATATATATGATGTACGATTACTTTGTGATACATCCGAGATTGATGAAGCTGGCTGAAGATGAGGCGGTAAACGGCACACGGTCGGCAGCAGCCACCAAATTGTCCGACAAGCTCCACAGGATAAACATTCCGCCGATGATTTCTTTTCCGGCTTCCGGTGTGGAAGGAGTCTCGCTCTGGGTTATCCTCCTGGTGTTCTTGCTTACGGGTTTCCTATCCGGTTTCATGGGAGTCGGTGGTGGATTCATAATACTGCCGGTGCTCGTGTACTTGATCGGACTTCCGACAACGATAGCCGTCGGAACGAGTCTCGTCACGGTACTCTTCACAGCCGCATACGGCTGCTTTACATACGCGTTGAAAGGGCGCGTCGAACTTGTGGCCGCCTTCATTATGCTTGTCGGCGCTTCAATAGGGGCACAGATCGGCGCTACTGCCGTCAAGTTTATAAAAGGGTACGGCATCAGGCTTTTGTTTGCGATAATGATTATTCTTGCGGGCTTCTCGGTGCTGACCGAACAATTCTACAAAGCCACCGGCAAGCCTGTATTCCAGACCTTCGCAGGAATTGTCCTGATGGGAACGGCTCTGGCGATGACCGTGCTCATAATTGGAAGGTTAGCTCTCGAATCGAGCAAGGAAAAATCTCTCTCAGCAAAATGACACTCTAAGAATAGAACCGAGGAGACCATGGATATCTTCCACATCTATCTCCCGATTGCGGGAATCGAGTTCAACGCACTGCTTCTGGTACTGATCGGATTCTGCGTCGGCGTCCTCGGCGGATTTTTCGGAGTCGGCGGCGGATGGATCGTCACGCCAGCGCTGAACATATTCGGATTTCAAATGGCGTTCGCCATCGGCACGGATCTATCGAACATATTCGGTCAGACTTTAGGCGCGGTGAAGAAACATCAGAAGATGGGAAACATCGATTGGAAGCTGGGCCTTATATCAATCGCCACTTCCATCGTAGGACTTGAAATAGGAAGCGAAGTCATACTGGCTCTTGAAAAGGCCGGAGAGGTCGGCATGATCGTCAGGTGGTGCTATATGCTTCTCCTCTGGGGTTTAGGCAGCTACATGCTGCATGATTATCTGAGAATGCGTCCGAAAGAGTCACAAGAGAATGCAGTGGAGCAAACTCAGGCATCGGACAGCAAGTCTCGAAATGGACATCCAAGAATTTCCGAGCGCCTCCACAGGATCAATATACCACCCATGATTTCTTTCCCGTCATCGGGTATCGAAGGCGTGTCGATTTGGATCATCCTGCTGGTCTTTCTGTTCACAGGATTTCTTTCGGGCTTCCTTGGAGTGGGCGGCGGTTTCATTATAATGCCCGCGCTGGTGTACCTGATTGGTCTGCCGACTGCCGTTGCCGTAGGTACGAGCCTGGTTACCGTTCTCTTCAGCGGCGCTTATGGATGTTTCACTTACGCTCTCAAAGGGCGTGTTGAACTAACGGCCGCGATGATCCTCCTTGTCGGTTCCGCAATAGGAGTCCAGATCGGCGCGACGGCGGTGAAGTATATACGCGGTTACGGGATTCGGCTCCTCTTTGCGGTGATGATCCTGCTGGCAGGATGCTCGATAGCTATCGAGCAGGTTTACAAGCTGACCGGAATCGCTGCATATTCGGCAACGGCAGGCATTGTCATAATGGGAACGGCGCTGTGCATGGTTCTAATAATCATCGTAAGGATGTGGTTACAAGCCAGGCGAGGAAGAGATATCCAGCTTTAGCGATATGTGAAAGGAGACGATTATGTCAACAAAGAAAATGTTCGCATTGTTGTTCCTGAGTTTCTTGTTCATAAGTGTACCCACCATTTCGGCAGCTGCCGGAGGCGGCGAAAAGGAAACTGCGGCACTGAATCAGAAGGTCGACACATCCAAGCTCACCGGGATCAACCGGTGGGTAGCCGAGATGTATAACGGTGACAGGGTCCTCTACGCCATTGTGGTGACACTAGTGATGGCAGCGCTCGGGACGTCCCTGGCGTTCCTTACCGACCTGATTTTAAAATCGCTGGGTCTCGAAGTGTCCAGGATTTCTCATCGCGAATGATGAAATTGCCGGCTGGGCTGAGACACATCAGTATCTCCACACGCATCTCAATTTTATTGGGGCTGATCATTCTAGTTACCATGGGAATCTTCTCCGCCATTAGCCTGGTCAGACAGCAGCATGATTCCATCGACGCGCTGAGTCGAAGCACACTTCTTTTGGGTCAAACAACCGAAAAGATACTTCGATTGAGCATGATCAAGAACAGACGTGCTGACATATCCGCGGCGATCAAGGATATTGTCGGCAACGAAGGGATAAGATCGGTTAGAATTCTGAATCATGAGGGAATAATTAAATTTTCGTCGCGCCGCTCGGAACTCGATCAGCACATTTCACACACTAACCCGTTATGCAGAAACTGTCATGCGGGCGGAGATAGCACATCGATGCATCCCGTCAGCAGCTTTTATACGTACCATTACGATGAGAAGTCAGGGATTATTTACAGTTCACTTCCCATCTATAACTCGCCGTCCTGCTATAACAGCGATTGTCACACGGGTGAAACCGGCGAGAGCGCAGTGGCGCCTATTAAGGCCGGAGGAGTATTTATAGCGCATCACGTACACGATCCGTCACAGACAATCTTGGGATTCATAGAGGTCGAAGTTTCCGCGAAGAAGATCATAGCGGGGCTCGACAGGAGCCGGTCACAGCTGATAATCCTGAGCCTCTTAATCGCGCTAGCGGCATCGATGATCGTTTATTTCTCCATCCGCTACCTTGTAGGCATTCCCGTGAAGAAGCTGGTTAACGGCACAAAGAGAGTGGCGCAAGGAGATTTCACTCACGAGATCCCATCGGGAAAAGCCGAGCTCGGTGTTCTCGCCGATTCATTCAACAAGATGCAGAGGCAGCTGTTCTCCACTCAATCGCAGCTTATCGAGTCGGAGAAGCTCGCGTCGCTTGGAAAGATCGCCGATGAGATCGCAAACGAGATAAGCAATCCGCTGACGGGGATTATAATCTATTCCGAGAGTCTCCTTAGCCTGGGGGGACCGGAAGATCCCGGCAGGAGAGACCACGAAACGATCCTGCAGGAAGCGCTGAAGATACGTGAAAGTGTAAGGAACATTCTCTCGATGGCTAAGAAAGAGAAACTTAACTTCGTGCTTGTCGACATCGAGGCGCTGATTGATCACGCGATTTCGATCGTCCGGAAGCTTTCGAATTTCCGGAACGTCAGGATACTGAGAACAATCCCCAAAGATTTCCCGAAGGCGAAGGCCGACCCCGGACTTCTTGAACAGGTTTTCCTCAATCTTCTCCTAGTTTTCTCGGACGGCATGCAAACCGGCGGGATATTGAACATCTCGGCGGCATATTCCGAGAAAGATCGCAGGATCGAAATTCAATTTGCAGACAGGCAAGGCACTATACCTGAGAGTGTCGCGCATGCACTGTCGGAGCTTGAGTTCACATCAGAATCTCGAGGAACCGCGAGAACGACTATTAGCCTCTCGGTATGCAAAGACATAATGGCGCTCCACAGCGGGCGGATCTATATCCATTCCGAAGCCGGAACCGCGCCATCGATCATGCTCGAAATTCCCGCCTGACATGTCTGTCACCGTAAGAATACTTGCAATAGATGAGCAGGAGATAATTCTGAGTTCGATAGCGAAGGCACTTGCAAACACCGGTGACGCCAGGTATACCGTCGCAACCGCGCAGACCGCTGTGGATGGATTGAGATTGATTCGGAGCAACACTTACGATCTGGTATTCGTCGAAGCATACCTTCCGGGGATGAACACACTTGAAGCGCTGAGGAGAATCCGGAGCATCTCCCCTGCATCGTCGCTGGTGGTATTGTCCGGTTACATCTCCGGGACATCACTTCTCGGAGAGGCATCGGAATACATAGACGGCATTCTCTCGAAGCCCTTCACTACGGAGGAGATTACGTCTCTAGTTTCGCGTATATTGGTAGAGCGCAGCGGGAAAGGCAGAAACGTATAAAGGTTTTGCTTTCTACGCCAGGCCGTTTTGTGCGGGAATAGTCTCGTGGCATTCTTAAGAAAAATATTCAAAAGTCCCCATAAGGAGCAGCTTTCCTTCAAGGAGAAGCTGCACCACTTCCAACGTCTTCTTTATTCGAACGATGAAGCGCTCAAACTCATGGGGAGTCTGAGTGACCTGATCGTATCAGGAAGGCCGTTCTCCCGCGGTGAGATATACCCCATCTACGCCGGCATCCTCCGCAACACTGAAGAGGTGACGGAACATCTTTCGATTATGTGCGGCGGCAGATACAAATCGCTTTCCGGTCGTGTCAGTAAGATCAAAGAAGAGTGTGAAAAGCGGCTCGCCCCGCTGCCATTTTGCACTGAACGCTGGGAGTGCGAAGAAGTCGATTGCAGCAAGTGCGAGAAGAGCAGCCGAACGCGGGTCGAGATGCCGTATTCGTACGCTGTGGAAGATATATCGACCAACCATACAAGGGAAGTCGGCGCGAAGATGAGCCGCCTTTGCGAGGTCCATAATCGCATCGGCATCCCGATACCTGACGGGTTCTGTCTTACATCGAGGTGTTTCGAAGAATTCCTCTCACAGGCAAATTTATATTCAAGGATCGAGGAAGCGATTTCGTCCATAGATTTCAACGACATCGATCAGGTACAACAGTCAAGCCGCATAATCCAGGCGCTCATCATCGCCTCCCCTATCCCGGAGCTGATTGAAAAGACGATACTCGATGAATATGACAACCTGGCAAAGAGGAAAGGAGAGATCTCAGTATCGGTCCGGTCGAGCGCGATAGGAGAGGACGACTTACATTTTTCTTTCGCAGGCCTTCATTACACCGCGCTGAACGTAAGCAGGGCTAATCTCGTCGATGCGTGTTTCGAAGTCCTCATCTCGAAATACCTTCCCCAATCGCTCGTGTACAGATACATGACGGGTCTGCGGGACGCGGACATGCCCATGAGCATCGGCTGTATGCAAATGATCAATGCGGAAGTGAGCGGTGTTTTGTTCACAATCGACCCGATGCGAAACAGGAACGAGATAATCATACAGGCGGTAAGAGGCCTTGGGACCAAGGTCGTAGACGGAAGTGTGGAAGCGCAAGAATACATCATAGACCGTTCGGGCGATCATGGTGTACTTTCATTCAGGGCAGGCAACCAGGATTTTCGTGCCGTGCCGAGATCGGCTGACGGTTTGCAGGACGAAAGGCTTTCCGATGATATCAAGGATGCGCCATGCCTCGAACGGGATCAAATCAAGAAGATCGTCGATTATGCGCTAAGGATTGAAAAGTACTTCGAGTCCCCCCAGGACATCGAATGGGCCATAGACAAGAACGGACAGGTGTACATCCTGCAATGCAGGCCGCTCGCTATATCTGAGATGGCGATCTCTTCAGCTGTCGATAAGATCCAACTGGTCTCTTTGGATACTGAATTTCCCGTCTTGATAGACAAAGGCGAATGCGCAAGTCCGGGGATTGGATCGGGAAGGGTGTTCCTGCCGGATAGGCTGAAAGATCTCGTCAATTTTCCATCGGGCGGCGTACTAGTTGTAAAGAAAACATCGCCGGAGTTGATACGCGTGCTTCACAAAGCATCGGGACTCATAGCGGACGTAGGGAATACGACGGGCCATCTGGCAATCATAGCCCGCGAGCTCCGGATACCTGTTCTCGTGAATACCGGCGACGCGACTAAGCGGCTGTCGAACGACAGGACAGTCACGGTGGACGCGAGCGCAAACCGGGTCTATCTCGGATTGGCAGAAGCACTTTCCGGGCAGGCCGGTTCCGTTCCGATAACCAGGGATATTTTCCTGAAGAGTCCGATGCATCGGATCTGGAATTGTGTTTCACAACAGGTAATCCCTCTCAATTTGACAGACCCCGACGCATCTGACTTTACGCCGGACAATTGCAGGACACTCCACGATATCACGCGTTTCGCGCACGAGTACTCCATGCGAGAGATGTTTTCGCTTTACGAGGCAGCCGAATACGAAGACAGGCATGCTTACCCGTTGAAGTTCCCTGTCCCTTTGGACGTTCATGTCATCGACCTCGGAAACGGCATACGTGATGTTGCGAACAAGCGCACCATAACACCCGAGGATATCATATCTAGACCATTCGTCTCCTTGATAGCCGGGATGACAGCGCCCGGTGTAAGATGGGCCGGACCTCTCCCTATCGATCTGAAAGGGTTCACGAGCCTCCTCATGTCGAATGTCATCGATGCGGAAAGAAGCAGCCGGGCTCTTGGAGGGCGGAGCTACGCCATCATTTCCGATTGTTACCTGAACTTCTCGTCGAGGCTAGGCTATCACTTCTCACGACTGGATGCTTATGCCAGCGACGAGATCAACAACAATTATATCAATTTCGACTTTCGCGGCGGAGCTGCCGATCCACTGCGAAGAGTGCGAAGAGCAAAGGTCGTCGCAAGGATACTTGAGCTATCGGATTTCACGGTCACGCTTCAAAACGACAACGTCCTGGCGACGATAAGAAAGATACCGGAGGCCGACATACTCGGCATATTAAACATGATCGGAAGGTTGATGGGAGCGGTGAGGAACGCAGACGTGACGCTGATAAACGACGAAAACATAGACAAGTTCGTTCAGGCTTTTCTCAGCGGAGATCCGGCGCCGGCGTTAAGAATGACTCGCAATCGCTGAGTCTAACCTAACCGTCAACTGATTTGATAATGGATTCGGCGGGTCACCGGACTCCCCTGCGGACACCTAAGCGGCAAATGACACTCCCACCAATAAACACTAACGCACTGAGTCCGACGATCACATACGTCACATCTTTTTCGTTGAAAAGGCAGATAGAAGAGATAGCAAGCGCAAGAAGGACGATGACAATCGAGAGACTTATCACTCCGACCGCCAGAAAAAGAAGCGTGCCTTTGGGGATACAACTCTCCCGGTATGTTGCATACAATCGCGGAAGAAGTTTTCGAGAACGAGCGATCACTTTTTCGCCAGGCGCCGCATCCTGGGCATCGTGCGCTCCATGCAGAAAGGCAAGTCTGACAAATATCACCATCACCACGACAAGCGCGCCTGTTCCAAGCAAGAAGCCCATAATCAGCTTGACCTCGTAATCACATGAGATCAACGGTATGAACGCCATATGCTTGATTTTCCTCGCTCGCGGCCGAAGTATGAAGCCGCGGTCTTAGTGCTTAAGCGTCGAGATACGATTTATCTCATCAATTGCTTTTCAGACTGTCGTTATTTCTGTCGATACCGGCGTCAGGAGAGATTCACAGCAGGGAGCCGGCACAGATTGTCTATATTTGCTGAAGCGCCCGATCGGCGACACGTGCTTCCTGCGATGCGGATTCTCTTACCCGGCTTTTAACGGCGGAGACGTAAATTGCCAGAGGCCGGTAAAGGAGATGTCCCCATTTACCAAACGGCACCTCCACGACCAGCATCGGCACGACTATCGCCATGTGAATCGTGTAGGTTATGTACGTCGGCATCGGCATGTCTGCGACGCGGAATATATGGACGAGAATTCCGGTGAGAGCCGCAAGAAAAATGAGGATCGGGAACAGCCAATCCGAGAAATGGCTGAATCGGTGCATCCCTTTTTGCTTTTTCATCCTGTCGACGATTATCCAAATCGTCGATCCGAGCAGAACAATCGTTGCGTAATAGCCAAGGAAGCTCGTCCAATGAATAGTGCTGTTCGACACCTGGAACCATGGAAGGAACACCACCACGAGTGTGAACATGATAGCGTACCCGCTCACCAGGAAAAGATGCCTCAGCCAATTCGTGATTCCCGTCCGACTGCCGCAATCTTTCCATCTTATCTGCGTGATGCCCTGGAACACGAAGTGAGGAAATTGCGCGATGTAAGAAGTTAGTGGGACCTTTTCGCCGCGCGTGAGCCCTGAAAACATCCTAGCCGCGTTGGAAAGGAGGAGCACTCCAAGAATCGCCGCCATGATCCTGTCGCCCCAATCGACGATATCGACTGGTGCAAACCGATTGAGCATTACTGTGGAGAGTGGGGCGGCGCCGGAACGGTTCAGCAGTCCAAATCCGAAGTCGTGAGGCAGCATGAACAGCAGGACCACAATCACGGCGACGGCAGCAAGTATGCCGACTTCCCAAAACACTGACCCGTACATCAACTTCGACAGCCCCGTCCAATCATATTCAGACGTCAGATATCTCCGCATCGCCATCATGGTCTCACCAGGATCGGCGTTTCTGGGGCATCTCTCCGAGCAATCACCGCAATAGAAGCAGAGCCACGGTCCCGGATCTTCGAGAAGCCTGTCCTTCAGGCCCCACTCAGCGAGGAGCATTTGCTTGCGCGGGAAGCCGTTCTCCTCCGTTGAGAGCGGGCATGTGGACGTGCAGGTGGCGCACTGGAAGCACTTCTTCAGACTCTGTCCGCCGTATTTCTTGAGTTCCTGAATGAAGTTCACATCGGGATTTACTAGATTCCTGTCACTCATATTCCGTAATTCTCAGATGGTTGATCTACCTGGCTCTCGAGCCGGCACCCATTCGAGAGGATTGATCGATACTGCCTGCCTTCACCCGCATGGTCTTCTCGCCGAAAAGACTATATCTCAGCCAGGTGAATCCGAATTTTAGCAACTCTTCGTCGTCTTTTCTGATCTCGTTAACGATCTCCTCGTCGACTTCAAACCTTTTCAAGAAAGTGCTGTCAAAGACAAACTCTCTGAACTTATCGATGTTGTAGCAAACCGTATAGAACATCTCGAGTTTCGCCGGAGTGAGCTGCTTTTTTTCTTTGAAATAATCGTGCAAAGATATTTCCTTGAACAGCTCCCCCATCTCCGCATACTCTTCAATCCCCTGCTCTTTGATCCAGTCCCCGACTGCCTGATCCTTGTGCTCCATGTACCCCTTACACACCGGTTCTTCAATCATGAAGTAGAATTTTCCGCCGTCGTCACCCCTGCTCACCTTCGGAGAGGCGACTCCCAGTGGGAACATCCTGCATGGCCACGGCCTGTCGCCGTAAACCGAGCACCCGTTCTCCCGGACGAAAGGGCACGACTTCTTCTCATCGCCGTTCATCTTCAGCATGACTACCGGGTGATTCTGACTTTCGTCGATCGGAAGAAAAGTGTACTTGTCGAGGAATTCCTGCGAAGAGATCCCGAGCTTGTTCTTCAACCGGATCACGTCGTATGGCGTCAAAAAAATATTGACGTCTGTGCAGCACATATTGAAACAGCTGATTCCCGTGTGGCAGCTGAAATTGAATTTGCTTTCCTTGTTCATTCGAGGATATTCTCTCAGTACCGCCTCTTTCAAATTCTCAAGCTCTTTCATGCCTGGCTCCTTCGGACCGTTCTATTCGATTGTCGAGTTCTTGAGTGCTTCATTCGACCACACCGGCAAGGGGGCCGCGGAGCCGTTAACCGGGTTCATCGAATACCTGTAAGAAATGTTCTGGTTATACCTTGATTTCATCCAGTCCCATCCGCGCAGGTAGTAGGTGCATTCGTCGTTGAAGCATACAAGGAGAAACTCCGCGTCCCAGGAGGAACCCTCCGGGCAGCGCCACTTCCTCAGAGGCTGTTTGCAGTGAGGACAGCTTTTTACTTCTTCATGTCCCATGTGGTTAGAAATCCTAATTACTCCTAAGAATCGTCGCGTAAAACTCCTGGGATCGAAATCCTAAGATCTAAGCAATTCCAAAATTCAAATGTCAAACAGGCTGACCGACCCGGTAACTGAGCATCACTGCCGGCGCAGCGCCTCATAAAAGAACGGGGAGCGGAAGGCTCCGCTCCCCCCGAGGAGATAACGTCAGCTGACTATAGAGATTATCGGTCTTGTAAAAACGTCCCACTTATTTTCTTTGGGAAGCCATTTCATGTTTACGAATACTTTCCAGTCCTTCTCGTTCATCGCGGGTTTATCCGACCGGAAGTAGTAGCCGGGCCAGCGTGTTTCTTCCCTAAAGAGAATAGCACGCACGTGCGCCTCTGCCTGCCACATCCTATGGACATTCTCCCACGATCGCATCAGTTCGTGGAGGTCAGATGCCGCGAGTTTCTCCGAGTCGACCTTCAGGTATTGAAGCAGCTCGAGACCTTTCTCGAGGAGCGCCTTGCTGGTCTTGAATTGAGAGGAAACACCGCCGGCATATTCGTCCATGATTTTCTGAAGCCTGAACATGAACATCTTCGGTCTGATGTAGTTCGGGTTAATCTCGGGATCGCTGGAAGTCTTGCTGAACTGACCGTAAACGTCGAGAGGTTTCAGGATTTCGGCTTTCAGCGCGTCGATCTGCGCCTGGTCGTATACAGGAGCCGCAGGATGATCGACGATGTAGTCGATAGCAGCCTTCGCGGCAATTCTCCCTTCGGCGTGAGAGCCGGATGAGAATTTGTGGCTAGACGCGCCCGAGGCATCGCCCGCGCAGAATATACCATCGACAGTCGACATGTTCGGGTAGCCCCAGAAGTATTCGTTGGGAGCTATGTCCTTCGGACCGCTGACCCAGGCGCCGGATGCGCCGGAATGCGAGCCGATGAAATAAGGCTCGGCGGCGGCTATCTCCGACGGCTTCTCTTCAGGAGCCGTATCGGTGCCCGCCCACAGGATCGCCTGCGAGATCGTCATATCGAGGAAGTCTTCCCACGCTTCGGCTTCGAGCTCTTTCAGCTTCTTCTTCGCGGCCTTTTCGTCGCCGGACTCGGACGCGATCTTTGTGATGGCCTCTTCGGTCCTCATATAGATCGGCCCTTTCCCGTCCATGACGTCGAGCATCATAAGCCAGTTGCGCAGGTTGGCCGGCACAGGTTTCACCTTGCCGTAAGGAACCCATTTCTCAAGTTCCTCCTTGCGTTCCTGCATATAGTCGCCGCCCATGCCGTTCGTCGCTCTCGACTTGAAGAGGAGGAACCACGCGCCCACAGGCCCATATGCATCCTTAAACCTCACGGGGATGAAACGGACTTCCTGGCACGTCATCTCGGCACCGGCCTTCAAAGTGAAATATGCGCTCGAGCCCGAATTCCACGGCGGATACCACGCGCGGCCGAAACCTTCGCCCGAGGATCTCGGCTTGAACACGTGGACCGCTCCGCCCATCGCCACCAGCACGGCTTTCGCCTTGAACACGTAAAACCTCTCTTCGCGCACACTGAAGCCAACGGCGCCTACGCATACA
>JAJZNW010000065.1 GCA_021811615.1 Bacteroidota bacterium
AATAGGTACTGAGTCTCATTGTGAATTTCGGATCTCGGATTTCGTATTTCGGATTTAAGGACTAAAGCTTTGTATTTACAAGGCAACGATTGAAATAGCGCGTCAAGATTTCGGAACCCAAACCTGTCAACCCGCAATTCGAAATCCGAAATCCCTCGTGCCCCCGGCGTGACTCGAACACGCGACACAGAGTTTAGGAAACTCTTGCTCTATCCAACTGAGCTACGGGGGCCAATTACCATATGTAATTTATTCGGTCGGGCGAAGATTTACAATCGGCACCTTCCTTGTTTTTTGACATATGCGGAAATAAATTATGCGGACATAAATTCCAATAAGTCAGGCGGGCTAACCATGAACTTTAGGAAGTTAAACAAGTATATCGCCGCGGCGATCTTTGTCGTGACGTTGATAATGTATGCTGCAACCACACAATCGTCGGTTGCGTTTTGGGATTGCGGCGAATTTGCTGCAACGGCATATTCCATGGAGGTACCTCATCCGCCGGGAGCGCCGCTGTTCACGCTCATCGGCCGCGTAGCGATGATGACTCCTTTCGTCAGCGATCCGGGATTCAGGATCAACCTAGTTTCTGCTCTCGCCAGCGCGTTTGCAGTCATGTTTCTCTACCTCATCGGGGTGAGGGTGATCTCGAAATGGAAAGAATTCCCTTCCGACACGATGGGTGCGCTTATGGTTTTCGGGGCATCAGCGACAGGCGCTCTCCTTTTCTCGGTAACCGACACTTTCTGGTTTAATGCCGTCGAGTCGGAGGTCTACGCGCTCAGCATGTTCATCGTGTCGTGTGTGGTTTGGCTCGGCCTTGTCTGGTACGAAAAGGCCGACGAGCCGGGGAGTGAAAGGCATCTTCTGCTCATAGCCTACCTGATGGGATTATCAATCGGCATACATCAACTCAGCCTTCTCGCGTACTTCACAGTCGCACTGTTTATTTACTTCAGGTATAACGAATTCAGTTTAAAGAAATTCATCTACTTCGGCATCATCACCGTGATATCGTTCGGCATCATTTACCCGGTGATAGTCGAGTGGCTCCCGGGGATACTGGACGGCGATGTTCAGATCGGTTCGATCCATATTACCGAAAGCATGCTCCTGCAACTTCTCCCTCTGGCAGTGGTCGCCGCGGCAATTTACGGCATATACCGATCGGAGAAAGATCACAGGAGAATTCTCAACGTTTCGCTTCTGGCGGCGTTGTTCGTTATCCTCGGTTATTCCACCTACGCTCTTATAATAATACGCGCTAATGCACACCCTCCGATAAATGAGAACAATCCGGACACGCTTGAGAGGCTGGTCGGCTATCTGAACCGGGAGCAATACGGAGTGCAGCCCTCGATATTCAACAGGCGCTGGGACACGAACGATCCCGGCCATGTGCAGAACTACCAGAAATATTCATCCGACTGGGATTTCTTTGCAAAGTACCAGTTCGATCACATGTTCCTTAGGTACGTCGGGTGGAATTTCATAGGGCGGTCTGGAGACATCCAGGATGCGCCCGTTGCGTATGTAAAATCGGCGGACGGATGGTTCGACGGGGTTCGAGGTTACCCGGCGAGGTATTTCGCGATACCTTTGTTGATATCGTTGTTCGGTCTGTGGTATCATTTCAAGAAAGATTGGAAATTCGGTCTGGCCTTCCTCACCCTGTTCATAGTCATGGGTCCTGCACTCGCCGTCTATTTCAACATGGCCGAACCCCAGCCGAGAGAGCGCGACTACTTCTTTGTGGGTGCTTTTTTCGTCATGGCGTTGTGGATATCGATCGGAGTATCCGGTCTGATTGAAATGGCCGCCGATTATCTGAACGACAGGAGGTCGAAGCTGTATGCGGCTTCGGGTCTCTCTCTGATCTTCTTTCTTATCCTCCCGTTCAACATGTTCGCCGAGAACCGCTACAGCCACGACCGGAACGGGAATTACATTCCGTTCGATTATTCTTACAATATCCTTCAGTCGTGCAAGAAGAATGCGATACTCTTCACCAACGGCGATAACGACACATTTCCCCTCTGGTATTTACAGGAAGTGATGGGAGTGAGGACCGATATCAGGATCGTTAATCTGAGTCTCTTGAACACAGACTGGTACATCCTTCAGCTGAAGAACGAGACTCCGCACGGCGCTTCGAGGGTCCCGATAAGCATAAGTGACGAAGCGATTAAGAACATTGCGCCGGTTCAATGGAACCCGACGACAGTGCGCGTTCCGGTACCGAAGGAAGTTTACGCGAGGTACGGCATCACCGACACTTCAATTACGAACAGAGGGATGGTACAGTTCGTAATGAACCCGACCATCGGCGGTGGAAACGTGGGAGGCGTGCGTGTTCAGGACCTGCTGGTAAGAGACATCGTCGAGACGAATAAGTGGGAACGGCCGGTCTACTTCTCGGTGACGGTCGCCAGCAGCAATTTCATCGGACTTGACAGGTACCTGCAGATGCAGGGGATGGCGTTGCAAGTTATGCCGTTCGAGATGAGATCTTCGGACGGGCAGTACCCGATCGATACGGCCATCATGCGGCAATGCCTGATGGACAGTCCTTCCAGGGTATACACCGAACCGCATTACGGTTTCAGGTTCACGAACCTGACAAACCCAAATGTATATTACGACGATAACGCGCGCAGGCTAAGCCTCAACTACCGTAACCCGTTCATGCGCCTCGCCGTCTACGATCTCCAGCGTGGAGACAGTACCGGTACGATAGCGACCCTAAATCGCATGGAGTCAAAGATCCCGGTCGAGGTCATCCCGATGGATTACCGGATCCTTTCGGATGTGGCTCGGATCTATTTGATTGCAGGCGACAGGAAGGATTTCGACAAATACTCGTCGATAGTGGAACGAGATGCGCTGGCAGCGATTCAGCGGAACCCGATGGATGTCAGCTCCAGTTACAACCCATACAGGATACTGCTCGATCTCTACGACACTCAGCGGGATTACGGCAAGGAGATCGGCCTGCTGTCGAAACTGCAGTCGATGTTTCCCAATGAAAGGGGCATAGAGATGAGGATAAAACAGCTTCAGTCTCTGATGGCAGGAAGCGCCAAAGCGGAGGTTGACTCTCTCGGTAAATAGCCGCAAATTTACTCGTCGAATTATTCCAATCGAGTGATTCCAGGCCGGATTTCTGCACAAGATTTGCCGGACCAGCTAACCAACAGAGAGAATTTGATGAAGATAGATGATGCCGTTCCGGCACCCGCACAGAGAGAGTCGACAAAGTCTCACTGGGAAGAATTCTGGGCAAACAAAAAAGAAGTCCATGAAGTCTATTCCAACGACAACAGGGTATTGAGAAACCTCGAGAAGCTTTCCAGCTTCAAAGGGAAGCGTGTCCTTGAGGTGGGAGCCGGGACCGGACGTGACAGTTTCGGATTAGTCGAGAGGGGGGCTGAAGTTTTCATGGTCGATTACGCCGCCAGCTCGCTTCAGATAATAAAGAACATCGCTACGGAAGAAAAGATAGACGTCAGTCCGGTAGGAGGAAACGCATTCTCGCTCCCCTTCCCAGACGGTACTTTCGATATCGTGTTTCACCAGGGATTGCTTGAACATTTTCGCGAGAAGGAAGCGGCGAACCTCCTCAGGGAGAATATCAGAGTCCTCCGGAAGGGCGGAATACTTCTCGTCGACGTCCCCCAGCGATATCATATCTATACGGTCATGAAGCATATCCTGATCGCGATGGACAAATGGTTCGCCGGCTGGGAGCGCGAGTTCTCGATTCCCGAACTCGACAGACTTCTGCGCTCGCTCGGAGTGGAACCATTTTACAGGTATGGCGAGTGGATGTACCCGAGCCTGTTCTACAGGGTCGTCAGGGAAGCTGCGATGAAAGTCGGCGTGAAGCTTCCGTTGAACCCGACACCGGTGAAGGCACTCACGAGCGTCAGGAAAAAGATCAGGGAATCTGTAAGGAACACTCCGATATCACTGTACACTTCCCTCTCGTGTGGAATAGTCAGCAGAAAACCCTGATCCATACTGTGTTTGCGATAGGTTGACGGGCGAAACAAAAACAAGCGGACTGATTTGAGAATTCTGGTAATCGCGTTATCCGGGATCGGAGATGCTCTTCTCTTCACTCCCGCCGCTCTACTCCTGCGAAAGAAATTCCCCGAAGCGGTTATCGACGCGCTTGTGATGTTCAAGGGAGCTCAGCAGATATATGAGCGAACGGGGATATTCGACAATGTCATCTATCACGACTTCCTGAACCGGCCAAAGCTCGAATCGCTCAAAGTCGTCCTCCTCCTCAGAGGCAAGTACGACTCATCGATAAACATCTATCCTTCCAACCGCAAGGAATACAACCTCATACAATACCTCATCGGCTCAAAGACTCGAGCCGCAATCCGGTACCTGAGGCGGGACACATCAGAACTCGGTTTTCTAAACAGCGCAAGCATCATTGAAAATGATTCGCTCCATTGCGTGGAGGAGAATGTCGCGCTCTGCGAGAAGGTTTTCGGTTTCAAGGCGGAAGAGATTCCGAACCTTCAATTTCCATTGACCGAAGAGGATTTTCAGTTTGCCGATCGATTTCTCATTTCTAATGAAATCGGCAACAACGATTTAGTCGTCGGGTTTCATGCCGGCACCGCGACCTTCAAGAACCAGATAAAGCGCCGGTGGGAGCCGGAGAAATTTGCGGCACTCGGCAAAAGGTTTTCTTCAGAAAACGGTGCGAATGTGCTGGTCTTCGGGGGACCGGACGAGGCGGAACTTAAACGGGAGATTATCACCAGGGCGGAATCGCAAAATGTCATCGGTGTCGACACGCCGGGCCTGCCGGAGACAGCCGCAGTCATGAAACGATGCGACCTCTTCGTGACCAACGACTCCAGCTTGATGCACATCGCTTCCGCGATGAAGAGAAAAGTAGTCGCGATCATCGGGCCGACGAACACGAATTACATTCACCCGTGGCACACCGAATACGAAATAGCTTCGCTGCACCTCGAGTGTTCGCCATGTTTCGTTTATTCGCCACGGCCGCTAATGTGTTTCAGAGATGACGTGAAGTTCAAATGCATAAAGGAACTCGACGTCGACAAGGTGTACGAGAAGGCGATCTCCCTGCTCCTTCGGTAAGAATCCTGTTCTCTCCCGCATCTAACCTCCATTATGATTCTATGGGGGCTTGAGCTGTGCTCACATCTCATGTATGAATCACCCCGCCGCAAGCAGCGGGGTATCTTCTGATGGTTTGGATTCCACATCGCCGCAAGCGGCGGGGAATTCAACCCTGAGTGATTAATCCAATGATTTGATTATCTCCGGTGCGCTTTTCAAATTGAAGACATGCTACGGAAGAGCACGATTGAACGCCCATTGTTGTATTCGATAATCCTCAACGGGCTAATAGCATTCACCGAATTGGGAGGCGGGCTGTTATCGAACAGTCTTGCATTAATTTCCGACGCACTCCACAATTTCAGCGACTTCATCGCGCTGATAATAAGCTTCGTCGCCGCCAGAGTGATGCGATGGGACAACAACGAGAGGAAATCGTACGGCTATTTCAGGGTAGAGATACTCGCGGCGTTCATCAACGCGACGGCGCTCGTGCTGATAGGCGTGTACATTATATACGAAGCCGTATCGCGGCTCTATTCTCCCGAAGACATTCACAGCAGACTGATGATTATCATCGCATCGATCGGTTTTGCCGCGAATATCGTCTCGGTGTTTCTTATCCGTCCGTACAGGAGTGAAAGCCTAAACGCGAAGGGGGCGTTCCTGCACCTGGCTTCTGACGCGGCCAATTCGGCGGCCGTTATCGTAGTCGGCATTCTAATATCGGTATACAACCTGCGATTCCTCGATCCGGTCATCTCGATCGCTATCGGACTTCTTATCATAAAGAGTTCCTGGGACCTGCTCATCGAGTCCGCCAACATATTGACGGAGGGATCTCCGAAAGGGATAGACCTTCGAGACGTGGCAGAATTCATACGCGCTTTCCCCGGTGTGAAGGGTGTTCACCACCTCCACATCTGGAGCCTCTCGACCAACTTCAAGGCTTTGTCCGCGCATATCGTGGTCGACGATACGCAGCTCAGCAACACTACGGAAATCACACAAAGCCTTGAAGGCCAACTCTCAGACAAGTTCGGCATAAACCATCCGACGTTTCAGCTCGAAGCGAGTCCGTGTGAAAACGATCTCATCTCGCAGTACCGCGACCGCGATCTCCACAAGAATACCAACGAATGACCGCCGAACCCCAACACATTGCCGCAGACCTTAGAAGCCGCGTGTCCGGCGAAGTCCTCTTCGACGACATCTCAAGGTCTCTTTTCAGCACCGCGGCTTGCATATACAAGGTGAAGCCTCTCGGTATCGTCGTCCCGAGGACCGCCGAAGATGTCGCCGCGATAGTCAGTTACTGCAACGAACGAGGGATCTCCGTAACGGGACGAGGCGCAGGCACCAGTCTCGTGGGACAATCCCTCGGCAGCGGGATAATTATCGTCTTCAATAAATACTTCAGGGATATACTCTCGATCGACGGTGAGACACGCACCGCGCGTGTCCAGCCGGGAGTTGTGCTCGACAATCTCAACCGGTCGCTGTCGGGGCGTAGGCTGATGTTCGGTCCGGATCCATCGAGCGGAAAGCAATGCGTCATCGGCGGAATGATCGGTACGAACGCCGCAGGCGCCCACACCGTCAAATACGGCGCGACAAAAGACAACGTAGCGAGCCTGAGAGTAGTAACGGCCGACGGCAACATAATCGACACGGCGACTGCCGCCGGCGGCGATTTTGGGAATAAGATATCCGACCTGCTGCTGCCTCGCGCTGAAAAGATCGCAAAGTCATGGCCACGCGCCCCGAAGAACTCCTCCGGTTACAACCTGAGGGACACGATCGCGGGAGGCGGCGTCGATCTGACTAAGCTCTTCTGCGGGAGTGAAGGAACGCTGGGCTTGACGGTCGAAGCCACACTGAAGCTCCTCCCGGCGCCCGTTGAGAGGAGAAACCTCATCGCGTATTTCCCTTCCTACGAGGCTTGTGCAGTCGCGGCGAACGAGTCCCTGCAGTTCAGGCCTGCGGCTGTCGAGATGATCGACAAGACTTTCGCATCCGCCGCGATGGGGCTCGATCCGCTGATCGACCAGGTACTCCGGGAGGACTTCGTATCGATAATCATATTCGAGTTCGAGGAAGAAGAGAAAGGTCTGGGCGATGACAAGACGGCGAAACTGGCCGCACACCTTGAAAAGCTCCGGCTGCCGAGCAAGCTCATTCTTCCCAGGGACGCAAAGGACGCAGCCAGACTCTGGCGGGTGAGGAAAGAAGCGTCGGCTATATTCTACAAGATCGAGAAGCCGGGAAAGAAGACTTCGTTCGTCGAAGATGTCGCGGTTCCTGTCGACAAGCTGCCGGAATACCTCGCCGGAGCGCAGTCGATATTCGACAGGCACGATGTGAAGTACGCACTCTACGGCCACGCCGGAAGCGGCAACACGCACGCGATAGTTCTCCTGGATCTCAAGGATGAAGGCCATCTCGCGAAGATCGACCCGATTGCCCGGGATATCTACGGACTGGCGATGACGCTCGGAGGCACTCTCAGCGGCGAACACGGCGACGGATTCCTGAGGACGCCGTTCCTCTCGAAGCTATACGGCAACGAGATCTATTCCCTCTTCGGCAATGTCAAGAGCATTTTCGACCCGAACGGGATAATGAACCCGGGCAAGATCGTCGGCGAACAGGGGACCTCCATCGTCCACGACCTGAGGTACGGCGAGAGTTACCGGAGATTTGAGACAGGTACGCCGCTCAATGAGGAATCGATCGCACACGAAATTGAAAAGTGCCACGGCTGCGGGACGTGCCTGAGCTACTGCCCCACCGCGCTTGTCACGTTCGACGAGCGCGCCACACCGAGGGCAAAAGGAAACATTCTGCGGTCGATCATCGACGGAAGCCTCGATGCCGCATACCTGGAAAAAGAAGAGTTCAAAAGCGTCCTGGATTATTGCTTCAACTGCAAATTGTGCCTCACCGAATGCCCCACACAGATAGACATTCCCGGAATCGTAATCGAAGCGAAGACCATTTTCCATGAGAGGACGGAGCCGAAGGCCCAGGACAAATTTATCGACAGGCTCCCTACCCTTTCGGCGATCGGCTCGATCACGCCGACGCTCGCGAATATCACTTCAAATCTCGGAACACTTCGAAAACCGCTGGAGAAGTATTTCGGCATCGACAGCCGCCGAAAGCTCCCTCATTTTCACAAGCCGCTATACAGAAGAGTGAGGATCAACAGGGAGACGCCGAACGCACATTCCAAAGTCATTTATTTTTCAGGATGCTTCGCAAACTTCAACGATCCGTCGGGAGAAGGGCTCTCGACGATTGAGATACTTCGTCGCAACGGCATAGACGTGCGCGTCCTCGACAGCCTGAGATGCTGCGGCATCGCGAAGATAACGACGGGGCACAGGTCTGCCGTCCTCGACGACGCGAGCTGGAACGCGACGGAGCTCGCGAAATACGTGCGACAGGGTTTCGACATCATAACATCGGCTCCGAGCTGCGGCCTGGCCATTAAGGAAGACTATCCGGATATCCTGGGCAGCGAAGATGCAAAGCTGGTCTCGGCTCACATCTTCGACCTTGCCGACTATCTCGGGAAGCTGGCGGCCGAAGGAAGACTCAACACGAATTTCGGTGAGCTGAAGAAGCGGGTCACCTATCACAACGCCTGTCACTCGATACCGATGAATGTGGTGAAGCAGCCGGTCGACCTGATGAAGCTGGTGCCGGGTCTGGATGTCGTCGAGCTTCCCGAGGATAGCTGCTGCGGGATGGCCGGGACGTTCGGGCTGAAGAAACAGTTTTACGATTTATCCATGCAGACAGGAGCGAACCTGTTCAGGCAAATCGAGGATGCCGGAGTCGACTCGGTAGTCACAACATGCGGTACCTGCAACATGCAGATAGTCCAGGGGACGGGGCGGAAGGTCGAGCACCTGGCAAAGATACTTTGCGATTCGTACCGGGCGTACGACAGATTAGGTGCGCCGCAGGCTCCGCGCGACAGCAGAAAGGGTGAGGACGACATCGTACGCGGCGACGTTGAGATGATAGAATAGCAACCGGCTGAGATGATTGCACAAATACTCGCCCCCCGGCCCTCTCTCTTTTGAGAATAGGGAAAAAAGGGGTGAGTATCCCGAAAGATAAAAACAAACCCCAGACTCGATTGAACGACACAGAACATTTAGATAATCCGCATCACAATCTTTACGTCAGGAGGCCCGACGGCGCGAGCGGACTGAGCGGGAGGATAGTCTTCATCATGGCAGTTGCGTGCGGGATCAGCGTGGCAAACCTGTACTGGGCGCAGCCGCTGCTCGACACGATCGGAGGTGCTTTCCATGTCGGCACCACCGTCGCCGGTATGATCGTCACATTCACGCAGGTGGGCTACGTAATCGGGCTGATGTTCATCGTACCGCTCGGGGATCTTCTCGAGCGCAAGAAGCTCATCATATCGATTTCAGCCATGATATTCGTAGCGCTCGTCATCGCGGCATTGTCGCCGACGATACACTTCTTCCTTGTCGCCTCGCTGGTCGTCGGAGTGACTTCCGTAGTAGTACAGATACTTGTCCCTTTTGCGGCCACGCTTGCCATGGACCACGAGCGCGGGAAGGTCGTAGGGCAGGTTATGAGCGGCACGCTTCTCGGGATATTATTCGCGAGGACCGTCGCAGGATTTGTTTCCGAGATCGGCGGCTGGCGGGCCGTGTTTTGGTTTGCGGCGATACTGGTGCTCGCGCTTACGCTGATACTTGCCAGGACCCTCCCGAAATACAAGCACGCTCTCGACATGAGTTATCCACGATTGCTTCACTCCGTCACGCACCTTATAAGGACGGAGAGGGTCTTAAGGATACGATCGGTGTACGGAGCTCTGGTCTTTGCTGACTTCAGTGTTCTGTGGACAAGCCTGACGTTTCTCCTTGCAGGTGCGCCCTACCATTACTCGGACGCGATAATCGGACTCTTCGGGCTTGTCGGCGCTGCCGGTGCAATTGCCGCCAATATCGCAGGAAGGCTGGCCGACAAAGGTTACGCGAACCGAACCACCATAGTGCTTCTCGTTGTCAACGTGATCGCGTTCCTGATGATGATCCCGGGAACAACGCACATCCTCCCCATCATAATCGGGATATTAATACTAGATGCTGGCGTGCAAGGGACTCATATCACAAATCAAAGCGAGATATACCGGCTCAGCCCCGAGGCGCGGAGCCGCCTGACCACGGCATACATGACGAGCTACTTCACGGGCGGAGCAATCGGATCGGCGACATCAGCGGCGGTATATGCTTCGCACGGGTGGTTCGGAGTCTGCATGCTCGGCGCGGGTTACGCCGTCGCGGCAGTGATATTCTGGATAATGGAACAGACCGTGTTCAGACGGGATGGGCGCTGAAGGTCGCCTTCTACTTCGCCATTGCATAAGCAGAAGGCGACCTTCTGCCGGGCACTATGCCTTGACTTTGTGAGGAGGGGGGCATATGATCCAGACATCACTTGCAGCGCCGGAGCACATTCGGATGAGAAGGCGAAGCCTTAGAGCGACGACGCAAACGGAGCGTTGATATCGAGGGAAGAAAGAGGAGAGCAAAAGATGAAAAAGAATTCGGAAGAGAAATACAAATACACGGAGACGTATCACTACCCCTTAGTTTACGGATAACGAACCAGGCGACCTGTCCAGAGACATTTGAGCAATGTCCGGACGGGACCATGTAAACAGTACCGCAAAACTGCGGTCCATTGGGAAGGGAGGATACGGAGATGAGATACAGAAGAACATTATGGCTGACTTCGGCACTGATGCTTGCTTCGGTAGTACAAGCGCGGGCACAGGCTTACGGTCCCACGGTGGGTAATTTCTTGAATTATCCGGTTAGCCCACGGATGCTGGCTATGGGTGACGCTGGCACATCTGTCGTAACAAAGAGTGCAATGTCAATGCTTGTGAATCCCGCTCAGTTGGGGATGCAAAGTCTAAATAACAGCTTGGAAATCGGAAGCAGCCTTTTCCTCACTCCTAACTCTGATCGACCTTATGAAATCGCCGGATCACAGAAGTACCTCTCTTTTCTCGCATCCGCCGTTTCTTATGGAGCTCGGTTAGATTCCGTTTGGCATCGTCTTCCATTCAAGTTAGCGCTCGGAGTAGGTTACTCATACGAGGAGTCCACGTTTCCGTTTAGTCCCGGCGGACCAATGATCGGGGGAACCATGACCGACTATACCAACTCATTTACTCTCGGGTTAGGAATTCATTATTTCCTTAAGCTTGGGATCGGTTATTCCTTGAAGTTTATCAGGAACAAGAATCCGTTTTCCGCATTTACGCCAAACATCGATCAGACGGCTGAAGATTTCGGCACAATCCTTCAAGTACCGGTACTTCAACTGCTTTACGGAACGCGGACGCGACACATCGTGTTCTGTAAAAACATATACCCAAGCCTTAATATTACTGCGGGTTATGCATTACGGAATGTGGGCGGATATGTTGTCAAGACGCCAACCTATCACTCGCTTCTCGCTCGTCAGGCGAATCTTGGTTGGAATTGGGAGCTTGCTTTCAGTTCGAGGGTCGCGGAGTACGACTGGAAATGGTTCTCCCTTACATGGGCGAGAGAAGCAACTGACGAGCCATTCAAGCTGGATTCCGTTTCTGCGGGGATTGGGCCTAACGGTGTCGCCAATTATGATTATCTCTTATCATATCGCAACGGACTTGGCACATTCAGTCCATGGAACAACCTTGTTCTCGGGATGCCCACCACAACGACGGCTTCAATCAAAGGCTGGCAGATTGGATTGGGGGAATCCTTTTACTTTCGAGGGGGATCCATCATTTACTCTGGTTCTCCGGCAGTCGTTACCTCCGGATGGGGAGCCAGATTAGACGGTCTTGTGAAGCTGATCGTGTTTCTTCATGGTTTAAATCCGAACGCCCCTTTCACTCGTTTCGTTCTTAATCACTTGGACCTGCGATTCGATTACTACGGGTCTGACTCAGGATTATTTCCAGGTCAGCCTTTCGAGAGCCTGGATCTCGTAGTGCGGTAGTGATTTCATTTAGGGCTTTCATCTATTAGCGAATCAAGTGAGGCGGTGTCTTAAAGAAACGAAAGCGTCACGCCATTTGATGAATACGAATGTCTACCTGAATTAGAACAAAAGAGGAGGATGACTTAAAGCCAAATCGCAAGTGGGGTTGAGACGGGTACGGATGGAAGCTATTCTTCCTTCGAACGGGCGCGATCCTTCTTCATAACCAAAATACGGAAAGGCTAAATAGCATGAAGCAACTAAAGAACCACTTGATTGCATTTTCCACACTTATTTTAATCGCCCCGGCGGTACACGCGCAGACTTTCAACAACGTCGTTGTTGACGGCAGTTCCGGGGACAGGAGTGAAACATCAGTTGCGGTTCGCCTGAGTAAGTTTCTCGCATTTGGGTGCGGACCGAGTCCACGAAAGAAAATCGCGATAGATGCATTGACTTTGTAATGGGGGGGCATATAATCCAGACATCACTTGCATCGCCGGAGCACATTCGGATGGGAAGGCGAAGCCTTAGAGCGATAACGCAAGCGGAGCGTTGATTTCGAGGGAAAGAGAGGAGAGCAAAGAATTGGGAATATCGTCGGGAACATTCCAGAGTGAATTACTTTATCCATTGATGTGATAAGAACGAATGTCCGGAGTAGGTCCGGACGGGGAGAGCTAGATGGAGAAGAACAAAATATGGCGGTTTGTCTTTGCAGCGTTCATGATCGGGATGCTGGGAACAGGCGGTTTCAGCTGCAGTCTACTGACGGGCCCGAAGAATAGTTCGAACGGAGACCTGACGCTGGAAGACGTGGCATGTGTGAAGTCGTGGCTGAAGGTGGACTTTGGAACTGCAGGTGGGGATTATGAGATAAAGCGTGACGGAAACGTGGTATTAACTGGGAGCTACGCTGGCGATACGGTAGTCGTAGATACGACGGTGGAGCCGTCGAGGAGCTATACTTACGAAGCGGAGCTGATCTCCGATGGGAAGGTGCTTCGGAGGAGTTCACCCGTAGAGGTGACGACACTCGATACGACGAGCAGCGACTATACCTTCAGGACATGGGAGTTCGGGGGAATTGTACCTGGTAGCTACCTGAACGACGTGACGATAGTAAACGACACGGACATATGGGCGGCGGGAGAGATTAACATGAAAGATTCTTCAAGTTCATTTAACGCCGTTCATTGGGATGGGCACAAATGGGTTCTGCACACAATTTACTTCAGCACGGTCTGTGGCCAACCCGAATTGACTGCATATCCTGCCCGTGCAATAACGGTCACAGGAGAGACAGGATTCACGATTGCCGGTGCAGGCCAGCTTGTCAAGGTGAACGGGAGTAGCCAGGGGATTCCGATGTGTGATGAGTCTCCGATACCATTTGGGATCAACACTTTGTGGAGTGACAGCTATGGTAAGCTGTACCTTGGTGGCAATGGAGGACAAATCCAAACGTACAACGGTACCACCTGGAGGAGCCTGTCGAGCGGAACGAGTACAAGCATAGACGATATATGGGGGAAGATAGATGCAGAGACAGGGAAACAGGTGATACTGGCGGCTGTATCGAACGGTATCCTGGTTCAAGGGGGAGAGCGCGGGATTATCGAGATACACAAAGACGGAATGGTAACGAAGATTCCATGGTCGCCTGACAGGGATGTTTTGTCGGTGTGGTTCAGCTCACTTGAGAACATCTACACGGCGGGTGACGGAATATACAATGGAAACGGAACGAGTTGGAGACTCGCCCTACCTCTGGCAGGTCAGGATTATACGGCACGTGTAAGAGGCAATGGAG
>JAJZNW010000012.1 GCA_021811615.1 Bacteroidota bacterium
ATGAGGTCTCCCTTTTCAGTAGCAATACTGAAGCTTAAGACCCCTGGAAGATTACCAGGTTGATAGGCTGCAGGTGTAAGCACAGTAATGTGTTCAGCCGAGCAGTACTAATAGGTCGTGAGACTTAACCTATTCTTTTTTTGAGACGCCAGAAACATCGGAAAATGTTCCAACCTTCCCCCTACCTTCGGTGCGGGGTTCCCAAATTGTCATAAGTTTGCGAAGCTATATGCTTCACACCGATTTTTCCGGTGACTATATCGAGGGGGAAACACCCGTTCCCATTCCGAACACGGCAGTTAAGCCCCTCAGAGCCGATGGTACTCGATGGGTAACTGTCTGGGAGAGTAGGTCGTTGCCGGGAGTATGTTGAAAAGCCCCGCTCTTTTGAGCGGGGCTTTTTTTGTTTGTGAGCGCAGATAACTATATTTTACCACGAGTGAGTACCCATGGATAAAATCGATCGGAGCGTGAAGACTTTTACGGCATATGTGGAGTTTGACAGGGAGTCAAACCTCTATGTCGGCATTATTCCCGGAATCCCCGGCGCTCATACCCAGGGCGCTACACTCGATGAACTGCAGGCGAATCTGAGGGAGGTGCTGGAACTCTGCCTCGAGGAATTCAACGGCAATCTTGATGACTTGCCGCAGTTTGTGGGAGTTCAGCAGTTTGAAATAACATTATGACTCGTCTTCCAACCGTTGATTTCAAGACGATGGAGAGAATACTGCTTCGCCTGGGGTTCAAGCGGACACGACAAAAGGGGAGTCATGTGTTTTACAGGCACATCGACGGGCGTACCACTACACTTCCTAATCATCCGGGCCGCAATCTGTCTCGATCCCTTATTAGAGAGATCCTTCGTGAGATAGAACTTTCAATTGAGCAATTCAATAACGAGCTGCAGATGTGATAATGCGGTTCTCTCCCATAATATGTTGTAGACAATAGCTCTTGAGGAGCGCATCGAAGATAAACGGAATCGGATTTGCCTTTGATCTTCGATGCATTGCCCGTACAATCCTGACAGTCGCCGGGACACTCTTTTCCGCTGAACCAACACTCCCGACCATCCAAACGACACTCCGGAGTGATACTCCCAACACTCCCGACCATCCAAACGACACTCCGGAGTGATGCTCCCAACACTCCGGACCGTCCAAACGACTCTCCGGACCATCCAAACGACACTCCGGAGTGATACTCCCAACACTCCGGACCGTCCAAACGACTCTCCGGACCGTCCAAACGACACTCCGGAGTGATACTCCCAACACTCCCGACCGTCCAAACGACTCTCCGGACCGTCCAAACGACACTCCGGAGTGATACTCCCAACACTCCGGACCGTCCAAACGACTCTCCCGACCGTCCAAACGACTCTCCCGACCATCCAAACGATACTCCGGAGTGATCTTCCGAACACTCCGGACCGTCGAAATGACACTCCGGATTATTGGTTCAATACTTACGTACCTGTGTAAAATGCACCATAATTGATGGACAAGCGCTTAACGGTTACACAGAGGGACACTGAGAAAGAAAAGAGAGTGACACCGAGAGAAGAGATGATTCTCTGTGTCCCTCTGTGAAATATTAAAACCCAGGCAGCGGCTGCCTGCCGGGCAGGGCTCAAAACCATTACACAGAGAGACTCCGAGAAAAGAAAGAGAGCCACAGAGAAACAGCATTCTCTGTGTCACTCTGTGCTCCTCTGTGGAACTCTGTGAAATGTTAAAGGAGGAGCCGCCTGCCTGCCGGGTAGGCGCTCCGGATCCACCTTTCAATGCTCCTGCCAACGCTAAAGTTACCGTCGATTCGTTTCGATATTCCGTGAAGATTGCGCAATAGGGAACTTGAATGCCAGTTAACATGAGTAAACCGAAGGCCGATGACGCATACTTCGTCCCGGCGGCTAGAAAAGAGGGAGACGACCTAAGGAAGAATTTCCAGCTCACTACGGATAGCTCTAAATAATGCTGCCGAGACTCTCGGAGACTCTCTGGAGAATTCTTCCCGACTTTCACCAGCATCCCGGAGATCCTCGACAGGGGGGTCCGGAACTCCGAACCCCGGAAGTGGCTCTGAATTGTGAAACTCCGAAGAGCTTCGTCGATTATTCTTTCCATTCTGTTTAAATTTCCAGTTACGAGTTGAAGGGAAGAAACGCTAATGAACAATATCGATTCACTCGGATGGAAGTACCTCCTCAAAGGCTTCCCATGGTTCGACGGCATGGGAGGTTATCCGCTTCCTGCTTACTCCGAATTTATGCCGCCTCCGCGTTTCGGCCGCACCCCGTACGGCACGATCGATAACGTATTCTCGCAAGACGACCCTTATGGCTGGCAAGTGTCTGAACTTGAACAGGAATATGAGTTCAGGCCAGGCCTTGAGAACATAGCCACTCAAATCATGGAACAGCTTGTAGACCTGGGACTCGGCAAGCCTGCTCATCATATAGCGGGGCATCAGCGCAGGAATCTGAATGACAACCCTTACTGGCCGGATGAACTTGCCGAACATGCCGGTCGTCTTCACCATGAACGATTTGTCACTCTTCTGCCGCTGGCATTTTCAAAAACACAGGACGACCAGGGACGCGTACGGTGGACGTTTTTCGGAGGAAGCGAGCAGGGACCGGAACGCGCATTCTGGAGATCGTTCTACACGGCCCCCGGTCAGGAAATCTCCGGACATGAGTCTGTCGGATTCATCGCGAACCTCCTGGATGCGGTCCACGGCGAAAAGGCGGACAGTGAATCGCATCTGAAACAGATCGGCTTCAGAATTCTTCCTTCCCCGAACGACCCCGGCTTGCCTTACCGATACAGCGAGCCGCTGCCGGAATGGACCCGGCCGTTCCTCGTCGATGAAGACTCGACTTTCGACGGTGTAAAGTATCTGTTGACGTTTACGCCTTTTAAGAATTTGCCGCCTGTTGTCAGAAGATTGTATCTGGATGGGAAGCTGCATCTGCTCCCATTTCCTGGCAGTCTTGTTTTCTGGGGAATCCCTGTCTATCACCGCCTTCAGAGAGATTTGCCATTTGCGATGCAATTGCCGCTCCAACGGCTCGTTGCCCGACACGATGGACCGGGCGGCATCAGAGTGCCCCAGTCGGGATGGCTCCATGAGCCGCGGCGTGACAAACAGGAAACAGTTTTGCAGGAAGAGCTTCTGCTGAATATTTATCGCCGAACCAACCGCTGGAACAAGGTACATCGTTTTGAAGATGCTGCTGCAAAGAGTACAAAAGCCGATAAAGTGGCACGCACGCTCTTCAGCACATCACTTGACGCGATTGATTTGTATGACAAGCCGATGGCGCGAAATTGCCAGATGTGGCGACAAAGCGGGGAAGTGCTCCTTGACGGTCCTAACGCCTCCTGCGAGGAAATTGAGAAAGCCGCCGCCGAATTGTTATCAGGCGGAATATTCCGCTATCGATTCCAGTTTCCGGCGATGCGTGTGGGGGTGCACGAAGTTTATTGGCATCGTCCGCTTGTCGTTTTTTTGTCCGGGCATGATCATAAAATAAAGCTGATGGAAGAACAGCCGTCCGGATATCTGACCGCCTACCGGACTGATTCGGCCGACATCGACCACCCGGTGGAACTGTTTCCGCGCTTTATCCGGCGCAGGAATTATTTGTCCGCGCTTAAATATTTCGATACTCCCCATGATCACTTTGAACATCAAACCGCGCTAAATATAGTTACGCTTCTAGATATGCGGGAACAGCTAACGGAGAGGTCACTTCCTCGAAGATTTGCACAGCACCTTATCCGGACAGCTAAGGACGAGACTATCGACGACTGGGTGAGCGCTCTCCCCGACCTCGCGATACGGCGCGAGGAAGGCGAAGCAGTCAGACATGAACTCCAGTCTCTGCTGAGCGACGACGACCTATTGCCTGATGACATCACGTTCGACATTACCGCGACGCGCATTTACGAAGAGTCATATTGGAATGACATCCTTCTTCTTTCCCACGGAGCCTATCTCAACAAGGACAATGCAGACGTTGTGCAGGATCCACCGACGCTTCAGCATGTGGATCATGATCATCGCGATCTTGAAGCGCTCGGCGACTACCTGATCGGGAGACACAATCAGGCGATTTCCGATGCGGGTATGACGGGAAAGGCCGTGGTTGGTGAACTGCCGTTCCGATGGCAGACAGATTTTGATTTCACTCAGTTCGGCGGCTGGAAGATGAGCCAGGGAGGCCGCGACGGCGAGCGGAACCTACTCGTCGTAATCCCGGGAAGGAATAGAAGTGAAGCTGTAGTGCTGGCTGATCACTATGATACGGCTTACATGGAGGACGTTTACGACAAAGCTCGTGGAGGAACCGGCGCGCGTCTCGCCTCTGCCGGTGCCGATGACAACGACTCGGCCACAGCAACTCTTTTGCAGGCAGCGCCTGTTTTCCTGAGACTCTCGCGCGAGGGGAAACTGGAACGGGATGTCTGGCTGCTGCATCTGACTGGCGAAGAGTTCCCCGCCGATTCTATGGGCGCCAGGAATTTCTGCCGATCGATCATTGAGAAGACACTCAAACTACACACCGGTGACGGCCGGGTAGTAGACCTATCTTCTGTGCATCTGTCGGGAATTTTCGTTATGGATATGATCGCCCACAACAGGGAAAATGGCAGGGACATATTTCAAATCTCCCCGGGGAGAAGCGGGGAATCGCTGAAGTTAGCATATCAGGCTCATGTGGCGAATATGATCTGGAACGATAAGGCGCGGGAATGGAATCTGCGCGGAGAGCGGCGAGGTCACGGCCGTGGTAAGAGATGCGGGGACGGAGTCACAATACCCGAAATTGCCCGCCATCCTGAGCTCGATGGCCAGGTGAGGACACTCGACGATCCGCAGAGCTCACTCTACAACACCGATGGCCAAATCTTTTCGGACATCGGCGCTCCGGTCGTATTGTTTATGGAGAACTACGACATCAATCGCACCGGATATCATGACACGAAAGACACGATGGATAACATCGACCTGGATTACGGGGCGGCAGTGTCGGCAATCGCGATCGAAACAGTCGCTCGCGTTGCTGCTCTCCCGAACGCGTGACGATGGTTTTTCAGACTGTGCCATGCCGCAGGGTGAAGGTACGGGGGCAATAACGGTATTTCTTCCCGGCCGAGGGATATATTTGATTTTCACGCAGACTTTTAGTATAAAGCAAACGGCTCGTTGGGCGGTACCATAACCCTGTGAGCATAGCGGGCGTCGAAGGGCCGGCGTTATTGTCAGGAGGAATAATCCGGTCTCTCACGAGTGACTATGAATCGATTCACCTTGAACGAAAATCTGACTGGAACAATAAGTATGAATGAAGATCACGAGAAGTTTATGAATGAAGCAATAGCTCTTTCCAAGGATTCCGTTTCATGCGGCGGGGGGCCGTTCGGGACGGTTATAGTCAAAGACGGGAAGGTTATCGGTCGAGGTGTAAACAGCGTCACAAAACTTAACGACCCAACGGCACATGGGGAGATCGTTGCGATTCGTGAGGCATGCACAAGTCTGAACTCGTTTCGACTCGACGGCTGTATCCTGTACACAAGTTGCGAGCCCTGTCCGATGTGTCTCGGTGCAATATACTGGTCGCGGGTGCAGGAGATTTATTTTGCAAATACAAGGGAAGACGCTGCCTCCATAGGCTTTGACGACGCCCTCATTTATGATGAGTTGAGTGTTCCCCTTCGGGACAGAAAGATCGCGTTTCATCAAATCATGAGGGGGGAAGCCCTTGTCGCCTTTCACTCCTGGACGACAAAGAAGGACAAAATCTTGTACTAGTAAACCCATCGGCAGGATGCGGAAATCAATTGGAAGGGGATCGATTCGATTGTTACGAGAGACAGAGTGGAGTGCCGTAGTCTACTGTCGGGTTGCGATCCTCTCGATCTCTTCGGTCAGTTCGCTCCATCTGAAGTATTTAAGGTCGAGCTCGCTCTCCAGCTCCTTGTATTCCGCTGAGACTTTCCTGGCATCTTCGCCGTTCCTGTAAAAATCCGGATTTCCCATTACCACTTCGATTTCCTTGCGACGGCCTTCCATGCGGGAAATCGCGGATTCCACTCTCTTCAGCTCGTCTTTCAGCGGCTTTAGTTCCTTAGACAATGTGTTTCGTCTTTCGGCTTCCATCCTCCTGCGTTCCTTCGAAGAAACGTCGGCGCTCCGTTCACCGGTAACACTCTGGTTTCTCTGTGCCCCTCGGACGCCTGTCTTTGATTTCTCTGATTCTTGTCTTTTCCTGTATATGTAGTCGCTCACATTTCCGGTGAAATTCCGCACACTTCCGTGACTAAACTCCGCTACCTTGTTCACGATCGGGTCCAAAAAGGCACGGTCATGTGAAACGATGACGAACGTGCCCTCGTACTCCAGCAATGCTTCCTGAAGTACCTTTTTCGATTTCATGTCGAGGTGGTTAGTCGGCTCGTCCATTATAAGGAGGTTTGCCGGTTGAAGAAGCATCTTCGCGAGGGCCAGCCGGCTCTTCTCGCCGCCGGAGAGTACGGAGACTCTCTTGAAAACATCGTCGCCACGGAACAGGAAAGCGCCGAGAATCGTGCGGAGCTTCGTGCGGACATCGCCCGTCGCTACGCTGTCGACGATTCCGAGGACGTCGCTGGAAAGGTCAAGCTCCTCGGCCTGATGCTGGGCGAAGTAAGATGGCGCAACATTGTAACCGGTGACGATCTCACCGGAATCGTAAGGCTCCACCCCGGCCAGCATCCGTACGAAAGTCGATTTGCCTGCACCATTAACCCCGACCACAGCGATCCGGTCGCCACGCTCGATGCTGTAGTTCAGGCTGGTGAAGACGTGCTTAGAGCCGTAGCTCTTGCGGATGTTCTTGAACTCGACTACAATGCTCCCGCTCTGCTTCGCTTGCGGGAAGTGAAAGTGAATCTCTTCCTCATCGTCCTCGATTTCTATGTGATCGATCTTCTCAAGCTGTTTGATCCGGCTCTGTACCTGCCGTGCTTTCGTAGCCTTGTACCTGAAGCGCTCGATGAACTGTTCTGTCTGTTTGATCTGCTGCTGTTGGTTCTTGTATGCGTTGAGCTGCTGCTCGCGGCGTACAGCCCGTTCTTTTTCATAGAAAGTGTAGTTGCCCGAATACTCTTCGAGCTTCCCGAGGCCGAGTGCCCAAGTTTTTTTTGTGATGCTGTCGAGGAAGGCCCTGTCGTGCGAAACCAAAACCACGGCCCCGTTGTAGGTCTGCAGCTTTTCATCGAGCCACTGAAGAGATTCGATGTCGAGGTGGTTCGTGGGTTCGTCGAGCAGAAGTATGGACGGTTCCTTCAAGAGGAGCTTCGCCATCTCGATTCGCATTTGCCAACCACCGCTGAATTCTTCGGTTTGCCTCTCGAAGTCGTACTCAGAAAACCCTAGCCCGGAAAGCACCTGTTCAATTCTCGATTTCATCCGAAACGCGTCGAGCTCCTCCAACTTCAACTGAAGCTCACCGAACACTTCGACCGTGTCCATGTAATCGGGTGAAGACGGATCGAGCTCCTCCATCCTTCTCTGGACTTCTTCTATTTCTTCACGAACGAGTATCACGTCTTCGAACGCCGACTCGGCTTCCTTGTAGAGTGTCTTGCCCGTGGAGGTTATGCCTTCCTGGGGGAGATAGCCTACGGTGACATAGCGGGCTTTGTTAATGCTGCCACTGTCGGCCTGCGATATGGCCGCAAGTATCTTGAGCAAAGTAGATTTCCCTGCACCGTTAGAGCCCACGAGCCCTATCCTGTCGTGTGCCCCGACGGTGAACGACACTTCTCTGAATAAGTATCTCTCTCCGTATTGTATGGTTATATCTTTAGCGCTTAACAATTTCAGTTTTCATTTTGGAATTAACAATTTAACAGCAAGGAGGCTTAGTTTCATCAGAATTTAGAGTCAGGGTCCAACACACTTTTGATTTGGAATTGGACGGTTGTTCATTCTATTCGTGAGGTTGCATTCCTATTTCACCTCGCGGATAGCACTGCGAGGGCATGTGTTTTAACGGATCAACGTCGGTCCAATGATTTCGCCCCGGCTTCTTGGCGCACGGCTTGACAAACTGGAGTCGAGAGATTTAACTTCAATCCAGCCACTGACCCGCAGTCAGTGAATGTCATAGGGCTAAGTTCAGGAGAAGATCGTGGGAATCCTCGAGCGAAAGGAGCGCGAGAAGCAAATGCGCCGGGATACGATTGTCCGGGCCGCTGAGGGCGTATTTTTCGAGAAAGGGCTTCGGGCTGCGACACTTGAAGAAGTTGCCGACAAGGCTGAAGTCAGCAAAGGTACGATTTACCTCTATTTTGCGAGCAAAGAAGATATTTATTGTGCGCTCATAACTCGCGGGCTCCGTCTCCTTCTGGAGACTTTTCGAGAGACAAAACCTGAAGAGGTCGGCCCGGCCGGGGCGCTAAAGAGATTAGGGAGTGCCTATCTCGAATTCAGCCGCCGTCAGTCATATCTCTTCAGAATGCTCTCCGCCGCCGAGAATCCATCCGTAACCGAGAATGTCTCTCCCGCAATCTTCTCCGAATTGGAAGACGCGAGCAATAATGTGCTCGGGTACGTAGCAACATTCGTGCAAAAGGGAATCGACTCCGGGACTTTCCGCAGCGACGTAACGGCTCATGAGGCGGTTGTGCTGTTCTGGGTGTCTCTCAGCGGGATACTTAACCTCAGACAGCGCTCCTCGACGTTCAAAGGTACGCGCGCTCTTAAGGCTGACTCCATATTCGCAAGCGTTGATTTCGACTCGCTCTACTCAAAGTGTCAGGCTTATCTTCTCGATCTTCTCGTGTCCCGCAAAACAGGATCAGCGGAATGGCGTAGCCCGGCCAGGAAGCCCAAAGGCGCTGTTAAACAAGCAAGGGTGGTAAGGAAAAGATGAAAACGGGGAAGGTGTCGGCTGTTGCGCTATTATCCGTGGTCATATTGGGTGCAATAATATTCCTGCGGCTGAATTCGCAGACAAGAAATAACGGGAAGGGCGAGGCGGCTCGACCGGTTGCCGTCGCCGTTGGCTGTGTCAGGCATGGAAACATAACGAACAAAATAAACGTAACCGGGGACGTCGAAGGGATTCATGAGGCGGAGGTGATTTCAGAGACAACCGGGAAGGTGGTCGCGATCGAAAGTGAAGTCGACGCGTTTCTACAGGCCGGCGGAATTATCGCCAGGATTGAGAACGAGTTGCAGGAGATTTCGCTGGACCAGGCGAAGGCGCAGACGGCAGCCGCAAAGGCAAACAGCGACAAAGCAAATCTGGATCTTGAGCGGATTAAAGGCCTCTACGGTCAGAATGCAGTTTCCGAGAGTCAGAAAGAAAATGCAGAGCTCGGCGCGAAGGCGGCACTGGCGCGGTTGCGCAGTGCCCAGGCGGCAGAAAGACTCGCTCAGAAACAGTTCGATGATACAATCCTCCGTACTCCTATCGCTGGAAGGCTCGCCGAAAAATTCGTCACGATAGGAAAGATGATTTCGCCGGGCATGAAGGTCGCTACGGTTGTCGATGACAGCCGCCTGAAGCTTTATGCCGGAGTCTCCGGCGAGGACCTCTCATCGATACGTCCGGGGGACACCGTCGAGATATCGTGCGACGCGGTTCGCGGGATCGTCTTCAGCGGCAAGATAAGGAACTTCGCTTTGAAAGCCGATCCTGTGACAAGAACTTTCCAGGTGGAGATCGATTTCACAAACGATAAGGGTCGTTCGCTTAAGAGCGGAATGTTCGTGCGCGCTGCGATACACACTTTATCGAGGGACGGGGTGCTGATAATTCCTGCCGGTGCACTGATAGATTCAAGCGGTTCGCGGTATAGTGCATTTGTAGTAAGAGGCTCCCGCGCATTCATCAGGAGAATAACGATAGGCGCCAGGACAGATTCCTTCGTCGAAGTAACTTCCGGCCTCGCCGCCGGCGACACGATCGTGACATTCGGCCAGCAAAAGCTGGAAGACGGAAGTGAAGTCACATACGGAACCGTCGGTTGAGGTAGATGATGCACTTAACTCAGTTGGCGATCAGAAGACCGGCGTTCATAACGATGATTTTCGTTGCGCTCGCCGTTGTCGGCATTTATTCATATAACCAGATGGGGGTCGACCTGCTGCCTAAAATGGATTGGCCGATAGTTTCCGTGGTTACCGTATATCCGGGGGCCGGTCCGCGTGAAGTAGAAAACGACATCTCAAAGCCGCTCGAGGATGCGCTGAGTTCGCTCAACAACATTGACAATATCAGGTCTTATTCGAACGAGAACGTATCCGTAGTGGTAGTCCAGTTTTCCTTTGCCACAGACGTCAACACTGCGGCCAATGACGTTCAGAGGAATGTGGACATAGCCCAATCACAGCTGCCTAAAGACGCCGAGACCCCGCGTGTCCAGAAGGCCGACCTGAACTCGTTCCCGATCGTCAGGATATCGGCGACGGGGTCGATGCTGCCGACGGCGCTGTACCAGTTCGTTAAGGACAACGTCAAACCCGCACTCGAGCACGTGCCGGGTGTGGCGACAGTTGATCTGGTAGGCGGCAGACAGCGGGAGATAAAGGTAGGAGTCGATAATGCGAGGCTTCGCGCATACAACCTTTCCATTATGCAGGTTGCGCATGCCATGGCGAGCGATAACCTTGATTTCCCCGCAGGCACCGTGACCGGCGCGACGAAGGAATATACAGTGAGGCTCTCCGGCAAGTTCAAGACCGTCGATCAGCTCAGAGATATGGTAGTTGCATCCACATCCAAAGGAGTCGTCCATCTCGGCGATGTCGCTGATGTCAGAGACTCCTATAAAACGGACGGTCAAACTTACAGCCGTATGGAGGGTAGCCCCGCCATCGGTATAATTGTCCAGAAAACGTCCGACGCCAACTCTGTGAAGACGAGCGATGGGATCAGGCAAGCGCTTAAGAACCTGGAACTCGAGTACGGGAACAGCGATCTGAATTTCAGGGTTGCCCAGGATATTACGCAGTTTACCCGGAACTCGATGAACGAGGTTCGGCGTGATCTCGGGCTCGCCATCCTGATGGTCGCGATCACACTGTTTTTGTTCCTTCATTCTGCGAGAAATTCGCTGATAGTACTCCTTTCGATCCCGACGTCACTGATAAGTACGTTTATCTTCATGTACGCGATGGGCTTCACTATAAATCTTGTCTCTATGATGGCGATGGCACTTGTTATAGGGATACTCGTCGACGATTCGATCGTTGTGCTCGAGAACATACACAGGCACATGGAGCTCGGTGAGGATAAGAAGACGGCCGCTCTCAACGGCCGGAGTGAAATAGGTTTTGCCGCTGTAGCTATCACGCTTGTAGATGTGGTCGTCTTTCTCCCGATTGCTCTCGTTGGAGGCCTCGTCGGGAAAATATTCCGCGAGTTCGGGTTGACGATAGTCATATCCACGCTTATTTCTCTTTTTGTTTCATTCACATTGACTCCCATGCTCGCGTCCCGATGGTCAGGCGTGAATCATTACAGGAACGATTCCATTGCCGGAAAAGTAGTCAACTGGTTCGAGAACCTTCAGAGGCGACTCGATGCAGGCTACAGGAAGATACTCTACTGGGGACTCGCAAACAGGAAAAAAGTCATCGGGATAAGCGGCGGCGCGCTTCTCATAAGCCTCCTCCCGATTCCGCTCCACCTCATCGGCACTGAGTTCATGACGCAACCTGACCGCGGCGAGTTCGCCTTGATAGTCGAGATGCCGGTCGGGACACCGCTGGACAAGACGGACCAAACGATTACGCAAATCGAGGATCGTCTGAGAGGGGATCCGAACATTCAGGATTATTTCAGTACGGTCGGCATGTCCGAACAGACCTTCCAGAAGTCTACTCAGCCGAATTTGGGGCAGATACATATCAGACTTATCCCTGCATGGCAGCGACGGATCTCGACTGATGAGGAGATGGTTCGGGTGAAGGACATAGCGGACAGTTATCCAGGAGTCACTTCCAGAACGAGTGTCATCGGCATGTGGGGAACCGCCAACTACTCTCCGCTCGAGGTCGAGATTCAGGGAGCGGATTTGCCGCAGGTCGTTTCGGCTTCCGAGAAAATCGGCGACATAATGGCGCGAACGAACGGTGTAACGGACATTAAGAGCACTTGGCAGACCGCTCGCCCGGAACTCCAGGTTGTGGTGGACAGGGAAAGTGCGGCCTCTTTCGGTCTGACTCTCGGTGATGTCGCCGCTGCATTACAGACCGCAATTCAAGGGAATGTCGTCACAAAGTACAACGACAACGGAACGGATTATGACGTGCGGTTACAGCTCGCGGAGAGTGACAGGAATAACGCATCGGAGCTGCAGAACATGACGCTGATGACCCGCTCCGGAAGACAGGTCTATCTTCGGCAGATAGCCGAAGTGATAAGAGGCAGTGGACCGGTTGAAATAGATAGGAAGGACCGGGAGCGGCTTGTGACCATAATCGGAAATCTTACGGGTTCGCGAAGTCTCGGCGACGCTACTCGTGATATTGAGTCTGGGATCGCTTCACTTAAGCTGCCATCTTCCATCAGGGTATTTTTCGGCGGCGATAATGAGAATATGTCCGATATGTTCAGCGACATGGGACTTGCGCTTGGGATGGCTATCCTGTTTGTCTACATGATTATGGTTTCACTTTTCGAATCCTACGCGCACCCATTTACGATCATGTTCTCTTTGCCGGTGGCGCTCGTAGGCGGCATGTCGGCACTTCTGCTCACCGGGCAGACGTTGAATACCTTTTCCATGATCGGCGTGATAATGTCGGTGGGACTCGTGACCAAGAACGCAATTTTGTTGGTTGACTACACTAACACACTGCGCGGCCGCGGATACAACATGACGGAAGCAATTCTTGAAGCCGGCCCCACGAGGCTACGCCCGATCGTCATGACAACTGCGACGATGGTTTTCGGCATGCTGCCGCTTGCGCTCGGACTCGGCTCCGGTAGTGAGATCAGGCAGAGCATGGCCGTTGTGGTCATCGGCGCTTTGATAAGTTCGACGCTCTTGACGCTGCTTCTGGTTCCCGTTATGTACACGTACGTTGACGGCCTGAAGGCGAGGTTCCCGGCTATCTTCCGTCAATTGAAATGGCTTTCCGCTATGAAGGGAAGGCTTCGACTTATCTCTTCACGTTCGGCACCGGGCGTCGAGAAGTAACCCTGATGCGGACAAACCTCAACATCTCGCCGGTTTGTCGGCGTTCGTCACTTGCTGAAGGCTAATTGACCCTGGCGACTCTGGAAGACTACCCGTATATATCTTGTTCGTCGTACTCTTGCACGTAAGTGCTTTTCCCGGTTTTGCTCGACTTACCATCCAACATTGCGAACAAGAATATGATCGCGGCAACCGGTAGGAAAAGCAACCCTATCACCTTTACGATTCTGCTCATCTGATTCGTCGGCTGTTAGTTTCTTAGACTTTCTATGATTCAATCATTCTATGATCGTCAACAAGTCAAATCGGCTCTAATACTAAACAAATACTTGGTTCTTTTTGCCTGTTGAGACGCAAAAATTTATCACGTTTCCAATCCCAAATCAAGATTAGTCCCCATTTCCGCGCGAGTTTTCGGAAATATGTGTTCAAAAACACACTTGGTCATGATCGGTGGCTGTGAAAGTACACCGGGTCTGCGACAAATCTATGGGGGGATTTGCATAAAGGGTGGGGTAGATCG
>JAJZNW010000042.1 GCA_021811615.1 Bacteroidota bacterium
ACCTCTTCGCTGAAAGCGCGCATCGCTTATCACGATTCGTGCTACATCGGAAGGTACAACGGGATTTTCGATGAGCCGAGGGAAATAATAGGAAAGTTGGACGGGGCTGAGCTTGTCGAGATGAAGCGTTCAAAAGACAAGGGCTTCTGCTGTGGCGCCGGCGGTGCGAGGATGTGGATGGAGGAGAGAGCGGGCAAGAGAATAAATATTGAGAGAACCGAAGAAGCCCTCGCGACAAACCCTGACGTGATTGCGTCGGCCTGCCCTTTCTGCATGACGATGCTCACCGATGGTGTGAAAGCGAAAGAAGCGAAATCGGTTGAAGTGAAGGATGTAGCGGAGCTCATTCTGGAAGCACTGAACGGGGCTGAACTCGAAGCTACAATTAACTAAACGAAAAACAATGGAGGTAAATTGAAATCATTAGCGGCATTTATTGTCACAGTCCTGGTAATGAATACCGGCGCGTTTGCTCAATACAAGCTCGAGTATAAGGCTTCCGGCTCCACCCCGGTTCATTACAAGGCGCATACGTCTCTGGAAACCGTGGAATCTATGATGGGGCAGCAGGCTAAAGTGTCCGTTAAGTCCGACCAGAGCATCAGCATGACGAGTTCGATGGACGGATCCGATATAATCTACGACATCACCGTGGATTCGAGTAAGAATATCGCTCTGTTGCCCAACGGCGACACGACGAGGACCTCCTCCCCCACTGTAGGGCAGACAAAGGAAACTCGGGTACATCCGGACGGGAATGTGATATCGTCGCGCTGGCTTGACTCGGCGTTTGCAAAAACACAGGCGGGTGAGACGAAAGACTTCGGTAACTTCTTCTTCAGACTTCCGGACAAAGAAGTGAATACAGGATCAGCATGGGCGCAGACCAAAATGGACACCGTGCAAACCGGAGGCGGCGAAGGAAGTATTGTGGTTACGACCAATTCCAACTACAAACTCGTCGACAAAGAAACGGTCGAAGGAATCCCCTGCGTCAGGATCACGTTTTCCGGGCAGGTCGGCCTGAAGGGCGCAACGTCGTATCAAGGGATTGACTTTGCGATTAAAGGGAGTGGAACCATATCGGGAACCGCCTTATTCGATTACATGCACGGGAAAGTCGTCCGTCTCACTGGAAATTCTGACCAGAATTTGACGATGGCTTCGACAGGTCAGCAGGCGGTAACGATCCCGATGAGTCAGAAAACCAACTACGAATTGCGTTTGGTCAGGTAGTCGGTCTGTAATTCGCGCAATTGCTGCAGAAGCGTTTGCGGAAGGGTCGAGCTGACTGTGTAAGTCTGATGGTCGGCCGAGTTCGAAATGCAAAGCTGCCCTACGGTTGCTTCGGACTCGGCCGATTTGAATATCTGTCCGGCGATGTGTTCCCTGGTATTCAGAGTTATCCCGTAATCGATTATGACCTTGGCTGGTGTAATGGTGCTGTCGATGAATCCGAGTGCCCTGGACCCGATCAATCCACCCACGATCCCTTCTGCCTCAGATTGCGGAACATGGATATCGTTCACCTTCCATGTGGTGTCCCTGTGGAAGAAGTGAAAAAGAGTGTCGCCGAGCGCGAAGTCGACCGCCTCCACGTTTGAGACGGAGAAGTTGAAAATCTGCTTGTCCCGCCAGTCGGAAAGGGGTTGGCCGACGAGACTCCGCAGGTTGGTGGACAACTGGTATACCTTCGAATCACCCTGAATTTGAACATAACATCCGCTGAAATCGGGTGTCACATCTCCTATGCGCATAGCAACGTTCTTGCCAGCTGAAGTTCCGAAGCTGGCGAACGGCGCGCCGTTACCAAGTCCGTAGGCGGAGCTGTCGGAGAGGTTGTCTGCGACTACGGTAGCCGCCGGATCTGACGCCAACCGGGTGAGGAGTAGACTCATCTGCCCCGGAGAAGCGGGAGAACTCACTGGCGATGTAATGTCCCAGCTGCCGTCTTTTCTTTCGATCGTGATATCCCTCGAATAATCTATCTTGACGAGATTTATCCTCGCAGTATCGATGTCCGCAAATGGCCGGGATGTTTCCGTCGTAGAGTTCCTCGACGTGAAGCGCTGGATGGCGTAGATTGCGGCGAACACAACCACCACCGCAATCAGTATCTTAGTCGTTTTGCTCATTTACATCCCCATCTTTCTGTGCGAAGGATTCCTTGTATTTTCTTCGTCGCGTGACTGTCTTTCTCCAGTAGAAGAGCCCGATCGCAAGGACGAGAAGCGGCGGGAAGGCCACGATGAGATCCTTCGTTACGGACTTTGTCGTGTCGGAGACCGGCCGGAGCGGCGGAGGGAGGAAATTTTTAGAACGTATGGAAATCAGGCCGACATTGTCCGTCAAGTAGTCGACGGCATTAAGGAAGATAGAGAGATTTTCAGGGTTTCCCAGGAAAGCGTCTTCTATGAAATCTCCGCTGCCCATCACGATGACTCTCTCGTTTCCGGCCGTCTTACGCCCCGGGTTAGCCTTGACGTAATGATCGGTGTCTGGAATTGCCGAATATATTCTGCCGGTAAGGGCAGCTCCGAGAAGCAGGTTGTGTTTTTCGAACATCGCTCTCGTGAAATTCGCAGTTGGGTTCAGATCGTAGATATTTTCCTGGGTACCGCTCCGTGAGCTCGAGACAGCGAAGGGTACAACTTTGATGTGAAGGCTGTCGGCATAGGAAGTATCGACCTCGCTTGAGAACGGCATGATGATTTGGTGCAGGTCCTGGGTGAGGACGAAATTCTTATCGAGATGGCTCACGATCGGTATGTACGGGTTTGGCACGGCGGTCTGAATCGTCATCCCTGCTTCCCGCTGGATCACGGAAACGGAAGCGCAGACGGCGTCGCGTACGAGATTCTTCTTGATACCGAAACCGTAGGAGTGGAAGAGATGCGAGAGGTTTAGCGAGAGATTCGTCGCGAACTCGCTCTGCATCGAAGCGTTCACCATGCTGGTCAGGAAAGCCGCCCTTCCCCTGTCCATCATGTACTGGTCGAGGTAGTAAAGCTGTGAGTCGGCAAATGCAGTGGTGGGCTGAATTATGACGAGTGCCGAGATCGAATCCGGTACCGGTTTCGAAAAGTCGACCGGAACAACATCATACCTGTGAGAAAGTGCCTGCTCGGCCTGTTGAATATCCTGGAACGACGGCTCTCCGTTCCCCTGCGCTATGCCGATCAATTTCTTGCGCGGGTTGATAAGCCGCTCGATCCGGGATGCCATTTCGTACTCGAGGTTGGACATGTTCTCGATTACCGGAAGCACCTCTTTTCTCGCCTGATACTCCATTACAAGGCCCATCATCGCGCGCTTGACTTCAAGCTTGTCGTTGTTGACGACCTGTACCTGGACCTGCGGAATTCCATCCGATGTAGCTTTCTCAATTTGCTTGTCGGTCTTCGGGTTGATTATGTCGTAGTCAAACTTTCCGTCCGAAAGGCTTCTGAATTCCTGCATCATGTCGACGAGAGCCAGCCGATTCGCGTTATACGGCGAAGGGAGATCTGAATTGAAATAGACACGAACGATCATCCGGTCCTTGAGACTTCTCAGGAGTTTCTCGGTAGCTGGCGACAGGGTGTTTACGTGGTTCCGCGTCAGGTCGAGCCTGAAAAACCATCCGCTTACGACGACGTTTACGAGGATGATTACAACGAGATATAAGATGGCCTGTATGATTGTGTCGCGAGTGGATTTTTTCATTTGAATCTAAGCTCCAACCACTTGGACGTCATGCTTGAGAAGAAGATGGTCACGCCCAGAAAGTAAACGACGTCTCTGAGGTCTATTGCACCCTTGTAGAAACTCGCAAGATGAAAATCAGAGCTGGCATATTGCATTATATACGCAACTGAACCCGTCGTGAGCGCCGTAACCTTATCGAGAATGAAGAAGATGAAGAGTATGAATAATGCGATGATGAATGCCACCACCTGGTTTTGGGTGAGGCTTGAGGCGAAAACTCCTGCCGAGACGTATCCGGCGGCCAGGAACAAAAGGCCGAGATACCCGGCGAAAGCGGTGCCCGGATCTATGTTGCCGAGACTTGCGACCACTATGACATAGAAGATCGTCGGAACGAGAGACGCTACCACAATCAGATAGCTGGAGAGCAACTTTGCCGCGATGAGTCTGGTGCGGCTGACGGGGTGTGTGACAAGCACCTCGAGGGTGCCGTTCCTGAATTCCTCAGAGAATGACCTCATTGTAAGTGCGGGGATAAAGAACAGAAACATGATCCCGGTGAGGGTGAAGAACGGCCGAAGCGTGGCGACGTTGGAGAGGAAAAGTCCGTCTGCGAACAAGTATCCCGAGATCAAAAGGAATACGATAATCACCACATAGGCGGAGGGGGTTTTTAGTGCTATGAGCATCTCCTTTTTCAGGAGAACTTTCAAACTATTGTTGCTGTCCTGTTTCATCTGAACCTAGCGTTAATTCTCTGAATAAGTTCTCAAGGTCGGTTCCCGAATTGCTAAGCCCCAGCAGTTTGAAATTGTTGGTGACACAGAGGTCGAAGGCCCTCTCGCGCACTTCATCGCTGTCTTTCAGCGAGAGCTGGACGTTGACGGTACCGCCATTCTTTTTGGCCGAGCAACGGCTGGGCTCGAGCGCCTTCTGGAATGTCTCGGCAACCTTCTCTGCGGGTAGTCCCGTTTTCACCACTATCGTGAGCAAGCCTGTGCTCCTGTGCTGCAGCTCATCTGCTGTCGCATCAAGCACAAGTTTTCCCCGGTTGATGATGAGGACGCGATTGCATAGCGCCTGCACTTCGGAAAGAATGTGGGTGGAAAGCACGACGAATTTTTCTTTAGCCAGCTCGGATATGAGGTCACGTATCCCGATCACCTGGTTGGGGTCGAGCCCTGAAGTGGGTTCGTCGAGGATCAGGATCTCCGGGTCGTGAATCATCGCCTGGGCGAGTCCGACGCGCTGTTTGTATCCTTTCGAGAGCCTGTAGATGGGATCGTACAGGACTTCCCTGAGACCGCACCTCTCGACGACGAATTCAAGCCGCCGTGATGTCGCGGCAGCATCCAGTCCGGACAATTGGGCGGTGAACTTAAGGTACTCATGGACCTCCATCTCCGTGTAGAGCGGGTTGCTCTCCGGAAGGTAGCCAATCTTCGACCTCAGGCCAGCGTGAGCCGGATCGACTCGCTGGCCGTCTATGGCTATCTCTCCCTCGGTGGCGGCGAGATACCCGGTGATCATTCTCATCGTTGTCGTCTTCCCTGCCCCGTTGGGACCAAGAAAACCTACGACGCTTGGTTCATTAATCTGGAACGATATATTATCGACAGCTGTTTTTGAACCGAACAGCTTGCTAACTCCTCTTATCTCAAGACCCATAACGTTTGGAAATTTATTGGCATTCAACAAAATTGTCAACACAAAAAATTATGCTCAATAAACTGAACCGCAGCACCTCAGGATCGTCTATTTCTCCGAAGTCGAATGACAAAAGGATCAAGGAAATGGAGCTCATCGATCGCGCCCTCGCGGACGATGAGGCGGCATTCTCCGAGATCATCGAGATGTACAAGGGAAAGGTCGCTGCGACGGTTTATTCGATTCTCGGAAGAGATTACGTCGAGGAAATTTCGCACGAAGCTTTCATCAGGGCATTCAACTCCATCAGGCGTTACAGAAGAGACTCGTCATTCTATACGTACCTGATAAGAATCACTGTCAACTTATGCCGGGACGAGATAAGACGAAAGCAAATCAAGCGAATATTCAATTTCACGGAAGTCTTCAGCAGGAATGAGGACTACGATGTACAGGAGCAGATCGAGACGGGCACTGCGAGCGATCCGGTCAATATTTACGATTCAGGAGAGAGCATAGAAATCGTGAGGGAAGAAATGGAAAACCTCCCCCCTATCCTCCGGGTTGCCGTGACGATGAGAGAGATAGACGGCCTGAGTTACAGCGAGATTTCCAAGCTTCTGAAGATCAGCATGGGGACCGCCAAGACGCGGGTGTTCCGCGCGAGACAAATACTCCGCGATAAACTAACTGCGAGGCTCAACTATGGAAAATAGCTGCCGCTACATTGCTTACGTCGACGACTACGTTCACGACGAGATGAACCCTGATGAGCGCCGGGATTTCGAATCCCATCTCGGTTCATGCCGCAAATGCACCGAAGAGATCGAAAAGCTCACGGGTATCCAATCCCTGCTCGACCGGTCTTTTTCGGTCCAGCCGGACGAGAGGTTCAACTATTCGGTTGTCGCCGAGCTCAGGAAGAGGCAAAAGCCGGAACCCGCCGGGGAGATACGCATCGCTCTCGAGGATATCATCATAAGTCTCGCGACGCTGATGGCGATCGTCCTGATCGCAATCCAGCTTTTCAGCCGTCCGAAGATCAGCTCCGTGGACATGGTTGGAAAACTCGACAGGATCGAGAGAAGCTCCATGGAGCAAACCAGTCTTTCGAACGACCAGGTACTCGAACTCGTATTGAGGAATAAATAAAGTGATAACGAAACGAACTCTCTTGGCGGCTATTGTCTTTTCCTTAATCGTCGGAGGAGCAGCCGGAGTCGTGGTCGATCGGCTTGCCTTCCAATCCGCCGAATCGCATTTCGGTAAGACGAAGTTCATAAACTACATGACCGAAGAACTCGGTCTGTCTGCAGACCAGCAGCGACAGCTCGATTCGATAATCACGTACGTGCACCCAGAGTTTCAAGCGATCAGGAAGAACTTCAAGTCGGAAATGAAAAGCCAGATCGATTCGACTCAGGGGATGATAAGATCGATTCTGACACCGCAGCAACAAATCAAGCTCGATTCCCTGAACAGGCGAATGCAAGAGCGATAACGACAACAAACAGGACCCTAAATGAGCAGAAATCAAAAACGAGTATATATATTCTCAGCGGGAATGGTACTCCTGCTGATTCTACTCGTTTATTTCAGAATCAAGGCAAACGCGGACCAGGCAGCGAAAGTCGTGCGCCCGGTTCCGACTATCCAGGTTGAAAAAGCGAAAGTGGGTTCCATCGAGAGAACGCTATCCTTCTCGGGAAACATTTCCGCGATACAGGAATCGAATATATTCCCGCGAGTCAACGGAAACATCGAGCGCGAATACGTCGACATAGGCGACTACGTCCATAAGGGGCAGGTGCTTGCACTGATAGACACAACCATCTATTCGGAGAACGCGCGACTGGCAAGGGCCGCCTTCCTCCAGGCGGAAGCCACGTTGTCCAATTCTAAACTGACTTACGAGCGGGACAAGAGCCTTCTCTCGCAGAATCTCATAGCGAAACAGGATCTCGACAATGCGGAGACCGCTTACAAGGTCGCCCTCGCACAGGAAGAGGCGGCATCCGCGACTCTGAAGAACGCTCTCGTCCAATTAGGATACTGCCGTATCGAAGCTCCCTTCACAGGATATATAACGCGTAGATTCTTCGACCCGGGGACTTACGTCACGACCTCTACCAATTCTTCAAGCTCGACACTGTTTTACCTGGCGGACATAAACAAAGTGAAGGTGATGGTCGACGTTCTCGAAGAGGATATCCCTATCCTTCCCCAGGTGCAGGACGTCCAGATTACAGTCGACGCCTATCCGAATATGGTCTTCCACGGGAAGATCACACGGATCAGTCAGCAGCTCGACCTTTCGACACGGACGATGCCGGTCGAGGTTGACATAAATAATCCAAACGGTCTCCTCAAGCCGGGTATGTTTGCAAATGTCGACCTTGTTTACGACAAGGCCGCCAACACCATGATCCTCCCGACACAGGTTGTCCTGAAAGACGACTCGGGGAGTTACATTTACACTCTGGCGAGCGGCGACGTCGTACACAAAACTTACGTGAAGGTGGGCGTCAACCATGACAACCAGGATCAGATTCTCTCCGGGCTAACTGAGAACGACCAGGTTGTATTCATGGGATACGATATGGTACACGATGGAATGAAAGTCAGGGTGGCGAGATAATCATATGTGGCTAACGCGGCTTGCACTTAAATACCCCATCTCTACGCTGATGGGGTCCATAGCCATCTTAGTTCTTGGCTTGGTCTCATTTCTGCAGCTCCCGATAGATATGTTGCCGAATATCCAGATACCGGTGGTATCCGTAATAACCTTCTACAACGGAGCGGCACCCACGGACATGGAGCAATCGGTCACCGTACCTCTCGAGCGGGCAGTCAGCAGTACAAACGATATAAGCTATGTCCAGTCGCGCACCCGCGAAGGGATGTCGCAGATCATGGTGTATTTCAACTGGGGGACGAACACAGACGTCGGTCTTGTGGACATCATACAGAAGGTGAACAGGGCACTGGAGCTCCTGCCGCCGGGCGTTTCCCAGCCGGTGGCGTTGCAGTTCGACATAAGCAACATACCTGTCTGCACCGTCGTTCTGAGCAGCGACATGGATCCCCGCGATTTGTACGACCTCGCATACAATGTTATCGAACCTCAGCTCGAGCACCTTCCGGGCGTCGCGCAGGCGGCCGTCACCGGCGGCGAGATCAGGGAAATCCACCTTGTAATAAACAGGAGCAAGCTCGAAGCTCTGAACATACCGATCGAGGCAGTCACGCAGGCAGTCGCCAACTCAAACCTCATCCTCCCATCCGGCGATTTGAAGACCGGAATGTACGACTATTCTCTGACTACCGAGAGCCAGTTCAGCCTCGTCAAGCCGATGGAGAACATAGTAGTCAAGGTCGTGAACGGCACCCCGATAAGAATAAGTGACATCGGAAGAGTCGAAGATTCCTACCAGGAGCAAACCGAGGTGCTGAGAGTGAACGGCAAGAACGGCGTAGTACTCCGCGTGCAGAAATCTCCCGACGCGAATACGGTCCAGGTGGTCAAGGAAGTCATGGCCGCGCTTCCGAAACTGCAGGGTGTCCCGACGAGCGTAAAATCTTCAGTCGCTTTTGACCAGAGTACATACATCAAGCAGTCGATAAGCGGACTCGAGCAGGAAGCTGCGATGGGAGCCCTCCTTGCGACGATAGTAATACTGCTCTTCCTTCGCGACCTGCGAAGCGCTCTCGTCATATTCATCGCTATTCCACTCTCGATACTCGTGGCGTTCATTTTCTTCAGGTTCAGCGGAAGCTCACTGAACATCATGACGCTTGGAGGACTTGCACTCGGTGTGGGCCGTATGGTGGACGATTCCATCGTCGAACTCGAAAACATAACGCGTCACTTCAACCTGATCGGAAGCACCGGGTTGAGCAAGATGCAGGCGACACTCGATGCCGCGCTTGAAGTTGCCGGACCGATCTTCATTTCCACGCTCTCCACGGTTATAGTCTTTCTGCCCGTTATCTTCCTTTCGGGAATCGCGCAGCTGCTCTTTCTTCCTCTTGTCCTCACGATAACGGTGGCGCTCTTCGGATCGTTCTTCGTTTCCCGGACGGTCACTCCCCTTCTCTGCAACAGAGTGCTGCGACCGGAAGAGGAAATAGATCCAAATTCTACAAGGTTCATCGACCGGGCTAAGTTGACATCGAAGAAATTTTTCGACGATCTCGACAACAATTATCAGCGAATCATCGGGTATGCACTCGGGCATAAGAGACAGGTGATCTATGGCGTCGCTGGATTTGCGGTCGCATCGTTTTTCCTTTTCAAGTTTGTTGGGACCGAGTTCTTTCCGAATACCGATGAGAGTCAGTTCTCGGTCACGGTAAAACTACCGGTCGGCACCCGCATAGAACAGACCCAGAAGTACGTTGCCAACGTTGAGAACCTGATCAGGAAGTATGCGCCGGAGACAAGAAAGATCATTTCGGATATAGGTGTTCCGAACGAAAAAAGCGGGAGCTTGTTCAGCCAGAACCCCGGGACATACGCTGCAAACATTCAGGTCCAATTGACGGACCCCACACAAAGGACGAGATCCGAACAGCAGATAATGGATGCACTGAGGCCGAGGTTGATGGCACTTCCCGGCGCGAGGATATTTCTGGCACCGGGAGGATTCCTGCATTTCCTCCTGAACTTCGGTTCCAACGCGCCGATCGACGTTTCAATCATGGGATATAATCTGAAGACCGGCATGAACCTCGCACACCAGGTTCTTGATATTGTCCGGACCACTCCCGGAGCTACGGATGCGCAGATAAGCATGGATCCTAACATGCCTCAGCTCAAGGTGGTGGTCGACAGGGTCAAAGCCGGGGCGCTCGGTGTCAATGTCGCGGATGTCGCAAATACGGTCGCTACCGCAATCGATGGCGCGGTTGCATCCCAGTACACCGACCCGCAAAGTGGAAACCAGTACAATATCCTTGTTCGACTCGATTCGACCGACCGGGACCGCATCGACGACATAAACAGGCTGACCGTTCCGAGTGCGTCCGGGCAGCTGGTCAAGCTCGGGAATATCGCACAGGTTGTCATGACGAACACACCTGTGGAAATCGACCGGAAGTACCAGCAAAGGATCATCGACGTGACCGCAAACGTTACCGGAAGCGATCTCGGCACGGTGTCTTCGACCATCCAGTCGCGTTTGAACAAGCTTGACGTGCCGACAGGCTTCCAGGTGGTACAGAGTGGAAACATCGAACAACAGAAGAGCACGTTCCGGTCCCTCCTTCTTGCCCTGCTGCTGGCCATCATCATGGTTTACATGGTAATGGCATCGCAGTTCCAATCGCTCGTCGACCCGTTCATCATCATGTTTACAGTCCCGCTCGGATTGGCCGGTGTGGTCTGGGCATTGTTCCTGACTAACACGAGCCTGTCGGTCACTTCCTTCGAGGGAGTGATTGTGATGGTGGGAATCGTAGTGTCGAACGGAATCCTGCTGATCGATTACATCAACCGTTTGAGGAAACGAGGAGTCGAGCTTCACGAGGCAGTCACGCTCGGTGGGAGGACGAGGCTTCGCCCGATCCTGATGACATCGCTCGCAACTGTACTTGGCCTGCTTCCGATGGCGCTCGGCATGGGCGGCGACTCGTCGCAGGCGCCTCTTGCGATCGCCGTAATCGGAGGTCTGACTGTGTCGACGTTCCTGACACTGATTTTTGTTCCGACGCTTTACACGATTTTTGAAGAGAGATTTAAGAGAGAGATTAATCGGGAGGAAGAGGGCTAAGCCCCAAGGCACACCGCTCGTTTTAACGACGGGTATAAGAAAAACCGGGCCACGAATTCCAAGGAATGAATATCATTCGCGGGGTTTGTGGCCCGACAATGAAAGGAGATATTACTGACGTTCTGATTTTACGGATATAAACGCGGCGCGGGCTTTTGCGACTTCCCCGGCTGCAATGGAAAGAAAGAGGTAACTATGAACAAGATGCACAAAGAAGCCGCGGCTGGTTCAGTAACCATGTGGGGGTTACGGGTATGTGAAGAGAACGAGGTGACCGTATGTGGTTGACTCGACTCGCGCTGAAGTATCCTATCTCGACCTTGATGGGATCGATAGCGATATTTGTTTTGGGACTGGTATCGTTTCTGCAGCTTCCTATAGATATGCTGCCGAACATTCAGATACCGGTGATATCAGTAATAACGTTCTACAACGGCGCTGCTCCGACGGACATGGAACAGTCTGTGACCGTTCCGCTCGAGCGGGCAGTCAGCAGTACGAACGACATCAGCTATGTGCAGTCGCGGACCCGCGAAGGCATATCCCAGATCTTCGTCTATTTCAACTGGGGCACGAACACGGACGTAGGCTTGGTCGACATCATTCAGAAGATCAACAGGGAGCTTGAGCTTCTACCGCCAGGGGTTTCCCAGCCGATCGCACTTCAGTTCGACATTTCGAACATTCCCGTATGCACCGTCGTTCTGAGCAGCAACATGGGGCAGCGTGCGTTATACGACCTCGCCTACAATACGATAGAGCCACAGTTGGAACATCTGCCCGGTGTTGCCCAGGCTGCTGTCGCCGGCGGAAAGATAAGGGAAATCCATGTCATAGTAGACAGGAACAAGCTTCAGGCGCTGAACATTCCCGTCGAGGCTGTGACGCAGGCGGTCGCCAATTCCAACCTGATACTTCCATCGGGCGATTTGAAGACCGGGATGTACGACTACTCTCTGACGACCGAAAGCCAGTTCAACGTGGTCAAACCGATGGAAAACATCGTCGTGAAGGATGTCAACGGCGATCCTATAACGATCGGAGATATTGGAAAAGTTGAAGACTCTTACCAGGAGCAGACCGAGCTTCTCCGGGTGAACGGGAAGAACGGCGTTATTCTTCGCGTTCAAAAATCCCCGGATGCGAACACCGTTCAGGTCGTCGAAGAGGTGCTCAGGGAATTGCCGAAGCTGCAGGGGGTTCCGAGCTCCGTAAAAGCATCACTCGCTTTCAACCAGAGCACTTACATCAAGCAATCCATCAGCGGACTGGAGCAGGAGGCGATCCTTGGAGCATTGCTTGCCACTATAGTCATTCTCCTTTTCCTGAGAGACATCAAGAGCGCGATAGTGATCTTCATCGCGATCCCACTCTCCATACTGGTGACTTTTGTCTTCTTCAGGTTCAGCGGGAACTCGTTGAATATAATGACGCTGGGCGGCTTGGCGCTCGGAGTAGGTAGGATGGTGGACGACTCGATTGTCGAATTGGAGAACATAACCCGGCACTTCAGTCTCATGAAGACCACGGGCGCGAGCAGAATCCAGGCGACACTCGACGCGGCGCTCGAGGTCGCCGGTCCGATCTTCATTTCCACCCTCTCCACGGTCATCGTCTTTCTTCCGGTGATTTTCCTATCCGGCATAGCGCAGCTGTTGTTCATGCCGCTTGTTCTTACGATAAGCGTGGCGCTGTTTGCCTCGTTCTTCGTTTCGAGGACCGTCACCCCCCTGCTCTGCTACCGCATACTGGACCCTGAAAAAGAAATCGAGCCGGAATCGGCCAATCTGTTCGGCAAGCTTAAACTTTATTCGAAGAGCTTTTTCGGAAGCCTCGACAATAAATACCAGAATGTGATCTCCACCGCACTGAGGCATAAACGGGAGGTCGTGGCAATCGTGCTCGGCTTTGCGGTGCTGTCATTCCTGTTGTTTAAGTTTGTCGGAACGGAATTCTTTCCCAACACCGATGAAAGCCAGTTCGGGATAACTGTCAAGCTCCCTGTCGGGACAAGGCTGAGAGAAACCAAAAAGTATGTCGAGAAGGTCGAAGACCTTATCAGGAAATATGTCCCTGAAACGAAGACGATAATATCCGATATCGGTGTGCCTTCGGAGAAGAGTGGGAACCTTTTCAGTCAGAACGCCGGGGAGTATGCCGCAAACATACAGGTGGAGCTTGTTCCGCCAACGGACAGGAGCCGCTCTGAAGAACAGATCATGGATTCGCTCCGTCCGAAGCTGATGGCGATGCCGGGTGCGAAGATGTACCTGGCGCCGGGCGGCTTTCTGCACTTCCTTCTGAACTTCGGCTCGGCAGCACCAATCGATGTCGAGATAATGGGGTACAATCTCCATACGGGAATGAAACTCGCGCGCGAGGTTGACGACATAGTAAAGACTACGCCGGGAGCAACCGATGCGCAAATAAGCATGGACCCCGACATGCCGGAGCTTAAGGTGGTTATAAACCGGGTGAAAGCAGGCGCGCTCGGAGTGAACGTCGAGCAGGTGGCGAATACAGTCGCGACCGCAATTGACGGCACAGTCGCGTCGCAGTTTACCGATCCTCACACCGGCAACCAGTATAATATCCTGGTACGACTCGACAGGAAGGACCGCGATCACATAAGCGACATAGGCAAGCTGACGGTCCCGAGTTCGAGCGGCCAGCTGGTTGAACTGGGAAATATTGCAAAGGTAGTCATGACAAAAACTCCTGTCGAAATCGACAGGAAGTACCAGCAAAGGATCATCGATGTAACGGCCAACGTCACCGGACGGGATCTCGGCAGCGTTTCGGCCGACATACAGAACAGGCTCAACAAGCTGGAGATACCCACCGGGTTCCAGGTCACACAGAGCGGAAACATTCAGCAGCAGAAAAGCACATTCAGGTCCCTCTTGCTCGCACTCGCTCTCGCCATAGTCATGGTCTACATGGTGATGGCCTCGCAGTTCCAATCGCTGGTGGATCCGTTCATCATCATGTTCACCGTTCCGCTCGGCCTGGTAGGGGTCATTTGGGCTCTGTTCCTGAGCGATACGTCCCTTTCTGTTACATCTTTCGAAGGCGTGATCGTGATGGTTGGGATCGTCGTATCGAACGGGATACTTCTCGTAGATTACATAAACAGGCTGCGTAAAGCGGGCATGGAGCTTCATGAAGCGGTGACGCTCGGCGGCAGGACCAGACTGAGGCCGATTCTTATGACCTCGCTGGCAACAGTGATAGGCTTGCTGCCGATGGCGTTCGGAATGGGGGGAGATCGCTCGCAAGCACCACTGGCGATTGCCGTCATCGGCGGTCTTACCGTTTCGACGTTTTTGACACTGATATTCATACCGACTCTCTACACGATTTTCGAAGAGAAGTTCAGACGCGAGATGAAGGAATCCGATTTGTAAATCATCTGTACCCGGCGCGCTTCGACGGCGCGCCGGGTATTTCCCATCTACACACATCCTTTCACCACATAACATCTTTTCCCCATAAAGAATCATCATCCGCATGTATTGCGCCGCTAAGTGAAGTAACGGACATTGTAGAGTTATTGGAATAAATCGCCTATGGGTCTACCAAATTAGACTAATGGCGATGCGGCGAAGGAATGGGTAGTTGTCGGGCGGATCCAGTGAACCTGCAATGAGCTTAGTCGAGTGATAGGATCGATCCGCCTCACGGTGTCGAACCATCGAGGTCTAACACATGACGGTCAGCAGAACGATGAAAAAAGGCGCAGTGGCAGCGGCAATAGTGGTAGCTGTAATGGTTGCCATAAGCAAGCCGCTGAGGGGCGTGGACTCGGAAGTCAGCGATCTGGAATTCAGGCTTCGTGGCCCGGTCGCAATGGACTCTTCAATAGTCGTACTCGCAATCAGGGACTCCCTCCTCGATTCTATTGGGGGTGTTCTACCAAGGCCGGCTTATTACGCCCGACTTATAGACGCCCTTGACAACCTGCACGTGAGAGCGATAGGAATATGCATACCTTTCGAGCCGGCTATCGGCCGAAACGAGGTGCAGACCGGAAAGTTGATCGATGCGATGAAGAGAGCCGGCGATGTTTGTATCGGCGGATACTTCAGCACTATGGGAAGTACCGTCACCCCGGCCAGTGTAGGGCAACTTCCACCCAAAATCTTCTCCGGTTTCAGGCTTAAGACGCAGGTGAGGGGCTTCCCTGCCGGAAGCGGATTTACTATACCGTTTCGTGAATTAGTCGGGAGCGCGGCGGGGGTCGGGTATCTTAATCTCAGCTCTTCTCTCGTTAACAGACCCATTCCACTTTTCGCCCGGGAGGGCAATCCGTCAGGGCGGCGCAAAGTTGTCCTTGTCCCATCCATCGTTGTCGAACTATTGAGGCAATACCTCGGCGTCCCCGGAGACTCGGTGGCTGTAGAAAGAGGAAGAATCGTTTTCATGGACGGAAAGGGGTCAATTGCAATTCCGATAAATCACGGAAGCATGAGAATTAACTACTGTGGCGGAGCAAATGACCTGAACGTCTATCCGGCTACGACCTTCCTTGACAATTACATGGATTATCTCAACCACGGTGGGGATTGGAACATATTGCGGAAGCTCAGAAACAGGATCGTGCTTATAGGGCTTGATGCGCACCACCTCGGTGAATTTTCAGCAACTCCATTCGACAAGAAGTTCCCAACAGTCGGGGTGTATGCCGACGCGCTCGATACGATCCTCCGCCGCAGATTTCTCAGTAAGCCGCCTCCGTTCATAACCACACTGCTGGCAGCCGTCATATCCGGTGGGATGTTCGCAAGGTTGACGGACCGCCGGCGATCGGCAGGAAGGTCGCTATACGTCAGCTTAGCAATTCTGACGGCTTATCTGATAGTAGCTTTCGGGATGTTCGGTCTGAATATTCTTCTCTCTTTCCAGCCGGTGCTGGCAGGTACGGCTGCAATTCTTGCAGGAGTCGGATACCGGCTAAAAAGTATAACAGCTCACTCTGTGAATGTCGAGATGGAAAAGGCGAAGGTAGAAAACCTTCTTGAGAAAGATTTGAGAAAAATCAGCTTGCTTGAAAGAGAGCTTGATAACGTAAAAAAGCATTTTGATGGAATGCGGGAGGGGCGTTCTGCCGCCGACGATGACGCTGCACAAATGCAAGAGGCCGGAGAAAGTGAAGCGAAAGAATTCCGATGGGAGGAAGAGTCGGCCAGATTCGAGGAACTGAACGGCATTGCCTACTCGAAACATGGGAAGATGAAGAGAGTAATTGAACTCGCTACAAAGGTAGCCGCAAGCGACGCGACGATCCTGATACTTGGGGAGAGCGGCACAGGTAAGGAACTGGTTGCGGAGGCGATCCACAAGTTCAGCAACAGAAACAGTGGACCATTTGTAGCGATTAACTGCGGGGCTATTCCGGAGTCTCTTCTTGAAAGCGAACTATTCGGACATGAGGAAGGAGCCTATACGAGTGCGAACAAGACGAAGAAGGGTCTGTTCGAGGCAGCCGATCACGGCACGATTTTCCTGGACGAGATCGCAGAAACCAGCGAGTTCTTTCAGACCAGGCTGCTGCGTGTTCTTCAATCGGGAGAGTTCAACCGCGTAGGCGGGACCGATTCGATAAAAGTTGACATCCGAGTACTCGCGGCCACAAATCGTGCGATAGACAGGTTAGTTAGAGACGAAAAATTCCGTAAGGATTTGTACTATCGTCTTAACGTTATACGAATATTTGTGCCGCCGCTTCGTGAGCGCAAGGACGACATCCCTTCCCTTGTCAAATACTTCCTGCGGAAGGAAGATGCGGCGGAGATGACGGTCGCACAATCTGTGGTAGATGCTTTTTTGAATTACGACTGGCCGGGCAACGTGCGGGAGCTGGAGAGCGTAATCAAGCGCTCGGTCATACTCGCCAAAGCTGAAACCCGGTGGATGCTGTATCCGAAAGATATACCACCGGAGATTTCCGCCCGTTCCAGATCCGGTCACGACATCGAGTCGCAGATAGTCGACTCGCTGAGGGTAAAGCGGTTCACGAGGAATTCGATAAAAGAAACCGCATTCGAGGTCGGCGGAATTCACAGAGGCACCGTTGCAGAGTATCTGAAAGGACTTTGCTTCAGATATTTCTGCGAATGCAATTACAGTACAAGAGAGGCTGCCCGGACTATTGCCGGTACGGACGATGCAGAAGTCCTGGAGAGAATCGAGAAAAAAATGGATGAATACCTTTCCAATTTTGTGCGCAACATCGACACTTCGATTCCTGCGGCTGAAACCAGGGACAAGATTCTGTTTAAGTACAAAAAGCTTCCGATGCGATACCACCCTTACCTGCTTGCGATGGTGGAAAGACTTTACGAAGGGGGCAAGTCTGGTAACGAATGATCGCGGCATTCGCTGAGCGCTCGCCTGCTTCCGGGTGAAGCGCTCTTTTCCCTCCCGAAGTCCTCAGCGACACCTGCCAATTCTAAAAGTAAGACGCCCGGTGTAATGCCGGAACATGCGGGAGAGATGACTAAGCCCGACCCTGCCATCTGAAAGCCCGTGCGCAGCAATGCCGGGTTCACGAATTCCGGCGTAATGGTATGTCGTTCCGGCATATTGCCTGCAGAATCGGAATAACGTAGTGGGCCGTCGTTCGGTAACTTAGGATCGGCTCCCGCTTAGGCACGTCAGTTGAAATACCAGACTTGTCACTCGATGCAATTTTCTAAGAACAAAAAGAGGAGAAAGAAAATGGAACGTCGAGCATTAAGAAAAACCATCCAGAGCGCATTCGTTCTGGTCTCAATGACATGTGCAGCCGCCACGGCATTTGCGCAATCGGGTCCTCCTACCAACCTTCGTGCGAAGGTAACAGGTGGAGCGGTTGTCCTGTCCTGGAATGCGCCGCAGATCGGAACAGCGGCCAGGTACGTCGTCTACAGGGCGATGGCTCCGGCCATCAATACACCGACGCCGTCGTTGTCATTCATGAAGGTCGGTTCCACGAGAGGAACGAGCTTCACGGATAAAACCGCTGCGAAGGGTTCGATATACGTTTACTATGTGGCGGCGATGGGAACCAACGGTCCGGCAGGCCCGCGCAGCAACACTTTAGCAGTGAAGGTACCCTTAGCTGGCGGCTCCTGACCGGAAAGTAAGTCCTGAGTATTGTGACGGATGTGCCACTACTCGGTGAAGAAAGACCCCCGTCCAGAGGAATTCATGGACGGGGCTTTCTTTTTACTCGTCGTGATCCCCGAAGAAAAGGATACGGCACTCGCTTCGGTAAGAAGTGCCGCTTCCTCCCTGGAATATTTTTGTTATCACTTTTTGTGGCCATCATTCCAACGCGGGCAAATGCCCGCCCCGCGACGGGAACTAAGCGGACAGATTCCACGAGCGCCGCAATGTGGCGGTACACACTCGTCACAGGGGCGGACGTCGATCAGATTTCATTCAGTAACTGGGCTGCAGGGGGCGAAAGTGCAATAGCGGCATCCGTGATGCTCAATTCAACATTACGATTCATCAGCCCAACCTGGGAGATGAGGCACAAACTCAGGATTGCTTACGGGCGTACGAAAGACGGGAGCCAACCGTCTGCCGTTACGCTGAACCAGTTCTTTTTCGAATCGGTATATACCCTGACGCTCGGTTGGGAGACAAATCCCTTTGTCAGTATGGATATATCTACTCAATTGGGCCCGGGATACGATTACTCTCAAAATCCACCCATCCAGATTTCCGACTTCCTGGATCCTTCGTACCTGACACAGTCCATGGGGTTAGCCTATGGTGTCAGTGGAGCGTTTAATACCAGGATAGGCATCGGCGTAAATGAGGTCTATGCCAGGAGATTTCTGTCTTACGCGAACATGCCGGCTATCCGGGCTGCGAAAGCACTGACGATCCGGACCGGAATTGAATCCGTAAGTTCGATCCACGTCAAATGTGGGAACAACCTGGTTTTGAATTCTGATTTGCGACTCTTCAGTGCATTCGACAGACTGGCTGTCTGGGATGTAAGATTCGACAACACATTGACCGCTTCTGTCGACAAGTTTGTAAACGTGAATGTGAACCTTCTCGCCGTCTATCAAAAGGCGCTTTCCGCCAGGACGCAGATCAGGGAAGGATTTAATCTAGGAATCGTTTACAAGTTCTTCTGATCCTTCACGAGCGACGCGCACGACCCGGGACAGAATTGATTTTTCATTCCACCTTGACTAAAATGTTCCAGGGTAAACCAGTATCCGATCATACGTTTACCGAAACGCGGCCTTACAAATGCCTCAGACAACTAAATTTACGGAGACTGCCAGATGTACGGTAAATTCAAGGAACATCTTGCCAACGAACTGACATCAATCAGGAATGCAGGCCTTTACAAAAATGAGCGCATAATTGCTTCTCCTCAGGGCGCGACCGTAAGACTTCCCGGCGGGAAGGAGGTGCTGAACTTCTGCGCGAACAATTACCTCGGCCTATCGAGCCATCCTAAAGTCATCGAAGCCGCAAAACGCGGACTCGACGAGAGAGGATACGGGATGTCGTCGGTAAGATTCATATGCGGGACGCAGGACATTCATAAGGAGCTCGAGGGGAAGATCTCGAAATTCCTCCGGACCGAAGACACCATCCTGTACGTCGCCTGCTTCGACGCCAATGGCGGAATTTTCGAACCGCTTCTCACCGAGGAAGACGCTATAATCTCCGACGAGCTCAACCATGCGAGCATCATAGATGGGATTCGCGGATCCAAGGCGGCTAGGTTCAGATTTAAACACGCGGACATGTCCGACCTCGAGTCAAAACTGAAAGAGGCCTCGGCTTCAAGGTTCAAGTTGATTGCGACGGACGGCGTCTTCTCCATGGATGGGGATATTGCAAAACTCGATACGATATGCGACCTGGCCGAGAAGTACGGGACACTGGTAATGGTCGACGATTCGCACGCGACGGGATTTGTCGGCAAGACCGGACGCGGGAGCATCGAACACAGGAATGTTATGGGACGCGTGGATATTATCACGAGCACACTCGGGAAGGCCGCGGGCGGCGCTTCGGGCGGGTTCACGAGCGGAAGGAAAGATATTATCGAGTTCTTGAGGCAAAGATCGAGACCGTACCTTTTTTCGAACACCCTTCCCCCGCCCATTGTCAGTGCAGCGATCGCGGTGTTCGATTTGCTCGAGTCAACCACCGAGCTTCGCGACAAGTTGGAATCAAACACCAAGTACTTCCGCACGGAGATGACGAAGCGCGGATTCCGGATTACCCCAGGGGAACATCCGATCGTCCCGATAATGCTTTACGAGGCCAAGCTTGCCACCGACTTCGCCGACGCATTGTTGGACGAGGGTATTTACGTAATAGGCTTCTCTTACCCTGTCGTGCCCAAAGGCCAGGCGCGGATAAGAGTCCAGCTGTCCGCAGCGCATTCGAAAGAGCATCTCGATAAAGCTATAAATGCCTTTGAAAAAACAGGCAGAAGGCTTGGCGTACTAAAGGCTTAAGCTCGAATACTGAGAGTGCGTTCTCTCTCTACGACCTCCATCCCGCGGGCGGCAGGCGTGGTTACTTCATGACTCCGCTTGCCCTTCCCTTCCAAGTTATCAGGAAATTTTCACCGCGGTGGCAAATAGTGTCCTTTGGTGAGTAATAATAAGTGAAGGGGGTCCGGTGCCGGACTCCTTCTCTCGTCGCATTGGCCTCGACCCGCTCCCGGCTCACTCTCGTCTCAGCCGGGGTGTAATTGGCCTTCAGCCTGGTCTCGGGGACGAGGGGACTGGGGGACTTGGGGAAAGGGGTAAAGTTGTGTCGTCCTGAATGAAAGAAAGGGAAAGAAGATGGCTCTGTTTCTTGACAGCGTTTTCGGTGAAATAAGCGGTTCGGTGGGGTCTTTGACTTTCCGAAGGCTTCACGGAAAGGTTTTTGTCTGTAAAAGGCCCGACAGTTTCATCCCGGGGCGCGATCCTGAATCCGTGGCCAGGAGAGGCCGGTTCGGGATTGCCGGAAAACTCGCCCGCGCAATTTATTCTGTGCGGGAACTGGCTGAAGTCTGGAGAAAGGCTGCACCAGAGGGGATGCAGGCGTACAATTACATTACAAAGATCATGTTTGGACTGGCCGATGCTGAGGGTGAGAATCTCGATACGATTCCTCTTCTCCCGGCGCGGCAAAGTGACGCGAATCTGCGGGCATCAGTCGTCGGATATGCGGTGGGAGAAAACGGAGTCATTGTCCGGGTAAAGGTATCGAACCTGGAAGGCCGCGTCGATCCTTTGAACCTTAGGCTGGCGTTCGTTTTGTGTGCCCCTTCCCTTTCAGCAGAGGGTGCGCACTCCTACACCTTCATCTCAGGATGTTGTTCGCCCTGCAACTCCTTCGGTGCAAACGGATTCGAGGTCGAGCTTCCCTGCAAATGCGGCGCAGTGCAGGAAGGAAGCGTCATGCTGATTACAGTGCTGTCGGTAAACGGGAACGGAGGTGTGGAGGAGTGATGCTGGATGGGATATGCTGGATGCGGGATGCTGGATGGGATATGCTGGATGCGGGATGCTGGATGGGAGGCGAGAGTTGGACCCGAACTCATCCCTTAACCCCTTCTGTTAAAAAGAGAAGGGGAATCGACCTGGGACCAAGTCTCTCTCTTCTTAAGATGGACATCGGTTCAAAACCGACAAGAGCAAGAAACCCTTGCGGGGTCACGCCCGAACCAGCGACCTGAGCAGGTTGAGGTTCTCTACATCCATGCTAAAGCCGTCGTCGCCTTTCGGGGTCTCGATAATTTTAGGTACGTCGACGAGCCTGTCGTCGTTCATGAAGAAACCAAAAGCTTGTGTTCCGATTTCTCCCCTCCCTATGTGCTCATGTCTGTCGACATGAGAGTTGAGAGGCTTCCTGGCATCGTTGAAGTGGATGGCGTGCAGCATGCCGAAGCCGATCAGCTCCCCGAACTCCTTCATGGTCGCTGCGTAACCGGCCATTGTCCTTATGTCGTAGCCTGCCGCGAAAATATGGCAGGTGTCGATACAGACACCGACCCTTTTCATGTTCTTCACGCCGGAGATTATCTCAGCGACTTCCGCAAACGAACTTCCGACGTTCGTGCCCTGGCCCGCCGTTGTTTCGACGAGTGTCAGGACATCTGCTCCGGCCGTCGCGTCGTGTGCATAGTTAAGACTCTCCGAGACAAGTTTGAGAGCCGACTCCCGGTCCTGTGTAGTGTGGGCACCGGGATGAAAGATGACATAACGGATACCGAGCAGCCTGCACCTCTCGATCTCGTTAACGAATGCTTTCCTGGATCGCGAGAGGAGTTCCGGTGTGGCTCCGCAGAGGTTTATCAGGTACGAATCGTGGGACACCACTATCCTGACCTTTGATTTATTCGCGGCATCGCGGTATTTTGCGATATCTTCAGCGGTCAGCACAGGGTCGTTCCACTGATTGGAATTTTTCGTGAAGATCTGCAGCGCGGTACATCCGACGCGGTCGGCTCTTTCAAAGGCAGTGTAAAGTCCGCCGGCGACCGACATGTGTGCGCCGATCAGCAGGTCGTCCACATTCTTGTTTTTCTTCTTCATGAAAAAAGATAGCAGAAAACAGGACCAGAATGAAACAGCTTATCGATCTCATTGAAAAGAAGTCACGCATCGTTGTCGGATTAATGAGCGGGACAAGCGTGGACGGTATCGATGCCGCGATGGCGGAGATCCAGGGGAACGGGACCGGCGTGAGGATGAGACAAGTCGACTTCATTACCGTGCCGTTCCCTGAGGGCTTCAAGGAATTTGTCCTCAGGAATTCTCAAGCCGGAACGAGCGGCGTCGCCGACATCGCACGTCTGAATTTCCTGATAGCGCAGCTCTATGCGGATGCGGTGCTTCAGTTATGCGGACACGCGGGCGTCAAGCCTCAGGATGTGGATCTCATCGGATCGCATGGACAGACGATTCATCATCTTCCCCGCGCCGAGCGTATGTTCGGAAAGGACGTAAGCGCGACTTTACAGGTCGGCGACCCGTCGGTCCTTGCCAAACTCACCGGGATTGTGACGGTAGGAGATTTCAGAGTGGGAGATATCGCTTTGGGTGGACAGGGCGCGCCTCTCGTACCTTACTTCGATTATATCCTCTTCAGGTCGGACGAGAAGTCGAGGGCGCTTCTGAACATCGGCGGGATTTCGAACATAACATACCTTCCAAAGGGATGCGGGACTCAGGACGTGCTTGCGTTCGACACCGGGCCGGGAAACATGCTTGTGGACCAGCTGATGAAGAAGATGTTCAATAGAGACTTCGATGAGGGCGGCTCGGTTGCAAAAGCTGGAACGATACAGGGAGACATGATCGACTGGCTGATGACGGACGAATTCGTCAGGATGTCACCTCCAAAATCGACGGGTCGTGAACATTACGGCGAACCTTTCGTAACCTCCCTTCTGGAAAAGTATCGGGGACGACTGGACGAAGACGTGATAGCAACCGTCTCGGAGTTTACGCCGGTTTCCGTGTATGCAAACTATCTCTTGTTCCTGAAAGCCAAAGGAGGAATAGACGAGCTCTTCGTAAGCGGCGGAGGCGCTCACAACGGATACATGCTCGATTCATTGAAGAATCATTTCGGCGGTGTCAGGGTTGCTCCGGCCGAGGGAATCGGGATTTCGTCGGACGCCAAGGAGGCCCTTTGCTTTGCCGTTCTCGCTAACGAGCTTATATCCGGAAACGCTGCGAATCTCCCTTCAGTAACGGGGGCATCGCGGGGAACCCTTCTCGGAAAGATTTGCCTGCCTTGAAGGCAGGTGAAGATGATTATGCTTTGTCTCCTCAATCCAACTGGAATCTTTTTTATTGAAATTGTAAAACACCCTCCGACTGCTCACTTCGATGATTTTAACCCCGTCAATCGTATCGCCCTTATCCAAGAAATAAGTCTCTCCACTCCTGTCGGTGAGGACAGCGGTCCTCTTGCCTTCTCCAAGCATCACTCCTTCCGATGAAGTGTCGTATTCGTACTTGTAGCTCTTCTCCAGAGTGTAGACCTGCTTGAGCATCAGTTTGGCTTCAGTCTCCTTTGCTTTGTTCACGAGCGGTTCCAATCGCGGCAAAGTCAGCAAAACAAGGATCCCGATGATGACGAGTACAACCATGAGCTCGACCATGGAAAAGCCGGAAACGTCATTGAAATGATATTTTGTTTTCAAGACAGACCCTCAAGTTTTAATTGTGGCAGTCTAATGGATGAGAATTATCGCTAAGTGCTCCGTGGGCTAGGCTTAATCCGCCTACGAATATTTGTCCAGCCCGAGAGCAAAAGGAGTCTGGTCCGGAATCAGGCGAATGAGAAGGAAGGGCTGAGCGAATGAATATTTTCCCAATCCTCGCATGCCTGATGTTTCAGACGATTGTTCACTTTCTTTTATCACGTAAAAGAAAGTGAACCGAAAGAAAACGTGCCCCGCGAAAATGGAAGTGGCTTCGGGATGTCCCGTCCCCTGATCAAGGGAGGCGAGTTCAATACACGGTGGTAAGTATAAGACAGAGGAGATGCAGAACTCGCCTCTTCAGGAGACTTGCAATCCCTGTGCAGGGGGACGGGACGCACATTTTCGCAAGGGGTATGTCCAGATCAAATTTCATGACCGATATTTTCTCATTTGTGCGTTTCAGTGAAAACCATCGCCTCGATGCGTCACCAAGAATGAGTCACCGCTTCGTCACGAACCGTCCCTTCTTCAGATCCCATGACATGCTTGCTTCGTTTTTCTGCCATTGCTTTAGCCTGTATTGTGTCAGTGTCATGCCGAGCCTTTTTTCCTCTTTTGCCTTTATTGACTCCGGCGGAATCTGACCATAATCTGCACCTGTCCAATTCTTTAGGCCGATCCGTGCTATAGTGCCAATTCTGCAGCCACACTCCCGCACGTACGTAGTGTCGTCAATGTTCCTGAGTAAAATCCCAATAACTGCTTTGTCGGGCACAAGTCTGTCTTCTTTCGCTCTGTAATAGTAACCTTCTGCAAGTGACCTGAGTGCCATTCCTTTGACCTCGCTATTTGAATCCGATCGCGCGACGGTTGCGAGGACCTGATACGCGAGAGGTGTACCGATCAGGTCAAGCGCCAGAACACCATAGATTTGATTAGGAGGTGGCGAATTGATGCTGTCGATTGTTCCGTTCGGATCCGATACCGCAATCTTAATCATAGGCGTATCGAAGAGGAAAGTCTTAAGCACCGGGACGACTTCGTTTCCCATCGAACCGACCTTTCTCAGGACCATGAAGGGGTCGTGTATGCCTTCGGTGGTCTCGATGAAGAGTTTCGTGATCTGGCGGGCGGTTGGGTTAGCTGCGACTGTAAAGGGCTGGTACCCGTCTGTTGTCGTTCCGGTAGTTCCGGCGAACGACGGAAGCGTAAACAGGAGCATAATCGCTCCGGTAAGGAGTGTTTTCATGATGGACCTCGTGAGATTATTAGTTAGCCTAGGGAATCTAGGAGGGATTCAAGCGACCGAATCAGTGATTACTCTCGTCACCCTTGGGCAAAGGGCGCTGCATGGGCCCAGCCGACGTGCTGGTTTCTGTCTTTCGGCGACACAGACTAGGCAGCATCTCCAATCTTCATGAAGAGACCAGCGCTGGCACTTCTGCTGGCTTCTGAGATGGCTGTCTTTGTTCACCTTCCGCTGACAGTGGACGGAGTCTCGCTTCTGCCGAAGGAATGAAGTGGCCTTCATATGATTCACACAGGCAGCCGGAGAAGACACTGCAACACTCAGTTTAGTGGCACACTGACTAGATCGGCGGCAAAGTTACTAACAAGAAATTCGCTAGAAGGTGTGTAAAAACAGAAGTTTCGAATCCATATTTTTTCATCAACCAACCAAGCGCTAATCCGAATGGGAATACCTGTAAGACTTTTACCCATTCCATCCCTGGCCCAAGATGGATGAAAGACCAATACAAAGTTGAGACCACTATCGCTAGCAGCCATCGGCTTTCGAGTTTCCGGCACACGTAGAGTACCAAGCCCATTAGGAACATTCTGGCCCACATTTCTTCAGCAAATGCGCCCATGGCCACTGTTATCAGTTGATTAGCGTAATAGGGATTATCAACGCGAACATGGAAAGCAGAAAAAATGATTGAACTGTAGAGAAAATCTCCAATCACTATCGCTGCTATAACCCACAATGGCACCTTCTTCAACGCGACAAATGAATCCTCCCAATTATCGATAATCGGTTGGAGTCCCAACGCCTTATACAAGGTCAAGCCAACCGCGGCAAAGAAACCATCTCGGACAAACTCTATCAGGTTAATCCATAGGATATCTAGATTCCGTTGAAGAGTTACTCCGTGGTAGGTCTGGTTTGCGGACAGGGCCAGACTGAGTATCGCCCCAATAACAACATACAGAAGGACACTGTTAACGCTCTTGGTGAACTTCTGCCTATGCTTCAGAGCCAGAATCACTGAGAGAGCCAGAAAAAGCCAGGTCATGCCACGCTCGACGAAGGTGTATGTTTCTCCTGCTGGCATGACCTAGTTTGAAACGCTTTCTCGCTGAAGTGACATGATCTGTCGGAAACGAAAATCTAGATTCCCTGGCACTGAACCCCATTTTTCAATTTCTTCAGATGCGCCCGATAAATCCATCATCTTCGTTTCTCGGCCGCTTCATGGGAATCGTTGACAAAACGCAACACCTCCCTGCTCTGGCGATCGGCTGAGTAAGTGACTTCAGGAGGGAGGTAGTGTTTAAGGTCTCTTAGAATTGGCGCTAGCCTACTGCGCCAAGGTCTCCAGGTGTATGTTGTCTTCTCGCCATCCGCATCCCGCAAATATATCTTGTACGTGAGGGTGCGACCTCCGACGTATTCGATTCTAACTTCGTTAATGCTACTGAGATCCAATGCGGTGTCCTCGAAGCTCAAGAACAACAAGTACATGCGCCCCGCCATTCTATTGTTTCTCCTATCCAGAGTCCACACTCTCCTATAGGTAAGCCCGACCAAGAAGGCACCTGCCAAAAAGAGATTGATCGTTGTCTTTGGAAAGAGAGCCAATACGAGAATTGGCACGAGGAGAGCGAACAGCGAGCGCCCTGAGGAACTCTCAACGACCAGCGTATCGTCCGTCCTATGTTTGACGTTATATTTCGGACAAAGTAACCACATTGCTAGTTGCCTGTGCTTTCGGTATAAGTGAACCCAATAAAGACCACGGGAACTGGGAGGACAAGTTGGTAAGAAATTGAGTTGCTGCCGACCTCAACGCTCGTAGACGCGGAGAGTTGCAGAGTAACTTTTCCATTACTGGAGGTACCGACACCAAGCAAACTAGCGGATAACGATGGATTCTTGTCGCCCAAAAGCGGCTGACTATATTTTACACCAGCCAAACTCATGTCAGCGACACTCGCATCCACACTCGCGTTAAGAGCTGAGTTCCCCCAAGTATCTGCTGAATAGTAAACCGCCGCATCCACATTGACCCCACTAGCGTCGCCACCTCCGTGTACTCCCGCTTCCACACCAATGGCGGGTAATTTTCCAGCAGCTTCCCCAGCTGACGTTAGAACTTGACCTGCTTGCGTGGTCTGGTCCTCTTGCTGCTGAGCACCCTGCGGAGGATTATTCATACCGAATGCAGACTCGAGAGGTTGGAGCAGATTCATCAGGTCTTGAATTATCCCGCCCTTTCCATTCGGATCGACGATTAAGACGGGATCATCTTCCACATAATTATACGGGCTCCACCCCGGGTACTTATTTGCCAGGGGATCAACGCTCATCCAGCGGCCGGACCATGGGTCGTAGTAGCGGGCACCAAAGTAGTACAGAGAGGTTTCAGCGTCCAACTCCTTGGAGCTAAATTTATATCTACCGTCCGCCGAACCGGAGAGGTTCATTGTAGTCGTCGAAGTACCAGGCATCTGCATCCCAAACGGATAATAGTTATTGTAACTGTCAACTCCGCCATTTGAATTCAATATAACGCTTATGTTGCCAAGATGGTTCTTGAGATAGTAATAGGTTGTGTAGCTTCCATTATACATTATCTCGCCGATGTTGTCGCTGCCTGCCCAGATATTATAGTTGACATCCGAGCTGGTCGGGCCCAGGATTACCGCGTCTGTCTTTCCGTCAGGATCGTTCAGGTAGAATGTCCAGTCGCCACCGTTCCAGTTCTTTAATATCCGGGCACCGTCGACGTCGTATCCATAAGTGTAATTGGTCCCGTTGCTTAGATATACCTCGACGGGTTCGTTGTATATGTCGTAAATCGTGAACGCGACGCCGTCTTGTTGATCGGTTATCAGGTTTCCGTCATAGTCGTTGTTATAGAGGTATCCGGCGCCTGACCCGGCAGTGTTGGTGATATAGTCGACCATGTCGTTATCGTAACTGTAGCTAAGGTCGTCAAGCGCGGCGTCGTTGCCCTGGTTGCGCTGCAGGCCCTGGATGTTACCATCCGCGTCATAGGTTATTCCAGAGACGTTATAGGATCCTGTAGTCTGCCAGGTGTTTGAGCCTCCACCCACGTAGTGCCCGTAAAGATAGAAAGTGGCATCTGTCAATCTGTTTGCGTTGTCGTATGAGTACGCCCAGCCAAGCGTGGAAGTTGCAGCATTCTGAGCAGCGACATCTGTGTAACTGAGGCCCGATATGTAATACGTCACGGCACTAATGTTTCCGTTGTACTCTGGTGTAGTAGTAAATCCAGGTGACGTATTGTAATACACATCTTCCCAGTAATCGGAAGAATTTATGTTTGTGACCCAGCCCCGCTGATTGTAGTTGTAGTTCACGGTGGCAACCGGGCCTGAGCCAAGCGTCATCTGACTCGTGTTTCCGGAAGCGAATTGGGTGTAACCAGCTTCCTGCCAGGCTGTGCCGCTGCCGCTAACGTTTATGCTATCCTCTACATTGGCCAATTGACCAGCCTGATTGTACGAATACATCCAGTAAAATGGATTGGCCCGCCAATCCTGATCAATGTCCCCTCTCTGCGTGAGGTCGCCCTGAAGATCATAGGAATAGGTGAGTTTCTTCGGATAGTACAGTGCGCTTCCCCAAACCACCTTCCAGTCGAGCCTCCCGCGGTTGTCGTACGAATAGGATGTAAAGCGCTCCTGATTGGCATTTATGCCGTAGACTTCAGTATAGGAAATTCTGCCACGCAGGTTCGTTTGCCCTGAAGCGTCCTGCTGACCGCTAGGTTCACCATAATAGAATTGCCTGGCAAAGATCAGGTTGCTATTGTCCTGGAAGTCCTCGTTATCTGCGTTTGACTGGTTGAAATCTCCGCTGGCGGTAGTTCCAGCGAACATTCCTTCCCAAGTGAGACGATTAAAAGCATCATAATTCCTGATCTGGAATTCGTCCACCGTGTTCCAGGAAATCTCGAAGTCGAACGTATTTGACCCGCTGACACTTGTCTGATAATAATAGGTACCTGCAGGCAAATAAATGGAATCGGAGGCGGCCGTGGACGAGCTGCATGTCAATGATGCCAACGTTGGTTCGACTGGGCCTACTATGAAAATCCGAAGATTATCTGAAGTCCCGCTGACAGGGGAAGTCTCATATATGCTTAGCTGCACGTTGGTTGGCTGAGTAATAGTGAAGCCGCTATAAGTGCCGCTCGTCTGGTCAGTTCCGGAGCCCAATACGTGTTGACTGGGCGTCACGCCGTCTTCATTGGCGTCTTTAATGAAGCGCAGATTTCCAACGTTGTCGTATAGGTACTGCGTAGTACCAGAGTTAGGCGTGGACTTACTGGTCAGCTGGCCGAGTGTATTGTAAGTGTAAGTCGTCACCAAGCCTGCAGGTGAAGTGGAGCTTGTCAAATGACCGAGCACATCGTATGTAAACTGAGTAGCCAGATCTAGTCCTCCGGAATCAACTACCGTTTCGACAAGATTGCCAAATTTGTCTTTATATTCAAGCTTCTTCACCAGGTTCTCATCTGTGATCGTAGTCTTGTAAAGACTTCCAGCGGAATAGCCACTTACCTCTCCCGTCGGTTTTAGCCGGTAGTCTCCAGTCTCACGTCAGCGGTGAAATTCTGGAATTGAGCGTCTTCCGGCGTCGCATAATTTCCCTGACTCGACTCTAAAACTCCATTGGATACAGATCAGTCTCCATATGTCGACCAAGTTAAGGGATCACCGTCCGTTATGCTTCCATCATTGAAGTTGTCAAAAATGCAAGACCCGCCTCCGCTGTTTTCTACTTTTCCGATGACGCGTGAGTAGTTATCTCCATAGACATAGCTAGTGACAATGCCATTGGCATTAGTCACCGAGATGACATCACCATTTCCATCGTAACCGTATGTAGCCGTGGGAATGAAGACACCCTCCGAACTTGAATACACGGAATTCGCGCTCTTCATGTATGGACTGCTGCTCCCGATTGATATAGGAGACCAAGCCGCTGTGTGACATGTCGGGTCCGGTCCGCGAAGCACAAGGCATTCGGTTTGGACGAATGCCTCGATTTGCTCCGCAGCCGGAATTCTCTCGACAGGCACCTAAGCTGACTTCAGGAAAGGATATAGTCAGGCGGCTTTCGCATTTGCGACGCGATTGAGCTCAGCTTCGATCTCGATCCTGACTTCATCGCCTACAACGACGCCTCCCGCCTCGGTGAGGCCGTTCCACTGGAGGCCGTACTCGAAACGGTTTACTTTACCCCGGATCTCGAATCCTGCCACTTCCGTACCGCCGAATCCCTTGACTGTCCCGTTGTATGTTGCGGACAATCTTATGGGCTTCGTCGTTCCGCGGATAGTGAGATTACCGAGTATTTCAAACTCTCCGTCACCCTTGCCTGTGACCGAAGTCGAATCGAAAGTGATCTTCGGGTGGCTGGCAGCGTCGAAGAAATCCGCCGACTTCAGGTGGCCGTCTCTCTGGTCGTTCTTCGTGCCGATGCTGTTCACGTCCGCCTCGAAGCTTATCTTCGCGTCGCTGAAGTCCGGTTTCTCAGCCTCGACTGTCGCGTCGAAATTGTGAAACTGCCCGGTGACCGTCGATACTACAAGGTGTCTTACCTTGAACTTTATTTCAGAATGAACCGGATCGATTTTCCATGTTGCCATTTCAATTAGCCTTTCTCAGTTTAGTTTTGTTCTGCTGTAACTTCTTTTATGATCTGTGCGTGAGTCGCGAGTGTCACGAGTTCCTTGAGCTGCTGCCTGATTATGGATATAGTCGGTTCGTCGATGAGGTTACCGTCAGCGTCAAATTTGTTCTGCGCCTGTCCGATCAGGACCTCCGGCTTGTTGACGGGAACCATGTTCAGGAACTGGAATATCGGCCGGAACGCGATCTGCATTCTCACTGTTCCCCACATCCCTTGCGTGGCTCCCATGAGTGCTACCGGTTTTCCGACGAGAGGCGAATCTTTTCCTCGCGAGGCCCAGTCGATCGCGTTCTTGAGTGTACCAGGTACTGAATAGTTGTACTCAGGAGAAGCGAAGACAAATCCATCAGCGGCCGATAGTCTCTGCTTGAACACCGAAACGGATTCCGGTGCAAATCCCGACTGGAGGTCATCGTTGTAAAGAGGAAGATTTCCAATATCGACGATCTCCATCGTAATCCCCTCCGGGAGCAGCCTGTGGGCAGCCTTCAGCAGCATAGTGTTATAGGAGCCTTTACGGAGACTCCCTGAAATACCGACAAAATGCAGATTCTTTTTCATTGCTTTCTAATCATCCTCTCGAAGCGTACGTTCAGTGTTCTTAAGTTTTTCTTTCAAGGACAGGCCGAGCTTTTTCAGCAATTCGCTCAGCTTTGATATCTCTTCATCGGACAACGCGGAGAATACGAGGCCGGTTACGAACTTCGCATGCATGACAAATATGTCGTCGAAGAGAGTCTTCCCTTTCGCAGTCAGCTGAACGATATACGCGCGTCTGTCGTCCTCACAACGTAGTCTTTCGACGAGCCCGTCCCGCTCAAGATTGTCGACGACGACGGTCATGTTTCCACCGGACGAGAGGTTTTTCGCGCAGAGCTCGCCGACCTTCATCGGTCCGAGATGTCCGAGCGCCTCGATGACGCCGAACTGGGATTCAGTCAGTCCGTAAGTAGCTATGTCCCGGATCGTAAGAATGGACATCGTGTTGGCGGCCCTGGCGAGCTTGACCCACATTCCGAGTGCCAGATCGGCCTTCCTGCCGTATTTCTTTGTTGTTTTCATCTCAATTCTTTTAATTCATGCCTTACGAATTAAAATATAACTAATTAGTACTATAATGTCAAGTGGCTTCCGGACGCTATTCTTTCTGTGACCGGTTTCCTGGTGAGGGTTTCGGGCGCAGTCGTAGTTTCTCGCGCCATTGAATATGAGCTGAATTCGATGCATATTGTGGCCGTCGGTGCGAGGCGATGCATCGGGTCCGGTTCTTTATCGAAGTTGAAGTCTGAATTGCGGGAGTAGTTCAGCGGTAGAACGCCAGCTTCCCAAGCTGGATGTCGCGGGTTCGATCCCCGTCTCCCGCTCTTCCTGGAAGGAAGTTGCCGTGTACCGCAGAGGCGAGCGGCGACTTATCGGGCAGTTAGCTCAGCTGGTTCAGAGCACATGCTTTACACGCATGGGGTCGGGGGTTCGAATCCCTCACTGCCCACGAAATTAGTTTACATACTTCCTGTCGGGTCAGAAGACAGGAATGTATTCTTCAGGGCCATATCAAACTCAGAGCGAACTTTCGAATAGCGCCGGACAGGCCGGACGATTTCGACCGTCCTGTCGATTCCCTGGGAGATCGCGCTGGTTAAGTCTCAGAGGAGCCGGGATCGCTTTCCAACTCCCTCTCCTATATTTACTCCCTCATCAATGCTTTTCCAGGCGCTTAGTACCCTATCTAATTGAAATCACAATTGAGCACATCCCTGGTTTTAACCTGCGACCATGAGCTTCCATTCTGGCAGAAGGTAAAAAGGATATGGTTGTCATCAGCGTGTCTCTCCTCATTGACCACGTACTTAAGCCCGGCATCTTGAGGAACAAAAGATATGTCAGCTGCCCGCCGCAGCTCGCGCCGCCGTCGCATCGGACGTTGCAGTAGTCCCAGAGACGCTTGACAATGGTTGATGATTCGACAGTCACTCGATCAGTCCTTATGGATGAAATTGCAGTTAAGAGTATGGAGGAGTTTGCCTGGACATTGTAGCACCTGAAGCTCTTCGTAATCATGATGACTGAAGCAGCCATCCAATAAATTGGACGGCTGTCGAAAGCAGGAAACCCTTCTGGGTTTCGTGCTTTTGGGAGGCGTCGATTTCAATCGATGCCTTTTGGAAGCCGACGGCTTTGCCGGTGGTAGTTCACTCCTCCAGGAAAGTGGAACACCGATTGCAAAGCCACCCCTTTTCGCTAAGCCGTCCGGATTCTGTTTCAGAGCGCCTCAAACTTCGGAGATTGCATGGACGCGTCCATTCTGAGCTTCGAGCGAGTGAATCGAGCATGGTCCATGAGAACAGATTTGCACCGCAGATCCAAGTCCTTCCCATGTGCCCGGGTAAATGACACACGTGCGGCGGTTATCTATAAATGAAGGCGCTACTTCAAGAAAAGCAATTTCTTCGTTGCCGTGTAGTCTCCAGCTTGTATTCGATAGAAGTACACTCCGCTCGGCAAGCCGCTTCCGTCAAACCTGACGAAATGATGCCCTGCGTCCTGCCGTTCACTCACGAGCGTTTCTATAACCCTTCCAATGGCATCGTAGACCCTGAGCGTTACGTGACTGGTGACTGGCAGCCTGTAGCCAATTACAGTTGAAGGATTGAAAGGATTGGGAAAGTTCTGGTCTAAGTCGAACACACGCGGGACGCCGCTTCCTCCGCCATTTATTCCGGTACCTGCGCTGGCCGTGTGCTCGATGAGGCCGTAATCGCCCGTGAACCATCCGTCGTTCGCGTCACGGAAGTAGAGGCTGAAGACTGCACTGGTGTCATTCTTCGACCTGTAACTGGTCGTCCAACTGTACCCGCCGTCAGTCGTGCGGAGCACAACCCTGTCAGGGTTCTGCTCAGGAACACCGTCGTTCGTGCCGATCCAGCCGGTATCCGCATTCAGGAAGAATAGACATTTGCTATTCGATTGCGGAGCTATGCCTGTATTCGTAACCTTTAGCCAGGTGGTGCCTCCGTCGGTTGTCTTCAGAATCTTACCTTCGCCACCGACGACCCAACCATTACTCGAGTCCGTGAATTGTATCGCGTTGAAGCCTCCGGCCGAAATGTCTTTGTACTGGGTGTACCAGTGAACTCCTCCGTCGGTAGTGTGATTGATCCACATGGAAGAATCTTCCGAGGCGGTATTCTTGATTGACCAGCCGCTACGTGTATCTACAAAACAGAAAATACCCACGGTGTCGTGAGTGGCCGTAGCCCAACTCTTACCGCCATCGATACTCTTTTGAAAGAGCGCGGTTGCGCTATCGAGGTTATAGATGAGAGCCCAACCTGTGTTTTCGTCGGCGAACTGGACCTCCAATCCGGCATCGCCCACTCTCGTGGACATCACATTTTTCTGCCAGGTAGCTCCGCCATCGGTTGTCATGTGGAGTACGGCTCCGTACCCCCGGCCAAAGGTCGTCCCTATGCCATTGATTTTCCAGCCGTGCGTTTGATTGAGCCAGCTCATCGTTACTGCCGGATCAGCGAAACTCCAGACGGTATCGGAAGGAAACGGCGTCACGACAGACCAGCTGTTGCCGGCGTCGGTAGTGTGGAGGAGTTTTCCCTCACTCGTGGATATCCACCCTTCAGTAGGACTCACAAACTGAATTGTTCCCCCGCTGAGTACATTCGCCGTCCCATTTGTGGGATTTTGTTGTTGCTCCCACGATTGGGCCTGTGCGGCTGCATTTATTCCCAGGAAAACGGACAAGATTGTCGGCCAGATAAAGCTGTCCTTCGACATAACGATCCTCCCCTGTTTTGTTCCAACGGAAAAATGTAATTCCCGATTATTTAAACATGGTCACAAATCAGGCCGAACGTCAGCCCCGATCGATTCAGGTTACGAACGAGACTGAAAAATTCAAAGTGCGCTTTGTCAACCGGCAAAGGCAAATGAGTGAGGAAGAGATTCCGGGAATGTTTATCGCGAGTATCAGATCACGACGTCGTCGTAATTCCAGCCCTGTTCTCTGCACATTTCTCTCACGTGGGAGTCCCAGGTAGGTTCGGCAAATGGTCTCCCCCCGACAAAACAATCTATGCTCAGGTACTTGAGGGTCTCTGCGCCGTTGCACCTTATCGAGTGGAACGTCCGAGGCGGGATCCGTACCACATCGCCGGGGCCGACATCGAATCGCTCGCTTGCCTTTCCGATTGTGAGGACTCCCTCCCCCTGCATTATGAAGAAGACCTGTTCGGTGTCGTCATGCTTATGAAGCGGCGGAGCTTTGCCGGGCTCGAGGACGACGACAAAAACCTCGGAAGTCGTAGAGTCGGATCGATCGAGGACCAGGTCGTTGATGTGCGTCGGAAATTTATATCGTTTTGTCCTGTCGGTGGAAAATACGTACTGCATCGAGCGTCTGCCTGTTCTTGTTCTTTTGGAGAGTCAGTGACGTTTCGGGAAGCGAATTTAAATGCCTCTACCCGTTTGATAATACAACTCATTCCATCTCAGCTCTTTCTTGAAGTCCAGCAGCCTCGTGCTGCCATCGATAAGGAGATATTCCATGCCGGCAATCTCTGCGAAATCCTCCATGTATTCCGGGGTCAAGGCCTTGCTGAACCCGGTATGGTGCGCACCGCCCGCATGTATCCAGGATGCGGCCGCGACTTCGAAGTTCGGCTTTGGCTTCCAGACGGCTCTGGCAACCGGGAGCTTCGGAAGAGGTTTCGCGGGAGGTACCACCTCTATCTCATTTACGATGAGCCTGAACCTGTTACCCATGTCGACGATCGATGCATTTATTGCCGGTCCGGCTGCGACGTTGAAGACAAGTCGCGGTGGATCTTCTCTTCCGCCGATAGTGAGAGGATGTATTTCAAGCCGCGGCTTGTTTTCCGAAATCGATTCACACACTTCGAGCATGTGCGCCCCGAGGACGTTCATCCCGGCAGGATCGAGATGGTAAGTGTAGTCTTCCATGAAGGAAGTACCGCCGTTGAGGCCTTCCGACATAACTTTCATAGCCCTCACGAGCGCCGCAGTCTTCCAATCGCCCTCCGCTCCGAACCCGTATCCCTCTGCCATCAGGCGCTGCACCGAAATACCGGGGAGTTGTTTGAGACCGTGCAGATCTTCGAATGTCGTCGTGAAACCCTTGAATCCCCCCTGCTCCAGGAACGCTCTCAGGCCCAGTTCAATTCTCGCGCCGTCACGCAGATTGCCGTGTTTCGGCGCGCCCTTCATCGCTTCGGGGGAGATCGTGTACTTCTTTTCGTATTCCACGATCAGGCCGTCGACGTCTTTTTCAGATACGGCGTTCACAAGTTTCACCAGGTCGCCGACGCCGTAGCCGTTCACGGAGTAGCCGAAACGGAGCTGCGCCTCGACCTTATCGCCTTCGGTGACGGCGACCTCTCTCATGTTGTCGCCGAACCGCGCGAATCTTGCGCTCTGCATGTCCGCCCATGCAGCGGCGGCCCTCGACCAGACGGCTATGCTTTTCTGAACGGTCGCGTCCTTCCAGTGACCTACCACGACCTTTCTTCTCTTTCCCATCCTCGAGGCGAGAAAGCCGAACTCGCGGTCGCCATGTGCAGACTGGTTGAGGTTCATGAAGTCCATGTCGATGGTGTCCCATGGAAGGTCGCGGTTGAATTGCGTGTGAAGATGCACGAACGGCTTGTTCAGTATCTTTAGACCGGCTATCCACATCTTCGCCGGCGAGAATGTATGCATCCATGTAATGAGACCGATGCACTCGGGACTGCTGTTTGCGGCCCGGCAAAGCGAAGTCACTGCGTCCGGCGTGGTAAGGACCGGCTTAAACACGATCTTAATCGGGATGTTGCCTGAAGTGTTCAGGCCGCGAACGATTTTCTCCGAATCGTCGTCGACCTGCCTGAGTGTGTCGGGTCCATAGAGATGCTGGCTCCCTGTTGCAAACCATATCTCGTATTTCTTGAAGTCAATCATTCCTTTTCCCTTTGATTATTTATCCCATTGCGGAACATGTTGACAATCTTACGCCGCAATTTCAATAGCCCTCCTGGCCGTAGTAAGCATCTTTGCCGTGCTTTCTCTGGAAGTGCTTGTCAGAAATATGGGCGGGGAGTTCCTTGGAGCCTGAGTTGAGAGAAAGCGTCTTGATGGCCATCTCGGCGACACGCTCGAGTATCAATGAATTCTTAACTGAATCGTGCGGGTCCTTCCCCCAGCAGAAAGGACCATGTCCCGCGACGAGAATTCCCGGCACCGTCTGGTAATCCATTTCTTTGAACTTTTCAACGATGACGGTTCCGGTGTTCAGTTCATACCCAGCTTCTATTTCTTCCGGAGTAAGAAAGCGCGTTACCGGGACAGGGCCGGCGAAATGGTCCGCGTGAGTCGTACCGAGACACGGAACCTCCATGCAGGCCTGCGCAAACGCAGAGGCATTGGTGCTATGGGTATGAGTGATTCCCCCGATCCCGGGAAAGGCCTTGTAGAGCTCGATGTGAGACGGTGTGTCCGAAGAAGGGCGTTTGGTCCCGTCTACGACTTTGCCGTTGAGATCGACTACCACCATGTCCTTAGCCGTCATCTTTTCATAATCTACTCCGCTCGGCTTTATCACTATCAGCCCGGATTTTCTGTCGATGCCGCTTACATTTCCCCAGGTAAGTATCACCAGTCCGTATTTCACGAGTTCCAGATTGGCTTCGAGTACGGACTTTTTCAGCTGGTCAAGCAATCTTGTTACTCCTCGCTTCGTCTCTAATGTTCAACAGTTCTTTCATGACGTTATACATCGATCCGGTCCAGTCTTTTGTCCCGAATGCATCGTGCATCTGGCGGTAGAGGGCGTAGAGTTTCCTGTAGACGACATGGTTGGCGGGGTCGGGAACGTAGACTTTCCCGGTACCGGTCATGGACTTTTCGGCATCGGCAACGCTGTCGTAACCTCCCGCGGGTTTGCCTGCCGCGACTGAGGCGAATATGGCAGCTCCCAGAGCGGGCGTCTGGCCGCTCCTCGAAATCTTCATCGGCCTTCCAGTTATGTCGGCGTATATTTGCATCAGCACCGGGCTCTTCGCCGCCAGCCCTCCGCAATTTACCACTTCTTTGATTGGAACGCCGTATTCCTCTATCCTGTCGATTATCTCGAGCGCGCCGAAAGCCGTCGCTTCGATGAGCGCGCGGTATATTTCATGGGGTTGGGTATGAAGGGTCTGCCCGAGCAGGAGCCCCGACAGGCGAACGTCGACCAGGATTGTACGGTTGCCATTGTTCCAGTCGAGGGCGAGGAGACCGGACTCACCGGGCTTCAGGTGTGAGGCGGCCTCGTTCAAGGCGGCAAATTTCTGATCCTGCGTCCTGCCGTATTTCTCAGGGACGAGGTTGTTAACGAACCAGAGGAAAATGTCGCCGACGGCCGACTGGCCAGCCTCGATGCCGTAGTAACCGTCCATGACGGATCCGTTCACAATTCCGCAGACACCTGGAATATCCTTAAGCTTGTCGTTGGAAGGCGCTATCATTATGTCGCATGTGCTCGTGCCCATGATCTTCACCAGAGTGCCTGGCGAGACGCTAGCGCCGACTGCTCCCATGTGAGCGTCGAAAGCCCCCACCGATACAGCCACGCTCGTGGGAAGGCCGAGCTTCGTGGACCAGTCTTTCGATAAGAATCCGATCCTTCGATCCGCGGTGTAGGCGGAATCGTACAATCGCTTTCGGAGTTTTTCGAGTCCGGGAGACAGCCTGCCGAGGAACTCCTCGTCCGGGAGGCCCTTCCATTCGGAGTTGAACAATGCCTTGTGGCCTGCTGCACAAATACTCCGCTTCATCGCGTTCGGATCCAGATTCCCCGCGAGATGAGCGGGTATCCAATCGCAAATCTCGACCCAGCTGTACGCAGCTTCGAAAACTTCGGGAGCGACTCTCTTGCAGTGGAGAATTTTACTCCACCACCATTCCGATGAATATACGCCCCCGATCTTTCCCAGGTACTCCGGCCTTACTTTTTGTGCAAGCGCCGTGATGTCGGCGGCTTCCTGATAGCTCGTGTGGTCCTTCCACAACCAGACGTATGCAGCCGGATTGTCTCTGAAGGTTTGATTAAAACATAACGGCGATCCGTATTCATCGACCGGCATCGGACTGCTCCCAGTCGTATCGACCCCGATGCCGATGACGTTTTCGTTTCTAAACGCCGGGTTGTTTTCCTTCGCTTTTGCGAGGGCCCTGACTATGGTTTCCTCAATCCCTTTCAGGTAATCGGAAGGATTTTGTCTCGCGAGATTAGGATCGGCCTGGTCGATAATTACCCCCTCGTTGCCGGAAGGATAAGGAAAAACATGGGAGGCAATTTCCTTTCCGTCTGCGATGTCGACGACCAGGGAGCGGCAGGAGTTCGTGCCAAAATCCAGGCCTATTGAGTAATGGTCCATCTGTACCTTTCATACATAGATGAGCGACCGTGGCGGCAGGCTACTACCTCACCGCTTCTTCCGGTCGCTCTATTTCAAATTTGCGAAAAGCACCGAGAGCCTACTAGCGCACCGAGAACTTGTAGATCGTCGTGGTGTTGTAAGTCTGGCCGGGCAAGAGAGTCGTCGTTGGGAACTTCGGTTCATTGGGAGAATCAGGATAATGCTGAGTCTCGAGAGTGAGCGCGGTTCTGAACTTGTAGGCGACGCCTCCTATCCCTACCTGGGAGCCGTTCAACGCATTGCCGCTATAGAATTGAATGCCGGGCTGGTCGGTATAGACTTCGAGGATTCTGCCGCTGGACGAATCGTAGACCTCTGCCGCTTTCCGTATCTTGCCATCAAAATCGTTGAGCACCCAGTTGAGATCGTACCCGTGGCCGTATTTGAGCTGTTCATTGTTCTCGTTGATTCGGGCGCCAATCTCCGTCATCTTGCGGAAATCCATCGGCGTCCCGGCAACCGGAGAGATCTGGCCCGTCGGTATCTGTGTTGAATTGACCGGGGTGTAGTAATCGGCGTTGATCATGAGATCTTCGTCGGTAATCTGTTTATTCATATCGCCGCTCAGGTTGAAGTAAGCGTGATTCGTCAGATTGATCACGGTAGGGGTATCTGTCGTGGCGGTATAGTGAATCCTGAGTGCGTTGTCCTTTTCGAGTGTGAACGTCACCGTTGTCGTGAGTGTTCCGGGAAAACCTTCCTGTCCGTTCCTGCTCACGTAGGTCATTTTCACTGCCGGACCGTCCTTCGTTTCCATGGGTTCGGCAGTCCAGAGTCTCTTGTAGAACCCCTTCGGTCCGCCATGCAGGGTGTTCACCCCGTCGTTTATTGGAAGATGGTACACCTTTCCGTCGAGCGTGAACGTTCCTTTGGCGATCCTGTTTGCAAACCGTCCGATGGTCGCGCCGTAGAACTGAGTGCCGTTGACGTAACCACTGACTGAGTCGTACCCGAATATCACGTCGCCGGGCTTCCCTTCTTTGTCGGGTACCATAATGGATTGGATTGCCGCACCGTAGTTGGTAAGCTTTACCGTCATGCCGCTGTCGTTCTTCAGCGTGTAGAGATATGCCTCGCGGCCATCGGGTAGTTGTCCAAACGCTTGTTTCTTGATCATATTTCCGGCTTTCTCTTTTTGATGGCTGCATGCCGCTGTAGTAATCACGGCCGCACCCAGGACTAAGAACAATAGCTTCCTCATAACCGATCTCCTCTGATTATTTTGAATCCGATTCTTTGTTCGCCCGGTTATTTTATCACGATTGTTGATCCCCCTTTTTCCAGGGACGGAAACCTATGAAGTATATCAGGCCCACGATGATCAAAAGAAAACCCCACCAGATTCCGAAATGAAGGTTCTCGAGGACAGTAGGGGTACCGAAATGCGGGTTGTAGGCCTGAAAGATGTTGGCACCCGTGATGATGATACCGTACAGGAGAAGAAGTGTGCCGATGAAAAACCAAATGGAGATGCCTTTGTTGTCGACCATTTTATATGTCTCCTACCAGAAGATGACGTTAAGTATGACGAGCACGGCAAAGACGATGCCTGCCCAGAAAATCGGACGCTTGAATATAGGGAGATGTCCTTCTGATGGGATCTCCGTGTATCCTCTTACAAGGCCGGTCAACTCGGCTTCCGGTCTTGGAGTGGTCATGTAACTGACGACAATCGTGACGATGACGGTGACGAGCCAGCACCAGAGGGCCCTGTACATGTCGTCCGCCATCGGCTTGGCATATTTCGAGAGTGCAATTATGCCGAGCGCACTTGGTTGAAGCTTCACCCAGACATACATTCCAACTGAAGCCAGCGTTCCGGCAAGGAGTCCCCAGAACCCTCCCGGACCTGTCGCCCTCTTCCATAGCATGCCGAGGATCACGGTCCCGAATAGGGGCGCGATGAAGAAACTGAACAGTGCCTGGACGTAGTCCATGATACTTGCGAATTGCTGGACGAGATAAGCGGTACCTATGCTGATTATCACGCCGATGATGGTGGCCCATCTTCCCATCTTGACGTAGTACTCATCCGGTCTTTCTTTCTTCGCGAGTCTCATGTGAATGGGACGATAAATGTCGTACGTCCAGACAGTCGAAAATGCAGTTACGTTACCCGCCATTCCCGACATGAACCCCGCAATCAAAGCGGTTATTCCGAGGCCGAGCAAACCGGGTCCGGCATACCGGGCGAGCATCAGCGGGAGGACTTCGTTATAGCTGTTGCCTCCGGTTGCTATTGCCTGTTGCTGAGGAAGGAGACCCGGCATCACCGCCAGGCCGAGGAGCCCGGGGAGAATGACGATCAAGGGGACGAACATCTTGAACCCCGCCCCGATTATGGGAGCCATCTTAGCGGAACGGAGATCCTTCGCAGACAGCAGCCTCTGGACCACAAGGAAGTCTGTCGTCCAATACCCGAACGATATCACGAAACCGAGTCCGAAAACGATACCGGTCCAGTGGATGCCCATCGGATTATCCTTGAAGGAGCCGAGAGTGCTCCAGAGATGTGTGTAATCTCCCGCGGGGAAGTTTGCGTGGATCTTGGCGACCATACCGGACCAGCCACCGGCTTCTATAAGGCCGAGTATCGGGATCACGAGGGCGCCGAGCCAGATCAGCATGAACTGGAGGACTTCGTTGAAAATCGCGGATAGGAGTCCTCCGAGAACGACGTAAAGCATCACGGTGAGTGATGAAACCCAGATACTGAAGTCGATGCTCCAGCCAAGTATGACTTTCATGACCAGGGCCATTGCGAACATGTTGATTCCGCTCATGAGGACGGTCATGAAGGCGAACGAGATGCCAGACAACATGCTGGTCGATTCGCCGTACCTCAGTTTCAAATATCCGGGTACTGAATGAGTCCTGCTGATATAGTAGAAAGGCATCATAACGATCGCGAGGAACAGCATCGCGGGAATTGCGCCGATCCAGTACCAGTGTGTTGCGAGGATGCCATACTGGTACGCCGAGGCGGCCCATCCCATCAGTTCGAGTGAACCGAGATTAGCCGCGACGAATGAAAGGCCTGCTACCCAGGAGCTCATTCTCCTTCCGGCGAGGAAGAAATCTTCGCCCGTCCTGGTATAGCGAAGGAGATAGAAACCTATTCCCACGACGAAAATGAAATAGAGTACGATGACAAGCGTGTCGACCCAGTTCAGTGAAACGAGACTCGTCGACTTTAGCAAGAGTAGAAAAGCACTCCGACCATAACCGTAGACCATATCTCTCCTTCTTTAGTTTTCTAAGACAAAGCAGATCCTGACTGTGAGAATAAGGGGGTGTGAGTCTTCCCGGAAGACGTTGCACAAGACAGGCACGCGGGAAAAGGGACGTTTGTCGGACTATCCCCGGCCGGGGAGCCCTCCGCGTGCGGGGCCGGCCTGTTCAATATCATGGGGTCAGTTCGAGTCATTATGTCCTGTATGATTCTTCAATTCGATGAGAGTGTTCAGTTTGCCGTCAGGTTCACCTGCGCTCATGTCTGTCCGATACCCAATCAGAAGCATCGCGTCCAATATACAGATGGTTATCGAGAAATGCACTGTTAACTGTGGCAAATGAGTCACCAAATTTGTCCCTGCCCGATCTTTGTCTCCGCTCGCCCCGTCGCGATGCCGGCGGTCTTTGAGCCGGGATCGTACGGTTCAAACCGCGCTCAGAGCCGAGCGGCTGGCCGGCAGGCAATTCAGAGAAATGACGGGATGCTCTGAGTAAATCTTCTTTGAAAGGGGAATTCCCTCGATGTTGTCGCGCAAGAATAATTGAAATGGCATATAATAAATCGGCTTACGGTTGCTATCTTTGAAGAGAGAGTAATTCATTTCACGGACGAGGTGGAATACTAAATGGCAGCCGGAAAAGATCACAAGAAATCATCGGGGCGTGTGACGGCGGAGAAGCTGGCTCATATCCTCGGTGTATCGGCGATGACGGTCTCGAGGGCCCTGAACGGCCGGCCGAACGTTGAGGAGAAAACCAGGCGAAGGGTGATTGAAGCCGCGCGGAAATACGGATACACTCCGGACCACATCGCACGAAGCCTGACACTGAGAAGAACGGAGACTATCGGGGTCGTCGTGCCTGAGATAAGCCATTCTTTTTTTCCGGAAGTGATACGCGGAATAGAAGATGCCGCCTACGCCGCGGGATACCACCTTATACTGGCCCATTCGGCTGAGGATGAAAATCGCGAGCTCGATGCGATAAGCACGCTCGAATCGAAGAGAGTCGACGGGCTTCTGATTTCGACAGCCCAGACGGTGACGGACAAGTCGCCGTACCTGGAGGCGATGCGCCTGGGTATACCGATCGTGTTCTTCGACAGAGTCGTGGAAGGAATCGGTGCGACCTGCGTAAGTATCGATGACGAAGATTGCTGTGCCCGCGTTACGGAACACCTTGTAGGACACGGCTACAAGGCGATAGCCCATCTGAGCGGGCCGTCGAACGTCTCGATAGGCAGAGGAAGATTGAAAGGTTATCGGAAGGCTTTGACGCGCAACAACATCAAGTATCGCCCCGAGCTGGTGGTACAGTCGGGGTTCCACGAGAGCGGCGGTTACACGGCAATGGAGAAGCTCCTCGAGCTCCCCGCCCGGCAAAGGCCGGACGCCGTAGTCGCGGTCAACGATCCTTCCGCGTTCGGGGCTATGAAGGCAATCCAGGACCACCGTCTCAGGATCCCTCAGGATATCGCCATCGTCGGCATGTCCGACGATGTGAGAGCCGAGCTCGTGTTCAGTCCCCTGACTACGATAAGACAGCCCGCGTACAAGATCGGCGAGACTGCCGCGGCAGCATTGATCTCCGAGATAGAAGGAAGAGAGAAGAACGGGAGGAAGATACTCGTCGAGACCGAACTTGCCGTCCGGAAATCATGCGGGTGTCTGTGAACGGACTTACTTCAGCAAATATCGCTTCTGATCATACAATCTGATGATCAGGTCGCCGAACAGGGTATTTGCCCAGGCGAACCAGCTTCTCGTGAATTTCTTCGGATCGTTCTCGTCGAAGGATTCATGCATGAATCCAGTACCCGCGTTCGAATGGATGAGCATCTCCAGACATTTCCTGATCTCGTCGTCATTCGAAGTAGTGAACGCGCGCATCATAATACCCATGGGCCAGATCTTGTTCAGACCCGCGTGCGGACTTCCGATTCCCTCCCCCGCCGTTCCTTTGAAGAAGTAAGGATTATCGCCGCTTAAGAGAAACGACCGGGTGTTTTGGTAGACCTGATCGCGTTCGCCGATGCAGTCAAGGTACGGTAGTGAAAGCAAGCCTGGTATGCTGGCATCATCCATAAACAGCCTGTCGCCGAATCCGTCCACTTCGTAAGGGAGTATCTTCCCGAAGTCCGCATGTTCCGCTATAGCATAACGCTGCAGGGATTCGTAAACTTCGTCAGCCAGTGAAGCGCAGCTTCCCGCAAAATCCGGGTCATGGAATATCGCGGAGAACATTTCCGATAGCCGCTTCAGCGATCGTACGGCGAAGTAGTTCGACGGAACCAGGAACGGAAATATAGCCGCATCGTCGGAGGGTCTGAAAATTGAAACGATCATGCCGACGGGAACCATCGGATTCCCATAACCGCCGCCGGGTGCTGTATCGGTATATGTCGCTGTGACGCGCTGGAACCTGTATGGTCCACGCCCGTCTTTCCTCTGCTGCTGTCTGAAAGTCTTCACGACGAGTTTCATGGCACGCTTCCACTTTTCAATGAAAGGGGACGTGTCGCCCGTCATCTTCCAGTAACCGTACGCCAGCCGCACCGGGTAACAGAGCGAATCGAGTTCCCACTTGCGCTCGTGCAGCCCCGGTTTCATCTCGGTCAGATCGTTATCGAAGGGGCTTCCCGTCGGACCGTAATTGAATGCGTTCGCATACGGATCGAGGAGAATGCATTCGGTCTGCCGGTTGATCACGCCGGCAATCAGAAGTTTAAGCTTCTCATCGCGGCCGACAAGCCTCAGATAAGGCCAGACTTGTTCGGTAGAATCGCGGAGCCACATCGCGTCGATGTCGCCGGTGATCACGAAAGTATCCGGCCTCCCGTCTACCAGGCGGAATTTCACCGTGGTGTCGAGCGTATTCGGATAACAGTTCGAGAAGAGCCACGCCAGTTCCGGATTGCCGATGCCGCCGGCGACTCGTCTTATCTCCTCTTCCACTGCCGGGCTTGTGAATCTTCTCCTGTCGAGAGGTGGTCTTTTGCTCTCGAAGAGGAGCGAGGCCGGGGGAGCGTTTTGCGGTTTCTCTGGCATACTGAATCTCCGATTAGGGAAGATGGCCCGGAATCCGTTCCAGGCTCAGCTGTTACTTCCGCGACCCGATATACTTCCTGATGAGGGTATTCGTGGAGCTGTCGTGCTGCAGACCGGCGGACGGCTCCTTTTCGAGCTCCGGAATGATCCTCACCGCAAGCGCCTTGCCGAGCTCAACACCCCACTGATCGAACGAGTCGATGTCCCAGATAGCGCCCTGGGTGAAGACGCTGTGCTCGTAAAGTGCGACGAGTTTCCCGAGCGCTTCCGGGGTAAGACTCTCAATGAGTATGGTCGTTGAAGGCCGATTTCCCTCGAAAGTCCTGTGAGGGATGAGCCAGTCCGGGGTTCCTTCAGCCTTCACCTCTTCGGGCGTTTTCCCGAAGGCGAGAGCCTCGGATTGGGCAAACACGTTCGCGATCAGGAGATCGTGATGACGCCCGAGCTGATTCAGCGGTTTGAGAAAGGCGATGAAGTCGCACGGGATGAGCTTCGTCCCCTGGTGTATCAGCTGGTAAAATGAGTGCTGGCCGTTGGTACCGGGTTCCCCCCAGTAGATCGGGCCAGTTTGATAGTCCACAGCCTTCCCTTCCCTTGTCACGTGCTTTCCGTTACTCTCCATCGTCAGTTGCTGGAGGTATGCGGGAAACCGCTTGAGGTATTGTTCATAAGGAAGGACCGCAGCAGTCTGAGCGCCGAAGAAATTGTTATACCAGATTCCGAGCAACCCCATGATGACGGGGAGATTGCGCTCGAAGGGGGCCGTGCGGAAATGCTCGTCCATTTTGTGAAAGCCGTCGAGCATCGACCGGAAATGTTCCGGGCCGATAGCGATCATCGTAGAGAGTCCTATTGCTGAATCCATCGAGTACCTTCCCCCGACCCAGTCCCAGAAGCCGAACATGTTGGCGGTATCGATTCCGAATTTCGCCACTTCTTTCTCGTTGGTCGAGACAGCGACGAAGTGCTTCGCCACCGCGGAGTCTTGTTTGAGACTTCTCAGTGTCCACTCACGTGCGGTATGTGCATTTGTCATCGTCTCGAGTGTCGTGAATGTCTTTGAGGAAATTATGAACAGAGTCTCTTCCGGCGACAGGTCTTGAGTGGCCTCGGCGAAGTCGGTACCGTCGACATTCGAGACGAATCTGAAAGTCATGTCGCGTTTGCTGTAATGCCGCAGCGCTTCGTACGCCATCACGGGTCCGAGATCCGAGCCGCCGATGCCGATGTTGATTACGTTGCGAATCGGCTTGCCGGTGTACCCTTTCCATGAACCGCTCCTTACGCGGTTTGCAAAGTCTGCCATCTTGTCGAGCACGGCATGGACCTCCGGTACCACGTTCTTGCCGTCAACCCGAATAGATTTGCCTTTCGGTGCGCGAAGAGCGACGTGCAGGACTGCCCTTTTCTCGGTAACATTTATCTTTTCCCCGCTGAACATGGCGTCGATCCGGTCGCGAATGTGAGACTCATCCGCGAGGCGAATGAGAAGCTTGATTGTCTCGCCGGTAATCAGGTGTTTCGAGTAGTCGAAGTAAATCCCCTCCGCCTGCACCGCCATACGTTCACCCCGCGAGGGATCGTCCGCGAAGAGCCTCCGGAGACTCGAGGCGCGGATATTCCGGAAGTGTGAGTCAAGATCTTTCCACGCCTGTCTCTTTGTGAGTTCTATCATCTCATTTGGCATACAATACTCCTTTTGATCGTTCGAACGGATCCGGGCGATTCCGGGTCCTTAGTATCTGCTTCGGTGTTTCAATTTTGCCGGATAGGCCGGTACACTCTAATAAACACGCTTCTTTCCTGAATCGTTTAAATATAATGAAGTTTCGACAACCTGCTCGACTGATCCAGTACTGTGTTCCATGATCGGAGATCGATTAGTGCACGGAGTACTGGGCGATTTTATAACCCTTCGGCCCGCTGACTCTGAACTGAGTGAATACGGATCTACAATTGTGAGGTACAAAACGGACAACGAAGGGCTTTGATGTTGATCGATGACTGACATTGCGGACAGGTCTTTGTATTGACTTCCGGAGCCAGCTTCTCGCGCTTCAGCTTGTTCATTCCCTTCATCACCATGAAAAGAGCCCACGAGACGATGAGGAAGGAAACAACGCTGTTAAGAAAGAGACCGTAGTTGATAGTGGCTGCACCTGCGGCCCTGGCTGCTGCGAGCGAACTGAAGGAACCAGGCGACAGGTTGATGAAGAGATTGCTGAAATCCATGCCTCCAAGAATCCTTCCGAAAGGAGGCATGATAATGTTGTCGACCAGCGACTTCACCACTGTCCCGAAGGCGGCGCCGATAACGATGCCGATCGCCATGTCCACAAGACTTCCTTTCATGGCAAATTCTTTGAACTCGTCAAGCAGCTTCATAAATCCTCCTTTGAACCTTCTTGTTGAAGTTCGGTCCGGAACGATCGACTAGAATATGGAATATGTGACACCGAGTTGGAGCCCTTCTTTCATTTGGGTCCTGGGCGATTGATCCTTCTGGTAAACAAGCTCATAGGTGAAATTGACATTTATGAAAGAGTTAACCTTTGCGACGATCAGGTTATCCCATCGGACGTCCCAAACCGTCAGGTTGCTGAATCTTGTAAAGAGCCTAAGGCCCGTTGTGAGAAGCATGTTGTTCGCGATATGTAGCTTCGCGCGGGAGACCGATTCGAAGCCGGTCTCCAGTTTGAACGCCTCCATCTTATCCGGAGTTTTGGGATTATCGGTGTACTGACGGAACTTGTTCGCAAAGATCTCCTGGGTTGCGAGACCGAGCCGGGTTGTGAAATTGCCAGTATTGCTGTAAGCAAAGCCGATGCTCTGAGTGACGTAACCGGGGTCGAAGAAGTTTGCGATCGGGACCGGGACACTCGTGGCATAGGAGTACCCTTCGGCGAGTGTGGTTATAATCGTGTTACTGACGAAAGGATTTGTCGCCCAGCCGAGGTTGTAGGTGAGGACGTTTTCCAGGAGGAGGTTATTGTCAGTGGTGATGGTTGCCGCTCCTCCCAGCCGGCTCCTGCCGTAAGAGGCACGAAGGTGGTTCTGCAGGTTCCAAATCTTCCCTTTGTAATCGTAGCTGCCGTCCACTGTGGCGGTCCAGGCAAGAGCATCAGTGCCTCCCTGTGTCCAGTTGCTGAATGCAATCTGGCTGATGTTTAGTCCGGTGACAAATGTAGGCGTCCAGACATTGACTGTGTCCGCGGCAGGTTTAACGGAATCCCTGGCGGCCGCAGCGGTTTGTCCGAGTGCATCCAATGCAAGGCATAGTGTCATCATAATAGAGACGGTAATAATTTTCATGTCCAGCTCCTTTCATTTGATGACCATTGTTGCAGGTCTACACGTCTTTGGTTGTGGCGGGGTTAAGCGGTGGACATCTCCCACCGCTCGATGAAGATAATCCGTGATCGAGTGCCATGCAATCGGAAGCGTGGCGTCGAGGCGGCCGAGTGCCGGTGATGTCGGACTGATTGTTTACAAAGGGGGGCGATTGTAGAGTAGGACAAGGGCGCGGTGGTGTACAGGTCATGTGAGCCTAAGTGTTTCTCCTCTTTCAAGCGAGTGTCCCGCTCAAGCCGACCATCGCTCCGTTTCCCTTGACCCCTCCTCAAACCGTA
>JAJZNW010000148.1 GCA_021811615.1 Bacteroidota bacterium
TCATTATGTCTCTGTTCAGGGTCATCAGGTCATTCGGACAAATATACTGGCACGCTGTCTTGTCCAATGCCTTACACCCATCGCATTTATCAGGGTTCACATAACTCGGCATGAAAATACCTCCTTACTTGTCTTATTCTTATTAGCAATATTCTTCATCAAAAGAAGCTCCAAGTTCCAACCACCAAGCTCCAAACAAAACAAAAATCCAAAATCCCAAGTCGAAAACACCCCATGTATTTTGTTTTTCTATTTTTAGTTCTTTGGAGCTTGTTTGGAGCCTGTGATTTTGTTTTTGGAACTTCTTTTTGTCGAACAGAATCATCTCTTGATCTACTTCTTTGCTTTTTCCGAACCTTCACCGGTTGCAAACTGGTGCATCTTGATTTCGACTTTCTCGTCAAGCTTCGCATAGTAATCGCGCAGTATCGCGAGGACTTCAGGCCTGCTGAACTCGGCGGGCACGTCGCTTCCTTCGGAGAGAGCTTTTCTTAGAGCCGTCCCGCTAAGGAACAGTCGGTCTTCCTTCTTATGCGGGCAGGTCTTCATCGATGCCATGCCGCCGCACTTGAAGCACCAGAATGTCCAATCGATCGGGAGAGGCTTGAGGAGCATTGCGCCCTCGGGTATCTGGTAGAATATCTTCTGCGCGTCGAAGGGGCCGTAGTAGTTGCCGACTCCGGCATGGTCGCGGCCTACGATGAGATGCGTGCAGCCGAAGTTCTGTCTGAACAGGCCGTGCAGCAGGGCCTCTCTCGGTCCGGCGTATCTCATGTCGAGAGGATAACCGCCGCAAACGACAGTATCCTTGACGAAATAGTTTTCGACCAAAACGTCGATGCATTTCGCGCGGACTTCGGCGGGTATGTCGCCCGGTTTCAATTTCCCGACAAGCTGGTGGATGTAAAGTCCGTCGCTCACTTCGAGTGCGATCTTCGCGAGAAACTCATGCGAGCGATGCATCGGATTCCGAAGCTGCAGAGCCGCGATCGTCCGCCATCCTTTTTCCGCAAATAGCTTCCTGCTTTCTTCAGGACGCTGGTACAGTCCCGCGAACTCGGTGGGGAAATAGCTTTCCGAAAGCACCTTCACCGGGCCCGCTATGTTCCACGGCTTCTGCTGCATCACCATCTTGACGCCGGGATGTTCCGGATCGTCGGTAGTGAACACCTGCTTGCACTCGAAGCCTTTGTCGATCTGGTACTTCTCGGTGACTTCCATTGTCCCCATGACTTCGTTAGTCTCGTCGCTTATCAGGGAGACTTCCTGACCGGTCTTCAGAGACTTCGCATCTTCGTCCGAGACGGACAGTGTGATCGGGATAGGCCAGAACAACCCGTCCGACATCCTCATGTCGGAGCAGACTCCCTGCCAGTCGTCGTGACCCATAAAACCTTCGAGCGGGGTGAAACCGCCGATGCCGAGCATTATCAGGTCGCCCGTCTCTCGGCTAGTCATGCAGATCTTTTTGAGATGATCTGCTTTTTTTAATTCCTCTGCCTTTTCTTTGCCGCTCAGAAGAAGGACCTTCAGCCGGTCACTTCCGTGCGGCCTTATAAGAGTTGATCCTGCCATGACTTTCCTCTCATTTAAGAACGTTACCGGCAAAAACATACCCGCCCATCGAGGGAGAATCAACGAGGAGCAGGAGTTCTGTAATCGTGTTGTTGAGGTAAGAGACCGGCCGGAATCGTGGATACTTCAGGACTCCGGAGGGTTTATCGTCGGAACGGGACAAGAATCAAACCAGGCCATCGGCACAGAAGGCCATTCAGATCCAGGGAGTCGTCCCTCAAATTAGTTGGGACTACGATTGCGCAAGTATCCTCACAATGGCCGCAAAAAACCGGCGCACTTACAGACTAAGAAGTTGCCGGCTAAGCCAATCACCGTTCGGTTTAATCGGGCCGCCAGAGATCATCGGATCATTGCCGAATGCAGCTTTGATCGTCCGTGTCGAGTCGTCCTGGTATGAACCCGGGGTACCGATGATATGACCAGTCAGCAGTTTCTCTAAGGCTAATTCCCGATAAGATTTCGGTTCAGCGACACTGCCATAGCTGCATGGCGAACCTGTGTTTTCTCAGGCGAAGCAATCTGATGCAGACGGCCTAGGCTGGCACGTCCTCGCAAATGAGGCGGACGGACGAGCTTACCCGCAACCTTGCTGCCAGGCAGGAGCGCTGCAATTACACGGAGAGACACAGAGGAAGAGAATAGAGAGACACAGAGAACAGAATCACTCTCTGTGTGTCTCTGTGCTTCTCTGTGGAACTCTGTGAAATGTTCACAGGCGGGCAGATGCCTCCTCCAACCTCGACTTACATCCCCTTGTATGGGTTCGGACCGAGCTCTCGCATCTCCTGTACGAACTCGTTGAAGATGCCGGGGAGCTTCGCGTATTCGTCGATCGATAGAGTAAGGAGCTTCACCCGCTGCGGTTCGAGAACGAGCTGCTTCAATTTCTCCTGGACATTTTCCATTCTCTTGTTCGCGAGCTCGCTCCCGCGGATGAAGTGGCACTGGTAATCGACGCCGAACTTACAGCCGAGCATCAGGACGCCGTCATAGCCCTTCGAGAGCGCGTCTGCAATCCAGACGACGTTCACTGATCCGAGACAGCGTACCGGGATCACGCGGACGTTCGGGTCATACTCCATCCTGAACTTACCGGCGGTGTCGAGCGCGGGGTACGCGTCGTTCTCGCACATAAAGGCGAGTATCCTCGGCTTGTCTTCGTCCTCGTCGGGAATCTCGACTGCCTTTATCATCGAAGAGACCATCGAGATCGAGTAATCCTTGAAGGAGATAATTCTTTCGGGACATGCGCCGAGACAGATGCCGCACCGCCGGCACCTGTTGATATTCGGGAGTGGAGTCCCTTTCTCATCTTCGTCAAGAGTTCCGAATGGACACTCCTCCGTACACCGCTTACATTGAGTGCATCTCTGGAGAAAGAACTCGGGGAACGATTCGTCTCCCGACCTCGGATGAACGGCCTTTCCTTCTTTCACGGAATGAATAAGCTGAATCGCCTTCAAGGCAGCGCCGTAGGCATCGTTCTTCGCTGAGGAGTAATCCATCGGGGCACGAACGGTTCCGGCAGCATATATGCCGGTTCTTCTCGTCTCATACGGAAAACAAATGTAGTGAGAATCGGGAAAGCCGTATTTGAGCGTCGGGAGATCGGTCCCCTGCCTGTACGTCAGGTTAAGTATTTTCGCCCCGGCCTCGGCCGACTCGGCAGCTTTCTTCCCATCGAGCGTGGCCTCGGCAACGGCTTCCCCGCAGTCTGATTCAACATCGCCGACTAATGTGGTCGGGACCATGCCTGTCGCCAGCACCACGAGATCGGATTCTATCCGGATTTTTTCGCCGAGGAGAGTATTGTCGACGTCAATGGCGATCGATCCGTTTTCCGAATCGGTCAAGCCGACGACTTCGCCCTTTGTGAGAAATATCTTGTCTTCGTTCTGGACACGCTTATAGAAGAGCTCATGCTGGGCGGGAGTCCGCATATCCTTGTAAATTATGTACACGAGCGCTTCCGGATATCGCTCCCTTATATAAAGCGCCTGTTTAAGAGAGGCGGAGCAGCAGATCGAAGAGCAATACGGAAGATGCTTTTCGTCCCTTGAACCGGCACAAAGGATGAAAGCGACACTTTTGATTTGTCCTCCGTCGAACTTTTCACCGTCACGTCCGTTCTTGAATTGCTCTTCGAGTTGGGTTCCCGTTATGACATTGTGGAACTGGCCGTAACCAAGATCGCCCAGTCTGTTGGGATCATACGGTTTCCAGCCTGTGGCCTGAACAATGGCGCCGACTGTCATCAGCTCGGTGCGGGCACCTCCGTCAATGCGCAATACAACATTGAATTCTCCCGGCTGCCCGGAAATCTTCTCGATGAGGCACGAAGTGATGACCGTTATCTTGACGTTCGTTTCGACATCGTGGATCAGCTCACCGATCTTCGAGTCTTGCGGTTCCGTATAGGGAGGCCGGTACGGAGCGACTTTGTAGACTCTATTTGCCCACCCTCCGAGCGAGCTCTCCTTTTCCACCAGGACTACGGAATAGCCTGCTTTTGCGGCAGCCTGCGCAGACGTCAGCCCTGTAACGCCCCCTCCGACGACGAGGATCGTCTCATTGACCTCGCTCTTGAACGCCTGCGGAGGCTCGCTGTTCCTGACCTTCGCGATTCCCATCCTGACATAATCTTCCGCGAGCATCTGTGTATCTTCGTCGTTCGGCTTGTGAGCCCACGCGACGCCCTCTCTCAGATTCACCCGGTCCACGAGCACGTTCGAGTCAAACTGAAACACGTCGGAGAGAAACCTCGGTGAACAGGCCCCGATCACCACACGATTCAGGCCTTCACGTTCTATGTCTTCCTTGATCCCGGCGACACATTCCTCGCTGCAGAGCCGTTCTTTGATCTTGCAGAAAGGCACTTTGCATTCCCCGGTTGCGACCTTCGCCAGTCCGTCGCAGCTGATAGATTCTCCGATACCGCATCCCGAGCAAAGGTAAGCGCCGACTTTAGTATCTATAGCCATGGTCCTAGTTCCCCTTGATTGCTTGAATTGCCTTCAACACCGAACCAGTTGCCTCCTGGACAACTGCAGATACGTCCTTCGGTCTCGTGTTAACTCCGCATGCGATCGCCCCGGACCCGCCGGAAACCAGGAAGCCGTCGCCGTCGATCTGCGAACGATCCAACGGAAGGCCACTAACGTTCGGCTGCATCCCGGTCGCGAGGACGACGAGCTCGACAGACTTCTTTATGCGGGTACCTGTCAGTGTGTCCTCCGCTTCCACAATCAGTTTGCCTGAAGACGAATCGAGCGAGACCTTCGCCACCTTCCCTCTGTGGAAATGTACTTTGGGATCCCTGGAGACTTCACTGTAGAATTCCTCGAAAACTCCGTTCGCCCGGACATCGATATAATAGATATCCATTTCGGCATCGGGGTACTGTTCCCGTATATATCTTGTGTGTTTGAGTGAAGCCATGCAGCAGACAGACGAACAGTATTCAAGGTGATTCTCGTCTCTCGAACCGGCGCACTGCACGAAAGCGACGCTGTTGACGGCGCCGTTCGTTGAGGGCCGAAGGATCTTCCCCTTCGTAGGTCCGTCGGGGGCGGCGAGCCGTTCCATCATCACGTTCGTGATTACATCTGGAAATTTTCCGAAGCCGAGCACATCGAGTTTGTTCGCATCGTAAGGTTCCCATCCTGTCGCCCAGATAATCGCACCCGTTTGTATGTTGATGGTCTCTTCTGTTTGCGACAGGTCTATCGCTCCATACTTGCACGCCTCCACACACTTCTTACAGCCAGACGCTTTGCACGTCACCGGGTCGATGACATACTTCGAGGGGTAGGCATTTTCGTACGGGATGTAGATCGAAGCCGTGCGGTCCATACCGTAGTTGAAATCGTTGCTTCTCGATTCCGGACAGACCGTCACACATTCGCCGCAGGAAGTACATCGATCTGTTACGAACCTCGGCTTCAACTTGACGTTCACATCATATTCCCCGGGTTGCCCCGAAACATCGGCGACTTCCGCCTGTGTGAGGACTTTCACTTTCGGATTCGTGCGGAGTCGGCGGATGTTGATTTCGAGTCCACAGGAGGGAGGACATAGTTTAGGGAAGTATTTGTTGAATTGAGTCACCTTCCCGCCGATGTACGGCCGTTTCTCGAGGAGCACCACTTTCAGTCCTGTCTCGGCAGCTTCCACTGCCGCTGTGATACCTGCAATGCCGGCACCTACGACGAGAAGATCGGAAGTTATTGAAGCCTCAGTCATGATACATTCTCAGTTTTATTCGTAATATCCCACAACGGTCTTTTCGACCTTGATTATATTTACACCTTCGACCTTCGAGAGAACGGCTCTTATATCGCTCTCCCACATCTTTGCGCCGACTCTGGGGCAGCTCCCTTTCACGGTGAGCGTGCCGTCGGCCGCGCTCGCCTCGATTTCCAGATCGCTCCCCCTGGTCCGCGGGGACTGCTGCAGATGCACTTTTGCGAGCGAAGCCAGGTGCAGATCGGCGAGGACCTGCTGGCCTTCCCTGACGGGCGTGAAGTCTTTGCTCGACACGACATCGGCGAGAATATCCGCCGCAAGGTCGATGCTTATTCTCTCGATGTTGAAGACGAGGTCATAGAAGGCCGGATCGCGCCAGTTCACGCCATAAAGGAAATGGGACCATTTCTGGCGTCTCTCGTCGGTAAGTCTTATATGTGAGATGGCTTCTTCTCTCGACTTGCGGCTCTCCTTCATTACGCTGCTGATCCTGAATTCCTCCGGCGCCGTCAAGAGAATGCGTACCACGGACGGAACCGCCGTCAGAAGGAATTGTGCGAGATGACCGTTGTAGATGAAGTTGCCCTTGAGCGCGAAATCCAGGAGCGCCGTCTGAAAACAGACGAGATATTGTTTCTTTCGGTCGCCCATCTTGTCGAGAAAACCCGGCGCTTTTTCTACGAAGGAGAGCTCCCCCAGCCCCGTCTCTTTTATCCCGTATTTCGCGGCCTCGGAGAGCACGTCTTCCCGAGTCACCACCGGCCATTGAAGTCTTGCCGACACTTTCGCGGCGAGCAATGCAGATGCGCTCAAAGATCCTCTTGAAATGGTTATGATGGACATATCGCCTCCCTGCTCTTTCTATGTTCCATTTCACTATGGCTTTGTTTCATGAACCATCAGCCTTCCTCATTTTTCCCGGCAGGCTGCACTTTTCAGCGAAGGCCTGGCACTCAGACATTTTTCAATTTTGCTATAAAGAAGGTTGCCGCCGCCCAGGTAGGAGACATTCCGGTGTCCATTTTCCTTGAACAGCCTCGCCGCCTCATACCCCCTCGGCCCTCTCTCGCACACAAACATGAGTCCACGGACGGGATCGAACTCATCGAGTTTCGAACTGAGATTCTTCAGCGGTATGTTTATCGCCTTCTCGGGAAAAGGGAACGACGACGTTTCTTCAGGCTCACGGACATCTACAAAGATCCCCTCGTATGAAGCAACATGCAGAGGGCTGATATTTATGATGCCGTCAAATTCCTGGTCGCATGCCATGTAGCCGAGGTAATTCAAAGGCGAAACGGGTGACGAGTGTGCGGGAGTGTAGGCATGCTCCAGACCGGCAAGATCTTCGACAGTTTTCCGATTTGAAAGCAACTCAGAAAAGACATCGATATATCTTGTCACCTCCCCCTCGCCGGCCAGCTGCAGACCGAGCAATCGCAGGCTCGGTTTTTCATAGACGAGTTTCCCAAATAGAAGCTTCGTCTCCGGATGGTAGTCCGGCCTATCGGGCCAGCATCCGATGACGGTGGCTGTATCATACCCGTTCAGCTTCGCCTTTTCCTCAGTCAGTCCCGCGGCACAGATAATACTGTCGAAGAGCTTCAGCGAGAAAGTCCCTACGGCGCCGCCGAAACAAACGTGTCCGCCCGAAATCGAATCGGCAGCCGCCCTTCCCATCCTGTTAGAAATTGAACCGAAAGGAAAGATATCTGTCGAGTCGGTAACCAGGTTCCTCACTTCAGCACAATCTCCAGCGGCCCAGATATTGCCCACGTTGGTCCTCAGCTGATTATCGACGAGAACACCTCCATGCCTGCCGATCCTGATACCCGATTTCTGTGCGAGACCGGTATTCGGCCTGATACCCAGGGAATAGAACACCCGGTCTGCCTCAATCTGACGTCCACCTTCGATCGAGACAACAGGAGTCCCTGTTTCTTTGAGACCGAGCCTCTCCACCGTAGAGGACAGAAGCAGATGTATTTTGTCAGAGGAGATGCCGCTCTCGATGAACAGAGATATTTCCAGGTCAAGGCTCCCGGGCAACAAGGCAGCCTCTTTTTCGACCAGGAAGGTATCGATTCCCCAAAGGGAGGTCATCGCCTCAATTAATTCGCAGCCGACGAAGCCTCCACCGATTATTACCGCAGACGCGACCTTTCCCTTCTGGGCGGCCTTTCTGAAATTCTCCGCGTCGGCTGGATAGTGGAAAGATGAGATCAGAGGCGACCTGGCACAGGGAAAGTGCGGCCTCACCGGCTCAGATCCGGCTGCAAAGACCAGCGAATCGTACGGGAGAGTGAACGCACCATCTCCTGCCACCGGTCTACACACCACTTCATTTTTCTCCGTTCTGACTTCGACCACTTCAGTCTCAGTCAGGACCTTCACCCTCTTCACTTCGCGGAAGAATTCCACATCCCTGACGGCACCATAGGAAGTCCTGGAGAGATCGGAAATGCCGTCGACTTCTCCTGACGCGAATAGCGGGAGGCCGCAACTACTGAAGGAGATGAACGGACTTCTTTCGACAATCGTCACATGGTTTTCAGATGAGAGCCTGCTCAACCTCGCAGCAACTCTGCAACCCGCCGCCATGCCGCCTATGATAACGATGTTACTCAAGTGCGTACCCGATTGATTTCGAGGAGTTAACCTCGCAAACGTAGGCAAATCCTAATAACAAAACCCTACACTCTAAACAATCATCAATAATTAAGAAATGCAAAACGTTCAACTCCTGGCTATTGTATCTTCGTCACAATAGCGCCAAATATCTTCATAAGTTCGGTTGCTTCCTGAATCAATAATTGCCTTTCGCGTTCAAGAGATTCGGTGCACCTGACAAGACGCAGCCAGTAACGACTTTCCGTTGCTTCATTACGGCAGATTTTTATTCTCATCAGAAAGTCTTTTCAACTCAATGCTTCGTTACCTTCGATATAGTTTGCCCCTACCGAGCCTGAAGATCTAACCAGCTGTTTTGCATACTCAGTGTTGGAAAGCGTCTTCGGCAGCTTCTCGATGAATTCCGCAGTTCTCCTGGCAAATGTCTCAGTCGGTTCTTCGAGGTCGTAGCGTTTTGTCTTTTTATCTTCTTCCATTTGACATTGTCTAGGATTTCGAGTTTCGGAATTCGAGCTTTCATTACATAAGCCAACCCATTCTCATCTCGTCTTGATCACCCTCACTCCACTTGCTCTCTTATTGACAGTGCCATCTTATAAAATATCGTTATGAAAAACACCCCGATGGCCCAAATGCCGAGGGCAATCAGAGTCTCGGGCAGCGTGGGCCAATACTGGATCACCTTTCCGAAGGGAGACGGTATGAAGCCCGTAATCACCAGGCCGAGTCCTTTGTCTATCCATATGGAGAGAAAGACGGCGACACACGCCACGACAAGCGTTCTGTGGTTGCTGCGGGTCCGCGGGACGAGGAGTATGGCGAGCGAAACAACCGCAAGGGCCGCCGATGTCCACATCCACGGTACGAGCCGCGCCTTTCCGTCGAGGCCGAAGTAAAGATACTGCATGTGAGCCGCATCCTCCGGGATATGACTGTAGAAAGTGGTAAAGAATTCCATGAGAATCAGGAACACATTCACACACATTGCATAAGTGATTATCAGTCCGAGTTTCTTGATCGCCTCCTCACCGGCGTCGAAGTTTGTCAGCTTCCTGAGGAGAAGGCAAAGGAGAAGCAGGAGTGCGGGACCGGCAGAAAATGCAGAGGCCAGGAATCGCGGTGCGAGCACGGCAGTAAGCCAGAAAGGTCTTCCTGCCAGGCCGGCAAAGAGGAACGCGGTCACCGTGTGGATACTGATTGCCCAGGGGATCGACATAATTATGATCGGTCTGATCCACTTCGGAGGAGGGATTGAATTGCGCTCCGCCGCGAGTGTAACGCGGGTTATGATCACGTTCAATACAAGATATCCGGTCAACGCAACGACATCCCAGAACATCAATGAGTGGAACGTCGGGTAGAGGAATATGTTCAATACCCTGAACGGCTGGCCGAGATCGACGAAGACGAAGAGCATGCACATGATTACCGAAGAGATGGCGAGGAATTCCCCGAGTATCGTGATCTTCCCGAAAGCCTTGTAATCGTGCAGGTAGTAAGGGAGAACGACCATCACCGCGGAAGCCGCGACGCCGACTATGAATGTAAACTGGGCAATGTAAAGACCCCAGCTCACATTCCTGCTCATCCCGGTTATCCCCAGACCATAGGTGAATTGTCTCATGTAAAAATAGAATCCTGCCAGAATTATCAGACCCAGGAACAGGAGCCAGGTCCAGTATCTTTTGCTTCCTCTAAATGCATGTTCTATCATCGGTTCACCTTAAACCAGGTAGTAGACTTCAGGACTTGTCCCGAGTCCCGGCTTTCGTCTGACAGAGAAATTGTCCTTCAATAATTGCCTCACCTCGGACTTCGGATCGTTCAGGTTCCCGAAGACCATTGCCTTCTCGGGACAGGCTTCGACGCAAAGCGGCAGGAGCCCCTGGTCGACTCTCTCGTCGCACCATGTGCACTTCTCCACAACGCCCTTCATCCTTGTCGGGTAGTCCGGATCAATATCTTTGATGAACGGGCGCGGGTCCCTCCAGTTGAAGCTTCGGGAACCGTACGGACAGGCAGCCATGCAGTAGCGGCAACCGATGCAGCGATGCCAGTCCATCATCACGATCCCGTCTGGGCGCTGAAACGTAGCCTGCGTCGGACACACTTCCACGCACGGCGGATTGTCGCAGTTGTTGCAGAACACCGGGACCATTTTGTTCCTGAACTCATCCCGCATATAGAAGTTTTCCTGGTCCACGAAGGCGTTCTCATAGGGCTCTTTCCAGATCCACTTTATCGCGTCCTTCGAGTCGCCTAAATCCGGAATGTTGTGAGCTCTGTTGCAGGCATCGATACATTTCGTGCAGCCCTGGTCCGAAACGCATTTCCTGAGATCGACGACCATCGCAAGGCGAACCTTCTTCTGCACGCTGCTCTTTGTCAGCCGCTTCCCAGCGCCGACTGCCTTTGAAAGTACCTTCGCCGCAGTACTCCCGGCGTGAGCGGTCGCGTATTTTTCTGCCGTAACACCAAGTGCGGTAATACCGGCCAATTTCAAAAGTGTTCTTCGACTAATGCTCATCTACTTCGACTTTCCAGATTCTTTCAATCTCGATACCCTGCTCTGTCTGTCAATGAAGACATCTGAAATCCTGAGTTCTAAACTCTAAACAAATCCTAATATTGAAAGTCCAAATTGCATCATTGTGAAGCGGCTTCAAGTGCAAGATGTACGGATTTGGCATTTTGGGTTTTGGATTTATTTAGGATTTCGGGTTTCGTGTTTAGGATTTTAGCGGCGCTTGATCCTGCGCCCACTGAAACGGGTGTGTTGTGACAATCCCAGCAGTAAACGCTAACCCCAATGTAGTTATGGCACTGATCGCAGAACTGCGACGTATTAGCGTGACAGCCAAGACATGTCCTGGTATATCTCATCTCGAACTCTTTTCCGTTCGCAGACTTATAGTAAGTAATTCCGTCTCTGACCACCTCGGTCCTCCAGACATTCAGCAGGGCCATGTGGTCACGGCGCATGAACTCCAGACTCGCAACACATTCTTTCTGATCAGCCTTCGTCGGGAGCACAAGATCCGGCGTCTGCAGGGCAGTACCACTCGAAAGATCGTACCAGAATGGAGACGTGAATAATCCTATGAAGATCACGAGTCCTGCGATTATCTTACCGCTGTCGTACATCCCTGTTCCTCATTTCACTATTCCACAATTCCATTACTCCGACATTCCATTATTCCATGATTCCACTATTCCAACGCTCCCTTATTCCACACTTCCATTATTCCATTTTCTCTTCCGTCTTCTCGCTCTCTTTCGCGGCCATCGGTTCGCCTCTCAGGTCCGTAGTTCGCTCCTTCTCGCCTTTCATGATGAGCGCATTGCCGACCAGCTCATGGACGCCTCCGACATCGACGCCACCGACCCAGTATTCCATAAGCGGCGGAAGCGTCGCCTTGTCGATCGCGCAGATGCAGCCGAGAAAGTTGACGCCGTGCTTCTCCTTCACGAACTTAACGGCATTAGCCCGGGGGAGCCCGCCTCTCATTCTCATCTCGAGGTTCTCGTCGGTGCCGAGCCCGGCGCCGCTTCCGCAGCAAAACGTTTGTTCCTTGATAGTATTCTCGGGCATCTCGAAGAAATTGTTGCATGCGTTCCTGATTATGTACCGCGGTTCTTCGATCAGGCCCAATGCCCTCGCGGGGTTACAAGAATCGTGAAAGGTGACCCTTCGATGGTCGTTCCGGCCCTTATCGAGCTTGATCCTGCCGTTTTTGATGAGATCGGCGGTGAACTCGCATATGTGTACCATCTTTGTCGACCTGGCGTTCTCGAACCTCGTGCCCGTCACAGGCGACACAGGTTCTTCGAGGAAATCCGCCGGCCCGTTGAGCGTGTTCATATACTGGTGAACGACTCTCCACATATGCCCACACTCGCCGCCGAGTATCCACTTGACCCCGAGCCGCCTCGCCTCGGCGTACATCTTGGCATTCAGGCTCTTCATCATATCGTGTGAAAGGAACGAGCCGAAATTGCCCCCTTCCGAAGCGTAAGTGCTCCACGTGTAATCCAGACCTATTTCATGGAACAATGCGAGGTAGCCGAGCAATGTGTAATAGTGAGGGCTGCCGAAGTAATCGGCCGACGGTGTGATGAAGAGTATCTCGGCGCCTTTTTTGTTGATCGGCGCTTCGACTCGCACCCCCGTTATCGACTCGAGTTCATCGACGGCAAAATCGATGCTGTCTTTGAAACCGTGTGGCTGGATGCCGAGATGATTGCCTGTCCTGAAGCTGTTCGCGACTGGTGTGACGATCCAATCGATGTTGACACCTATGAGGCTCAATAGTTCGCGGACCAGCAATGTTATCTCTGCGGTGTCTATGCCGTAAGGACAAAAGACTGAACAGCGGCGGCATTGCGTGCACTGGTAAAAATAGTAGAACCATTCTTTCACGATGTCCAGCGTCAGCTCGCGTGCGCCCGCATATTTCCCGAAGATCTTACCGGCAAGAGTGAAATCCTTCCGATACACGGCCCTGAGCAGTTCCGCACGCATGACGGGCATGTTCTTAGGATCACCCGATCCTATGTAGAAATGACACTTGTCGGCACAAGCACCGCATCGCACACAGATGTCCATGAATATCTGCAACGAGCGGAACCTGTGCAGCCTATCCCTCAGTCCTTCGAGAATAATTTCCTTCCAATTCTCAGGCAGATGCCAGTCCGGATCCATCGGCTGCCACTTCCTCGGATTAGGGAGCTGAAGGTATTCGATGTTTTTAGGATTGCCGCTGTAGTTGAAAGTCCCCTCCCTGAATTCGACAGGCTGATCCATCCAGCCCTTCGGAGGGAGATTGTACTTGATCTTGCTGGCTAATTCTTCTGGTCTTAATTTCGGTCCGGCCATTTCTATTCCTTGTCCAAAGGTAATCCCGCTTCTTTCATCTTCTCCCTGTACTCATCCTCGTATTCCTCGTAGGTGTGAACTCTCACCGGACGATTCCAGGGATTGACGTGCTTCTTCATGCGGCTGTTATTTGCCAGGTTTC
>JAJZNW010000002.1 GCA_021811615.1 Bacteroidota bacterium
GTACTACCCTTGGCACTCATCTCGGAAGTAGAGCAGGCTATCCCGGCGGCGCCCATATCTTGTATGCCAACGACAAGGCCTGCCTCAATGGCTTCCAGAGTTGCCTCCAGGAGGAGCTTTTCGGTGAACGGATCGCCGACCTGGACGGACGGGCGTTTGGATTCAGAGGCCTCCGATATGTCTTCCGAGGCGAATGTCGCACCATGAATGCCGTCACGCCCCGTGGACGAGCCGACTATCATTACGAGGTTTCCCACTCCGGTCGAGGCAGCTTTTGCGACGCGGTCATGCCTGACGATCCCAACGGCCATCGCATTGACGAGAGGATTCTCATCGTAGCATTCATCGAAGTAAATCTCGCCCGCAACTGTCGGAACACCGAAGGCATTTCCGTAATCCGCAATACCTTTGACGATCCCTTCAAGCAGATACTTGACACGCGGATTATCCGGATTACCGAACCGGAGAGAATCCAGTGCAGCAACCGGTCTGGCGCCCATCGTAAAAATGTCCCGAAGGATACCGCCGACCCCTGTGGCAGCCCCCTGGTACGGTTCCACCGCACTCGGGTGGTTGTGACTCTCTATCTTGAAGGCTACCGCCAGTCCATCGCCTATGTCTACAAGGCCGGCGTTTTCCTCTCCTGCGCTCACGAGGAGATTCTTACCCGACCGCGGAAGCTTCTTGAGCTGGAGTATCGAATTCTTGTAGCTGGCGTGTTCGGACCACATGACCGAGTAGACTCCAAGTTCAGTGTATGTCGGGATCCGGCCAAGGATCTTTTTTATCTCTTCGAATTCTTCCGGTGTCAATCCCATTCCCTGGGCGACCTGCAAAGTGACTTCTATATCCATTTCTAATTGCCAATAAAATGTTTGATTAACTCTTGAATGAGATCCGGCCGCAGGTTGAAGACTGCGAGGAGTACCAGGACAATCAACGAGAAGAGTGTCGCGAAAGCGTAAGCTCTTCGCTTTGAAACGGTGCTGCGATTTCTCTTAGGCATGAAGAGCATGCCGCGCCATCCGCAGTCATTACACCTGAAAGGTTTCCGCCTGAAAAAAGTCTGAACCTTTTCCGGGATTCCTCGCGAGCGGCTTCGACGCAGGTTCGTCGAACGACAGTTGGGACAAATTGTAGTACCAATATGCATGTGTCACAATTTAAGAAAAAAAAGCCCCGCATACACGGGGCCTTAATAGAATTGGCATCAGTCCGATGAACTCAATACATATCGCTGACCTGGAATATCTTCAACATCTTTCCCCACTCCGAGAGAGGGATGACAGGCCATTTCGACTGGGTCGACGAGGATTTCGCCAATTGAATGGAACCGGGCAGGTATGCAAGATTCACCTGACTCAGGTTCGCGCCGAAAGTCGTGTTGATCGCCTTTATGAACATATTGGCGACGTAACCATATCCCTGATCCGTCGGGTGTATTCCGTCGAGACCGAAGAAGCCTCCCGTTATGTATGAATCCGTGAGGTGAACTCCGGTTGCCGGATCGGTGTAACCGTTCGCCGCGAAATTATTGAAGACGGAGTAAGCATTGACCAGTGCGACCCGCGTCGGATTAGCTGTCGCAACCGACTGGATCACTGCGTTGTAGCCGGTGATTGCTGCCTCGACCTTCGACACCTCTGCCGAGTCGAGAACAAGAGAATCAGGCAGCGGGGTGCCGGTCCCACCCAGCGCTGCCGGGATTCCGACTCCCTTCAATTCAAGGCTGAGCGCGGGAAGGAGTATCTTATCGTAAAGAGGATTGGCCTGACCGGCGTAGAGATTCCCGCTGGCATCGTGTCTCATAACGAGGAGAGGCACAGGGCTGCCGTTCACCAGTACCGGGGCTTCTGTCGCAGGGTTGATGACGATCGGCGGTATGGTGTTGAAAAACGGAATGGCATCCACGTCGGGAATGTTCGCTATGACGAATTTCGCGTTAGGGGCGCCTGCAAGAAGCGCGTTCATCATAGTGGTGTATAAATAAGTAAATGTAGGTATATCTGTCGGCAGAGAGTGTGTCGCTGGATCGGTACCGATAGTTCCTCCGGATGTCGCATATCCAAGGACGTCGTTTGCGCCGATCCAGACCGAGATGAAAGTCGGGTGAAGCGCCAGAGCCTGCGCTACGGGACTATTTCCAAGAGCGGCGTTCCTCAGTACAATCTGGAAGAACGGATTGTCCCTCGGCGGACCTGCTTTGGCCGCGAAGTTGGAAGTGTCGATCATATCGTAGACCAGTGCGCCAGGCACTCCAAGATTGTTGTACGGGCGGGTCAAGGCCGAATTCAACGGCACACCGCTGCTCGGCAGAGCGGCGATTTCTGGACCGGAAAGATTGGTAATCTCCAGAAGCCCTCCGATTCCCGGATCGCTGATCAACGGTTGTTCAAAGTTGGCGATGCCGGCTTCCTTGGCAATGTCAGCTGGGTAGCTGTATTTCTGCGCAGACTCATAGAGAGCGCCGCTCTGGTAGCCGGCGGTCAGCGAATTCCCGAGAAACACAGTCGTGGCGAAATCTGCAGAGCCCGGCTGCGGCACTACGGATACGGGCGTCTTCTTGAACGAATTACATGACGCAACAATAAAAGCGACGGCCGCGATCGACAGTATGATCGCCGCCCTCGAATAAAAGCTCTTCATTTCTGCTCCTTTTTGCTTTTTGTTTGTCGAAGCATCTTTCGAAGCCAAATCACAGTCTGTAACTTATGTCGATACCAAGGAGATTCGCCGTGGTATTGTACGTCCCGTTGAACCCAATCGCGGAGTTCGTGATCGTCCTCTGCTTGAACGGGAGGAACATATACGAAGCATCGATGGTGACATTGTTGGTCACGTTCACTCCGACGCCCACATTCAATCCGAGCCTGTCGGCATCCGGGAGCAGCGGTTCGAGATACATATCGGGAACCGGATTCTTGTCGTAGAACACTCCTGCACGCGCGGTAAATATCTCGCTGATTTTGTAGTCGCCCCCGACACGGACGATATAACTGTTATTGTAATCTCCGACAATGGATTTCTCAGTAGTCGCGTTACCCTGAGTGATATTCAGGTTCAGGCTCGTATAAGCGTTCCATCCTACCCATTGATAGTCGGCTTCGATCGAATACCTGTCCCCTTTGTATGCAACTCCGAGGAACCATGTAGCCGGTAGAGGGACCGAGGTCGAGACCGTACCGTTCGCGAACTGGGGCTGCCCGGCAAGCGCGCTGAGATCCGAGAACGATAGCGTACCGTCCGTAGCTTTGAGATTCGCCCTTCCTCTGTATGAAAATCCGAGTGAGATCTCTTTCACAGGAGTGATCAACACGCCGAAGTTGAACGACGAGCCGTTGCCATTCCCCTTCAATGTCGCCGTCGGTTCAACGGTAAACGGAGTCGCGACCTTCTGAGCGAGCTCTACACTTCCGAGAACATAGTCGAAACCGACGCCGATGGAAACGAGGTTCTTGTACGAGTAGGAAACCGTCGGATTGATGTAGAAAGTCTGCAGAGTGATTTTGGTAACTATAGTATTCCCCGGCCAGTTCGTTGGCCAGTCGGTACCGAGTCCATACGGCGTAAACAATCCGACTCCGAAGCCGAGCCCGTTATCCATCGAGTATGTTATGTATGCGTTCGGTGGGAAGAAGGAAATTGAGTTCATGTCGGTTTGTGTGCTGACTGGGCCAAGAGATCTGAATGTTGTGCTGGGTAAAATCAGTTCACCGCCCAACATCACGTTCAAGCCTTTAAGATAACTCAGACCCGCTGGATTGAAGAAGATAGCCGACGGATCGTCGGCACGCGCTACAAAAGCCCCTCCCATCGCGGTAGCCTTCGCGCCTGTTTCATTAAGCTGATAACCTCCGGCAAATGCAGCAGAAGCCCATACTGCAACCACCATAAGCGACGCCAAATATTTTCGCATCGAAGCCACTGACCACCTCCATTTTTATGTCTTTGGACCCGCCTATTTTACTCGATAACGGAAACAAATTCAAACAAAAGTATCTCGAAACCTCCATCTCAAGATACAGATTACCCATGATGTGTTTCGAGCTTGTTCAGGCGGTGCCTGCCGATTAATTTGTAACCACCAAAAGAAAGGAACCCATAATGGAGATCAAAGGAAAAACAGTCCTTGTTCTTGGCGGATGGGGCCTGGTTGGATCGGCAATCTGCCGCCGGCTGATCCCGGAACAACCGGAGAAGATAATCGTCTCCTCACTCCTGAAATCGGAAGCGCTGGACGCCGTGGCACAGCTCCGAAATGAATATCCCGACAAGGCCCCTGACTTCTTCGTCCCTTACTGCGGCAATATCTTCGTCCGCGAAGAATTCAAGAACCTTCAACGCGAAGAAATCCTCGGAGACGTGGAACGCCGCCGGTCGCTTATCGCCGATACGATCGGCGAGCTGTCGGAAGACGTGCTGAAACAGAGTACGATCTACAATTTACTTACCGACTATCGTCCCGACGTGGTTATCGACTGCATAAATTCCGCAACTGCGATCGCCTACCAGGATCAGTTCCAGTCGAGCCGCTCCCTCCTCAAGGAACTCGATAAGGCAAAAGAAGGCACCGAAAACATTCTCTACGATTCCATCGAGAGAATGCTCTGCACGCTCTACACTCCTCAGCTCATCAGACATGTTCAAATTCTCTATCGATCGATGCACGATGCGGGGACGAAGATTTACGTGAAGATCGGGACAAGCGGGACCGGTGGAATGGGGCTGAACATACCTTACACCCACAGCGAAGAGAAACCGAGCAGCGTACTGCTGAGCAAGTCCGCCGTCGCAGGTGCACACACGCTGTTGTTGTTCCTGATGGGGCGAACTCCTGACGCACCGATAACCAAAGAGATCAAACCAACCGCGGCCATCGCATGGAAGCGCGTCAGCTACGGCGAGATTATGAAACGAGGCAAGCCGATCGTGTTGCAGGACTGCTCGCCTGACGATCCCTACAAGATCAACGAGAAGCTTGAGTTGAAGACCGCGGCGAAGACTACAAAGAACGGCGAGACCTTGAAATCTGTTTTTGTCGACACGGGGGAAAACGGGTTGTTCTCGCGCGGCGAGTTTGAAGCGATAACTACTCCGGGCCAGATGGAGTACGTTACGCCTGAAGAAATAGCTGAAGACGTGATTTTCGAGATCAAGGGTGGAAACACCGGGCATGATATAATCAACGCACTCGACAATGCTACCCTGGCTCCGACTTACAGAGCGGGTTACATGTTCCACTCAGCATTCGACAGGATGCGCCAGCTCGAGCGCGAACACGAGGTGGACAGCGTTGCGTTCGAACTTCTCGGTCCCCCTCGCCTCTCAAAGCTCCTATACGAGAGCTATCTCCTTTCGAAACAGTATGGAAGTTTCTCGCAGGTCGAGAAGACATCTGCGGATCAGATGTCGGCGCAACTCTGCGAACTAATCCGCACCGATACGAGGCTTCGTTCAGAGATCATCTCGATCGGTATCCCAATTCTCCTTCCCGATGGCAAGAGCCTGCTGCGCGGCGAAGAGATAAAGATTCCCCCGTTCAGAGGTGAGAACGTAATTCACTCGAGCCCAAAAGCAATCGATGCCTGGGCACACGACGGGTGGGTGGACCTGAGGGTTTCGAATATGGCGTTGTGGAAGGAGCGCTTCCTGGAAATCCGGAAAATGACCGCCCCTATCCCGCCCGGCGATACAAGTTCGAGGTTCATCTACACCAAGGACTACTGGAATAATTTCGAGTCAATAGAGCCAGGCAGGATCGTCGGCTGGATCTTCTCCTACGAGGAGAAGGGACTCAGGATGAAGGCGTGAGCCAGGGAACAATTCCATTATTACCTTTTCTCTCACTCGTATCTTAGAGATTCGATAGGGTCGACGCTCGCTGCCTTGTACGCCGGATATACTCCGAAGATTACACCAACCAACGAGCAGACCACCAGGCCGATAATCGCCCAATCGAGCGGGAATGCCGCTTTCATGTGCAGAGCCACAGCGGCGAGATTCCCGCCAAGCAGGCCGAGGAGTACGCCGAAGACACCGCCAACTTCACAAAGTACTATCGCCTCCATCAGGAACTGAGTGAGAATATTTCTTCTCGTGGCTCCTATCGATTTGCGCACACCGATCTCTCTCGTTCGTTCGGTCACCCCGACCAGCATGATATTCATTATTCCGACGCCGGCTGCGAGGAGAGCAATCGCACTCACGACAATGGCACCGATCCTGACGTATTTCGTAATGTTGTTGAACTGCTCGATCAACGAGGCGTTCGAGATCATCTCGAAATCGTTCGGCTTGCCCGGGGGGACCTGCCTGATTGCGCGAAGTATCCCTTCGACCTGCTCTTCACATTCAGTAAACATCTTCTGATCAAGTGCCTCCACATAAATGTCGAGGCTGCGTCTGCTTCCGTATCTCGCAAAAAAAGTTGTCAACGGGATCATCATGTACGGGTTACTGTCTCCCAGTACGGCTCCCTGGTTCTTGATGACTCCGATTACCTCATACCCTATTCCGTTGACCATTACTGCCTGTCCGAGCGGATCCGAATGCGGGAACAGCGTCTTTGCCATGTTCGGATCGATCACGCATACGAGACGCGTCACATCCATATCGCTTTTACTGATCGCCCTTCCCTCACCCAGCGGTTTGTTCTCAGCTTCAAAGATTTCCGGGGTCACGCCGATGACATCGGTGTTCGGGTTCGTTTTCTGCTGGCCATGAATGGCGATCATCCCGCCTTCGTCCGCGGTCGCCCCTACGCTCTTCGCGAGCGTCGCAAGGTTTCTCAGCTTCACTACATCGTCGTAAGTGAGATCTTTCCTGTTCCAGTACTTTGTCCACCACCCCGGCCCGCCTGCGTGAAACACAGGGAACTTGGTGATCTCGAAGACATCCGAGCCGAGAGAATTCAACTGTCCTTCTATGGAGTTTTGCATCACCTGCATCGCCGTAGTCACGGCAATTATGGAGAAGACCCCAACGACTATCCCGAGAAGAGTAAGGATGGATCGGAGTTTGTTTGAACGTATCGCGGCAAGCGCCATCAAAAAACTTTCCGAAAACCTTGAAAATATCGAGCTCCTATTCATATCGCAACGCCTCCACGGGGTCAAGTCTTGATGCCCTGTATGCAGGGACGATTCCTGAAACCACTCCAACCAGGAGTGATATCAATATACCGACGACTGCCAGCGACATAGGCATCGTGGTTGGTAGAAATTTGTCGACGAGCATGCTCAAGGGGTAGGAGAAACCAAGTCCGACAAGGCCGCCGCCGAGGCAGATCAGTGACGACTCGATGAGGAACTGCAGTAGTATCGTCCGCCTTCGCGCGCCGAGTGCCTTCCGGACGCCTATTTCTTTTGTCCGCTCGGTTACACTGACGAACATTATGTTCATTATCCCTATACCACCCACAAAAAGCGCGAGCGCCGTGATGAAGAGTCCGACCTTCTCGATAACGCCGACCACCTTGTTGAAGGCGTCGAGAAACATCGTCTGCTGATTTATCGAGAAGTCATCTTTCTGAAACGGCGATAACCCCCTTATCTTTCTCATTATCCCGATCAGTTCCTCTTTGGCATTTGACATCTCTTTTTGGTTAGCCACCCGGGCTTCAATCGTCGGGAAGAAATGCCTTCCATATATATTCCTGAACTGATCGATCGGGATAAGCACCTCGTTGTCAAGGCTGAACATTCCCATGAAACTGCCCTGTTTGCTCCTGACGCCTATGACCCTGAATGGTAGCCCGTCTATTCTGATGGTTTGGCCGATAGGGTTCCGGAGCGGGAAAAGCTGGTTAGCCACATCGGCGCCAAGTATTGCAACCGGTGCGTCCCCCCTGGCTTCCATATCGGTGAAGAAGCGTCCCTCGGTAAAATCCATCTTCGCCACGTACGCATAGTCTGCCGTCGTTCCTTCGACCTGGACGTTCTGTGCCGATTTATTTCGGTAAGTGATGGTACCAACCCTTTGTACCATTGGAGCGACTGCCGCAAGGAGTGTCGCATCTCTTTTTATTTCGCTCACATATGATACGTGCAGTCGGCGTCTGTCTCGATATTTCCACCATTGACCATTAGATAGCCAGGACCACTTCGAAACATATAGCACATCTGCGCCGATCGAGGATATGCTGGCCTGGAAGGCATTGTTCAAGCCATCTATCGCGGAGCCCATCAGGGTAACCGATATTATGCCGATAATAATGCCGAGCATGGTAAGAACGGCCCTCGCCTTATTTGCGGCGAGCGCCGCTACCGAAAGCTTGAGCCCCTCTTTCAATTCTGAGCTAACATTCATCATTTAGTGCTTCCTACTTCTTTGAACGACTTCGAGTCGCAGCAATTTTCATGCGGGTGAACGCCATAAGAAAAACAATCTTTGGGGGTTGAAAAATCCCGTTCCAGGTGACCGTATCGAGACTTTTCGGCAGGGTGTTCCAAGTGATAGCGAAGACGACGATGGCAGGACCCCGGCATGATGATGGACAGCTGCAATCGATTAGAAGCAACCGCCCGTTCATCGGCCACGGCAAGTAAGCCTGCTTCAGTGAACGATGATCGGCTGTATCTCTCCGGTCGGGCCGGGATTGTCATATTCAATGGTCCTTCTGCAAGACGACACGAAAGAGGAGGGATTCACATCTCCGCGTCTCTATCGCTGAAATTCCTGAAGACTGAGATTACTAATCGTTCTTCAGAACCTCACCGACTTATTTATTTCGAGTTGTGATCCGGAATCGTTTCCAGATCACTGTTGATTTCTACACTAATCACTCCCGCAAAAAGCGGGACTTCGTTTCTACTCGTATCGTAGAGACTCAATCGGATCGACGCTCGCCGCCTTGTAAGCAGGATAAACGCCGAACGTAACACCAACTATAGAACAAACCACTAACCCAATCACCGCCCAATCGACAGGAAATGCAGCTCTCATATGCATCGCCAGTGCAGCAACATTTCCTCCTACGAGGCCCATCACTATGCCGAAGACTCCTCCGACTTCGCACAAGACTATGGCTTCAAGAAGAAACTGGGTCAATATATTCCTTCGGGTCGCACCCACCGACTTCCTAACCCCTATCTCGCGGGTCCTCTCGGTGACGCCGACAAGCATTATGTTCATAATCCCTACCCCCGCCGCGAGGAGAGCTATCGCGCTGATCACAATTGCGCCTACTCTGACATAAAAAGTTATCTGATTGAACTGATCGATGAGCGATGCATTGGAAACCATCTCAAAATCGTTTTCCTTTCCCGGAGGCACGCTCCTGATAGCCCTCATAATGCCCTGCGCCTGTTCCTGCGCCTGGTCAAACACCTCCTGACTCTTTGCCTGCACGTAAACGTCCAGAGTCCTTTCCTTACCATAGCGGGCAAAGAATGTCGTGATCGGGACCATCATGTACGGCTGTCCACCGCCGAGGACATTCCCTTCATCCTTTATGGTACCGACGACCTCGTAACCTATGCCGTCAACCCTAACCTTCTCACCGATTGGATCAGAATGGGGGAAGAGCGTCTTGACAAGGTTTGGATCGACAACGCACACGAGGCGTCCAGTCTCGATGTCGCTCTGACTTATCGGTCTTCCTTCGTCTATCTTCTTATTCTCCGCCTCGAAAATATCCGGGGTGACTCCGTTTATCGTGACATTTGGATTCGATTTTTGGACACCGTACTGGGCAATCCTTCCGCCTCTACCGGCCTCCGCGCCTACATTGCTTGCCAGTGTCGCGCGTTCCTTGAGCCTGAGCATCTGATCATATGTGATGTTCTTTCGGTTCCTGTACTTTGCCCACGAACCCGGACCGCCTGCATGGAAAACGGGATATTTCGTTATCACGAAGACATTCGATCCGAGCGAGTTGAGCTCGCTTTCGATAGAATTCTGCATCACTCTCATCGCCGTCGTAACCGCGATGATCGAAAACACTCCGATCACAATTCCTAAAAGGGTGAGTATCGATCTGAGTTTGTTCGAGCGTATCGCTGAGAGTGCCATCAGAAAACTCTCCGACCATTCCGACCAAAGAAAGCTCCTATTCATATCTCAGTGCCTCCACCGGGTCGAGCCTCGAAGCTCTGAAGGCAGGAATGATCCCCGATATCACTCCAACGGTGAGAGAGATTAGAATCCCTATCATTGCTATTGAAATCGGGAGCGAAGTGGGCAGGACCTTGTCCACAAGCAAACTTAAAGGATACGAGAATGCCAATCCGATGAGACCGCCCCCCAGACAAATAAGCGAAGATTCTATGAGAAACTGCACCAGTATCGTTCGCCGTTTTGCGCCCATCGCCTTCCGAATCCCGATTTCTTTGGTGCGTTCGGTCACGCTCACGAACATGATATTCATGATGCCGATACCTCCTACAAATAGCGAGAGTGCGGTCACGAAAAGTCCCACCGCGCCGATAGTCCCGGCGATCTTGTTGAAAGCGCTCGTCAACAAGTCCTGCTGGTTGATCGAGAAGTCATCTTCCTGGAGGGGAGCCAATCCTCTTACCTTTCTCATTATCCCGCGAAGTTCTTCTTTGGCGTTCTCCATGTCGTTGGGATCTGATACTCTGGCCTCAATGGAAGGATGGAAATGTTTCCCGAAGATGCTCTGGAACCGTCCGATGGGAATAATCACGACATTGTCGAGACTGAACATCCCCATGAAACTTCCCTGCTTGCTCCTCACGCCGATTACCCTGAACGAAAGGCCGTTCACCTTCAGATGTTTGCCGATCGGGTCCTGGTTGGGAAACAACTGGTCTGCCACATCGGCCCCGATCACGGCAAGCGGCCGGTCTCCCCGGGTTTCCTCGTCAGTGAAGAAGCGTCCCTCCGTGAAGCCCATGTTTGTGACATAGAGGAGATCGGACGTGGTCCCCTGCACCTGGACGTTGTTCGCCGTCTTATTCTCGTACTTCAGCGTGCCCATTCTACCGACTACGGGGGCTACGGCAGAAAACAGTGTCGCGTCCTTCCGTATCTTGTCCGCATAATCGATCTCAAGGTCGCGCCTGTTACGGAACTTCCACCAATCGTCGCCGGTATCCATCCACGGCCACTTCTGGACGTAAAGGACGTCGGCTCCGATCGACGAAATGCTGTTATTGAAAGCACGCGTCAGCCCTTCGATCGCGGCTCCCATCAACGTGACGGAGATTATTCCGATAATGATACCCAGCATCGTCAGGACCGCCCTCGCTTTGTTCGCTTGCAGTGCAGCAAGCGAAAGCTTGAGCCCTTCCTTCAGTTCGCCCCCTAAAGTCATGCCTGCGCCTTCTCGCTTGGATGTGTTGACTTCACCTTGCCATTCTTCTCGATCGGCAGGTCGCTTTCGATTTCGCCGTCCTTGATCCTAATGATTCGCCTCGAGTGTTCTGCGATATATTCTTCGTGCGTCACGAGAATTATCGTGTTCCCCTTGTCGTGAAGCTCCTCGAGGAACATCATGATTTCATCGCCGGTTTTCGAATCAAGGTTGCCCGTCGGCTCGTCTGCAAGTATGATTGACGGATTGTTTATGAGTGCGCGTGCAATCGCCACGCGCTGACGCTGTCCGCCCGAAAGTTCGTTGGGCTTATGGTGGACCCTCTGTCCGAGGCCGACCATTTCTAGCGTCTTCAACGCTCTCTCTTTACGTTCGCCCGATGGAACTCCGCTGTAGATCAGCGGTAGTTCGACGTTATGCAGCGCATCGGAGCGCGGAATAAGGTTGAAAGTCTGGAAGACGAAGCCGATTCCCTGGTTGCGAATCCTGGCGAGCTCATTGTCGTCCATATCGCTCACGTTGACTCCGTCGAAAAGGTAGAGCCCGCTGGTCGGTGTGTCCAGGCACCCGAGAATATTCATCAGCGTTGTCTTGCCTGACCCTGACGGTCCCATGATGGCAACGTACTCTCCCCTTTCGATGGAGAGCGAAATGTCTCTGAGGGCGTTGACCTGAACCTCGGCACCCATGTCGTAGACTTTATTGACTTTTACCAGTTCTATGACTTTCATGATCCGCCTCCGACGGCCTTCATCGCCATCATCTTGTTGTTCTCTATTCTGACCTTGGATCCGTCATTCAGCTCTCTGCTGATAGCGACGAAGCTTCCGCTAACCACCTCTTCGCCCTCTTTCAAACCTGACGTTATTTCCACATAGTTGTCGTCACTTATGCCGCGTTTCACCTGCACGGCGTGGGCCACTCCGTTCTTTACCACGAAGACAACTTCCTGGGCTTTCTCGCGCATTCCCTGTCCCTTCAGATTCTTACCTCCTTGTGCCCCACCTTCGGGCATTTTAGGTGTCCTGATAGTAACACTCTGAATCGGAACGGATAGGACGTTGCGGTGTGTTGCAGTCTGAATGTCGGCCGTGACTGACATGCCGGGTTTCAGATCATATTGAGTCGGATCAACAATCCTGATTTTCACAAGGAAGTTTGTGACCTGGTCCTGAGTTCCTGCCCCAGTCGTCGTTCCTGAAGTCGCGATCTGGTAAACGATGCCTTTTATCTTCTTGTTAGGGAAAGCATCGACCGACAGGATCGAAGTATCGCCAACTGCGACAAGTACTACGTCATTCTCATCTACGTTCACCTGGGCTTCCATGGAATTCATGTTCGCTATATCCATGATCTCAGTACCCGTTGTGAAGCTTGTTCCGAGCACCGTCTCTCCGAGTTTCGAATTCAGTACGGTTACCACCCCGTCCATAGGAGATCGGATCGTCGTCTTATTAAGAGCATCCTGATTGACTCCGACCTGCGCTTTTGCCTGGTCCACATTAGCCTTGGAGGACTCGTAAGTAGCCTTATCGACTTCATACGTCGTCTTTGCAGACTGCAGATCCTGCACGCTCTCAAGGCTCTTCTCATAAAGAGCCTGTGCACGTTTGTACATAGATTCCGCATTGCTGAGATTCGCCTTGGCAAGCTGCTCCTGGCTCATCGCCGACTGCAGCTGGGCTTCGCTTTGCTGAAGCTGAGCGATGTATTGATCCGGGCGGATTTTCACGATCACCTGCCCTTTTGACACCTTCTGCCCTTCCACCACAGGGAGGTCGACGATCTGTCCGGACACTTCCGGGTTGATCGCCACGAGATCTTTCGGCTCGACCTGCCCCGATGCCGTAACTACTTGAGTGATAGTCCGTCGCGCCACTTTTTCGGTCTGCACGGTAATCACCGGCTCCTTCTTGCCGCCAATAACTATCGCCGCGACGAGGATTACAACAAGCAACCCCGCGCCAGAGAGTATGAATATTTTCTTATTCTTTTTCTTAGTCGCCATTATTATCCTCAGTATTTGATTGTTCCGGTGGCGTATTCCACCTGCATCTTAGCCTGGATATAAGTATAAGCAGCCACTACCTGGTTCGATTCGGCTTGCGTGTACAATGCATTGGCG
>JAJZNW010000102.1 GCA_021811615.1 Bacteroidota bacterium
GGACAGTGAAGGGAGCAAACAGCATAATCGCCTTGAGGTGCATCCTCTTGAGCCATCACTGGGACGATTTCTGGGCATACAGGGCCGCCGCCTGATGAAATCCTCTTACAAATTTGTCGCACACCCGTAAAACACCGGCGGCTTGCATGTTCGTACCATGCTGAGCTAACTTAGCAAAAAGAAAAAAGAACCGCAGTATGGAAATCATTCGACCTCCCCGCCTGAAGAAAGGCGACCTCATCTCAATCGTTTCTCCGGCAAGCTCGCCGTCAGACACATCGAAGATAAACGCGGGTGTCAGATACTTCGAATCCGTCGGTTACAGGGTTACGGTATCCCCAAACGCCTTTAACGTACACGGTTACCTTGCCGGAACGGATGAAGAGCGGGCGGCGGACATCAATAACGCCTTTCGAGACAAGAACGTGAAGGCCGTTATATGTTCGCGCGGCGGCTACGGATCACCAAGGATACTCGACCGTGTCGACTATGCCGCCATCAGGCGCAATCCTAAAATCTTCGTCGGCTATTCAGATATCACTGCGCTCCATCTCGCCATCCTTAAGAAAACCGGCCTCGTAACATTCAGCGGACCGATGGTAGCGATGGAGTTCGGAAATAATATCGATCCGTACAGCGAGGATTTTTTCTTTGAGATGGTCACTCGCGATAAACCGGGCGGCAAGCTGAAGATGCATAAGGATTACAGACCTTCGTTTGTCGGCGGGAAGCCTGCCAGTGGAAGAATCCTGGGCGGGAACATATCTCTTATTACATCCCTTCTTGGAACCAGGTATATCCCGAATTTTGACGGCAGTCTTCTTCTCTTTGAGGAAGTGTCGGAAGAGCCGTATTCGATCGACAGGATGCTTACCCAACTCAGGCTTGCGGGAATACTCGGCAAAGCATCGGGGTTCCTGCTCGGACAATTTACTAACTGCGCACCCGGGGAACCGGAGAAACCTCACCGCACCCTCGAGGAAATTATCCGCGACGACTTGTTCTCGATTGGGAAACCTGCAGTGTCGAACCTGGCTTATGGACACGTCCCTGTCAAAATGACGCTGCCGATAGGGGTACTTGCAACGATCGATCCGACGAAGAGGGGCTTCTCCATCGACGAAGCGGCGGTCGGCTAAAATTCAACCGCGAGACGAGGCGCAGCGGCGCTAAGAAACGAAAATCAATTCCCCGCGTCTTTGCATAACCGCGGAAAAAGCTCACGCCATCAGTAGCGGTTAGCCATTCCTGTCAGGAAATTTGCTACTATCATCGCCGCCAACTTCGCCGTTCTTCCATCGACATCATACTTCGGATTGAACTCGCACACATCGAGCATCACGCTCTTGGGTTCACTCCCTGCGAGATAGGCACACTCGAGCACTTCCTCAGCAGTCAGACCTGTCGGCGTAGGTGCACTCGCCCCGGGTGCGTCCGAGCTGCGAACGCTGTCAATGTCGACGCTTACGTAGACATTCCCGGTCTCTTTCGCGACGAGACGGTAAGCTTCCAGGAATTGTTCGGAATTTCCCCTGGAGCGGATCTGGTTCAGCGTAAATACCTGCGCCTTTGCCGCGCGTACATATGCCAGGTGCTCGCGTGAATTGACGAACTCCTGCGTCCCATACTCTGCCAGGTCGGGTCCTCTGAGTATTTTCTCCTCGATTAGCATCCTGTAAGGCGTCCCGCTGTTTATGCCGTTGGAATTTTCCCGCACGTCGAGATGGGAGTCGATGTTTATCGCTGCGCATCGCCCGCGGACCGCATCGCATGCTTTGAAGTCCGCATAACTCAAATCGTTGCTTCCCCCCAACACTATTGGAGTATACCCCAATCTGAGAAGATGATTCACTATCCCTTCGAGTTTAGATAGCGCATCCTCGAGCTTCATGTGTTTCTTGACATTTCCTGCATCGAAAATATGTAACTCGGCATCGGGCAGGGCAGCGGACTTCGTGGGAGTCAGCCTGTAAAAGGCCCTGCGCACCTCGTCCGGTCCGGAATCACCTCCCGAACGTCCCCTGTTCCGCACGGTCCCTTCGTCATAAGGGAATCCGACAAGCACGACTTTGAAGTGCTCCCCGAACTTATCCCGCCTTGTCTCGACGATTTCACCGAATCTTAAGTCATCAAGTTCGCTGCGCTTGTAAATGAGCGAAGTGTCCGGCTCATCCAGGAAATTCCAGTAAGGTTCCATTCTTCACCACGTTGAGTATTTTGTTCTCGGTAAAGTGGTACGGCATAATGCTATAGTCACCGTCGACAATCAGGAGGTCTGCCTGTTTGCCGATTTCTATGCTGCCGAGACTGTCGGATATGCCCAGCGCTGCGGCCGCGTTAATCGTCGCTGCGTTCAATGCCTCTTCAACCGTCAGTCGATTCAAGCTGATCGCGAAAAACATTGCTGTCTGCATGTTATCGACCATCGAGGTGCCCGGGTTGAGATCGGTTGCAAGAGCGAGCGGGCAGCCGCCGTCGATCATTTCCCTCGCAGGCGCCGGAGTTCCCCTCAGATAAGCCGCGACGGCAGGGAGGATGACCCCGATGGTGTCGCTTCCAGCGAGCCTGCGGATCTCGTCCGGGCCGATGTGCTCGAGGTGATCGACGGACACCGCTCCCAATTCGATTGCCAGCTCCACGCCGCCGCTCGCGGAAAGCTCGTCCGCATGCATCTTTGGAAGCATGCCCGATTCCCTGGCAGCCATGAGGATGCGCCTCGTCTCGCCGGGCGTAAAAAATCCCTCGTCACAAAAGACGTCGCAGAACTTCGCCAGCTTTTTTCTGCCAACATATGGAATGAGCTCGCGGATAAGCAATTCCAAATAGCCATCCCGGTCGTTGATAAATTCCGGAGGTATGGCATGCGCTCCCAGCAATGTGACGACGATACCGGAGAGCGATTCTTCACGCAGCTCGTTTGCGGTCTCCAGGAGCTTGATCTCGTTCTTGAAGTCGAGTCCGTAACCGCTCTTGATCTCGAGTGTCGTCGTCCCGTGTTCGAGCATCTTGTCGATCCTTTTCGCCGCCTGAGAGCGTAGTGCTCCTTTTGACAACTCCCTGGTCTTCGACACCGTGCTCAATATCCCGCCGCCCTTCGCAGCTATCTCAGAATAGCTCACCCCTCGTGCGCGCATCGCGAATTCCCGCTCCCTCGTCCCGGCAAAGATCGCGTGAGTGTGGGCGTCTACGAAACCCGGGACTATCGTCTTGCCGGAAACATCGATTGTTTCAGCGCCCGACGCATCACCGGCCTTTCCTATGGATTTGATTACTCCATCTTCGATCAGCAGATCGGCATCGTTGATTACACCCACGTCGTTCATCTCATCGCCCCGCTTGCACCTCTTACCGGAGGCTGAGCAGGTTGCTATTGCTGCGGCATTTCTGAGGATCAGCTTCACTTTGATGCTGCTGTGTATGTTACGTTGACTGTGGCGGAAACCGAAACGGAAGAGGCATTCACAGATGGGGCGGCAGATTCTACAGCCATTGCACCGTACATCGGAATCATGGGTGGCCGCGAGGTTGAGGTGTTCATTGATTTTACCTTGAGGTCCGTCATCCCTTCGAGTTTTGCGATCGATTCGGCCTTTCCTCTCGCCTGACCGACTGCCAGTTCGAGGGCCTTCAGTTCGAGCTTCTCCGGATCCTTAGTCCTGAACTGGATACCGTCTATCGTAACCCCTTCAACAGAAGTTATGCTGCCGAGAGCTTTGTTCAGATCCGGGATTGGGACCGAGAGCGACATCGACGCCCTGACCTGGTAATACTCCGGCGTAACCCGATCCGGCTTCTTGTAATCGAAGAATGGTGTCACGAGCAGGTTGTCAGTCATCAGCTTCGTGGAGTCAACGACATTCTTCAAAGATGACTGGAGGGCATCGTATGTCCTCAAGTACGACTTGAATGCCATTGTCGCCTGCTGCTGCCTCGCAATTATGCTGATCCGGAACTCGGCGATGTCCGGCTCCGTCGTCACGCTTGACGTCGCAGACACGGTTATTTCGGAAAGGCCCTGATCTTTCGTCTGCGCGACCGACGGGACCACGACTGCCATTGTTACTATAAGGATTAGTAACCGCCTCATTTTCTTCTCCCTTTTTTAATATTTATCATACGCGTCTTGAAAATTCAAATCATGTTCTTCTTGAGTATTCATGTGCGAACATTTAATTTCATTCACATTGCTTCGTGCTAATTCGTGTATTAAAGGTGCCGATTCGTCTTGTCCGGATATCCGGAATTCACTTAAGTGGCCTTCAATCATAAGAGGTGTTGGGATGATCCGTTATCGAATACGAACGATTGCCGCATTATCTGTCATATTGTTCTTCTCCATATCGCTCCGCGCGCAGGAGAAGGAAGGCTTCAGGGACGTTCGGGATGCCCTTGCTGCGTCCGCGAAACTCCAGGGGAAGTCTGGACCGAAAAGCCTGAACTGGATCGATGGCGGTAACCGCTATTCGTATATTACCACGAGCGACTCATCTCACAGGGAGGAGATTCGCTCGTTCAATCCCGCCACGGGAAATGACCGACTGATCTTCGATGCGGAGGGCGTGACTTTCCCCGATACCACGACGCCGTTCACATACAGGTCTTTCCAGTGGGCACATGATTCGAGGCACATCCTCTTTGAGACTAACTTCAGGAAGATATACAGGAAGTCGGGCGAATCGGATTACTATGTCTATTCGCTCGCCGATAAATCCCTCAAGCCGGCGGCGATGAACGCGAGGACCGCCGAACTGTCTCCCGATGGCTCGATGGTCGGGTACGAAAGGGGAGGGAACATGTTCGTCTATGACTTCGCGAGCAAGAGTGAATCGCAGCTGACCGACGATGCGACGAAAGAAATTTTCAACGGCCACTTCGACTGGGTGTACGAGGAAGAGTTCGGCGAACCGCAGGCGTGGAATTGGTCTCCCGACAGCAGGTATATCGCGTACTGGCATTTCGACGAAAGCCCCGTTCCGATTATTCAAATAACAAATTACGAAGGCCTTCACAATAAATGGGTGAGGATACCTATACCGCAGGTCGGCGATCCTAATCCTATAGTGAAAGTCGGAGTACTGGACGTCAGGACTCATAAGAATATCTGGCTCGAACCCGGGCTCACAGGAGATTACTACATACCGCGCCTGTACTGGACCAGCGAACCGAACACGCTTGCGATGATGACGTTGAATCGTGCACAGGACGATATGAAACTCTTCTTCTTCAACGTAAGGACGGGTGAACACAGACTCGTGATGGAAGAGAAGAGCCGGACGTGGGTCTCGATCTTCAACTTCTACACCAATGTCAGTAACATGATTTTCTTCCCTCAAGGAATTCACCAATTCTTCTGGGTGTCGGATACAAGCGGCTACTACCAGATATACAGGTACGATTACGACGGGAAGCTTGTCGATAGAGTAACCCACGGCGACTGGGACGTCATAAAGGTCGTCGGAATCAATCCGCAGAAGAAGACCATTTATTATACATCTGCCCAGGCGTCGCCGCTTCAGGTCCAGCTTTATTCCATTAGGTTCGACGGAACCCATGAAGAGCGACTTTCAGAAGTTCCGGGTTACCATCACTTCGATATGTCGCCCAACTGCAAATACTATGTCGATTCTTACTCCAATGTCCACCTGCCGACGCAGGTTGAGCTCTGGGGAACGGACGGGAAAATGGTGAAGAAGCTCGACGCGAATCGTGCGGTCGACGCGTACCTGGCGACTCATGAATACTCTCCCAAAGAATTGTTCAGTTTCGTCACTTCAGATTCCGTCAGGCTCGATTGCTCCATGATCAAGCCCTTCAATTTCGATTCGACGAAAAAGTATCCGGTGGTATTCACTATATACGGCGGGCCGGAGTCGCATTCTGTCTACAATTCATTCGAGACGTCCGGCTGGGACGAGTGGCTCGCGCAGAATGGATATATCGTCGTCGATGTCAATAATCGCGGCTCCGCCGATTACGGCCGCGCCTTCATGAAGATCGTTTATGAAAAGCTCGGTTATTGGGAGAGCCACGATTTCGTAGCAACTGCCCGCTACCTTGCGACTCTTCCTTACGTGGACGCGAACGAGATGGCGATCATGGGTACGAGCTACGGCGGCTATAGCACTATTTACACGATGCTGACGCATCCGGGTGTGTTCAAGGTAGGCATGGCGAACTCGCCGGTGACCGATTGGCGTCTCTACGACGACATTTACACGGAACGATATATGGGATTACTCGACCAGAACGAAGAGGGATACATAAAGAGCGACTGTATGACCTATGCCGACAGTCTGGAAGGGAACCTCCTTCTCGTGCATTCCGACATGGACGATAACGTTCACCCGATAAACACGATGCAGCTCCTCACCGCATTGACAAACGCGGGGAAGGACGTGAGCCTTCGGATCTTTCCGCCGGGGGCACACGGCGCTGTCTACAACGAAGCGAGCCGTGTGCTCCTTTACAGTGTCTATACTCAATACCTTAACCTTTACCTGAAGGGGAATTGCACCGGTCTTAATCTCAACCGATAGACCTGCAATCGTGCAGGCCGGTCAATCTTCTCTCTCTACTCTACCCCAGAAGGGGTGAGGCATGATGAAGAGGAGGTTCGGATTTCCGCTGCTTCCATCACGGCGGTAAAGGGCCGGGATTGCAGAAAACTCCATATCGATTCCAGGCCGTCCCGGATGTTATTTGAAAGCTCGTCTTTGGAACAACGGTCGAATAATGGGGCATCGGCTGCAGGCTCCGTAGGTTGCCTTTCGAGGGTTGGGTTAGTATATTTTTACGAAAGAATTTGATGAGAGACATACTTGTCGTTGACGACAATGCCATTAACAGGCAGCTTGCAGTCTATCTTCTGAAAAAAGGAGGATACAACGTTTTTGAGGCAGAATCTGGCCGTCAGGCGTTCACTTTCCTGAACGGAAAGATTCCCGACGTAATACTCCTCGACATTCAACTCCCCGAGATGGATGGAGTGGAGATACTGAAGCGAATACGTTCTAACGTCCTTACCAAGGACATAACCATTATCGCGCTGACCGCTTACACGATGCGCGGAGACAAAGAAAAGTTCGAGGCCGCCGGTTTCGACGGCTATTTGCCGAAACCTATCGAGCCGAAGACTTTCGCAAAGCAGATTCTCGACATATACAATTCTTGAACAGAGACGACGGTTTTGAAGATCTCAGAACTCTGTTCGCAGCCGATTTGTTGGAAAAGCTGAAGGCTTTGGAGGCTGCGCTACGAGATGCAGACTGGGACGAAGTTAGCGCAATAGCGCATAAGATCAGAGGGACGGCTAAATCCTTCGGCTACCCGGAGGTGTCGACTGTTGCCGCCGATCTTGAAAACTCTTCTGAATACAAGAGCCTTGAACATTCGGTTGCACTTGTGAAAAAAATTTCCGATCTGGTCGTTCTTTGACAATTTGAGGACAACTCTTCGTCACGGAAAATTCCGGAATCGTCCGAAATGTTTTTTGTTTTAACTGGGGATGACATTGGAATCGACGGGGATTTGGGAATTCATGGGTTGCGTGCCGCGGTTGCCGGTGCCGCGTAAAAAAATCGGTAAAAACGTAAATGCGAACAACAACTACGCATTGGCTGCCTAATTAAAAAAAGGTAACCCGTCCATTCGGATGTTCTGTCTGTCGGCACCGAAATGGGCGTCGCCCAGGCAGGCTTTCCTTTAGTCAGCGCCCGGTGGACTGACGGAAATATTATGCCGGGATTGCCGTTCGCAGCTCTGCTTCGCGAGTAGCGCGCGGTGAAATTTTTGGTCGAAGCTATGCACGTAGAGACTCATGGAGTCCTATCTTCGGACCGGGGTTCGAGTCCCCGCATCTCCACTATTTCAAAGTCAAAAGTCAAAGCGATGACCGGCTTTCTACTTTTGACCTTTGACCTTTAATCTAACCTTCCTTGGTTTTCTCGCCTTAATTTCTATATTGAATTATAGTATGTGGACGAGAGAGAGATTATCTGAGCTTATAAAATCCAAACTGGGAGACCGGCTCCTCATTGTCGTATCGAACCGTGAGCCGTATGTACATGTGTTTGACGGCGACGACATAAGGTACTACGTCCCACCTGGCGGGCTGGTCACGGCACTCGCACCGATCATGGAGGCGAGCGGAGGTTACTGGGTCGCTCAGGCATCCGGCGAGGCCGACAACCTGGTCGTCGACGAGAAGAACGAAGTTGGCTGTCCGCCCGAGAATCCAAACTTCACGCTCAAAAGAGTTTTCCTCACCAAAGAAGAAATAACCGGATTCTACTACAACTTCGCTAACGGCGGAATGTGGCCTCTTTGCCACGTCGCTTACATCCGTCCGAGGTTTGAGGCCGCGGACTACGAGATGTATAAGGCGGTCCAGGAAAAATACGCGGACGCTATCGCGGAAATTGTCGGCGACAGGCCTGCATTCGTATTCATACAAGATTATCATTTCGCAAATCTGGCCCGCATCCTCAAAGAGAAGGTTAAGAACATAGTCACTGCACAATTCTGGCACATCCCGTGGCCGAACAGCGAAGTGGTTCGAATCCTTCCGTTCAAAGAAGAACTCATCGGTGACCTGCTTTACAACGACCTGCTTGCCTTTCAGGTGCAGTACCATGTCATGAACTTTCTCGACACGGTCAACCGATACATCGAGTCTCGTGTCGAGTACGACGTCTCTCGCGTGAACAGGGGCGGACGCAGCACTCTGCTGCGGGCTTTCCCGATAAGTATCGACTTCGAGCATGTGTCGAAGCTCTCCGCGAGTCCTGAAATCGAGAGCATGCGGCATGAACTTATCAAGAGATATCGGCTGAAAGGTAAGATCGTCGCGGTCGGCGTCGACCGGATCGATTATACGAAGGGGATCCTTGAGCGCTTTCGAGCCGTCGACAGATTCTTGGAGAAGAATCCTGAATACATAGGGAAATTTGTGTACGTGCAGCTCGGTGCACTGAGCAGGATGCAAATACCCGCTTACCGGGAGCTTAATGACGCACTAAACGACATGATGGTCAGCGTGAACGAAAAGTATCAATCTCAGGGGTGGAAACCGATAGTCTTCGCTCGCGCCAATCACTCCAAGGAATCGGTTATAGCATGGAACGGGATAGGAAACGTCGCTCTTGTGACATCACTTCATGATGGCATGAACCTCGTGGCAAAGGAATTCGTGGCGACGCGAAACGAGCTTTCCGGTGCGCTGATACTGAGTGAGTTTACCGGCGCAGCCAGAGAACTCGGTGATGCAGTCCAGGTGAATCCGTATTATATAGATGGCCTTGCCGATGCCATCAAGATTGCCGTCGAGATGTCCGCCGATGAACAGAGGAGGCGAATGTCCAAAATGCGCGAGACGATCCGTCAGCAGAACGTTTACAGGTGGGCGGCGAAGATCCTCAGCGAGATTTTCAATTTCGAGTTTGTGGAGTATGATTCCGAAGTCGGCGTTAGTTGAGGAGTTGATCACCCCGGCGGCCATACTCGCCGGTTCGATCCTGTTCGGTGTGTTCTTTAAGAAATTTGTAATGAACTACCTGGCCAAATTGGCTGCCCGGACTAAATGGCGATTTGATGATATAGTCATAGAGGCTGTCCGGAGCTCGGTAATACTCTGGGCTCTCGCGCTGGGTCTCGACATAATCGTCCAGACACAGGGACTGTCTAAGGCCGTCACTGATTTGTCGTCCAAGGCGCTGGGCGTCATCGTGATCTTCTCCGTGACGGTGGTAGTCTCGAATATCGGGACGGAGATAATCGAGTACTACAAGTCGGTTATATCGGGCCTCGCCTCTGCCACCAGCCTTCTCAAGAACATCATAAGGGCCACCGTATATTCGGTTGGAATCCTGATAATCCTCGACGACCTCCATATCTCGATAGCCCCGCTCTTGACGGCCCTGGGTGTCGGTGGACTTGCCATCGGTCTCGGACTGCAGGAGACCCTGTCGAATTTCTTCTCGGGACTCCAGATACTTGCGGCCAGGCAGATACAGGTCGGACATTATATACGTCTCAGCAGCGGTGACGAAGGATACGTGGAAGACCTCAATTGGAGGGCCACCGTGATAAGGACTCTGTCCGGCAATCATGTGATAATCCCGAACAAGAATATCGCCAGCCTGATCGTGACAAATTACGAGCGGCCAAGCCCCGACGTCTCTGTCGTGTTCAACCTTGGGGTCGATTATGCAAGCGACCTGCAAAAGGTCGAAGAGGTAACTGTGGAAGTGGCTCGCGACGTTCAACGAACAGTGCAAGGCGCGAAGAAGGACCATGAACCGTTTGTGAGGTTCAACCAGTTCGGCGATTCTTCGATAAACTTTTCCGTTATCCTGAGAGGAAATTCTTTCGTAGACCAATATCTGATAAAGCACGAGTTTATAAAGAGATTGAAAGAAAGATACGACAGGGAAGGGATCAACATACCGTTCCCGGTTCGTACGATAGTCATGAATAAAGAGACTGATTAAATTGGAATTCACCCCATTTGAATTTAAGTCGAGATTGATTCTGACCGAACTTCTAGGCAGGAGGGCGGCCACTCTTCCTGAACTGACGGACGGCATCAGGAGTGTGCCGCTGTCATCCATTTACCATCACACTCATCGATTCCTTCAGCAGCACCACTTCTTGTCGCCCGAGCCCCCTAACGATTTCGCCTATTGGGTCACCAATATGCTCAACGAAGATGTGGCGGGAGAGATGCTTGCGAGCATCGACGTGATGCAGTTTGTCAGGCTCTCCGATCTGAGGAACAGGTTTCTGGATCTCCTCGAGGGATATTTGAAATCCGTGAAGCACAAGGTGGCCGGGAAATGTCCGGAGGGCGAGGAGTTCCACTTCATGAGCTCCCGGATTTTTGTAATATCGACCGGGCACGTCGCACAAAGTGTGGAAGAATTCAGGGAGATCTTGAAATCGGTCAGCATACACTCAATCTATTTCCATATGTTTGAGGCTCGGCTTCGCCTTGAAAAAGGGGACAACGACTTCTCCATCTTCCTCAGGTCGGCAGGAAAGGAAAGGGCAGCCGAGGAAATATCCCGGCTCGATCCATACACCTTCACGCTCGAAGGATTGCGTGACAGAATTTTGAACATCGTCGAGAATTCGAGGTAAGCGCTCGCGTATGGCACAGGTAAAAGATTACACGGACATAGTCGGCAAGTCGGTGATCGAGGAGCTCTTCGAGATCGGCAAGAAGGCCGGGTCGATGAAGATACAGCATGTAAACTCTACCGCTGTGGGCGGCGGCGTCGCCGAAATTCTGACACGTCTTGTACCCATGATGAATGAGCTCGGCGTCCAGGCACGATGGGACGTGATTAAGGGCGGAGAGAAATTTTTCGCAATCACCAAGAAGATGCACAATGCCCTTCACGGTGTCCCCGAGACCTTCACCGATGAGGATTGGGCGCATTTCATGGAAGTCGACCGCGACAACGCACGCTCCATGAATTTCGAAAACGAAGTGGTCTTCATCCACGACCCGCAGCCGATCGGGCTGGTGGAGGAGAGAATTCACCTTAACAACAAGTGGATCTGGCGGTGCCATATCGATTTCTCGGAACCCCGCGAGAATGTGTGGCTTTTCCTCAAGGATTTTATCGAGCGGTTCGACGGCGCGATTTTCTCAGCCCCCGCTTTCAGCCGCAGGTTAAACACCCGCCAATTCCTTATTTCCCCTTCCATCGACCCGTTGAGCGATAAGAACAGGGAACTCGACGATGAGTACGTACGGAGCGTCTTTGACAGGTTCGGCATCGATCGCAAGCGCCCGGTGATTACGCAGATTTCGAGATTCGACTACTTGAAGGACCCCGTAGGCGTCATCAAAGCTTACAAGATGGTGAAACGCTACATCGACTGTCAGCTCGTCCTTGCCGGAGGCGGCGCGACCGACGATCCTGAAGGGGAGAAAGTACTCTCCGAAGTGAGGAACGCGGCAGACGGAGATAAAGACATCTTCGTCCTTCTCCTCCCGCCTTCCAGCGATCTTGAGATTAACGCGTTGCAGAGGGGATCGAGTGTCGTACTCCAGAAGTCCTTGAGAGAGGGATTCGGGCTGACGGTCGCTGAGGCACTCTGGAAAGGGAAGCCTGTGATAGCATCCGGCGTGGGTGGTATCCCGCTCCAGATAAAACACAAGTACAGCGGCATACTCACTCACAGCATTGAGGGAACAGCTTACTGGATGAAGCAGCTCGTGAACGAGCCCGTGTTCGCCAGGGAGCTCGGGAAAAACGGCAGGGAACACATCAGGCAAAGCTTCCTGATCACTCGCCATTTGAGGGAGTACCTTCTCCTATCCTTGTCTTTGTACCACGATAAAGACATAGTGTACCTCTGAATTGAACCGGGCGCCTTCCAGACTCAGAAGCGAGATCCTCATCCGGCAAAAGGAAAACGACCCCGTATTCTTCTTCGACTTCGACGGCACGCTCACGAAAATCGAGCAGACGCCCGATGAGGTCAAATTCAGACCGATCGCGAAATTTATCGTAGAGCAACTCGCCCGTCGATACGCGGTCGGCATCGTAACCGGCCGTGCCCTCTCGGACATCAAGAAGCTGATAGGCATCAGGGGAATATACTACTCAGGGAATCACGGAGTTGAGATAGAGGGGCCCGGGTTGACGTTCGTGGAACCTAAATCCGCGGAATCGGCCGACTATCTGGATACTATCGTCCCGAAATTGAAGACCAAACTGAGACAGTACGGACCCATAGTCCAGCACAAGAAATATTCCATCGCAGTCCATTACAGGACAGTTGAGGCCGGTTTGGTCCGCAGACTTCTGGATGACCTGGAATCGATAACACGTCAGCCCGTCAAGTCCGGGAAGGTGAGACTTCAGCTTGGCAAGAAGGTCGTCGAACTGAAAGCGCCCGTCGAATGGGACAAAGGGCTGGCCATCGAAAAAATCGTGAAGAAAACACGGCGATCGGGGAAGGTATTCTTCTTCGGTGATGATATGACCGACGAGTTCGGCTTCGAGAAGGTGAACTCACTCAAGGGGGTGAGCGTCTATGTCGGCCGGCTCGAGAGAAAGACACATGCTAAGTATTATGTGGAGTCGCCCGCCGCGCTTATAGGGGAGCTGGCGAAGTTCCTTTTTGAGATAGGGTGACTTCGCCGGCTTCTGATATTCCCCCTGGAATAAAAAAGTCCCGCCTTCCGGCGGGACTTTTTCTTTAGTGCGCCCGGCAGGGCGCATCTGCTTGAAGATGAACCTGCGAGGAGCAGGTAAGTTCTTTACACACCCGACAGGGGGAATATCAGAAGCCGGCGAAGTC
>JAJZNW010000057.1 GCA_021811615.1 Bacteroidota bacterium
TTAGCTCGGCACTCATTTGAGCAAAATCATCTTATGCGAATTCCAATATTGGCCCGCATTTAGCCGATAGAAATACACCCCGCTCGCCAGCCGTGAACCATCGAAATGAACTTCATATTTCCCCGGCTCCTGAACCCGATTGACGAGTGTGGCGACCTCTCTCCCCAGCACATCATAGACTTTCAATGATACCAGTCCGATGTTCGCAATCCGATATGCGATATTTGTTATCGGATTAAATGGATTGGGAAAATTCGGGAACAATTGAAAAGTTGGGTTCAGGAGGTTGCTGCCGTCGAACTTGATGTCCGTAGCATCTGCAAGACGAATGCGGTACAGACTTGATCGGGTGGTGATGTATAGAGTCTTCCTGTCGGGATCACCCCAATTCAGGTTCGAAGTCGACTCCGGGATTAGTATGGTGTCCAGGCAGTTTCCGTTCTTATCGAATACCCAGACTCCTAGCGGACCCGCGCTAAAGACATCTCCGGCCGAATCCACTTTCATGCCGTCAGCATAGCCCGATGCCTTTATAGTCGCAAAAAGGCGTTTGTTCTCCAGGAGGGAATCATCGACTACATCCCATTCATAGATCAGGCATGCGTGAGAATCATTGACGTAGAGTTTTGATTCGTCCGGAGAAAAACATATTCCGTTCGGAAGGCTCAGAGTGGAATCCAGCAACTGGACTGCTCCGCCCGGACTTATCCTGTAGATTCCCGAGAACGGCAATTCCTGTTTTTGTCCATACGGAATATTGAACGGCGGATCTGTAAAGAATATTGCTCCATCGGACTTCACGATAATGTCGTTCGGGCTGTTGAATTTTTTCCCTCGAAAAGTCTCGGCAAGCGGAATTATCGCTCCATCGGAATCCATGCGTGCAACTCTGCGTAATTCCATCTGGCAGAAGACGAGTCTTCCTTCGCGATCGAATGTCATGCCGTTCGAGCTGTCCGATGGATTCAGAAATGTAGTGCATCTACCCGTCGCCGGTGAATACTGATATATTTTATTGCCCGCTATATCCGAGAAGAGAACCGAGCTATCGACTGCAGATCTCAACCCCGGACCGTTATACCACACCGGCCCTTCGGCTTGCAGGAATCCCGTTGCCACTCGTTCGAGCTTTGCACCCGGCGGTATCGGTGATTGTGCCAAAGATGCCGATACCGCCAGTAGCATCAAGAAGGACGCATTTCTTGTCAGGGTCTTCAAAGCTGAGGTTACTCCTCTTAGTCTCGCAATTGGGAGTCCACTTTCCCTTTAGTCAACCTTCACTATTATCTGAGTAAACGAATGCGCCGGGAAAGTGTAGGTGAATTGGCGCCCCTTTACGCTAATCTCCTTCGGTACGGGAACGTATTCTTTTCGATTTGCGTATGAATACGGAGCGTGTATATCGCTTTCGTAGATCTGATTCACAGCAGCCTTCCCCACGAAATCGCCGGAGCTGCTCAAGATGTCTGTCGTAACGGATTTATTTTCATGCCGGTTGACAACGTTGATGACGACTGTCTTCGAATTACTCTTATAGACCGCCGAGACGTCCAGATACGGAATGTTGTCGTAGTAGGCGCTCGTGCTGAACGTATCGCACTGCACCAGGGGATTCAGAGCCACGCCCCTGCAGTTGTTCGAAAACAGTTTAAATGTGTAAAAGCTGGGGCTCTTGTAAAGCTGGCCGTCCATGTCCCTTGAGAGAAGCGATGTCATCATCGTATAGTTTGCCATCTTAACCACGTTCGCATGGCGGATGAACGAGTTGAAATACTGAGCCATCGCAAGTGTGGGCAGCGGGCTGTTGCCGAAGGCACCCCACTCGTCGAAAGAAATGTAGATCGGTTTCGTCATCATGTACTTCGACCTGACGGTGGAAATGATGTCGGCAGTCGTTGTTATCTTCCGCTCCACATCCATCGCGCTCTGTCCCATGTAATCGTAATAGTTCTTAGAATTATCCCAGTAACCGTGAATCGAAACATAGGATGCAATGTCCCTCAGACCGGTAATGACCTTCCGGTTCCAATCCACCCATTTGCCGCTGGGAGTGTACCAGGCTGAGCCGCTGATGACAAATGTAAGACTGTCGTAGGCGTCTCTCATGATCTTCGCCGCCTCCCTCGCAAAATTGACGTAATCCTTCGCATCCTTGTGTCCGATGATCCACGGCTCACCGTCGACCTCGTTTCCAAGGTCCCAGATTCTTATGTCGTACGGTTTCGGATGCCCGTACTTTGCACGGAGGTCCGGATAGTAGCTGTCTGGCGGGAGATTGCAGTACTCGACCCAGTGCGCCGCCTCATCGAGTGTGCCGGTTCCTGCGTTGATACAGACGACGTTCTGCGACCCGATGGCTTTGTTCAATTCCACCCACTCGTCCGTACCGACCTTGTTGCTGTCGATGTATCCCCAGGCAAGATCCTTTATTTTCGGACGTTTATCTTTCGGGCCGATGCCATCCATCCAATTGTAATCGGCGGTGTAGTTCCCTCCCGGCCAGCGCATGTTGGTTATTTCAAGCTCCTTCGCAGCATCAATGTATCGGGTATCGAATCCGTCCTTGTTCGCGTATTGCGAGCCTGGATTGTACAAGCTGCCGTACACGGTATTGAACGCCTGGCCGTTGGGCCCTCTCATTCTGCCACCTATCGGCTCCATGAAGACACCGTATATCATAGGATCGATACGGCCGACGACCCGTGCAGTATCGATTGTGATTCTTGCCGACTGCGCCAGGGCAATGAATGGGAAGAAGATGAGTAGTGCGAAAAGAGCTTTCTTCATAATTCACCTCTATGAAATTGTAGTAGTAGTTGACTTGGGACGGAGCATTTCACCTGAGACTTCTTTGTCATTTCCAAAAAGCCCCGACTCTGTTAGGGGAAGAGACGAATGCCCTCCCCTTAAGGCTCAATTCTATCTCTTTGAAAGACTTCTTAATTACCGGAAGCCTCTCGTCACCGTGACCTCTTTTTGACATCGTTGAAGCCGGACCTCCATAGAACTTATGCAAAATGGACTAATAATGTATCATTCTTACTTATATATGTAGTCTCAAAGACCGGGACGGTCATCATGGCCGTCCCGGCCTCCATATTCATTTCAAAAGCAGCATCTTTCTGAACGAGCTGTTGCGATTAGTTCTCAAGACATAGAAATACACACCGCTGGCAAATTTGTCTCCGTCGAAAGTGACATCATAGGATCCCGCACTTTGTTTTGAGTCGACGAGCGTCGCCACCACTCTTCCGAGTACATCGTATACGGTCAAAGTAACGTGGCTGGCCGAAGGTAGCGTGTACCCAATGACCGTGGTCGGATTAAATGGATTTGGATAGTTTTGATCCAGACTGAATTTCACCGGCACTGTCGACTTGCTGATCTCGACGCCGGCGGGATGATCCTGGATGTATTGGGCCATCCATGTAAGTGCGGGCCTGGAAGAGCCATCCGAATTAACCAGGTAAGTGTTGGGCACCCACGTTTCACCCTCGATGTATCCCCAGACGGTGATCCCTTTGACTGCCGGGCTGTTCCACAAAACCGGAAATTCCTCTTCATACTCCTGCAGTTGCGCATTGTCATCGGGCGCCCCTGAGCTGCCTGTATATCCCAAATCCAGTTCAGAGACATAGACTGGGAGGCCGGTTGCACCAAGGCTTGCGAGGTTTTGTTTGACAATGTTAGTGTCTGCGCCTTGCAGCGTAAAATAATGCCCCTGGACACCGATGCCATCTAATAATCCTCGGCTCTTTAACAAATCGATCAACTGAATGTACCTGGCTGTAGCCGCAGTGTTGTTAAGTATGCCGTAGTCATTTATGAGCAGCTTCGCATTCGGCAGGTACTTTCTTGCAAGCTTGTAAGCATTTATTACCCAATCCCAACCGGTGGAACCGGCGCCGCCAAGGGCCTGTTCGTAGTTTGCGTGGCCGTTCTTCCCGTCCGGAGGATTATTCAGTGGCTCATTTACAACATCCACCATGGCAATTTTGGGGTATCTCTGTCCCACCATTCTAATCCATGTCGTGATGTACTGAATTTGCTGAGCTGAATCAAGACTCGAGATCCATGCCGGCTGCTGATTCCCCCAGATCAGATTATGATCCTTGAAAATTATGTGGTGTGCCATGGCGTAATTGTATGCCTGGTCCAGCCCGCTCCAATTCCATTGGCTTGTATCCTCGGACACGGCAACGGTTCCCCATTTACCCGCGTTCTCAGGGGTCATCTGGTTCCAGTACAGGTAAAAGTTCGCCTCCGGAGCCATGCCGTTGTAGGCACAGCCGAGGAACTTGCCCTGACCCGTCGCAAGTGCGGGGCCCTGCCAGACATTCGCGGGAGGAGTAGGCGTTGTACCAGGAAGATCGTTGTCAAGATCGTAGACGGTGAATTCCAGATTGGTCTTGGCGAAAGCGAACTGGTCGATGTCCAGGCCGAACTCGCGGGTGGCTATTTGAAATGTTCTCGTCAGGCTGTCTTCGCTGACATAGAATGAGTCGCCGGGGGATCCCTGGTAAGTGTTGTCCGTAACATTCACCCATTTCCATACCCCGGTACCCGCCGTTCCGGGACCGCTTACTACGTTAGCGGAGTCGGTGAATCCTGCGCTCGCAAGTCCGTTTATTAACACCCAGTCGGCGGACGCGGTGTCGTTCAGTATGCCGAATCTGCTTCCGTAGAAAAAGCTGTCGCTGTTGTATCCGCCGGGCCCGACACGGACACGGGCGTAGAGGGCATATGTCCCTGAGTCCGGAAATGTGACCTGGTATGTTGCTACACGGCTCGAATCGGCCGGGACCAAGCCGGTGTAATTGGAATCCGGAGTAATGTATGTAGTAGATGTTGTGCTGTCCGTACCGATAGTAATGCTGTCTCCGAGAATGCCTGATTCTGCCTGAAAAGTCACCGGCTCTACTGGCGCATTCACATCTTGTATCTGCAAGTTATCTATGTAGATCGCGCTGTTTGTGTCGGCGGCGTAATTGAAGTGAATGGGGGCCCGAATCACTGTACTGCCATCATTAACTGTAAACTGCATCGTGTATTCGGTCCACTGCGTTGTCAGGACAGCGGGACGAATAGCTTTGTATTCAGAGAACGAATAGTTGCCGACAGTGAAATTGACTTCCTCTCCGGCCTTCTCTGCTTTAGCCCAAATGGAATAATTGTATGTGTCTCCGGGCTTTACGCGTATGCTGTCTGCAACGGCTTGAATGGAATATTGTTGGGCTCCGAGTCCATGAACGATTACCTCAAGGGCGCGATGGCCTTGTTCGACCGTATCGCTCTCAATGATGAATTGAGGAGGAGGCGTTATGGTCGAGTCATATTGGATCACCCATCCCTTAATACTCGTAGTCGCGCCAGTATCGGAGCTTTCGAAACTTCCGTTGGTAACGATCTGAGCACGCAAACCCGCAGCAGAAATTAGCGACATCGCAGCCGCAAAAATGAGCGTGACGGCCAGGGACCGTATGGTTCTTCGAAACATCTAAGCCTCCCTTTGTATGTTGAATTGAATACTTCGATTCACTGCCCTACCGGCTTCCGTGGAGTCGGAATGCCACCGTGGATAAGCAGGCTACCGGATAAAAAGCGACTCATTGCAAAAATGAATTTGAGACCACGTTGAAAGCATCAGGATCGGCCGTTGTGGACAAAATGGTACAATACGCATCATCCGTATCGCATGGGTGTATTCCTCAACGGCAGGCACGCGGTCCATGTTTAGTCCCTCACCACCGTGGCAGATCCCCTGAACCCTTCCCGCCCGAATTGCAGTTAGCAGGGCGGGAAAGGCCTTAGGGAGAAGTAACATTCTCAAAGGCGTTTTGTTGGAGTAGGAAGTTAGAACTCGACGCCACACTTGCAACTGATCTGAAATTTCACTCGTTCAGTCGTCAGCCGCGATTCTGCGTGAACGCAACTCAAATCGCGACTCTTTACAAAAAGGTTTTGGACGATAGATTTGTGAAGTGGAGGGATAGACTCTCGCGGGCCGGGACGGTCCCCGGGCACCCTTATCTTGGAGCTGCTGAACCCCGCATTCTGTAGGTTTGCGTCGGACGGCTTACCCGAACGTGAGTTCAATTTCCCGGAATGTACGTCGTCTTCAGCTGCAACACAGGCAATCTTTCTATCAAGGTCAGGCGTCGTGGTACTCCTTCAGGAGACATTATTTGAAGGCGCGGGTCTCTCTTGTAACGTTCAAGGTCGAGACTTACACCATCCGGTCAGAACAAGAGCCACATCATTTTTTCGTTGGATGATACCAGGCAACAAATGCTATCTACTTTTCGGGCGGGACTGCCTCAAGCGTGAGGTTCTCGACCGTCTCTAAAATCCGTCAAGCAGCAAGTCTTCCGGCACACCACAACCGCACATAAATGGAATCCTCACAAACGGTTCAGCAATGATTGAACCGTTTTAATTATACAAAACTCCTTACGGATTGTCAAGGTTTTTTGTCCCGCAGACATCCCCCTTCCCAAATAATTCCGCCTGCAAATTATGTCTCTCCCGGCGCAGGACTCTTGTGGACGGACGCCGGATTGTACTGTGGGAATTATTCTAATCGTCGAAAGGCCTGTTCAAACCGAAGAACATACCCCTCCCACCGGTCTCTCATCCGGACTATCGCCCCTATTCCAGACTCCTGTATGCCTCAGACAAGACACACCACGAGATAAGATTGCGTGGTAGTGAGCGAAATCGAAAAACGAGACAGCTAACTATGGAAGAGGCTTACATCAGACGTTTAAAAATTACGTAATACGGCCCGAGAGGCAGAACTGTAGTATAGCCTTTGGGCCGTAAGTTCACCAGCTCGTTTTGAATATCACTCGGGAAGAGAAGTATGTCAACCAGTCCCATATCGCCGTTATGCAAGGCAGAATTAGGAAGAGGATGTATCTCTGCCAGCGAATCAAAATTCGCCCCCATTCTTAACAGGGCGAGAGCAGAATCAGCCTGCGATTCGGTTGGAAGCACCATTTGCGCAAGGTGATACAAAACGCGAGGCGATGTTATGATATGTGTGACCTGAACGATGGACATACTGACTGGTTTGCCTCCCCGCAGGCCGGGCGAATATTTCCAGTGTTTGATCGACTCGGCGGCGGCCGAATCCCAATTGGCATCTCCACTTGAGTTGAGCAGCTCTACCGCTTTGACCGCACCCGATCTAGATATGACCAGTCTGGTCTTGAGGAAGAAGTTCCCGTTGAGAATGTTGGCCGGCGCGTTCGGTATAGGGGTCTTTTCAAGAACAACCGGCATGACGAGATAGTCCGACTCAAGACCGAATACGGCACAGCCGCTAATCAGAAGTGCTGTGGTGATCGCCAGGACGAAAATAGATCTATTCATTTTATTCCTCTCTCCGTTTCTAATCATAGGCTACTTTACAAAGATTCAAGCATAAAAACAATCAGATGGAATAGTGTAGATGAGGGTGCTCCCGCTTACGCAGTATTCGAAGGCGGGAGTGCAATTTGAGTAGGGGTGGTCCAGTTTAGTATGGAACAGTTTTCACAGCTAAATATGGACTGTGGTGGATCATTACCGCGGCCTTCTTTGCCTGGCTAGCTGTTCCTCGATAACCTTGATTCTCTGGAGTCCTTCAGCATCTTACTCGCGTTGCGGACGGTACGAGACTTAGACGTCGGCGGTGACGTCGTTGGCGACGAGGCGGTCGGACAGAGCGTTTGCGACCCGGTGAGGTATTCAAAGGCGTAGTCTTTGATGACGTGCTCTTCTGAGTCGGAGAGCGTTCTCTGATGTTTGATTACGATCAGCCGCTCAAAGGCACTTTAAAGCCTGTTCTCGGTTCCTGCTTTCTGTGGGATTGTCTCGACTTCCATGCTGATTACTTCCTGCGATTCCCGAACCTTAATACACATCGTGTGTGCTCGGGATCCAGCTCCATCCATGTGCGGGAAGTGCTTTCAGTTAGCATCAAACGGAGGTGCTCAGATTGTTCGCGTGCAGGCATTCAATGAGGTTGGAACGTGAAAGCGTTCCCGTTCGGAGGATTTGTTTTGGAATCTATACAAGGAGGTGTTCTGGCGAGTTGGGAGGTGAGTGCGCTTCGGTTCGCGGGCGGCAGGTTAGTCTACGCCGAGGTGGCTTCAGACAGACAGGCGCGTACCGCTGAAGCGGGATTCTCATCGATGATGGTGTGGAGGAAAAGGCATGCGAGCGTTCGTGCGTGTGGCGAATTTCACGAGCCTCTCGCACGCGACCACAATCGGTATAACCGAGCTGGTCCCACAGAGCGGGATATTCGCTCCGCTACGCTGTGCTCACCGCTAGTTGAGGTAGGTGGGTTGGGGATATTGCCAATCAAATGCAATAGATCTCCCAATCTGAAAATCACATCTTCTGATAATTGGGATGGCGAACTTCCTGTTCGGGAATGAGCGATCGGAATTTCTGTGCCCGGGACAGGGCTCGAACCTGCACGGCCTTGCGGTCACTAGACCCTGAATCATTCCAGCAACGGTTTACAAAGGAAAAGAGTGCGATTCCAAAAGGTTTTGAGCACTTTTGTTTCCCGGCTGCCGTGGTGATCGCAATTTTTTTTCGAACACTGGTAAGGTTTTGGTTAGGCGAGTATAGGGTGGTACAGAGAGGTATTGGACATGGTTATGAAATGGTGAGGCGACCACAAGCTTCACCTCGGAGGAAAGTCAATACATGAATATATCGCGGTCCGAATTGGTGGCAACGGGGGAGAGTTTCCGAAGAATTCTAGCGCAAAGGTCGGCAGTTGCGCTGCCGACCTTGTGTTGAAAGTACTGGAAGCTCTATTTAAGCAAAATCATCTTCATTGTCCGCACGTAATCCGGCGTTGACAGGCGATAGAAGTAAACACCGCTTGCGAGGCCCGAACCGCTGAACTGGACCGAATGAATACCGGCAGGCTGAGTGGTGTTGACGAGCGTCCCGACTTCATTGCCGAGAATATCGTACACTTTCAGGGTAACACGGGTGACCGCCGGAAGCTGATAGCTGATAACTGTTGTGGGATTGAAGGGGTTCGGGTAATTCTGGCGCAAAGAAAAAATTGTCGGTGTACCACTATAATCTTTAACCGCCGTTGTCTTCTCTGGCGCTCCGACGAATGCAAATGCAGAATACGCATCGGATGTTGTGAAAGACACGGTGTTGCTATCAATGGAAGCACCCTGAATGCTCACCCAGTTCGAGCCGTTCCAAGCCATTACTCCCGTCGGATGAAAATGACGGTACATGGAATCCGCCGCGACGCTATCCCAATAAAGGTGGCACGCGATACCCTTCCCGAACTGCATCATGTTAGTGCTCCCCATCCCGGAAAAACTCATGAGGTTGAAGTTCAAAGAGTCTTTTCCGATTTGCGCTCGATACCACCCGATGAAAGTGGAATCATGCGACAGACCGAGACTATCCATCGGCATCTCATCGATCCGACAGTAAATGGAATCCGGCATATTCATCATCATCCCTGCCATTGCGCCGGGGGCAAACATCATAGTGGTGGACGAATCGTTCCAGCATTTTACCAGTGTTGTGTCCGTCGAGTTCCGCTGAACCCAGTTGCTGTAGTTCATTTGTGCGAAGGCCGATAGCGGAAGAATTAAAAGTACGACCGCCAACATGCCTATATGTTTTCCTGTGCTGCAAATTCTATATGAATGCTTCAGTTGACCCTTCTCCTAATTTCTATTTTAAATTCGAATCGTGCTCGGGATCCCTGTCCTTCGTAATAAGAGGGACTCCGGTCATCAGCCGGATGCCGTCACGTCCCGGCGTATCTCCATGTAAATGCTCAAGCTTCATGCCGATATCAAGGAAGACAAAACCCGCCAATCGGAACGAGGAGGGGGGAAATTCAAGGTGCGAGCCTTGCGTTTGAGGGGTGGTTTTTTGGCGTTTGAGGCATTACAGGACAACGCGGCTGCCGGATGGGTGTTTTGAAGAAAAGTCTGTGAAATCTGGAAATAAACGAACACCAGGCTGTCAAGGCTGCGTCGCGTCAGGACGGAGTCACTGACGCGACACATCGACATTGAAATCAGAACAGGTATTCCAGTTTCACCGCCGTAACGTCAAAGTCAGACGCCGAAATAGACCTTGGGTTGGGTGCGCCAGCAACAACGTATGCTCCGTACTGCGCAGCACCGATATTGTATGCCGAGAAGAATGTCCTCTCGAGTTTCAGGTTGACATTCTCCCAAGGAAAGCAACCAACACCGACGACCGCCCCGCTGACATTCATGTCCTTAAGCTGGCTCGATGTCTGATAGAGATATTTCACGTAGGCGCCAATCATGCTATTGTAATAATAATCTGCCTTCACTCCGAGTCCCTGTCTCGATACGGCGATACCATTACCCGGAAGTCCTGTGAAGCCGTCCACACCGTAGAATGCGCCGTCCCGTTGAGACTGGAGAAGGCCGAAAAGTTCAATAAGGTTGTTGTTGCCAATATATTGAGCCTGGAAGTCTAATCCCAAATTGTAGTAGTTGTCGATATAATCTGGATTGACAAGCACGGCTGCTTGACTTGCGGTCATATTGAGTCTCCCGAAATAACCGAATCCTCCGATCTCAGTGTAGGTGTTCTTACCGATTGGAGGAAGATAGTACGAGACTCTGACATAACTGTTTACACCGTTTACGCCATCGAACGTACCAGAGCCTGAAATGGCGCCTTGCACGTAACCGTTCGCCGTCTGATTTGCCGTTGGTCTGTAAACTCCCACACTCGCGTACAGCCCGCCGCCGTCGAAATCGCCGAGCATTCCGAAGAGTTCACCGCCTTCCATGAAGGCCGTGCCCGGATCGAAGAGAGTATTATGCGTGCTGAGCCCCATAAGACTTGCCGTCAAGCCCCAGGTTCCGATCGAGTTTGAAGGATCGCCGGCGGCCAGGGCATCTTCTGCCCTTATCCCGTAAATAAAGTTCTGGCCTGCGACAGTCTCATCCGGGGACACGAGAGCTACGTCGAACATTCCGAGACCGACAGTACCGCCTTCGTCATCGGGTCCACCGAACTCAATGAAGCTTCCGAGTCGCGGGGTGATCTCGCCTGCTATGTAAATGCTCGACCCGGCAAGGTAATCGAGCAGATCTTTATCTCCATAACCGTCGGGACTGGAGATGAAACCCTGTCCGGCGGTCACAACTCCATGGGGAACGATCCCGTTGCCGCTTCCCTGCTGGTAGTTCCACCTTGAAGAGATCCTGGCAGAAACCATCGGTGTGGCTGGGAATTCGAGGATTGTCCTTCCCTGACTGGCGGTGTCGCTTGTGGAGGCATGGTCACTTATGAGCTGAGTATTGTTGCTGACATAGCCGTGAAGTTTGAAGTCCCTGCCGAACGGTGTGAGATGCGGAAAAACGGTATGACATGTTGCGCAGCTCAGTCCTGTCTGACGGGAATAGCTCGGGATTGCTTTTGCCGTTCGTGGAACAGCGAGCGCCAACGCAACGGCAATGGATGTCAAAAGCGCCGCTCGCCGGACAAAGGGATTGTCAAAGTTATACATGATTTTTATCCTTCTATGACTTCTTATTTTGCGCCAAGAGTAATAATCGATTTCCGGACCTCAAGTCCGAAAATTTCTACACGTCATTAAATGACCCGAACGTCGAAGAGCGGATCAAATGCGGAGGTTACTGTTCAGGATGGGTAAATCTGATGGAGGGGAGGGAGCGTTGTTAGTAGCTGACAGTTGATCGCCAATTGCTGATTGACGCCCGTTGAGAGTTGGCATAAAGCCAAGCACCGTCACAAAATGGCTGATCAATTTAGCTGAATCCGTGAAACTGCTTACCACACTTTTTGTAGAATTAACAATTTTAATGCAATTATCCCCGACCAGATCCTGTCTGTTTTGCGGCGGGGGAATTCTCTGATCGCAATTGCAGAGGTCTTCGCACGAGTGCGTCTTCAATTTCATGGTCATCGTTGGAGCGCTCACCGGCCTCTGCATCATGGTACAATAATATGAAACGCAGGCATACTGAACCTGCCCGACCATGAAAGCCAGCAAGACGGTTAGATTCAGATATTTCGTTTTCTTTTCTCCGGTCTCACGAACATTCGGTACTTAGAAATGAAGCGGCAGTTAAGTCTCACTTCACAATCCAGAGTCTTCACCTGCCGCCTCCAGTTGTTTCGGCGGACACTTTACATCTGCATAAGAACAGAATACGCAACAGTCACCGGCCTTCGGTCTCATCACAACATTGCACGCTTTGCAACGATAGAAATGCTGGCAGGCATTTGTCGGCATCTCAACGGTCTCTTTGTAGCCGCAATATGGACAAGTGAGGGTAGCGGATGTCATGATATCAGGTTTCATAGTTCTCCTTTCATGCGGTGAACCTTGTCAAGGTCAGAAGAAACCTTGATAAGGACAGCGATCATAGGCTCCATCGGAATCCGCCTGTTATGCCAAACGATGGCGCAGTGTCGGTAAGGCCCTTCGAGAGAAGTATCGTCCATATCATACTGGAGCTTGCTTTGCAGTTCAGGCCGAGTGAGGCTTGATTTGGAGGTGAATACCCTGAAAGAATCGTTGTATATCCCTGGTACATAAGTGCAAGAGAAAAGTCTCCGCCGCTGAAGAATCTTCCTATTCCGGCTCCGTATGAGAACGGATTTCGAAAATCAACTCCGGATGGCTTACCCAAAACCAGGTAACCGGCATTAGCCATTAAGACGTAAGCTCCGAATAGTTGCCGGTAATTGAGCGAGCCTCCGAAGTCAAATTTACCTGTACCGAAGTTGTCTGCCGTACTTGCAGTGGGAACTTTCATCTGAATGTCTATACCGAGCACCGGGGAATTTCCCCCCTGTCCGAAACTTCCTGTCGACTGGTCCAAGTCAGGACGAATGAGATCATACTCTCCGGTCAGAAACAAGTCTCCTAATCCGACAATGTTTGCCATGCTTCCCATGGAAGAGCTGCCGGTACCTCCCATCATGCCCCCGCCGCCGGACGACATGCTCATGTTTGAACCGCCGTGCGGGAGGAGCATGCCACCCGCCGCAGTAACGAGATTGTTGTTCTGAGAAACAATCGGAAGGATCGCCGACGCGCTCCAGCCGCTCGCTTCGTACCTCAGACCGGGCACTAGATAGAACGTCGATGTGTTGCTCCCGAAAATATAATTGCCCTGGGAGTACTGAAGGTAGCCGGTGGCAAACAATCTGCTCTGGGCGT
>JAJZNW010000089.1 GCA_021811615.1 Bacteroidota bacterium
CCGTGATGCAAAGAAAGTCTTTTCCATCTTCATAAAAACCTGTCCGCCGTTAGAAAGTAACGCATAAATACTTTCTGCCTCCTCTGAGCTGTCAAAGCGAAGTGTGAGGTAAGCGCTGCGCATCGGTCCGGCTGATGGAATGCCGGCTCCCATAACCACCGCTCCCCCGATTTCGATCCTGGCATGCAGGACTTTGTTCTCCCAGTTTGGCGGGATATTGCTTGTGTCGGGTTGCTCCTTGAAAGTCGCAATCGATGCAATCTTGCCGCCGAGATGTTTTTCGTAGAAGCGAAAAGCTTCCGCGCAGTTTCCCTTGTAGTTGAGATAAATGTCAAGCTTCATCCGATCGCCTCTCTTCATCTCCGCTCCCCATCCCTCGCCGTCGAGTTTGAGGAGAATCAGTCATGTGCCTTTTCATATGCCTGCCTCAGCCATTTCAAAAGTTCACTGTCGATTCCCTTCGAGTCCGCTATTGTAACGCGGTGTGTCACCATGCTGTTCCATTCTCCCGCTTCTTCGAATCTTCTTGTCGGCTTCGCGCCTTTCAGCTTTATTCCGACATCGAAGCGTCCGGAAGTTATCGCCGCAATTGCGAACTTCTTTCCGCCACGGAGGATACTGATGTACGTGTTGGTGGGCGAGGCCGATACGTCACCGCCGAATTTGTTCACGGAAGCCATAAGTGCCTGGTACGTCTCCCGCCATACGGCCTTCTTCCCGGAGAAGTGTTTCTCCAGCCTCTCATCCCTGCTGAGCGTCACCCCTTTAACGCGCTGCAGCGTTACGACTATCGCCATTGCGTGACCATGACCGAGGCCGAAGTCTTTCTTGAGCCACTCCACGATCTGCCCGGTCTTCACGCCGGGCTCGAGAAGTCCCTTCCTTCTCGCTATGATCTCGAAATCTTCCGGAGTCTTTCCGGTCTTCGCCTTTATGTTATCTATATATGCTTGAAACGACATCTTCTCCTCCTTTCGGTTCGTGTTTCTTCTGAAATGTTCGCGTGCCCCGGCATTTTGACTCAGCCTATCATCCAGCGACTTAAGGCAGCCGCCTCCGGGAAGCTATCGGTTTCGGTGATGACCGACCGTGCCAGCTCGTACGTCACGCCGACGGCTCCGTCGAGCGAAACGGGCAGTTCCGCCGCGATCTTACCTTTCGCAGTTGTGTAGTCTATATGTGCTCCCATGACCGGTTTCTCCTTCCTGAGTTTTCCATTCAGACGCTCGTGATCCACGGCAGAGTTTGGTGAATTACTCTTCGCATCAAATAGTCGTTCGGCGACGCACAAAATCGACAACAGCTGCCGGAATCATTCCATTTCCCGATTTTCTTCTGCGTAACTTATTTGCCTTTCAAGGATATTATAAGCATGAGTCAGGGATTGATCGGTTTCGAGGAATTATACAGGCGATATGCCGGAGATGTTCATCGTTTTTCCTGCTGGCTGACCGGGGACCCGGACGAAGCAAAGGACATTACCTCCGAGACATTCGTGCGGGTGTGGCTCGCACGCAGTGACGTACGCATCGAGTCAGTCAAGGCGTACCTGTTCGCAATCGCAAGGAACCTCTGGCTCAAAGACAAACGCAGAAAGAGTAGATTATCTCCCGTCGATGCCGAATCCGGGGAGGAGCCATCCGACGAATCGGCCGGACCGGATTTGCTCACCGAGCTTCGCCTCGACCTGGAAGAGACTATGAAGGCGATCCAGACGCTCCCCGAAATTGAACGGACCGTGCTGGTAATGAAAGCGGAAGATTCGCTGTCGTACGAAGACATCGCCGGCGCGACCGGCCTGACTGTCGCCAACGTGAAAGTGAGGATCTTCAGAGCGAGGACGAAGATCCGTTCCATCCTGGAATCAAGACAAGGAGTATGAAAATGGAAATAACAAGAAACGTGATTGCAGATCTTCTGCCGCTGTATGATTCGAAAGAATGCAGCCCCGACACGAAGCAGCTCGTCGAGGACTTTCTGAAGGCCGATCCCGGCTTCGCGAAACAGGTGCAATCGAAGAGGCCTTATCCCTCGTTCGCTGTCGAACACCTCCGGAAAAGCGACGAGATGAAAGCGTTAAGGAAGGCGAAGAAAGTATTGCGAATCCAGGGAAGCATCATGGCACTCGCAATTTTCTTCTCATTGGCGCCCTTCTCCGTTTTCAGATTCGAAGGTAATACCCATTGGCTTCTGCTCGAAAGTCCGCTGGCTGCGGGAACCTACGGCGGAATCGGAATCTGTTTATGGATTGTCTATTTCGTGGTCAGGCGGAGGAAGCGCGTTTTGTAAGCGCGATATTTGGGCCGCCGAATAGTCGCGATCCACGCACTTCTTCCTGGCGGCGGCATAACACTTTCAATTCTCACTGTTAAAAGGAGCTCTCATTATGAAGCGTTCTATAACTGTGTCTGCGATACTGCTTATGTTGGCGACGGCCGGCTACGGCGGCAAGCCCTGCGCTTTCAATACAAGCTGGATCCCTGTGAAGCCCCAGGTCTCGACCTACCTCTCGACGAGCAAACAGGGAAACGGACTGTACCAGGTATCGCTGATGAAATCGGACAGCGGCATCGAGGTGTACATCAACATCATATCGCCAGGCTTCACGAAGACGGTGTGCGGAAAGATGACGCTCGATATGCAGCCTCTCGAATCGACAGCGAAGATCATCGTCGGAGGCGGAGTGACAATGTTCACGAAGTGCGGATACGACAACAATTCGCTGACGATCAAGACCGTCATCGCTCCCTATAACCGGACGGTCGCGGACACTTTGAGATTCCCGGATCGTGTAATCGATTTCTCCCAGGTTCCTCTCCTGGTCCGGACATTGCAACTGGATAGCGCGTCGCAATACTCTTTCGCATCGTTAAACCCGAATACGAACGCTATCGTGCCGCTGACTATCAAAACGATCGGCGAAGGGCGCATTATGGATGCAGATTGTTATGAAGTAGAGATGAACGATTTCGAGGGACGTGCAATTTATTGGGTTGAGAAGGGCCAGCAGCACCGGGTGATGAAAATCGAAGAGCCGGGTGTGAACCGTAGAAGCGAACTGATTCCCTAATACCGCGTCAACAAGGTTCTAATACGATGGCCTCACATCGTTGACCTTCAGGTTTTGTCCTTCATTAAACTATAATGGCAATTGCGAAAACGGCGGAGGGGAATCGGATTCCCGAAGCATCCGACTCCCCGCGTCTTTGACAATTGAAGTGATCAGCCGCCTTTGTGGAGTGAAAACAGACCGCGCACTTTTTGGCTGCGGAGATATAATCCCGCCCAGACCACTATTCCGAAGTAAACCGGGAACAGGATGTTGCTGAAAAGCGGCGTACCGATGCGAAGGTTCGATGCGACTGCGCCGCCGAGATAACCTGTCAGCAATACCGCGCCGATAATCGAGGTCCTTGGTACCACGTATATAACGACGCACACCAGCAGGATCGTCCCGATGACCGGAATCATCGCCGGTGGGTATCCGAGTTTTGCGCTGGCCTTCATCACGTATGGGTTCTGCATTATTTTGGTCGTGCTGTCGAAGAGCATGAACAGCACCGCGAAGCCGCTTATTATTCTGCCGGTCCAGACTGCGCCGCGGCCGAGCGTACGGCTTCCCGTTGCATTGAAGTCTATTACACTTTCCATGACTTTCTCCTTCTTCTGACTAACTCGTTTTATAGAATTATCGTTCACAATAAGTAGTCGATTGGGCAGATTTGAAATCGACATCGGGACAATTAATTTGGCTGCATTTTTCTTGTCTGACTATAGGTCGTATCTGGAAAATATGGATGCCGTCCCACCGTTTCCCACTCACCGACTCACCTGCCGAACGGTTGGAGTGTGCGGGATTAGGAATTGCCGCTTCGTGATTTCGATCGTTCGCCATTGAATCTTCGAAAGTTTCTTTCGTCAACAATTAGTCGGTTGACAACGTCCGAATTCGACAGGTGACGCCTCATCTGCAAGGCAAAGGACGACCGGAACTCGCTTCTCATTTTCAGCGTTGGGGCATTGGTACGCCGGATTACGGAAGACTCACGCTCCGTACTTTGTACCTCACAACGGCTGCCGCATTGCGATTCACAAGCCCGATCGAAAGACGGAATGGAGGAAGGATGGCCTCTCGCTTACTGGCAACAAAACCTTTAGATGTTATTCTCCGCGAAACGGAGGAGACTTCACACGGATTGAAGAGGTCATTGGGACCGATAAACTTGACCACGCTGGGAGTTGGAGCGGTCATAGGTGCCGGAATATTCGTTCTCACCGGACAGGCCGCCGCGCAATACGCCGGCCCGGCCGTGGTTCTGTCGTTTACGCTCGCCTTCTTCGCCTGCCTTTTCGCGGGATTGTGTTACGCTGAGTTTGCTTCCCTCATACCGATTGCGGGTTCGGCCTACACTTACGGTTACGCCACCCTCGGCGAGATATTCGCATGGATAATCGGATGGGACCTCATGCTGGAATATGCGTTCGGCGCCGCGACGGTCGCGGCGGGCTGGAGCGGGTACGTGCTCAGCTTCCTCCAGGACATCGGGGTACATCTCCCACCCCAATTCTCCGGCGCGCATGGCGAGATGATGGTGAAGTACCACGGCATCTGGGAACGACTGGGACGCATCAAAGCCACACTGATGTCGCAGCATATCAACCCGATGTCGCTGCCTCATCTGACTGCGCAGTTCAATTTGCTCGCCGCGGCGGCGATCATAGTTGTGACCGTCATCCTCGTGATCGGGATCAAGGAGTCGGCAAATTTCAATTCGACGATGGTCATAATCAAAGTCGCCGTGGTATTCATATTCATAGCTCTCGCGGGAGCCTATGTGTTGAAACATCCGACCACCACCATAGATGTGAACTGGAGGCCGTTCATCCCTCCGAACAGAGGTGGGTTCGGAAATTTCGGCTGGTCGGGCGTCGCGAGGGCGGCGAGCGTCATCTTCTTCGCCTACATAGGGTTCGATGCAGTCTCGACGACCGCGCAGGAGGCAAGGAATCCCCAGCGCGACATGCCGATCGGGATCATGGGTTCGTTACTCATCTGCACCGTGCTCTACATACTCGTATCGGGAATACTGACTGCCATCGTGCCGTACACCAGCCTGAACGTTGCCGATCCTGTTGCAGTGGGAATCGACGCCACCGGGATAGTTTGGGGAAGCGTGCTGGTCAAGATCGGCGCGATACTCGGACTCGCAACAGTCATGCTGGTCATGCTCCTCGGCCAGTCGCGCGTTTTCTACACGATGTCCAACGATGGTCTTCTCCCGCCGTGGGCGAGCAGGATTCATCCGAAATTCCGCACGCCGTGGATCTCGACGATAGCTGTCGGAATCTTCGTTGCGATCTTTGCCGCGATTCTGCCGATAGACGTCCTCGGTGAGCTTGTCAGCATCGGTACGCTTCTCGCCTTTGTGATAGTAAGTGCGGGGGTCTGGATATTGAGAAGACGCAGGCCGGATATGCCTCGCCCGTTCAAAACACCGTGGGTCCCGTTCGTCCCGATAATGGGGATAGTCGTTTCAGTATTTTTAATGCTGAGCCTCCCGCTTGCGACATGGCTGCGCCTCATAATCTGGCTGATCCTCGGGTTACTGGTGTACTACTTCTACAGCAGGAAGCACAGCAAGGTGAGGCTGATGAACGCGGACGGCAGGCAGTCCGCTGAATCCGCGTGACGCCAGAATCGCATGGGCAGCCTACCGGGCTTCCGGAACCATACGATCATCAGTAAAGGTCGAGGGAGGAAAGCGTGATCGAGGAGTCGTCTGAAAACCGCGTACGCGTAAGCGTGCACCTGTTCGGTCTGACTTCAGCGGCCGCAGGAATCATGGACTTCATATGGGGGAGATTCGAACCATTCCATCAGCCGCTGCAAGCCATTGGCGGTCAGATCGCAAGCGTGAAGATAATCGTGTACCTCGGTGCTTTGGTCCTTGTAGCCGGAGGAGTTGCGATCCCGACAAAACGCGCCGGTAAATACGGTGCCGCCGCGCTGGCGGTAATCTACGGCATCTTCGGCGTTGCCACGCTTCGCCGTTTGTATATCGCACCGCTCTATCTGGGTTATCACATTGCCGTTTTTATCGGAGTGCTCTCCACAACCGCAACGATGCTTATGCTGGTTGTGGCCGCATTGATCGTCTGTTGGTCTGACTCGTTTCGCGATACACTCCCGGAGACGAAAGACCGGACAGCAAGGTGGGCATTCGGGCTGTGCAGTGTCAATTTCGGCCTCGCGCACCTGACCGGGATAAAGGCGACGGCCTCGATGATACCGTCCTGGATGCCGCTTGGCGGAGACATCTGGGTAGTAATTTCGGGAATCGCCTTCGTGCTTGCGGGAGTCGGCATCATTTCCGGCTATAAGGATGTCCTGGCCGCCCGGCTACTGACAATCATGCTTTTGATTTTCAGTCTCATCGTGTTAGCACCCCTGATCTTTACCGCGCCCCGCAATGAAATCTCCTGGGGAGCCAACCTGTACAACCTGACAGCGGTTGCATCCGCGTGGATTATGGCCGACTCCCTCGGCAATTGGGAGCCCGGCAAAGCGCCGGCATAGGAACGAGGCGAGCCGCGTCTGATCCGGTTTCCATTAACCTCATTGAACTACTACGCAAAGGGAGAACCTCATTATGAAATATGCGAATTGAAGATTGTTCGATCCGGAGAAGATGAATGCTCTTTCGAAGGATGAATTGGATAAACAGATGAAGAGCTGTGAGCCATACGTGAAGGAGCTTCACGGCTCCGCAGGCTTCCGGATGGATATCGGTGTAAAGTCCGGGGCAATCACATTCGGCAATCGAAAAGGAAGGATAGAAAGACTAGACAGGAATTCAAAGTCCGAAATGAGGAAAGAGATCCGAAACGTATTCATTGTCGAAGCAGAGAATATGGAAGAGGCGATGGAAACAGCGAAGAAGCATCCGGCATTGAGGCTCGCGGAGGGCGAGGATTTGGTTTTGTCGGTCGAGATACATGAAATTCATACTTACAAGGTGAGATGATAATGAAGCAACCGGCGGCCCCCGACAGCACAGCGCTGCGCGTAGCACTCTGGCGTGCGATGCACGTGGAGGTCGATCCGCCGCCGCATATATTCCGGGACGAGATCGGCCTGAAGCTGGCTGCGCCGGACAACGACTGGCGAAGCCGTTCCGACATGGATCCTCAATTCACAAGGCCGTTTCGCGCGTCCATCGTGGCACGGGCGCGGTTCATCGAAGATCTCGTAGTGAAGGAGGCGGGCAAAGGAGTGAGCCAATATGTTCTCCTCGGCTCGGGACTCGACACCTTCGCACAACGGAGACAGGATGTCGCGTCGCGAATGATGATATTCGAGGTCGACCGGCCGGGTCCGCAGGAATGGAAGCGGCAGCGACTTCTCGAGCTCGGCTTCGGCATACCTGAAGAACTCCGGTTAGTACCGGTGGACTTCGAGCGGGGCGGCGACTGGTGGGCAGAACTTGAAGCAGCCGGATTCGACGGGAGTAGGCCGGCAGTCATGGCATCTCTCGGAGTCAGCATGTATCTCACGAAGGAGGCAATCGGAGACACGCTCCGGCACGCGGCCGCGCTCGCGAACGGTTCCACTTTCGCCATGACGTTCATACTGCCGATCGAGCTGGCGGACGAGGAATCTCGTCCCGGCCTCCGGATGGCGGAGAATGGTGCCCGTGCAAGCGGGACACCGTTCATCAGCTTTTTTACACCCGAAGAAATGTTGGCGCTGGCCGGCGAAGCGGGTTTCAAAGAGGCCCGTCACGTGTCTGCGGCAGATCTCGCGAGCAGATATTTCTCAGGACGGACGGACGGTCTCAGGCCGCCGAACAATTCGGAGGAGATTCTGGTAGCGAGGACGTAAACAAATGACTCGGAGCTCATGTGGAGGTCCCTTGTGGGGAGCTCACGTCCATACGATGTTTCGCCGTACAATTTCCACTCACAACTCATACGAAGGAGGTATTCAAACATGAAAAGCATATTTCGCCTGGCATTTCTGGTTCTGATTCTCATGCAGTACCCGGCTTACGGCCAGGGAGTAAAATCAAGCGACTGGGTGAATTACAACAGATATGCTCAGGCCGATAAGCAGCTCCCCGTGCCGGGACCGGCGGAAAACCGGGTCGTCTTCATGGGCAACTCCATCACCGAGTTCTGGGCCAAACGCGACAGCAGCTTCTTTGCCGACAACGGGTATATCGACAGGGGGATCAGCGGACAGGTTACTTCCCAGATGCTGCTCCGGTTTCGTCAGGATGTTATCGACCTGAAACCGGCGCTCGTCGTCATACTCGCGGGAACAAACGATATAGCGGAAAACGCCGGTCCGATTTCGCTGCGGCACGTCATGGATAACATAGTCTCCATGGCACAGCTTGCGGAGGCGAACAATATCAAAGTTATTCTCTGTTCGGTCACGCCCGCGTTCGATTTCCCATGGCACAAGGGACTGCACCCCGCAAAACAGATCGTAAAGCTGAATTCGATGATCAAATCGTACTGCGTCGAGAACAAAATTCCTTACATGAATTATTACTCAAAGATGGTCGACGACAGAGGAGGCATGATCAGGAATTACACGATAGACGGAGTGCATCCCAGTCACGAAGGCTATGAAGTAATGGATTCCCTGGTACAGAGAGAAATCAAGGAAGTGCTGCAGTCGAAATAGGATTCGGCCCCGGAAGAATCGGGAGTGTAACTTCCTCACGGCAGACGAAATGTCGGACTGAAGTCCAATCTTTGGGTGGCTGCTTTGCGATAAATCGCGCGGCAAAGCAGCTGAGTAGAGGCCTTAGATAGCTCGGGAGAACGCGAAGCGTCCGTCCGCAAAGCGATCCTTCGGACGGATAGATCCGTCACAGCGGGTGGGGAAATTTCATGCCGGATGACCGATGCCGAAGATTACCTTCGGTCCCTATCGGACCCCGTGCATAAGCAGAAACTTTCTCCTGCTTTAAATGCCTCCGGCCCCGGTACCCCAGCGCTATCTTGCTTTCTCTATGAGTCATCGAAGGTCAGTCTAAATGTCTCTTTTCGCCGGTCGTACTCTCCAGCTCCCTCACCGGCCTGACTTCTATGCAGCCGACCTCTGCCGGCGGAATCTTGGCGGCGATCTCGAGCGCCTCATCCATATCTTTTGCGTCGAGGAGGTAGAACCCGGCGAGCGCCTCCTTCGTTTCGGCGAATGGGCCGTCCATCACAGAGACAATGCCGTTTCTCACTCGCAGTGTTTTCGCCGTCCCGATTTGCTGAAGCGCCTCCGACGCGATACACTTCCCGCTATTTCTAATTTCGGCGTCGTACTTCATGCATTCGTCGTCGGTCATCGCGCCGATCTTCGACTCTTCACCGTAAACAAGACAGATGTATTTCATTTCTCCTCCTCTCTTTTCTCCGTGAAAGAATGAACCGGCAAACGCTCTTGGAAAACGTGACGCATGGGCATGAAAAATATCGACGGGTCCTCACAAATGATCATCTCTTCATAACCTGCGTTATCTTAAATGAGTGGGTTTCTCTTTCCTGATCTTCGTCGCGGAGTGGCCCGGTATGGGAAACGCTCCATTCAACCCCGTCTATTGGCATTCAATAGGATAACCGCCGATCATGCCAATTGGTTCACGACATTGCCATGTCCAGGCAGATTTCCGGAGTATCCCGAACTGCTCTTCACATTATGTTAATGATGGTAACTCACTATTTGGTTGTTCCCGGGTCCACGTTTATCTTAAACAAGCTCTGCATAGGCGGTGAATGAATCGATAACTAAGACGGAGTGTTCGCGATACGGAAACTTGCCTGCACGCGGGTTATCCCGGTCAAAGCCCGGATCGAACGGCTTTGGGGTACTTACCGGCTCTCGAATTCCCCGGGTATTTCGGGAAAGGAGTTCGATATGCGAGACTATTTTATGTTCAAGATGGTCTTCCTTCTGCTGATTGTCTTCCTATCTTCGAACAGGATCGCAAGTGCCTAATCCAGCAATAAGCCGGGAAAGAGCAAATCTATTCTTGTCATAGAGTCGACCGCTTCCCCTGCTCTGGTATTTCTGGACTCTGTCGTAATCGGTAGAACCCCGATGAAATACGCTGTTGAAAAGGGAACGACACACCTTTTCCAACTCTACAAACCCGGCTATTTGCCGTTCGCATGTAAAATAGGTCCGATTCAGAGCGATTCATTCCTGGTGAGAGTTAGTCCTGTGAAGTTCTACGGTGAAGTTTCGGCTTTCACAGGAAATGACAGTTCCACCATAAGCATAGATGGCAGAGCGTCTGCCAAAGGGCGCGTCACTTCAATGCATTTGTCTCCGGGGGAACACGAGGTGAGGGTGTTCGATCCTGCTTTTGGCAAAGCGGTATCGTCATCGTTTGAAGTTCAACCGCTCAGGCATGTACTACTCGAGTCCGAATACAACGTTATTTACACGCCGCGACTGTTGATGAGTATCGTCATCCCCGGTCGGACTACCAGGCTTTAATGGTAAGATCTTATGCCCAGATACCGACACAGGTATCCTTCGTCGCTTCCATCGAGGTAAGCAGGGATGGAAACTATGCGTTATGCAGGACGCTGGGAAAGGATATGGAGATACTGGACTTGAAAAATGGGGTTTCGCTGCGCACTTTCTCTTTCCCGGAAAATCAACCGAACGCTGCGCTGAGCGGAAACGGACAGGTGCTAGGCATTGCCATAAGGGATTCGGGAGAGTTTTGCTTGTATTCGACCAGTAATGGTCAGTTGCTGAATACAATAAAAGTGAAGCCGCCAGCTGCCGATCTCGTTATCTCGAACGATGGTTCTACCTTGATAACTTCAAGCGCGGACAACGTTGTACGCATATGGGATATTGCGACGGGAGCTCTCTTACGAACGCTGAACGGCAACACTTCGTATCCTATATCACTGGCGTTGACGCGCGACGGACAGACGTTGATAACGGGATCGGGGAATTCTCTTATGTTTTGGGACTGGCAATCCGGGACTTTACTTAAGACAACTCCAGGCGGTTATTTTCAGAAGCCAATATTTGTTATGCCGCAAGGAGATGTATATAATGTGCGCTACGATAACTCGGGCGCTCACGTATGGGACATAACCCAAAACCAGGAGGTGCTTACAGCTCCGATGTACGAGGCCGAAGGTGGGACCGCCACGATAACTCCGGACGGTTTGACATTAATAGCAGGTGGTGTCGGCGACCTCTTTGTTTATAATATGGTTACGGGGAGACAGGCCGCTGATGTTGGAGATGGCAACGGCAACATTGTCGTCGGGGGCATGGGTAATAACTCCACATTCATTACTGCAGACGAAAACAGCAACACGCCTTATACTCTCTTCAGAATTTATTATTGTTGGTTACCCTTTTTCTGATCGAACGGCTCAATCCCCCGGCACGAGCTGCGGGCTCCAGAGTATTTCCCACAGATGTCCGTCCGGGTCTGCAAAGTAGCCGTGGTATCCTCCCCAGAACGCATTCTGTCCCGGCTTGACTATCTTCCCGCCGGCCTGCTCCGCCTGTTTCAGAATTGAGTCGACTTCCTCTTTTTCTCTCACATTGTACCCGATGGAAAATTCAGTCGAAGAGCGGTCGCCTTGCGGAACGTTCGCGTCCCAGGCGAGATTTGTTCTCGCGTAGAGCGCAAACATGACTCCGTTCTTCATATCGAAGAACGCCACATCACCGTGCTCGAACTCCTTCCCGACTATTCCCTTCGACGGCCAGCCCAGCCCGTCGTGATAGAATTTATATGCTCCTTCGAGATCGTCGACGCCGAGCGTCAGAACTGCGAACCTTCTATCCAAGATTACCTCATCCGAATACTGAGTTGAAGTGGAATGCTATAATAGGATAACCGGAAATCCATTGTGCGAGTTCACGACTGGCAGATTTTCAAAAAACAGCGATTCCATGACACAATCGACGATAGACTATTCACGGCATGAATGATTATCATTCACGCAATGAATAATATAGCACACAAGCCCAGGCTTGCGGAGGAAGCGCTTGAAAAGGCTCTGAAGACATTTCCGGTTGTCGTCGTGACGGGAACAAGACAGTCGGGAAAGAGTACGCTTGTGCAGCACGCACAGAAAGATCGGCTGTATTTATCACTGGATGATGTCGATGTATTGGAGCAAGCGCACACCTATCCTCAGGGGCTGATCGAGCAGTCACCGAAAGTCACGATAGACGAGGTGCAGCGTTCTCCAGATCTGTTGCTGGCCGTAAAAAGAGCAGTTGACAAGAAGCGTGTGCCAGGCCAGTTCATTCTGACGGGATCGGCAAATCTCCTTTTGATGAAACGTGTAAGCGAATCGCTCGCGGGACGCGCCGTATACTTCTCGCTTATGCCGATGACAAGACGCGAGCTGCTCGGCCGCCGATCGGCAGGTATATGGGAGAGATTTTTCTCGACACCCTCCAAAGAATGGCCGGAGCTTATAGAAAAGGAAGAATCGGTCAAAGAAAAATGGCAGGCTGTTGCCCGGCGTGGCGGGTACCCGGTTCCTGCGCTTCAAACTGCCGATGCTGAAGAAAGAACTGCGTGGTTTGCTGGCTATGCGAAAACTTACCTTGAACGCGACCTGCAGGACATCGCCAACGTTTCATCGCTTGTGGATGTTCGCCGGCTGATGCGCGCTGTCTGTCTTCGGATCGGAAATATTGTGAATCAAACGGAGCTAGTGCGCGACGTAGGACTCTCACAGCCTACAGTCTTGCGTCACCTCAACGCGCTTGAGACGTCTTGTCAGCTAATTCGCCTTCCTGCTTACCGGGTGAACCGTACGAAACGGTTGATCAAGTCGCCCAAAGCATACTTGACGGACACTGCGCTCGCTCTGTACCTCGCCGGTGAATCCGGGCCCCGAAGCAGCCATCTTGAAAACACGGTCCTGACGGACTTAATGGCATGGAGCGGCGCAGGCACGGACGCAGAGATAATGTACTGGCGTACCACTACCGGCGAGGAGGTCGACTTTGTAATCGAGCGGAGCAAGCTGCTCCTGCCCGTCGAAGTCAAAGCAACGACGAATCCTAAATTCTCTCGATGCGCGTCACCTGTTGACGTTCGTTGAACAATAGAAGAAATCTTCACTCCCCGCCCTGTTGATTTATGACGGCGAGGTTACGAAATGGGTTGCGGAGGGAGTCCTTGCAGTCCCGTGGTGGAAAGTGATTTGAAACTTGGGGGAAGCGCCTGCTTCTGCTCAGCCGTCGCCCGGGTTTTCCATATCCTTTAACCGCTTTTGAAGGAACCTCTTCTCCGGTTCCTGTTTCGCGAGAGACAGCGCGCGCTCGTACGAGGCCTTCGCTTGTTCATTCCTTCCCAATCTTCTGCAGAGCTCCGCTCTTGCGGAATGTGCGAGATGATAATCTGCAAGCTCTCCACGAGCCATGATCCCATCCACCAGGTCCAGTCCCGCTTCAGGCCCGTCGCGCATGGCGACCGCAACTGCGCGATTCAGTTCAACGACGGGCGACGGGTTGATTGTCAGCAGATTATCATAAAGTCCGACTATCTCGGCCCAGTCCGTGGACGCCGGGTCAGGTGTATCGGCGTGAACCGCCGAGATCGCCGCTTGAATTGTATAGACTCCGAACCGGCGTGTCGAAAGCGCTTTCTCGACCAGCGTCACTCCTTCGTCGATCATGCCCTTGTCCCACAACGAGCGATCCTGGTCCTCGAGCAGTACGATGTCCCCGCCGGGAGTGGTGCGCGCCGGGCGGCGGGATTCATTCAGAAGCATCAGCGCGAGAAGCCCCATCACTTCGGGTTCGGGGAGAAGCTCCATAAGTAAACGTCCGAGACGTATCGCCTCGAGCGAAAGATCGGGCCGGGTCAACGATTCGCCTGAAGAGGCGGAGTAGCCCTCGTTGAAAATCAGGTAGACTACCTGGAGCACGGCATCGAGCCGGTCGGACAGCTCGCCTTTTGCAGGGACCTGGTACGGAATTTTCGCGTCGCGTATCTTCGTCTTCGCGCGTACGATGCGCTGTGCCAGGGTAGGTGGATTAGTTAGAAACGCGTGGGCTATCTCCTCCGTCGTCAGTCCGCAGACCTCACGCAGCGTCAAAGCCACGCGTGCCTCCGGGGCCAGTGCCGGGTGGCAGCACGTAAATATAAGCCTGAGACGGTCGTCCTCAAATCCTTCATCGTCCGACGACTCATCCGCCGCTGTGTACGACAGCTGTTCCTCCAATGGTTCGAATGATGTCTCGAATTTCGACCTTCGCCGGATCTGATCGATCGCCTTGAATCGTCCCGTCGATACGAGCCATGCCCTCGGATTCCCAGGCACGCCTTCGTCTCGCCATTTTTCTGCGGCGATGCCGAACGCTTCGTGCATCGCATCTTCCGCGGTGTCGAAGTCGCCGAGTAAGCGAATCAGCGTGGCAAGAATGCGGCGCGATTCGGTGCGATAGACTTCGTCCAGCCTTCTCCGAACATCATCCATCGAGACTTTTGACATGCGGACTTTCCTCAACTACGGGATTTGTTTTTGATTATGATCATGCACCGGCGACTGTAATCAGGAAATCACAGGACTTACTGCATTAAGTAGAACACATTTCAATATTTCATGGTTCACACGTTAACCCGGGAGCTGATTTACACGGGTGCATGAAGGAAGCAAAAATCGAGAAAATACGCGAGGACGACGCGATTTCAAACGCCTTCCTTCGAATACTGGCGATTGCGCGACGAACGATCTGCCGGAATTCCCGGAGGTACTACGTCATCACCCGACAGGTTTGATATATCATGGCACACGAAAGCATGAGAGGGCTGAAGTCTTTTAACATCGGACTTTCCTGTCTGCTTGAGCTGGCCATGCTCGCGGCGCTGTGTTACTGGGGCTTCAAGACCGGCAAGACGCTTGGAGCGCGCGTGGCCCTGGGCGCCGGTATTCCTGCGATCGTTATGATCTTCTGGTCGCTTTGGATGGCTCCGAATGCAAAGCGGCGCATGAAACGGATTCCCGGGAGTGCCACATCTTTGTTCCTTTTCCTCCCGGCCTCAGCATTTACAGCTGGCACGGGTCACGAACTGACGGCCCTGGTACTGGCCGCGCAGTCTGTCGTCAATTTCGTCTTCAAACTCGCCTGGAAACAATCGTGAATCTGCCAGGAGGGTTTAGCAGGAACCGGCCAACTTCCGGCAGATTTCAACCTGCTTTTTTCCGCTTCTTCAACAGGGCGTCGATGCTCCACGGTCCGCCGCCCGCAGCCGAGATATAGAGCCAGACGAAGCAGTACAGGTATGCAAGCTCGCCACCGCTGATGACGGGCCAGAAGCTTCTAGGGAAATGCACCTGGAAAAATGCGACAGCCATCTCGCCGGCTACGATGAACGCGACGGGCCGCGTGAATAGGCCGAGCAGCAGGAGCGCCCCGCCGAAGGTTTCGATCATACCGGCCAGCCCTAACTCCGAAAACAGATGGACCCCTCCAGCTCCCGGCATCATCGCCGCCGGGAAGGCGAAGAGCTTCATAGTGCCGTGCGACATGTAAGTAAACGCCGCGAGGATCCGAAGTACGCTCCGCAGCTGCGGCGAAAAGCTCTCCCATTTGTCTACGATCTTAGCCATAAATTATTCCTCCTCGATGTTAATCTTCTTCTGTGATTACCTGACGCTTTCTTAACCTGTAACTGTAGCCGACTCCGGCGACGCAGACTATCGCCGCCGGTACGATAAGCTGACCGACGAACGGCAGCGCGAGAACCGAAATAGCGAGGGCTATCCACGGCAGGCTTCTCCTCCATCCCGTGGGTTCAAGCAGCCTTATTCCGGCCGATGAACCTATGATGTAGACGATGATAGCCGCCCCGCTTGGAATTAGCAATGCCGTCTGTAAGTCCGCATTGAAAAAGTAAAATACAATGAGCATAACCATCGCGAGTGACGAAAGCATGACCAGGCTGCGGTCGGGGACGTTGGTGCTTCGATTAACATGGGCCAGCGCCCTCGGAAATCCGCCGTCCCTCGCCGAGGCATAGATGACCCTTGTTAAACCTGCGGTGTAGGCATTAGACGCGCCGAATATGATGAAGAATGCCAGAACGGCGGTCCCGACCGCGCCGTACTTACCGAGCAATCGCGAGAAGATCTCCGCGAACGGCGCGACGCTTCCTCCCGCTGCGTATGCCCGGGTGCCGACAATAACTATAGCGATCGAAACGTAAAGAGCACCGATGAGGACGACGCTTATCGCGACGCTCCGCCTGAAGTCACGCTCTGGGTTTCTGAACTCTTCAGCCACGTTGGAGACATTCTCATAACCGAGGAACGACCAGAATATCAAGGCGGCCGCAGTGCCGATGGGAAGATAGCCGTTCGGAAAGAGCGGCACGAAGTTCGAAAGTTTCACTGACCCGGCAGAGGCTGCAACAGCCGCAACCAGCATAACGACTATGGCTGTCACCACTCCGAACTGGACCACGTTACTGAACCTTATGCCGCGGTAATTGACGACGAACGTGAGAACGATGACGGCTGCCGCGACGATATACAATTCTCCCCTGCCCATAGGGAAGGCGTAAGCGAGATAAGAAGCAGCGATAAGCGTCACTGCCGGCGACCCGGCTATGTACCACAAAGCGAAGAGCCATGAAACGACGGTCGCGGCGTGCAGGCCGAAGCTCTCCCTCACGAAAGCGTAGACTCCGCCCGATTCCGGCATGCGCGCGGAAAGCGAGGCGAATGTATAAGCAAAAGGATAACTCGCAACGGAAAGGAATACCCACGCGATAAGCGAAGAGGGCCCGGCTATCTTCGCCGCGAGGCCGGGAAGCACGAGGACTCCTGAACCGAGCACCGAGCTGACATAAAGCGCAACGGCATGACGAAGCGCGATTGCCTTTCGGAGATGGCGGTCAGTATGCGGTATTTCGAGGGGCGGCGTCGAGTCTTTCACTTATAGTCTTCCCGGCTTTCGATGATTGATCGGAATATTACATTCTGCCAGTGCATAAAACAAGCAGTAAACAGATCGATGCGAAATGAGAGAACATCCTCAATGTTTCGTCATTCGAACAGGCATATTACCGTCCGTGTAGTCCACCATCCTTAAGCAATCCGTGTCACCATGCCGATCAATACAGAGCAGGTCGTCGTCCCGGCCGATTCAGGCAAGATTCAATTGCCACGAGATTCCGTATCTGTCCTCCACCCAGCCGAACGTCCGGCTGAAGGATATTCATTCAGAGGCATATGGACCGTTCCCCCATCCGACAGTTTCCCGAACAGCGTATCGATATCCTCTTCGTCGGAACACCGGACAAAAGTTGAAATCGCATGAGTGAAAGTGAACCGGTGGTCGACGCTGCTTTCCGTGGCCATGAACTACACTCCGTTGAGGATGAACAGGGCCCGTTTGACGGTTCCTTCCCTCTCGCCTTCATTCGGGCCATAGCGTACCATCTTGCCGATCCTCGAGTTCCCGAAGAGCGAGACATAGAAGTTGATCGCTTCTTCCGCTTTAGCGTGCTGCCTGCCGACGAAAAGCAAGAAGGTCGTGAATTTCCGCACATCATTTCTCCGCGTATTCTTTAGGGCTCTTTCCAATTATCATGGTCCAGCCCATCTCGAAATTCTTCATGCCGAAATCTGGCAGCTTGGGGAATGTATCAAGTCCTTCATGTGTAAACCGCACCCTGGTCTTTTTCCCTTCCGGGAACAATTCAAAGGTCACGAGAGAATTCCCTGCATATCCTTCGTACCGCCGGGTATAGGCAAGCTTCTTGTTTGGAACCACCTCGCCCACCTTGCAGAGGTGATGGAAGTCCTTTTCACCGTTACCTGCGTGGAAAACGAATTCGAAACCGGCCTCTGGTTTGAATTCCTCTATGTCAAAATACCAATTCTTCATCTCCTCAATGCCGGTACTCGCATTCCACACCCTTCGGACCGGAGCGTCGAAAGTCCTCTCAATTGCAAATGGGCTCTTGGGGTCATCTTTTGCTGTCATGTTTCTTCTCTTTTGCATGAACTTCCCTCATGATTATGCGGAAGAAAGGTCAAGGCGGGACTGCCGCGGAGACATCGATTCGAAAGAGAAATTCCACCTCCTGGAATGAGCGGACAGGATTAGGACCGGCATGAAGGGAGTAATCGAAGCGACGGCGGCCTCAAATCGCCCCAGCAGAAGATTTACATGAAGAGAGCGGATACCGCAGGTTGTGCGGTTACTTCGAAAGCGTCCCCAAAATGTCTGTAACCGCACAACTGGGTATCACGCTAACGTCATCAACTTAGACCGAGCAGTTCTTTCGCGCGGTCCTGCTGGTTCGGAAACATATCCGGTGGGACAGCCGGTTTCCCTTTTGCTTTGAAAATCATGTATCGTGCGCAACTCGCATAATCATTTTTGCAATAGCTGCGTTTATACATCGTGGACAAACCTGGCATGTTTTCCATCTGATCATTGAAAAAGGGACACGTTCCCAAGCATTCGCAGTCTGCCATTTTCAACCTCCATTTTGAGAGCCAATTCGAAATCAAGAGAAATAAAAATTCCGCAGGCCGACCGCTCGTTACCGATGGACACTTTCCCGAGATGATCATGAGTGCGACAACGCTGCAAGGGAAAATCGATTCTGAAAAAGGGACTTATCCTCATGGTCTACTCCGAAATTGTCTCTCATCTTTTTTTCCAACGCCGGACCGGATATGCGGTTACTGGTGCTTTTTTATCTGGAACGAATGAAACCGGCCCGCTCTCCACTCAGCGATAAAAAGGTAGGCTGTTTCAGCAGCTCTCCTGACTGGACTGCCGCGCAAACATCAGGATCTCCGCATCGACACCGGCGGTAAATCCCGAACATTATGCAACCGGCTGGTCGAACGCTCTGCAATCACGGCTTGCGAAGTTCCCGGGTCGGTACGAACTGATGAAAGCTTATGAAGCTCTTTCCGTCTGAAGACAAGGTAACTAAGGAACGGAGTAGTCTCCGGCCCGAGTTCATGGGAATATGATTGGGAACAACGAAACGAAAACAAAGCATCAGGATGTCGACAGATGCCTGCATCAAAGCTCCCTCGGCGTGTGCGCCAATTTCCGACCCATCTCAAAAACATATCGCCGCCCTTTTTGCAATACTTCCAGAAACAACTTACAAGTCGGGCCGAATAGAGAACGTGACTTCGATCACCCGATGAGTACCGATGGACTATGAGCATGCATGCACGACCGCGTTTGCGCGAAGGGCGGAAGGAAGTATTGAAACGACCTTTGTGAGTCATCGCTGCCGTCTCTTCAAGGAAGTCCTGATTATCGGGCTTGCGGACCCGATAATCTCCATATCTTTAATTATGACCGCAACTTACGCCATTCTTACCAACCAAGATTTGATACGTTTACCCGGACGACCGCTTGATTCTCTGGACACTTCCATGTTATGTTCACACGTGGGATTCAGGGGCTGCACTCCGCACGTATTTCACTGCGCCGATCCACAAGCGCAGTAATGCAAGATCAAAACAAGGAGTAGAGGACATGCGAAACAAGGGAATCTCCCCTTTCGCCTTCTTGCTGTTCCTTTTCGTATCCATCTTCAGCTTGAGGGCATGGGGACAAACGTTCGACAAAATCAAGAGTCAGGTCAAGACTCACACGCTCGCCAACGGGATGAAATTCATCGTGCTCGAACGCCACGATGCGCCCGTAGTCTCATTCCACACTTACGCCGACGTCGGCTCCGCGCAGGAATCTTACGGGATCACCGGCATCTCGCACATACTGGAGCACATGGCGTTCAAAGGAACACATGACGTCGGCACGAAAGACTTTGCCGCTGAGTCCAGACTCCTCGACAGCATGGACAACATCTATGCGCAGTTGAGCGAAGAGGAGCGCGCGTTGAAACCGGACATGGCAAAGATTGCCGGGCTGAAGGCAGAATTCGACAGCACGAATTCGACCGCTAATAATTATGTCGCATCAATGGAATACTGGGATCTCACCAGGGAAAAGGGTGGGCGCGGACTTAACGCATATACCAGCAACGATGCGACGCAATACGTGGTCAGCCTCCCTTCGAACCGGCTGGAGTTCTGGATGGCGATGGAGTCCGACAGGTTCATGAACCCTGTGTTCAGGGAATTCTTCCAGGAAAGGAATGTAATCATGGAGGAACGCCGGCTCGGGATCGAAACTCAACCTGTAGGAAAACTTATCGAGGAATTCACGGCCGCCGCTTTCAAATCGCACCCGTACCATCATGAGGTGATCGGACACATGTCCGATCTGAAGAACATCTCCAGAACCGATGTGATCCGATACTTCCACAAGTACTACGGGCCGGCAAATCTCACGGTCGCGATCGTAGGCGACGTAAAGGCGGATGAGGTCTTCAAAATGGCCGAGACTTATTTCGGTCGTATACCCGGCGGCCCGAAGCCGGAACCGCTCCGGACAGTGGAACCCGAGCAACAGGGAGAGAAGCACATTTACGTCGAGGCGCAGTCGCAGCCGATAGTTATCGTCGGATTCCACAGGCCGGGCGTCAGGGATAGAGAGTCTGCGGCGCTCGAGGCGCTCGCGAACATCGTCGGCAACGGCAGATCGTCGCGGATATACACTTCGCTCGTGAAGGAAAAGAAGATCGCGATACAGGTCGGGGCTTTCAACGGCTTCCCAGGCTACAAGTATCCGAACCTGCTGGCCGTTTACGCGGTGCCATCGAAAGGGCACACCAACGAAGAATGCATCAAAGCTATCGAGCAGGAGCTTCAACGAGTGATCGACCAACCGGTCAGCGACGATGAACTGACGAAGTACAAGCTATCCGCAGAGAAGGATCTGATCGACGGGATGAAGGATAACTCCAGGATGGCGGCGTCCCTTACTTTCAACGAAGTCGTCATGGGTGACTGGCAGAAGACTTTCGACATAATCAAGGATGTCGACGCCGTCACGGCGGCCGATGTGCAAGGGGTGGCGAAGAAATACGTCACAAAGAAAAACAGAACGATCGGTGAACTAATACCGGAGGGACAGACCGATGAAAACTAGGAAACTGCAGCCAAAGGGATACTCTTTGCTCAATTCCGCGGCGATCGGCATCCTGTTGATCTTCGCCTTGTCGGAATTGTCTTTCGCACAGAAGGCCCCTAAAGAAGTCACATCCTTTCCGCCTCTCAACAAGGTGCAGATGCCGGATGTCAAACAGGTGACTCTGCGGAACGGCATGAAAGTCTATTTGGTCGAGGACAACGAATACCCGACCGTCGATATGCGCGCGATGGTGAAGACCGGCTCAATTTACGATCCGGCAGACAAGGTCGGTCTCGCATCCATCACGGGAACGGTGCTCAGGACGGGCGGCACGTCGACGATGAGCGGCGACGAGATAGATAAGACGCTCGAGACAATGGGCGCCTATGTCGAAACCGGGATCGAACAGAATTCAGGTTACGTCGCGATGTCTGTGCTGAAGGCCGACGCCGACAGGGGGATCGCGATCATGGCAGATGTCCTGATGCATCCTGCGTTCGCGCAGGACAAGATCGATCTCGCCAAAGTTGAACTTCGCTCGGGGATATCGAGACGCAACGACAACATATGGAGTATCACCGGCAGGGAATTCAACTCTCTGATCTACGGAAAGACGCATCCCTATGCGCGATATCCCGAATATGCCACGGTCGACAACATAACGAGGGACGATATCGCCTCTTTCTATGAGAAATATTTCCATCCAAGCAACATAATGTTGGCGGTTTGGGGCGATTTCAAGTCGAAGGATATGCAGAAAAAGCTCGAAGCTGCATTCGGAAATTGGACTCCCGCGAAGACGGAGTATCCCGAGCAGCCGAAGGTGGATTACCGGTACAGGTACACGATCAACTTCGTGCAGAAGCCGGACGTGAACCAGAGCCATATCCAGATGGGGCACATCGGCGGAGTGCTGAGCGATCCCGATTACCCTGCACTCGTCGTAATGAACGAAATTCTTTCGAACGACAGGATGTTCAAGGTGCTTCGGACGAAAGAGGGACTCACCTACGCGCCGTGGGGATATTACGGCTCCGAATATGACCATCCCGGCGTCTTCAACTGCGGGACGCAGACGAAATCGCAATCCACGGTGTACGCCATCAGGCTTATGCTGAACGAGATCAAGAAGATAACCGAGGAGCCTGTAACAGATGAGGAGCTCCAGCGGGCAAAGGACAGCTATCTCAACTCGTTCGTGTTCAATTTCGATTCCAGGTCGAAGATCGTCACGAGACTGATGACATATGCGTATTACGGATACCCGCTCGATTTCATCGACAAGCTGAAAAGCGGCGTTGAAAAGGTAACGAAGGACGACGTCCTGCGGGCTGCAAAAGGCCATCTGCATCCGGGTGAACTTCAGATACTCGTGGTCGGAAACAAGAACGATTTCAGCGAGCCTCTTTCGTCACTGGGCGATGTGAACGAGATCGACATCGCGATACCGGAACCACCTGCGGCAGCCGCACCGGAAGCGACATCAGAGTCGCTGGCGAAAGGACGTGAGCTTTTCCTGAAATCGATGAATGCTTCCGGCGGTTCGGAGGCATTCCACAAGATTAAGAACGTCTGCGTTACCGCAAAGATCCTGCGCCCGGGAGAAGGCGGCGACATGGAGATGGGAGCGGAAATTACTCTCGTATATCCCGACCGCGTTCACCAGGCCATAAAGACACCGATGGGGGAGATTAAGATGGTGATGGCAGGCGAGAAAGGATGGATGGTCACTCCGCAGGGTAAGATGCCGATGCAGGAGGCTGTCATGAAGCAGATGCGCGGCGACATCCTCCGCGAGGCGGCGCACTTCTTCACTCACGCCGACGAGCTGCAGGTTCAATCACTCGGTGAAAAGGAATTCGCAGGCGCGAAGTCGCTTGAGCTTCTTGTTTCGTCCGGGGAAGAGTCGTTCCATCTTTTCCTCGACCCTCAAACATACCTTCCCGCCGGAGTGTCTTACCGGACGACCGGCCGGGAAGGGCCGGTCGAAGTACAGGAGTACTGGTCGGACTACCGGGATGTGGATCAGGTAAAGCTTCCACACAAATCCATCGCCACTATGGACGGGAAGAAAGTGTCAGAAGCTACAATCATTGAGATGAAGCACAATGTAGAAGTCGATCCTACGATGTTCGAGGAAGAGTAATTGACTTACCCCCTTGGTCCCCCTCTCTTCACGGAAGAGAGGGGGAAAAGCGGGGTAGAACTGTAGTCTTGAAGCACAAAAGTCCTTTCGGGGCTTCCCGGCACTGGCAAGGTTAGCAAATCCGCTATTCCACTTTCCCCGGCAGGATCCTACGGATGTTCTTCCCCCTTCAGTATCCCTTCCGTCTTCAGCCAGTCTATGCAGAGTCCCGGCCACTTTTCGACGGCGCCGCGTCCGGTGCCGAGGCCGAAGCCGTGACCGCCTTTCTCGAATACATGAAGCTCGCATGGTACACCAGCATCGTGAAGTGCTGTAAAGAATCGAATGCTCTGAACCACCGGTACTGTGCGATCGTCGGCGGCATGAACGATAAATGTCGGCGGGGTGTCCTTATCCACGAGATGAAAATATGGTATGAAGCTCGCCTTCGAACCGAGGCGGGCATATTCTTCGTCGGCATCCGGGTGAAGCCAGTCGAGTGCGGGGTAGCCAAGTATCATGAAATCTGGTTTGCATGAGACACAATCGACCAGATCCCGGGCAGCTGCATTTTTGTAGTGAGTGGCGACTTCGGCGGCGACCTGCCCTCCTGCCGAGAAGCCGGCTATCCCGATCATATTAGAACTAATGTCATACTTCTTGGCGTCGGAGCGAACCAGACTCAACGCTCGTTTCGCGTCTTCGAATGCCTGCTCAGGTTTGAGCCTGTACTTCAGGACAAAGGCAGCGACGCCGTTCTCGTTGAGCCATTTCGCAACGCTCGTCCCTTCAAGCTCGATCGCCAGGTGGTTGTACCCACCGCCTGGACAGACGATGACGGCAGGACGGTTCGGGTCCGCCTTCTTAGGAATGAACACTTCCAGGTCGGGCTGGTAGACGTCATATATTCTCTCGTTCACAATTTTTTCCTCATTCTTTTCGTTGCCTGTACCGGGCGCGAGGCCCGGCCAGATTCTTATGGTTTGCTGCGCAAAGGAAGGTGCCGCCGATAAAAGCGCCAGCAGGCCTGCAATCGGACCGATTAGTTTCATCCTGTCTTTCCTTTTCTATTGGAACCGACCCACCTACTTTGTTACCTCCCTTTTTTGAAGAGAGGGGATCGGGGGTGAGTTTGCAAACACGGAAGTTTCGCCGGCTCAGCAATTTCATGTTTTCAGGATCGCGTTACTTCAATTCTTACCTGGCGATCGTCCATTTTTTTCCCACGCCTGATACGTTTCCAGCGGCCGGTTCGGCTCGTAGCCGTACCATTTGTATCCCGTTCTCCGCTCGCGGTTGACACGGTCGAGCGAGTAGACAACATGGCGGCCCCGGTTGCAGAACAGAGGCACGTTCGTACCGATCTCATAGTAACGCGCCCAGATGGGCGGCGCATCGGCATCTTCCACGACAACGACGTCGAAGTCCGCATCGTGGTACCGGTACGATGCGCGAGATCCCGGCACTGAGTCGACTCGTATCCCGTATATTCTTGAATCCCGAAACCAACGTATCGCGGATTGAATGGAGGCTATCACGCGTTTTTCGGGATGATCGATATTCATGAGGAGCATGACGATATCCGAACTCTCGAAAGCGCAGACGGACGGTGGTTCGAAGGTCCTCGCCCAGCGCGGTTCCAGAGTGACGTTATCGTGCTGCTGGCACCATGCAGTGAGCCTGCCGTTCTCCCTAATCTGGCAATTCAACACGCATTCGATCCCTTTGTCAAACGCCGAGTCTACTCTCTCACGCAGCGCTCCCTCGACAAACGAGTAGTATGGTCTCCCTTCAACGATATGATGAAGGACCCGCAAAACGCCGGTCATGACGCCGTCGTTGAACGTGATGTACCGGCTGTAGTCTTTTCTGAGCGGATAAAATTGAGGCCAACCACCGTTAGGATACTGAGCCTTTAGTATGAACTTTATCCCCTTTAGACAGGCCTCCTTGTATCTCCGATCTTTCGTAAGCGTGTAAGCCTTGGCCAGATACTCGACTTGAGAATGTGTCGCTCTGTTGTCGAAAGTCGTATTGGACAGGTTCTTCGATGCTGCCAGTCTGCTCTTCTGTTCGGCCGTCAGAACTGCAAGCATGTCGTAGTTTTTCGGCCAGCCTCCGTTTGTCTTCTGGTAGAGAAGTATGTTGTCCGCAATCTCTCTCACATCGGATGGAGCATAACGTTTCCGCCCGGGAAGCGGATCGATGACGTGATCCTCGTCGTGAACGTTATACCAATGGTCGGCACTATCGTAGAAATCAGAGACATAGATCGTCCCGTCCGCGTCATTTTCAGTAAGATCCTGCGCCAGTGCAACGGCCGAGAGGAAAAGAATCGCTGTCCCGATTTTTATCATTCTCAGGCACACGGGTTCCCTTCACGGCGTTTTGTATTTCTTGATGACAAGATACTTCAACTCCGTATCTCCGGCATTCCTGATGCCATGGTCCACATTCGAAGGACAGTAGAGACTCGTATATTGGCCGGCGATTTTAGTTTTCCCGTTAAGATAGAACTCCGCCTTTCCTTCCAGGATAAAAAAGAATTCATCTTCGGCGTGATGGTGCGGAGGATGAGCGCCCTCGCGTGGACGGACCACGCTAAGCTTCACCGTTTTTCCATCAGCGAATTTCTTGTCCGCAAACCAGTACTGGTATCCTGCATTTGTAGATTCGATTTCCGCAGGGTTGAAGGTGTTGACGCAGTTGTCGATTGAATACCATGACGAATCCTGCTTTGCCGATGACGGCTCATCCTTCACCGGTAAAAAGACGGAGGATAAAAGAAAGCACATTGTTGCGGCCGACAAGGAGAGACAAATCTTTCTCATAACATACCTTCCGGGTTTATGAGAGAATCTCAGCGATCACTCGTATGTCAACCGTCCGCAAGACCGGCCGGTCCGTCGGAGTCCTGCCGTTTACTCTCCGGATTCCATCTCGACCACCGGTAGGTCCCAATGTCCGGCGAGTATTTCGAACCGCCTCTGTTCCTCTTTCCTGAAAGTCTCCTGGTCGGGGAACATTTCGACGGCGAGCTTATGCTCGTCGAAACCGTCGTCGGTCATCTGGATGTTCTTCCAGACGATGGTCACCCTGAAGTCCCATCGCCCGTCCTCCGTGGCATGAAGCCTCGGACGCACGAGGGAAAGCCTCAGAATCCTTCCCATCTCGATTTGCTTCTTCAGGATGGGTTCGTGGTTTTTCTTGTATAGCCTGACGAATTCGTCGGCGTATCCCCATCGAGTCTTGTAATAATATTCGACTACGTAGGGCTTGTTGAGTGTGTCTTCTTTTTCTTTCATAGTGCTAACAATGTCATAAAGAAGAATCTAAAATGAAAGCGTCCTCGATACTTTGCGAAGGTTACCGGGTAGTTCCCGGCCACCTTCACAAGGTATCCTGGCTTTCTTCACCCGCCGATCTGGACGGCGACGAATCTCGATATATATGAGTTTCCCTGTTTCGACAGGACCCTCAGCATTATAGCGTCACCGCTTTGCTTGTCTTTGAGAGCGTTTGCTAGATCGGTGGGTGAGTTCACCTTCTCATGATCGATCGCCGTAATGATATCGTTCTTGAGAAGTGTCCGTTCCGCTGCCGGTCCTCCGGGGGTCACGCTCGCGACGAGGACGCCGTGGTCCGTGCCCGCTTCTTTCATCGTCTTCTGATCAAGCGGCATGACCGCTATTCCGAGTTTAGCGATGTCGGTTCTGCCCGACCTGTCCGGCTGAGCGGTCTCCGGCTGGCCGTTTCCGCCCCCGCTCGCAAGGTCTCTCGATGAAACTTCGGCAAGCGTGACCTTCCTGGAGATGTTCTTGCCGCCCCGGAAGATGCCGAGTGTAACGACTTCGCCCGGCTGCATCTCTGCAATGAGCGTCTGTATTTCGTTGGCCGCATCCACTTCTTTTCCGTTGACAGTGAGTATTACGTCGCCCGCCTTGACGCCGGCGGCCTCTGCCGGACTCCCTGCAACCACATCCTGGATAAGCACGCCTTCCGGTTTCGGCAGGCCGAGCGCGCGGGCGTCGGTCTCGTCGATCGTCGGCTTCAGCTGCACGCCGAGCATCGGGCGCCTTACCTTCCCGTATGCGATAAGGTCCTCGGTTACTTTCCTCACAAGATTGATCGGTATGGCAAAGCCGTAGCCCTCATTATATCCGGTCCGCGTGGCAATCATGGAATTGATACCGATGACCTGCCCTCGAATGTCTACCAGTGCGCCGCCGCTGTTGCCCGGATTGATCGCTGCGTCTGTCTGGATGAAGTTGCGTATTCCCCACCTGTCGGCGGAGACATCGATGTCCCTCCCGAGCGCGCTGACTATCCCGGCGGTGACGGTCGACGTCAAACCGAGCGGGTTACCGATCGCGAGCACCCACTGCCCGACCTCGATGCTGTCCGAGTTTCCGATCGACGCCACGGGAAGACCTGTGGCGCTGATCTTAATCACCGCGACATCCGTGGTCGGATCCCTGCCAACGAGCTGCGCCTGGAACTCCCGCTTGTCGTATAGCTTTACCTTTATCCCGTTCTTGTCGGCATCCTCGACAACGTGGTTGTTCGTAACTATATAACCGTCGGAAGTCACAATGACGCCCGATCCCATTCCCTTCTCCGGCTGTGGATTCGGAATATTGAACTGGAAGTCATGGAAAAAGGGAAGGTCCGGCATCCTGCTCTTCGGTGTGGATGTGACCGTCACGCTGACGACGGCCGGAGTGACCGCCTTAGAAATCTCGATGAATGCGTTCTGCATGGAAAGCATGCTCATCCCAACGTTCGAAGACTGTATCGGCGCCGGTCCGCCGAGTCTAACTTCCCTCCCCGTATAGCCGAACGTTTCGCCGACACCGTTGAAGCTCATTACTAGAAGTGCCCCGAACACGACTCCGACCATAACCAGCAGCGCCGCGCCGATTATCGTTCGCTTGCCCATATTTATTTCCTCCTGATCTTTTGTGAACCCGTTTGTAGCATCTGAAAATTGTAATGCAATGACCGCTAAGCCATTCGTCTCCCGGAAAGACATAATTTGCGCAAAGAACAATAGTGCCTGCCGCCAGACCGATGCGCTCCCGGATCCTCACGAAAACATGTTCATATCTCTCTTTTGCGACAGTTGCGGTCGTGACACCTGTTTCCCATTCCTTCCTGGCGCCTCCGAGAGCTTTGCGTGAAACGAACCCGGGACCTTACCGGGCTATTTCCTGCGGTGTCGCCGCGAGAAACCTCAGCGACTTGATCTCCTTCAGCGTGTCAAGATGTCTCTTGAGATAAACGAACGAGAAATTTGCGAGCTCGTTCCGGAGTCCAGGCTCTATTTCGGATTTGGCTGCGGCTGCCGGACTAAGTCGAACGAAACTCTGCAAGACCAAAAGGGCGGAATCAGAGAGAAGAAAGCCCTCGTTAAGATTTGCTGAACACTTCTCGCATACAGGGCCGCCCTTTTCGATAACATAGTAAACTTTCTTTTCTCTCTCAAGGTCGATCGCATTCCTGCAAATAAGACATCGGCTGAAATCCGGCGTAAATCCCAGCCCGATCGCGAGGTTGAGCGCGAAGTGAGCAAATGTATTTCGCGGAAATGTCCCCGGAGTGTCGAGAGCAATAAGCGACTCTGCGAGGAGACTGAAAACCGTCTCGTTCTCCTCCTCGTCGTGCATCACCTTGTTGATGATTTCGATTAGAGACATTGAAATGGAAAAGCGGTCGACGTCGCTGGTGAGCGACTTGAAATATTTCACGAACTCGCTCGATGATACCGTCTGAAGTTGACGGTTCTCCCGGCGGTAAAATACTATCTGGAGATAATTGAGCGGCTGGAGGAGCGATCCGAATTTGCTCTTCGGGTTGCGTGCTCCTTTGGCGATAGCGCTCATCTTGCCGTAACGCTTCGTATAAAACGTTACGATCTTCGACGTATCGCGGAAATTGACTGCGCGGAGGACGACTGCTTCGGTTTTTTCGATTGACACGATTCAATTTAAGACAGGGATGGCGCAAAAGGGAATGATAGAAAAGTGTTCGCGGGCCCGCTTCGAATACCGAGTAAACATCCGGGACGCCGTTGAACCGACTTAGACCTGGATTACACCGATCTCCATCGCAGCCGTACCGAATGGCAACTTGCCCGGTAGATTTGAATGCAAAATCAGATTCCCCCGCCGGATGGCAGGAAGTGATTTTAGTCGGAAGGACATGCTTAAGGCTCGAACTTCGGCAACATCTTTCTTACATCTTCATGACATCCGCTTCCCGTTCCTTGATTATGTTACACACGGAAAATTTCCGCGAAAGCAACAAGGAGGATCGAAGGATGCGAATGACATTGTCAGCCTGGAAAATCGGAGCCATACTTCTATTCATCTCGCTGATTGGATCCGGTGCAGATGGGCAGGATATAATATTATCTACTACCCACAGCCAATCCGACACCTGCAAAGTCATTTTTGCGGATAGCGCTGGCCTCACAGTCCGGCGAAACGGAGGACCGTACTATCCTGCAAAAGTCGACAGTTATCGAGAGCGTTTTACCCCGAACGAAATTAACCGCATCGTTATCCCGAGAGAGTCGCACTTCGGATCCGGACTCGGCTATGGCTTCCTTGCGGGAGCCGGCACGGGAGCCATCATCGGCCTGGCCTCGGGTGACGAGAAGTCGGGCTTCTTCCGTTTCACCGCCGCTGCGAAGGCGTTCCTTATCGGGGTGCCTTTGGGAGTTGTGGGAGCAATAGTAGGTGGTATCATCGGCGCTTCACAGGGATTAGACGACGACTTGGTCATAAACGGGGACGTGGGGAGATACCTCATTGCTCTCCCGAAGTTGAGAGAGGTCGCGCTTTACAAGTCCGTGAAGATTCCTGATGATACCGGCGCATACGATGCACGGCGCGTCGAGCCGATCCCGTTGAACGTGACAAGGCTTCAGGAGCCATCCGCCAAAAAGTTTCACTTGTCCGTCGGCGGCGGACTTCGCCTGGCCGGTCCGGAAGCTGGGAACATGAAGGACGCTTTCAACAGCTCCAGCTTTGGCGGTACAGTCGACGGCTGGTTCGGGCCGGTCACCTATCCAACCGATAATGGGACTCCTGTCTTCTGGGATCTCTCCGCCGAGTATAATATCTCCGAGAACCTCCGATTAGGTCTGTCCTGGAGCAGTAATCCCATCAATGAAATCAGCGGCCGCGATCGGGAAACCGAAAATACACACGCGCAGTCTTACGCTATCATATGCACGTATGTCCCCTCACCGGTCGATATATCCCTTGCGACTCGCTCGGAAATCTCCATAACAGCAGGTTTCAGCTACAATGTCATGAATGTCCGCGGGAGTATCTCGACTTTTTCCTACACCGGCGTGAATCAATTCCCGACCGTAATCAGCCAGTCAAATAATACTCTGGGTTTCGTCCTGCGAGTCAGCTATGATTACTATTTATCCAAAACATTCTCTCTCCAGCTCGGACTCGGCGGCAACATGATACCGGGGAGTGTAAATATGCCGGAGACTTTTTACAGCAATCCATACGACAATTCCACCAAGATACTGGAGTACCACTCGATCAATTTCTCCGGCCTCGATCTAACGACGGCGATAAGGATACATCTATAGTCGTCGCGGGCGGGGAGCAGCCTATGGTTATCCATTGTAGATAAGGAGTTGTAGCCAGTCCCAACAAAGGGGCGCCCGGAACTGATGACAGGACCATGGATGTTGAGAGGATATCATGAGCCGGTTTCCAATGGACGGACGATCAAAACCTACGCGCATACACATCGATGGTCTCAGCCTTCACGAGTTAGAGGACGATCGATGAGATGAAGAAAATGAAACTTGGTCGGCATGTATTCGGGGCGGCGGCAATTGCATTCGGGATCACGGGTCTTTACTGGCGCAGCTTCAACACATGGCAGCAGATAAATGCCCTCGGCAGCGTTCCGCACCGTGAAGCCTTTGCATGCATCGTCGCCATTCTCGAAATCGTCGGAGGCGTTTCGATCCAATGGGAGAAAACGGCAGGCGCCGGGGCGATCATGCTGGGTTTTATCTATCTCGCATTTGCATTGCTCTGGGTTCCGTTCATCGTCGCGACGCCGCTGGTCTACGACCGCTGGGGAAATTTCTTCGAGCAATTTTCACTCGTCTCGGGGGCGTTAATCGTTTTCGCGCTGTCGGAAAAGAACAATCCGAAACTAACGGCAAAAATGGTCCGCGCAGGATATATCTGCTTCGGGATCTGCGTCATTTCTTTCACGCTCGAACAGCTCTTCTATCTTCGCGGTACTGCAAGCCTCGTCCCGAAATGGATACCTCCCGGTCAGATGTTCTGGGCGATCGCGACCACCATAGCCTTCGCGCTTGCGGCGATCGCTTTGCTGTCGGGACGGTGGGCCATCACCGCATCCCGGCTGCTTACCGCAATGATCGTGCTTTTCGGACTATTGATTTGGATCCCTGCACCATTTGCGTACCCCCACGAGATGATCAGCTGGGCGGCCAACGCTGAGAACTTCGCCATAGCCGGATCGGCCTGGATTGTAATGGATTACCTCAACCTGAAAGTATCGCATACACCGGCAGAGTCTCAAGAAGCTCCGCAGCCGTAAACGGACCGTCCCCTGAAAACTTCCGCAGTTGCTTCGGAGCTGTCAGATCTTCCTGAAGAGGGCTGTCCCCCATGCATCCGGTATTGTAACGGGCTTTTCCGGTTTATCGGCGAGGAATGAATTCAAAGCCCTGGAACAGGCCCAGCCCGATTCGGGGCTGTTGTAGTCGTGCACGAAGATGAACCCTCCGCTGTTCACTCGCGGGTAGAAGAACCTGAGCGCTGCCAGTGTCGGCTCGTATTTGTCGAAGTCGATCATGACAAAGCAGAAGCGTTCGCCTTCCAAACCTTCCGCGGTTTCCGGAAAATATCCCTTCCTCACGACGATATTACCGGTATCCCCGATGTTCTCAAGCACGATCTCTTCGGATGTATCGTTGAACCTGTCGTCCGCTGCTCCGCCGGAATCGCGGAGATCGAAACCCCGGAAAGTATCGAACAAATACAGTTTGCGATCCGGAAAGATCTCATGAAGAAACTTGCTCGTAGTCCCTTTGTAAACTCCACACTCAGCCATTTCCCCGGTAACATGGTTCTCGAAAACCTGTCTGAGCGACAGGTAAATCGTTCCATATCTCACCGGATCGCCCGACATGGCGAGCCTCTCTTTTTGCTCCTGTGTGAGATAAGGAACAAGAAACCATTGCATTACATCTAAGGTCATCGGATCTCCTATCGTAGGGTCGGAACCAGCCTTTATTCCTATTTATCGGCTCAACCGGCGAAAACTGAACCCGTCTATCCTGAAGGAACGCGTCTAACGCTTGCGTGAAACCGGGACTGACAATCGATGTCGCTTCGGGATCGGCCCAGGAGATGCAGGATACTTCGGAAGAGTCCGTCTCCACGAGCAGAAGACGGACTCCAGGCCGAAGAGTGAGAATAATACAGATCAGCGCTTTCTATTCCGTAAACTCCACAACGTCAGCCCTGACGATAACCCTGGGCTGCGTGTAGAAAAAGAGGTTCAGCGCTTCAGAGTCGTAGTGCACATTGATCAATGCAAGCTTCTTCCCTTCCGCCGAGCCGTGGGCAGACTCGAAGTTCTTCCAGAGATTGTCCATCGCCTCTTTGTAGAGCATCCCGGTACCGTCCACTCGTGCTACTGCAAACGTGTTGGTCGTCATGCCCATTGGCATGGAAACACCGAGCAGATATCCCGCCGTGGCTTCACCCATCACGCCGCGCGCGAGTATCTTGTAGTTCCCTTTTTGCAGCTGGACATCTGTAAGGTTTCCGGCCACAAACATTCCCCCGGTGGCACATCCTGCCGCTACTAAACACAACGGGATGATGATTGCCGCGAGAGTCAGATTCCTGAATTTCAAGTTACACCTCCTTGTCTTGTTTTGAATGAGTTATTATTCGACACAAGGTGCGTCAGTGGGGTAGGCGTCTCCTCTGCGGAATGCAGGATGCGCCGGACGTGACAGCGGTCGACTCCTGGAAGTATTCACCTCTGGAGAAACCGTTGTTAATTGAATCAGAAAGGGTTAATTGATGCGAAGCACTGCTGAAGTTTATGAAGCAGAATTGTAAATGTCAAGCGAAAGCATGGAACGTAATTGATTCGGAAACGCGATTTCGTATTGGATTCTCCTTGTCCTGATTTGTGGAGATTGTTCGTCATATGCATAAAGGCAATAACGAAGCACAAACGGCAAAGAGAGGAGACAAGTGATGAAAGCACGAACAAGAAATGTAGTCGAGATATTTCCGGGCGCTTTGAAGGCACTTCAGGAGCTCAATGCTTCGGTGGAAAATGGTGGCGTATCGCCGAAGATACTCGAACTGGTTCACATGCGGGCGAGCCAGATAAACGGATGCAGTGTCTGCGTGAGCCTGCACGGGAATGCGCTGAAAAGGATGGACGAGACGGACGACCGGCTTTTCGCGGTCGCGGCGTGGCGCGATGCGCCTTTCTTTTCCGACGCCGAACGCGCAGCGCTCGCTTTGACCGAATCAGTGACGAGGCTCAGCGACAAAAGCGATCCTGTTCCCGACGATGTTTGGGATGAAGCCGCTAAGCATTACAGCGAGGAGGCGCTCGCGCAGCTGCTGGTACACATCGCCGGCATTAACGTGTGGAACCGGCTGAACGTCGCAACGAGGCAGCTTTCGTGGGCGGGAGGTATCCTGCAATCCGAGCATAAAGCAAAAGCTGCCGCTCGGAACTGAATCCGCGAACCTTTCATGGACCATGTCAAGGTTTCAAACCTTGACATGGTTCCGCAATGTCATAAAGCCGCTATCGCCACTGCTCCTCCCCAAGTCGGAAGTGAAGCATGTACTGGATCTTCATGAGATCGGAAATCATTCCGTAGAGCCTCGTCCCCAATCCAAGGTGCACACCGCGCTTCCTGAAATAGAAGTGGGTTCCGAGCAGCCTAAATCTCCTGTCCCACGAAAGAATGGTCTTCGGGTCATCCAGCCCCCATCTCAGATGCGATTTCTCGTCCAGGCCGCCCCGCTCGATCACCAGTCTGTTGGCGGCCCTCACGCCCGCAGGTGATGCCACATCCATCATCAGGCCGCTCCCGGGAAAGCGATCCGCCTGGCGTACCATGTAGCCGCGCACCTGCTGCTCGTCGAAATAGTAGAAGAGACCGGCCGCTATGAAGATGACGTTGCTGTTCACACGTATCGTGTCCATCCAGCCGGTGTCGAGAAACGAGGCGGCTATGAAACGCCTTCTCTCTCCCTCCCGGATGAATCGCCGCCTCAGCTCGATAACGTCGGCCAGGTCGAGGTCGTACCACATAAGGGCACCGTTGTCCACCCTGCTGAATGTCGTGTCGAGACCGCAGCCCAGGTTCACAACAGTCCCGCGCGGGTATTTGCTGAGGAAATCTCTCAACACCTCGTCCACGCAGATGCTCCTCATGATCCATGCCTTTTGCGTCAGCCGGCTCATCCTGCGGGCCATCCCGCTGAAGTCGAAATCCAGGCTCTCCATTATGGCGACGGCATCCCTGTCTACGAGAAGTGGACGCTTCCTGGCCGACTCCACCGCGCGTCCCCACATCGGAAGCATCAGCGTCTTCTGGACATCCCCGATCTCGACCGCGATTTTCGCGCTCATCACTTCTGTTCCGCTCCTGGTCCGGCGCGTTTCGATAGCGGACCCGCGGAAATCGTCCCCCTGATCTCGATTCCCCCGCCTCCTCCGACCGGACACGTACAGCTTTTGCATCCTGTGGTAAGAACTGATGAAAGGGCAATATTGAAAACGCTTTGGACCGCCCGTCGAAAATCCAAATGGCTTTCAACCCGAACAGCATTTCTCATCTGAAAAAGACCTCCTGACATGTTCAGCCTGCTGACGCAAAATATTAGTTAACGGCGGAGCATGAATCAAACCGGGTATGTGATATAGAAATCAAAAAGGCAAATGTCGGAATTGAAGGGTGAGTGGAGGAGAGTGAAAGGTAAGGAACAAGTCTGTACGTCTCCCCTCCAGGCGCGGAGCTGCCAGAAGCGCTCAGCGCCCGATAAGCTTCGCTATGTTCTTCACGAATGGCGGTCTGATTATTCCCCTCTCCGTTATGAACGCCGCGATGTTCTCGGCGGGCGAGACGTCGAACGCCGGTGCGAAAACGGAAATGTCCTCCGGTGCCGAGCGGCAGTCGCGGAACTGCGTTACCTCGTCCGGGTTTCTTTCTTCAATTGGAATGTCGTCACCCGACTTCGCCGATAGATCGAAACTCGAAGCGGGAGCCGCAATATAGAAGGGTATGTTGCGCGCCTTGCAGAGAACTGAAAGGTTGTATGTCCCGATCTTGTTCGCGGTGTCGCCGTTCGCCGCGATCCTGTCGGCGCCGACGACGACGAGGTCCACCTTGAACTTCTTCATCGTGATCCCCGACGCGCTGTCGACGATCAGCCTGAAGTCGATTCCGATTTTTTTCAATTCCCAGGCGGTCAGTCTCGCACCTTGGAGGAGCGGACGCGTCTCGTCTGCAAATACTTTGACTTTCTTTCCCGCTTCGTGCGCCGCGCGTATCATCCCGAGCGCCGTCCCGTACCCGCCGGTAGCGAGTCCGCCCGTGTGACAGTGTGTCAGTATCACCGCATTATCCGGAATAAGCTCGAGTCCGAACTTTCCTATCTTCCTGCACGAGTCTATCTCTTCGGCAAGGATGCTGTGCGCTTCCCTGACGAAGACTTCGCCTACGATTCTTCCCCGGATATCGAGCTTCCTCAGCCTGGCAAGGATATTACGGATATTGACGGCCGTCGGCCTGGTGTCGTTGATTTCCTGAAGGGCACCATTCAGCCTCGCGTCGATTTCACCCCTCGATCCGAACTCCAGTGCGGCGAGCGCTGCGGCATAAGCGGCTGCTATACCGATCGCGGGTGCACCCCGGATTCGAAGCGATTTGATCCACTCGCAAACGTCGCGGTAATTTTTCGATCGGAGGAATTTTTCTTCTACCGGGAGACGCGTCTGGTCGATTATTACGGCCTCGCCATTCTCCCACCTGATAGGGTCGGGTAAATCTTTCGGTTGAGTTCCGGTTTCTTGAGAACTATTCTTCGAACCTTGATAAGTCGATGAAGTCACGATAGCGCCCCATTATTTCGATGTCAGATAATTCCTTTAAGGCTTCTATGCCGAACTTCGCCACCGAGAATGAAGCCATGACGCTCCCGTAGATCACGGCACGCCTGAGGTTCTCATCGGAGAAGTCTTCAGTTCGGGCAAGGTGTCCGATGAAGCCGCCGGCAAACGTATCGCCGGCTCCTGTGGGATCATATATATATTCGAGCGGGAAAGCCGGAGCGGAGAAGACCGTTCCGCCGGTGAACAGAAGCGCACCGTGCTCGCCCTTCTTGATTATCACGATCCGCGGACCCATCTGCATGATTTTCTTCGCTGCCTTGACCAGGTTCGGTTCCGCGGAAAGCAGCCTCGCTTCCGAGTCGTTCACTATTATGACATCGACAAGCTTCAAAGTTCTCAGCAGCTCGTCACGCTTGCCTTCTATCCAGAAATTCATCGTGTCGCAAATCACGAGCTCCGGCTTCTGCTCCATCGATTCGATGACCCGTCGCTGGAGAACCGGATCGATGTTGCCGAGCAGGACATACCTGCTCTTCTTGTAAGCCTCGGGAAGGACGGGATCGAATTTTTCAAAGACATTAAGATTAGTCTCGAGCGTGTCGCGTTCGTTGAGATCGTAATGGTAACGGCCGCTCCAGTGAAAGGTCTTCCCGCCTTTCACTACCTGGATGCCGGCGGTGTCGATGCCGCGCGATTCGAGGAATTCGATCTCGGATTTCGGGAAATCGCTCCCGACGACACCTACGATGCGGATCGGGGCCGTGAAGTACGATGCGGCCGCAGAAATATAGACGGCGCTTCCTCCCACGACCATATCCGCGCGGCCGAAGGGGGTTTCGATGGTGTCGAGCGCAATCGACCCGACGACAAGTAAACTCATTCAGTTAAACTCCAATTAGGGTGGTTTGCGAGAGCTAATTTAACAACCGCCGGAGGGAATCCCAAATACCGCTCAAAGCTTGAATAAGAGGCGCCGTCTGTTTAACCTAGTGGAACGCAGAGCAAGGAGAGTCAAATGAAATCACTCAAAGCTTTCACTATTTTCCTGTCAATCCTGCTTGCCGCACTCGCTTTCGGCGGCATCCCCAAAGGGGAAAGCGGCATCACGATCCCCGTCCGGTTTTCCCATCCCGATATCATCCGCTATGACCACGACGGCTTCATCGTCCATGGCAAGCCGGTATTCGTCTACAGCGGGAGCTTTCACTACTTCAGGTGCGATCCTTCGGAGTGGATGGACCGCCTCGAAAAGATCAAGGCGGCGGGCTTCAACACCGTCGAGACTTACGTGCCGTGGAACTGGCACGAGCGCACCGAGGGACATCCCGACTTCGCACAGCTCGTAAAATTCCTGGACGACTGTAAGAAAGAGGGACTCTATGTAATCATCAGGCCCGGCCCATACATTTGCGCGGAGTGGAACATCGGCGGCTTCCCCGACTGGCTCGAAGGAAAAGATATCGGTTTCAGGACAGCCTCTCCCGCCGACATCAAATGGTCGAAATACTGGTACGATGAGGTCCTCCCCGTCATCCGCCGCCATCTCATCACAAACGGCGGCCCCGTAATTCTCATGCAGATCGAAAACGAGTACAACTACTTCAGCCTTCCCGACAGCGATAAGATCATTTACCTGAAATCACTTTACGAGACGGCCATGAAGAACGGAATCGACGTTCCGATAATAACCTGTTGGACGAGTCAATCACGCGACAATTCCGACTCGGTCTTCTCCCAGATCATGGACGCCTGCAATTTCTATCCCGGATGGAACATCGGCAGCACTCTGCCGGCAATCGAGGAAATGAAACGCGAAGAGCCCGACTCGCCGCCGATGATAACGGAGCTGCAGGGAGGCTGGTTCTCGAGCGTAGGGGACGAGAGTGTAAGACGAGTGAAAGAGTTCGGACCAGATCAGATCACAGCACTAACCGATTACGTCATCGCGCATGGATTGAAGGCAATCAACTACTACATGCTATATGGCGGCACGAATTTCGGCTACTGGGGATCGAAGGACAAAACAACAAGTTACGATTACACAGCGCCGATCTCGGAACCGGGCGGCCTATGGGCAAAATACAGGGCGGTGAAACTGATCGGCGATTTCATAAAGATCGAGGGCTCCCATCTCATCGCCGCGCACGAAGTCAGGGACGGCGCCGAGAGCGAGACGCCGAATGTAGATGCCGTCCTTCGCTCAGACGGCCAGGCGGGCTTTCTGTTTGTCTGGAACAAAAATGACAGGACAGCCGAAGCTAAAGTGCACTTCAGGCCTCCTATCGGTTCTGCCGTAACAATGAATGTCAAGCTTCCCCCTAAAGCCGCGTACATGCTCCCGGTCGACCTTCCGCTCCCCGGCGGCGGAACTCTCTTTTACACCAACGTTCCCGTGTCCGCGATATCCGAATATGACGGTAAGCCTCTCATCGTCGCCTACGGCAATCCCGGAGATGAGGCGACCATTTACGCGGGCTCCAGCATGTGCACGGAGGAGATCAGGGATGCGGACCAGCTCTTCAACTGGGACGGAGTGTATGTCCTCCTTACGACTGAGGAGAGAGCGGCCCGATCAAGATCGTTCGAGACCCCGTCCGGATCGGTCTCCCTTGTGTCCGATACCTACTTCGCGCTCGACAAGGGAACAACCGGAAAGACGACTGAGATCAGTATCCAAACCAGGCCGGGGGTCGATTCGTTTTCGCTTCTCGCATCTGATAAAGTCGCCTCGGTCTCGGTTGATGGAAAGCGGATTAAGACCAGCGTCGAAGGACGGCCGGCGCTCATGAAATTCTCTTTGAAAACTTCTCCGTTAAATCTGCCGAAGATCCTGATCGGGAATGTTCATGCAAAGGCAGATGCGGACGCGCCACAGGCATCCGACTGGATGCAGCTGGAGTCGTCCGGAGATACGCTCGCACCGCTGGAAACGAAGGGAGATTACGAGAGCGGCTACACCGTTTACTCCGGGAAGTTCTCGACGGACGCAGATGGGTTCCTGAAGACCGATTATTACTTCGACGATTGGCATTCCGTGCTGATAGATGGAAAGGCCGTTCCGGGTCTTACAGGAACAGGCAAGGAAAACATTTCAACGAAGAAGATTCCCGCGGGAACCCATTCGATCGAAGTCATTTATGAAAACCAGGGATGGCCAAACGGCGGGAACATGGAAGAACTTAAGGGACTCAAGTCGATCTCGTTCTCGCAAGCGGCGGGGGTCGAACGTCTCGACACATGGAAACATGCGCCGACGCCTTCGCCCGTCCCGGGCAACGACCCACGCGAAGCCTCGGATTCCTACAACGACGGACAGTGGAGCACAGTCACGGTTGGGAGCGGCAACCAGCCGTTCATACAGCCCGACCAGGGATGGTGGTTCAGGACGCATTTGAAAGTGAGTGCTGAGGCGCTCAGCGAGCACGCCACTCTGAAGTTCGAAGCCGTCGACGATAACGCGCTCGTATACATCAACGGAAAGCTCGCCGTTACAAACAAGGGATACGACACCCCGTTTAGTATACAGCTTGGCGGGCTCGCGAAGCCGGGAGACAACACGATTGCGGTGTATGTCGAGAACAAGGGCGGAGGAGGAGGCATCTGGAAGCCTGTGGTCTTCAAATGGGGAAGTTCGGTCCCGCTGAAAGCCGAAATGCGGATCCATCACTCGCTCGACGGTGCCCTCGCCGGCTGGGATGAGTCCGGCTTCAAGGACTCAAGCTGGAAAACCTCGAAGAACTGGGCAGCCGTGCGATCGCAGGACGGCATAACATGGTACAGGGGAAATTTCACTCTACCCGCGAAGCCCGGTTGGATAATCCCGTGGAGGCTCCACTTCATATCGGACGGAAGTGCTCAGATATGGATCAACGGGCGGCTCCTCGGAAGGTACTCTTCACGCGGCCCGCAGGAGGATTTCTATCTGCCCGACGGCTGGCTCAACATAAACGGAGAGAATTCGGTCACGTTCGTCGTCCGGCCGGGTGCAAACGGAAATGAGTCTCCTGTCATTAAGGAGGCGTACTTCGCTCCGTACGACGAATATGTGGTTCAGAAACACGAATTGACGATCACGACGGAATAGGCTTCTGAGAAATGACGGCGGCGCGGCAGTTTGCGCGCCGCCTGATTGTTCAAACTACCTGAAGAAAACCCCGAGCACACCGAGGAACACTACGGACTCGAACACCAAGGCAACGCCAAGCCTCGAAAAGCTCATCTTCGTCTTAGCCGAGAGAGTTCCGCCGATCACTTGCACCAGCATCGGTATGAATCCCAGGAGGAGCCACGGATTAAGCAAGTTCAACGCGGCCGCCCATATCAGAATCGCCACGAGAAAGAGATGGTATACCAGCGACATGGCAAGTGCCTTCTTAGCCTCACCTTCCCACTTCCCTTTGCTTTTCAGGAACTCGATTCTCATCTTCACGTAGAAGACGCTGCTCCCGAAGAAAAGGAAATTCACCAGGAAGAGTTCTGCGGCTCTCGAATTAAGTTCTCCCGATACGACGTAATAAGCGGCAGGTGCGGTCAGTGTAAGCGCGGCAACGATCGCCAATTCATTGATGAAAGACCGCTGTTCCCTGTCGAGAAAATTTTTCACGCTCAGAGTGAAGAGAACAAGTTCGGCCACGCCGAATACGATCAGCCAAACGCGTCCGGCGAGGACCACGGGGGCCACTCCCATCAAAAATGCCGGGAGAGCCAGTCCTGCCACCTGCCGGAATTCGCTCCAGTCCGGCGTCTTTTTCCGCTTCACAATCCTGACTATAGGATGGTGTACTATATAAAGGAGCGCAAAAGCGAGGAAGAAATCGAAGAACCATCCTGAAAACCGCGTGGCGATTGCACCCGACAGCATGGGGACTATCCACATTGCCCATGCGCCGTGTTCCCTAGGTATGAATTCTTTGAGAGTCATAGATCGACGCCTTTCCGCGAAGCGAAGTTGATACGCAGGATATCGGCCTGTGCGGGCGAGAGAATCCCGGCCGAGCAGTCGAATATCCTTTTCTCTTCCAGCAAAAAATGTTTTTCGAGATCCTCTCTAAGAACAGTCAGAAGGCTTGCACGCGTTCCCGAATTATCCGACGGCCCAGCCGCCAGTAGCACATCCGATGAACGGAGAAAATCGAGGTGCTGCCTGCGGATCCCGTCAAACGATCCATCGTCCAGGCGCGAAACAAGCGGGAGGAGAAATCTCTCTTCGGCTTCCTGGTGCAGTTCGAGAAACCTGAACACGGCGGAGATTTTGCTGTCCATGACCGGAGAACTCGCGTGAGTGTCTCCTTCTTCGAGACAAAGGCTTCTTACTTCGTCGAGAATCCTCGCATGCTCCCACTTCAAACGCTCGATAGGTTGAACGGAACGCTCTTCAGAAGGCATGGCTTATCGCACCGAGATTCCTGAACAGGATCAAATACTCATTAAAAGATATTGAATTCCGCCAGAGTCCCACCAGCACCGCGACGCCCACGACGCCGAAATAGATTCCGAAAAGGAGCATGGCGTATTGTCTTTGAGATAACCCTCTCCTGCCCGATCGGACCGACATATTCAGAGTGTTCCTGACCGGGCACGCTTCGACGCAGGAATAGCACGCGTTGCACTCTGCGGAACTCACCGAGCCAAGCTTGTCTACAGGAAGGCCAGACGGGCAGGCCTGTGAGCATAGACCGCAATCGATGCACGACTCCTCCACCCTCCTTATTTTCAGCGGACTAACGAGGCTCGCGATTCCGAGAAGAGCGCCGTATGGGCAGGCGTAACGGCACCAGAAATTCTTGTAGAACAAAGAGAGCACAATCAAAAGACCGATTATCACCAGCGAAAATGTCGAGATGTTGGCAAAGAACATGTACATCTTAATATCGGCGACCTTGTTGAAATCGGAATGAAGGAAGGAACCGAGCTCCTCTGCCGAAAGGACAGAGACTGAAAAGAAGAAGAAGCCAAGCAGGATATACTTGAGCGAGCGAAGCGGGACGTCGACCCATTTGGGGAGAGCGAAGTTTCTTCCGAACAGTTTCGCGCCGAATTCGTAAAGCGACTCTGAAATGAATCCCACCGGACAGATCCAGCTGCAGAACCCCTTCTTCATGAATAAGGAAACGAGTATGACCGCCACGAAAATGAAGAAGCCTGCCGGATGGATGTGATTTACTATTCCTGTCAGGATAAAATACCTCACGCTCATCAGCGCGCTGATAGGTAGGAAGCCTTCCACTCCGGGAGGACGCATCACGGTCGAAGGCCCTCCATTCGCGAGCGCTCTTATGAAGAGATAGAAATCCACTCCGATCCAGATTGTAATTAGGAGGAAAAACAGCTGGACATATCCCCTGATGTCGGGTCCTTTTCTTTTCAGGAAGCTCTTGTCGGTGATCTTCTTGATTTGCCTTCCATCCTTGAGCCTAACGGTTGTGACAGGAAGGACGTGAGTTTCGGATAATTTTGTCCTATATAAGTCCATAAAAATTACGGAAGCCTCAATTTTGTCCGAAGCTGTTTGCTGCCGGTGATTTCCTTTGAGATGTCGGCGATCGTCTTGTTGGCAAGCATCTGATAAACGCGGTCCCGCAGCATTCCCCATTCTGAATGGACCGGGCATGGATTCTTGCTGGAGCATTCGGGAAAACCGAGGACGCACGAGGTAAGAAAGTCGGTCCCGTCTATGGCATCGACAACGTGGAAAAGCGCGATCTCATTCGGGGATTTCGCGAGCTTGAATCCTCCGCGCGGTCCCTTCTGTGATTGAAGCACGTTGTGTTGAACAAGGAGCTGGAGCGTCTTGCCGAGGAACGGCATCGGGATTTCAAGCCGTTGACTCATCTCTATTATGTTCGTGAACTTGTTCTCTCCCTGCGCAGACATATATAGGACCGCCTGGAGCGCGTATTCACATTGCCGGCTGAATATCAGAGACATATATCAGACATTTCTATCCGAAATATAGCTTTGCCCGCGGGAAAAATCAAGTCGAAATACCGAAACACTCTTCGGTGCTCGTACCGGATTTACGCCATATCTGTCTGTCTTATCGAAGACGTCGACAGACTGTATCACAAATGATGAGATCGACGGTTGAATGTGGAGTCGTTACTTGGCTCGAACGGCGGGTTGATCAGATTTCGACGAGAATAGGCGGTTTTTCTTTGGAAGTAAGGGACAAAAGTGTTAAAGTTGGAAGATCAGGAAAATCAGGAAAAACGGGAAATGCTGGCGCACCAAACCTCACTGACGAAACCGTTAGCTGTCGGACAAGCAGCCGAAATTTGCCGCGTCACACCAAGGACCATAAACAACTGGATCAGAGCTGGCAAGCTCAAAGCGTACACCACTCCGGGGGGGCATTTCAGAATTTGGCCGTCTGATCTCAGAAAATTTCTGAAAGCGCACAACATGGATATCAACTTCGAATTCCGGGGGGAACATCGAAAGAAGATACTGATCATCGACGATGATGAGAGTTATGCAGAGATGACTCGCGAAGTATTGCGCGAACGAATCGAGAACTGCGAGATTACCATAAGCCAGGACGGCTATGAGGCGCTGATACTTCTTGGGGAATTCAAACCGGACCTCGTTCTGCTGGATCTGATGATGCCTGGAATAGATGGTTTCAAAGTGCTCGAACTCATCAGCAACCGGAAGGCGACTCACCAGCTGAAGGTTCTCGTTCTATCAGGCAACCTCTCCGCTGCCGCTGTAGAACGTCTCAGAAGATCACGGGCAGACCACTGGCTGGCCAAACCTGTGTCGATTGCCGAACTTCTTCATTCGGTATTGAATCTCCTGACGAGTGAAGAACTTGGCGGGAGAGGCCTTTCTTGAGCCACTTGAGTCTCATCGTCTCTGCCATCTTACTCTTCTCCCAGCCAGTCAAACACATCACGCCACTAAATGAAGCCGTTCGTATGGTTCCGAGGAGTTATGTCTCGGCGGAGACGCACACAACCGTTACGGTGACCGGAATCATCACCGTTCCCTCCGCGCGAACCGACGGCGCTTTGGTGTCGTTCATACAAAGCCACGATGCAGGGATTCAACTCTTCGAATACACATACAAAGGTCCACCACTTTTCATCGGCGACAGCGTAATGGTGACAGGGAATCTCGGCATTTACTACGGGCAGGAAGAAATAGAGTCGCCGCGAATAGACATTCTGAAGAGGGGTGTCAAAGTAAGGCCCGTCATAGCGACTGTGGAACAAGTCCGTAACGGCACCTATCACGGGATGCTTGTCAGCTGTTTCGGGACCATCGTCTCCAGTAAATACCAGCCTAACGGGTTGTCGATTTACTTCATCGGCCGGACTAAGGACACCGCGACCGCCTATCTGGATTTCAGGATGGACCCGCAGACGGATATCGCGCAGTTCCATGATAGAGAAAAGGTTTCACTTACGGGAATCTCGACAAGATTTTCTTACGAGAAACCCTTCACCGGCCGCAACGACCTTCTCCTGAGATCATCGTCCGATATTCATCTTCTTCCTGAAAGCTTCTTCGATCGGTATGCCGGACAGATCGACTTCTTCCTGATAATAGCGGTTTTGATAGTTGCTGCCCTTGGAGGCTTCACGGTGCTCCTTCGACTCAGGGTAAAGCAGAAAACAAAACAGCTCGAAGGACAGACGAAGATACTCAAACTTTTTTCCGACAGCGTTGCCGAATTGACAGGGGTTCTCGACCGCGACGAAATCCTGACATTGGCGCTGAAGAGAGCACATTCGCTGGTTGGGACGCGATCGGTGGTATTCGCCCAGAGTGTCGATCCGGAAAAAGGTACGCGCCTCACCTCGTTCGCGATGAAAGACGATCACACGGTTACCGGGACGAAATTGCTTGGCACCATCGAGATTTCCAGACTCGTCGGCGACCTCCCTGATACTGACGCGCTCTGGAACACTACGATCGATAGGGTATTTCCGAATCGGAAAACCGACAACAGCGAATCGTTCCGGGAATTCCTGACTGCGCACTTAGCGGAAAAATGGATGAGCGTCGTAGTCCCGGGAAAAGACTTGCTTGTGATCTTCGACCACCCTGCTCCCATCTCGAACAGCATTCCACGCGAAATCATAATGTCGTACATTATCCACGTTTATTCCGCATATCGGGCAGCCGAGCTCTTCGATTTAACAAAGGAACAGGGCTCGGCGCTCGAGAGACTCTACAACAATTCGGTTTTCGGGCTGATGACGATATCCGTGGATGGAAAAATACGTACGGCCAACAGGATCGCGCTGTTGATGTTCGAGGACGATTCATTGGCAGGCAAGCGAGTCGCAGATTACCTGACGGCCGAAAGTGCCGAGCGTTTTAACGATCTGCTGTCAGGCGTCGCATCCGCATCGGAGGAAAAGTTCGTCAGGTTCGCCGCGGAAGCGAAGAAGGGCCGCGGGACAAGCGACGTCGAATTCGCCCTACAGTATGATCCCTCATTGAGGATCTTTTATACCACCGTTCAGGATACGAGCGACAGACATTTCTACGAAGATTTTGCAGCCAAAGAGAACAAGATCGAGACGCTCGAAAAGCTGGCGTCCTCCCTTACTCACGATCTGAACAACATAATAGGAAGCATAACAGGGTACGCTTCCCTTCTCAAGAGGAAACTCCCTGTCGAGTCAAAAGAATACCACTATGCCGACATAATAGAAAATTCTTCCCGCAAGACCACGGAGCTCGTGAAAGAAGTCCTGGGATTCGCCCAGGTCGACGCGAAGAGCCTGGAAGTCGTAGACCTTAATCAGTTTGCCGGAGAGATTAGCGCCGATTTCAGGAAAACACGCAGCGACAAATACTCCATACTTACGGTGCCTTTCAGCAGGCCGGTCTTCTCGCGGGTAGCCACTTCTCAGATACGGCAGGTGATTTTGTCTGTCCTCACCAATGCAGCAGAATCCATGGAAGGCGGCGGGACTATTGTTTGCTCGATAGGCATCGGAGATGTTCCGGGATCTGCCCCATCATATGTAAGGAGAGGACCGCACTGCTACATTGAAGTTGAAGATCACGGAATTGGCATGGACGATGCGATCAGGCGGAGGATTTTCGAACCGTTCTTCACAACAAAGAAAGTGAAGAAATATACGGGACTAAGCCTGAGCATGGCTTTCAACATAGTGAAGCACCATAACGGATTCATCAGTGTGGATTCGAAGCCCGGAAGCGGATCAAAGGTGCGGATATTCCTTCCCTGCTATACCGAGCAAGTACAAGGCACAGAAGCGCGGCGGGAAGCGCAGTTCTCCTACGGAGAAGGAACAAAGATACTGGTCGTCGATGATGAAGAGGGTGTTCGCCAGCTTGCCTCTGATATTCTCCTGGAACATGGTTACAACGTCGTGACGGCCAGCGACGGTGCGCAAGCCCTTGAACGCTTGAAATCCAACCCCGACATCCGACTCGTGATACTGGATATGGTCATGCCCGGGATGGGCGGGAAGGATACCTGCATCGAAATTAAGCGAACACCGAACCCGCCGAAAGTGCTTATATGCACGGGGTACAGCGAACTTGCCGATCTTGAGAGCATACTTGGGAAACACGCCGACGGGCTTCTACAGAAGCCTTACAACACAAACGACATGGCGAGTGCAGTCGAGGATCTTCTAAGTTACTCCTCCCAATAATATTTGCGCCCGCGCGGTATGTGTGGGATCAGGCGGTGTGCAATTTTGGACACTGACGACTCTTCGGTACCAGCGTTCGACATACGAAGTCCCGCTCCTGAAGCAATTTCTGAGGGGCGCTCCGAAGCCTTCCCGGAAATCGCCGTAAAACACCAAACAAAGTTTTTGTTGAAGTCAATTCTCAAGCTAAATTCCTTGACTTTCCTCATGCTTGAGGATAATTTGCAAACCGACTCTCCACCAGATGGAGGCGGAGGATCGGGCGTAGAGCTCAATCGAATCATATCTGGCAAATATACCGTTTTGGGATCTGCATTTCGAGTTTAAGTCCTCTTACCGAATGCACCAAAATGGCGATTTCTTCAAGATAAAAAGGGAGGAGTGTCAATGGGATACACTGATACTTTCGTTTCAGAGGACACTAAGGCGCAATCGAAGTGGGGCGGCCTTACAGTGCGGCGTCTGTATACGAAAAAAGGAGTACATCCCTTCGACGAGATCAAATGGGAATTGAGAACGGCTTTGATCTCGAATGAAAAAGGGGAAGTAATATTTCAACAAGATAACGTGGAAGTTCCGGATTTCTGGAGCATGACCGCCACGAACGTGGTTGTGTCCAAATATTTCCACGGACAGCTCGGTACGCCTGACCGGGAGAGCAGCGTGAAGCAGCTGGTAGATCGAGTAGCCCGCACATTCACGCAGTGGGGAATCCGCGGCGGATACTTCGCTTCCAGCGAAGACGCCTCCGCATTCTATGATGAATTGACATTCCTGCTGGCCAACCAGTACGTCGCATTCAACAGCCCAGTTTGGTTCAATGTCGGTATAGAAGAGAGGCCTCAGTGCTCGGCTTGCTTCATCAACTCGGTCAAGGACACGATGGAGTCGATACTCGATCTTGCCAAGACCGAAGGGATGCTCTTCAAGTGGGGAAGCGGTACAGGGACGAATTTCTCGAGCCTCCGCTCCTCCAAGGAGAAACTCTCGGGCGGCGGCACGGCATCCGGTCCCGTGTCTTTCCTTCGGGGATTCGATTCTTTTGCCGGCGTTATCAAATCGGGCGGCAAGACACGCCGCGCAGCTAAGATGGTGATACTCAACGCCGATCACCCCGACGTCCTCGAGTTCATAAAGAGCAAGTCCGACGAAGAGAAAAAAGCGTGGGCGCTCATCGAGGCAGGATACGACCCGGGCTTCAACGTGCAGGGTGGTGCTTACGATTCGGTCCAATTCCAGAATGCCAACCACAGCGTTCGTGCGACGGACGATTTCATGCGGGCGGTGCTCGAAGACAAGGAATGGAACACGAAGAACGTCCGTGACGGAAAGCCGGCAGGAACATACCGCGCACGCGAATTGATGCGCGAGATATCCGATGCCGCATGGATCAGCGGCGATCCCGGGATGCAGTTCCACACCACCGTGAACAGCTGGCATACCTGCCCGAATACTGCGCCGATCAACGCCTCCAATCCGTGCAGCGAATATATGTTCCTGGACGACAGCGCCTGCAACCTCGCTTCGCTCAACCTGATGAAGTACCGGAAGGAAGACGGCTCGTTCGACGTCGAGTCGTTCCGGCATTCGGTCGAACTGACGATCACTGCCCAGGAAATAATCGTCGGCAACGCAAGCTACCCTACGAAGTCCATCGAGAAGAACAGTCACGCTTTCCGGCCGCTCGGCATCGGTTACGCCAATCTCGGCGCGCTACTGATGTCACTCGGGCTCCCCTACGACAGCGACGGCGGCAGAGCGTATGCCGGCGCGATCACGGCCCTCATGACGGGCGAAGGCTACAGACAAAGCGCGCTTATCGCAAAGACCATCGGTCCGTTCGACGGATACGAGATGAACCGGGAACCGATGCTCGGCGTGATAAGAAAACACAGAGCGCATGTCGATAAAATTAAGGCGAGTGCGACCCCGGACTATCTCCTGGAGTCGGCTAAGACAGTCTGGGACGACGCCCTTACGATCGGCAAGGAATATGGATATCGCAATTCTCAGATTTCCGTGCTGGCCCCGACGGGAACGATCGGGTTCATGATGGATTGCGACACGACCGGTGTCGAGCCTGATATAGCTCTCGTGAAGTATAAAAAGCTTGTCGGCGGCGGATACATGAAGATCGTGAACAACACCGTCCCGCTCGCCCTGAAGACCCTTGGATACTCTGACGGGCAGATAGACGAGATCATCAAATACATAGACCAGAACGGCACAATCGAAGGCGCACCGCATTTGAAAGAGAAGCACCTTCCGGTTTTCGACTGCGCGTTCAAGGCCGTCAACGGAGACCGCTCCATCCATTACATGGGTCACATCAAGATGATGTCTGCGGTGCAGCCATTTCTTTCCGGCGCAATATCCAAGACCGTCAACCTTCCGACCGAGGCCACGGTGGAAGACATCGAGCAGGCCTACGTCGAAGCCTGGAAGCTGGGCCTCAAGGCCATCGCAGTTTATCGCGACGGCTCCAAGAGGACACAGCCTCTCAACACCAAGAAGGAAGACGGTTCGAAGGAAGAGAAGTCGGTCTCCGCGACTCGCGTGAGCAGAAGGAGGCTCCCGGACGAGAGAAATGCCGTGACTCACAAGTTCAGTATCAGCGGTCACGAAGGCTATATCACTGTCGGCCTTTACGAGGACGGCACACCCGGCGAGATATTCATAACAATGTCCAAGGAAGGCTCAACGATAAGCGGCCTTATGGACGGGTTCGCCACCGGAATCTCTCTCGCTCTCCAATATGGAGTACCCCTGAAAGTGCTGGTCGACAAGTTCAGTCATATGCGCTTCGAGCCGTCCGGCTTCACGAACAGCAAGGAAGTACCCATCGCGAAGTCGGTTCTCGACTACATATTCAGATGGATGGGATTGAAATTCCTTCCCCGTGAAGAGCAGCCGGCATCGGTTGTGGTCGACTCAATAGCGGCCGAGCCCAGATCAGAGCAGAAGAGCGAGTTCAGCATTACGCTCGAACAAACCGAGAAGAAGGTCTTCCAGGAACAGGCGGACGCTCCTCCGTGTCATGAATGCGGATCGATCATGATACGAAGCGGCTCATGCTACAAGTGCCTGAACTGCGGTTCGACGAGCGGCTGCTCCTGATTCAGACACACCCTGTCTCAATTCAATGCCGTCCCGATCTTTTCGGGACGGCTTTTTTTATTCCCCAGCCGTTTATATCATTGGAATTGGAAACAGATTCACCGACGAAATCAGAAATCAACGGATGGAAACAAAATGATGATCAATACATTCATAGCTCTTTTACTGTTCATGGCACCGCCTCAGGCCAAAACGACAAAGGCACCCTTCCCCGAGCCGAAGATAATCAACCACCTACTCAGCTGGGGTTACACGGCAGTCGACCATCCCCGTAAGGTCGAGGCGATAATCATACACTCTTCATACAATGCCCTGACCGCAGATTCGTTCAGCGTCGCGGGTGTCATCCGCGAATACAAGGAGTACGGCGTGAGTCCGCATTATCTCATCTCCCGGGACGGAACCATATACCGTCTCGTGAGGAACCGGAATATCGCCTACCAGGCCGGAAAGAGCCGCCTTCCGAACGGGGTCACGGACGTGAACGCGGTATCTATCGGGATCGAACTGATAAACACGCCGCACGATTCCCCCACCGAGGCACAGTACAAGTCGCTTTCATCCCTTGTCGCATGGCTCGAAAGCAAGTACCCCGTTAAATATGTCCTCGGACACAAGGACATAGCTCCCGGCAGAAAGACCGATCCGTGGAATTTTGACTGGAGGAAGTTCGACAGGATGCTGAAGGAACAGAAGAGAACAAAGTAGAGGAAAGCCGATCATACGCGGCCGGGATAAACGCCCGGCCGTTTCAATATTCTATCGATCCAACGATCCACGAATGGTTCTGCCGGCTTCAATCCGTCGTACCCCTGCCTTTTCCACCGTCGGCTGATACCGGCCCGACTGCGCTCTTCCATTTGATTCCCCGCTTGTCGAATTCGGCAAAGAGCTCCCTGTTGCCGACGAACTGGACGGCATCCCATCCCATCTTCTTTCCGCCTGCCACATACTCGGCGATATCATCGATGTAGAAATGCTCTGCCGGAGGGACGCAAGTGAACTCCATGACAGCGCGGTAAATTTTCTCTTCGGGCTTCACTGCACCGACCTTATGCGACAGCACGAGCTTATCGAAGAGGTTCAGGAACTCGTTCTTGCGCCATCCGTACCGCTCATGGATATCGTTCGTGTTTGAAAGAAGCACAAGCTTGTAGTTCTTCTTGAGGACCGGAAGCACTGCAACAAGGCCGTCATTAACTGTGAACATGTCCGAATAGATCCTGACGAGCTGTTCTTTACTCAACTTATGATCGAGTACGCCAAGAAGAATCTCCGTGAACTGGTCGGACGATATTTCACCGCGCTCATATTTCCTGTGGACGTCGTAATGGTCCCTGTAATACTGCGCGAACTTCTCACCCATTCCCTTTTCGATTCTCTCCAGCTTCTCCAGGATTACTTTGTAATCGAACGGCAGCAGCACGTTGCCAAGATCGAATACCATAACTGAATACCTTTGATCCATTTCCTGATTACTCTCCGAGATTTAGCGATCGGGTTCTGCTCCCCGATCCATCCTGATTGACTTGTTAGAATTTGTTGTTTAGTTTTCTGTGAGGCAACAATTATCAATGCTAAATAATACAAACGATCCGCATAAATTGGAAGCAGGAAGCTTCGTCTTCGTACTCCTCATGTGCGTAATCGCAAATGCTCAGTCATTCCATCCCGGGCCGGCAGCTTCGCGTTTTGATTCCACCGCAGTCTGGCATCCGCCTGCCGACTTCAGGCAGACACTCGACTCGAGATGCGATTCGCTAGGGGGAGTTGCATTCCAGGATTGCTTCCTGAACCTGATGAGAGAATCGGGGGCAACGCCGGAAGCGCTCCGTTTCGCCGAACTGACGGACACGACCGGATATTTGCGCCGCTTCGTGAACGCGGGGACCGTCGATATTGCATACGTGTGTTACCCTTTCCGGGCGAATGAGAATTATGGAGTGACTCTCGTTAACGGTCGACCCGGCATGATCGACGTGGACGACTTTCAGTATGTCGACCTAACGTTGCTGAAGATGGATAGCACGTACCTTGACATCGTAAATGATTTTCCTGATGCCGCCGTCTGGCCGGGGGACAGGTATCTTTTCAATCAGCCCGCTTATGAGCCGTTGACTGGCGGCGGGCAACGCTTCATCGTCGAGTATTCGCTCAAGAACGGCTGTCATGCGTGCGCCGACCTGGCGGCAATCCGATTCGCCTTCGATTTCGACAGCACGGGTAATTTCATCGGTACGCACCTCGTCGGCGTGAAAAGACTGTCACAATGACCGGTGCAGCGGCGGCCGGTTTCAATCGAGGCTGTAGCCTAATTCCAGACTAACCTCCGTGGTTCCAGGCAGCAGGCGTGAAGATGAACCGACGGAAATCTCCCTGCTGCGGCTGTATATATCCCGGGAAATCTTGATACCGGCTGTCAGCGAGCCGTCGACTTTCCAGCTTCCCATCACAAATAGACGGGCGCCGTCCCCGTAAAGAACTGTGAACTCAGCTACGTGAGGAAGATCTTTCTCAACGGTGTAGAAGGCCGCGGAGTACGAATCTGTTCTATAGGAGCAGAGCCTTGTTGCGAGCTCTACTCTTCCGGGATCCCAACCGGCATCGACGATAAAGAGCTCGCCCTTCTCGCCCGACGACAGGTAATTCCGCTCGATCCTGGTCCTGAATGAGAAAGACGCCGAAAACTTGTGCCTCAAATCCAATCTCACAGTCTGTTTGGAGCCTGCGATCACGGACAAAGCTGCTGGAAAATCTGCCGCCGGTATATATGAATCTTCTTTTGTCTTGAACTTGTATCGAACGTAAAGAAGCGTGCCCGCTCCATCAGCCCTTCTGTTCCGCGACAGGGTTATGTACGAATCGGCGAAGATTTCTTCCCCATCGCGCTCGGGCTGGCCGGTGCGCGATTTAATTGCAAACCTGTCGTAATAGAAACCGAACCTCAGGAAAGCGGTCGCGCGCATCGTGGTGCCGACATAAACGCCGCTCTCGAGTGCGGTCGGAAAGCTTTCTGAAAGAGGCCCGCCGTAGTTTTGAAGGATCTTCGACCGCAGTCCGCGCAACCCGATAGCAAACCTCGCATCGCCGTTGTCGACACCAACGTTGGCATCGTATGACAGCGCTTTGTCATAAAGGAGTTCGCCTGCAAAAGAGACATCGTCGAGCCGCAGCCTGGTGAAATACTCGAGTGCCATCGAACGGTTCAGGTAATCGTCTTGAAATTTGCGGTCGTAAGTGAAGAGCACGCCGGAAATCCCTGCGTTCAATTCAGGAGACTCGAAGCGCAAGATTCCCCCGGCAATCTGCTCGAGGAGTCTCTGACGAGGAGCCTGTGAGGCGAGGTGCAGTCCCGAATAGTCAACGGACGTGACCGAACCCGAATCGTTGACGATGGCGAAGAGACTCTTGCTCGATCCGAATGCTGTGACCCGAAGCGGACCGGCAGGCAACTCGAATGCGACTCCTCTCATGAACTTGTTTTCGCCCTTGGAATGATAAGGTCTTAGCGAATAGGAACGCGACTTGAAGAGCGGTGTTACTGCGCCTGCTGATTTTGAAATCATGCCGCCGCGCGAGAACAACAAGCCGTTCCCCAGACTCAGAGTGTAATCGCCTATTACAACTTCAGACAAGAACCACAGGTTGCCGGTGCGAAGCGACAACGAGTAGAAATCTGCATAACTCGATTCTCCCGGATCCTTGTCAGTGACACCGAAGGCTTCAACGCTTCCATAAGCGACATTTAGACTCTGGAAATTCATTACGCCATTCTCCCCGTATTCCTTCTCGAAGAGGGGCGATCTTTGAGGCGAAAGGTTTGCGTATGACATCAAGTTCAGGCGCAACGTCCTCCGTATTTCGATCACAGCCCGGCGTCTGAGCGACGACATTATTTCAGGCGTCATTCCATCTATATTCGAGAGATCGTCCAGACTGGGGATGATTCCCTTCTTCTTCCTGAAAGAAATGATTGATGCGGCACATGTGGTACTCATTTCGGGTATCGAGAGGAGTTCGAATTCCGACGCCTCGTTGATATCCACTGGGACAAATGTGTCGGCGACGTCATCCGAGTTTGTCAACACGGATTCGAGTATGTTTTCATCCCTGGCCTCTTCCTCGACAGACTGAGCAGGGCAAATGCCCGATCCGAACGCCGACATTACAAATATCGAGAAAACAATTTCGCGCACACCAGTCTCCCCCGTTGCAATTAATCCGGTCTCCTATTATCTCCTCTTCAATGATTTCCTGTACTTTTGTATTTGTCCGAATTCAGAATTTCCATCGTTGCCGAAATCAAATGAGATACTGAACGAATGTGTAGCCCCGAGTATCCTGTGAAACATGCCGCCATATCCGACTTCGAAAGAAGAAAGTCTCAGCGTCATCCCTGCATTGAACGAATTTCCCCCGCTTGCAGTGCCGGTCCTGAAAGTCACAAAAGTAAACGGGGAGTACTCTGCAGCGATCCTTACTGCCGACGGGAAGCCGAGCTCTTTATAGTAGTCCAGACCGACATTCAGTTTTTCTGAAACATAAGCGGCACCGGCGGCGAGGGCCTGGGGAAGAGGGTCGTTCGAAAGAGTCATGGAACACGAATTGAGATTCGTGACGCTGAAACCAGCGACAAGATTCTCCGACACAAACGCTCTCCCGCCTGCGTCGATACTGAGTGCAAGGCCGGACCCATAATCCTTTATGAATAGATGATTGAGATTCGCGTTCGAGCCTAAGAAGAGGAAGTCGTAGACAGGAATGGATAGATTGAGGCTGAGCACTGTTTCGCGATAGAGTTCAAATCCAAAAGTGTGAACCGCTGTTACGTAGTTTATTCCGAAACAATTGCTCCCCACAGAAAGGCCTGTCGATTTTATCTCCTGCAGGCCGAAAATCGCGGGAGAATAGAAAGCGTCGATCCGATCAATCTCTGCGGTCCGGGCCGGATTGAAGTAGAACGACCACATGCCGTCACCGAATGCCGTCAACGCACCCGACGCACCCAGTGCGCGGGTACCGAGAAACCTTCTTTCAAATCCGGCAAATGCCCGGTTCGACAAACAAAAGGAGAACAACAGCATCACCACGGCAAATGCCACGTGCCTGGGATTGCGCAAGCCTTCTATCCTTCGTTTTCAATGAAGCTGCAAAGAAAATGCGGGTCAGGCTTTGATACGATGGTTAGATATGTCCTGGGGTGAACCGACAGCCGAAAATGAAGCGAGCCTCAGGCAAAATATCCCCAAGGCTCTCCGGTCACCGTCACCAGATCAATTAAGGTACTTGGCGTACGTAGACTGGTGTGCCTGATCTACTATCGAAAGCTTCTGCAGGATTGCCTTATCAGGATATCCCACAAGAGCGTTTGCTATTTCCTGGTACTTAGCGTCGAAGAAGACTCTGATCAGGGTACTACGCGTCCCCGACTGCAGAACCAGGTTTGCTATGTCATTCAGCGCTTTCGCGATCGTCGCCTGAGCGCTATCCCGCTGCGTGCTTAGCAAATCTATCCCGTTATATTCGTATTCGTAAAACGCTTTTCTGAAAACATCGTATTTACCGGAAAGAACTTCGTTGACCAATGAATACCTCGAGTAACTCCCGGATGATGTCGGCTGCCATCCTTGTGAATAGGTCGAGTTTTGACCTTGCGCCACTATGTTCGAGGCATCCTGGAAATACTTCGTTCCGCCCATTGGGTCGTATGAGTCGTAATCGAACCCCAGGACCATATACACGTAATAGTCGATAAATCCGGTGAGCGAGTTGAAATGGAACTGGTCATGAAGAAGCGGCTGGCCTTTCGTGTACGCAAATTGCCACGCATTGTCCATGACGCGCAGCATCGGGGAAACGCTGCTCGACTTATAGATGGGCCGCTGGCTTCCTACGAATGCCTGCGCGGTATAAACTCCGTTTGATCCGGACATGAGATAGATATTCATGGTGACCTGTATCTTCGGCCCCCTGAAGTCCTGTCCTGTCCACTGGTACGTGTTGATGTAATTCTGAATCGCGGGTCCAAGATCCGTTACGTTCTCTCTATCCGTGCCGCTCAGGGCGTCGTAGTTCAATGTGACAGTAGCGTTGATCTCCTGTGCGGCGGCAATGGAGAAAGAAGCGAAAGTTAACAGCAATATGAGCCATTTCATGTGTAATTCCTCCGCGTCCAATTTAGCTTTAACCCGTCTACAAGGCAACTAATTGCGTGCTTCACTTGTTTCGATGAAGGAAAAATAATGTGCCGAAAATCCCTTGCCAAAGAGGAGCGATCTCCTTACTTTTATCGAAAATTTGTGGCAAGTGATAATGATGCACAAACTAATGAGGAGGAAATAATGTCGAGAATGATAAAGCTTGCCGGAATCCTGGCAACCGTCGCGATGATGCTCGCCGGCTGCTCAAAGAGTTCCAGCCCCACTTCTGCTTCTTCAACGACCGCGCCCAAACTCTCGGCTCCGGTTTTCAAAGGACCGGGAACGAATGCTACAGGGGCAGACACAAGTTACGGTGCCCTGACGGTGAACGGGTTGGCTGCGACTTTCAACAGTGTATCGGCCGGATACTCGGCGATCTTCACTCAGGCAGGAACTCCGAAACAGTCGGGCAACACCTGGACATGGACGATCAGTGGCTCGGGATACACCCTTACCTTCAGCGCCGCGCAGAGCGACACCACGTACCAGTGGAAAGACGTCATTAACGGCAACTACCAGGGAACGTCTTACACCAGCTGGACGGCCTTCACGGGTTCGGAGACAGAGAGCGGATCGAACGGCAACTGGACCTTATATAACCAGAACACGACAACCCTTTTCGCACAGGTAAGCTGGACGACAGATCCCAGCGGTAACCTGTCGGGAAACATTACGACTTACGATTCCACCGGCGCTCAATCCAATAAATATGACTTCGTCAATAACAAGGATAACAGCGGCTCACTTGAGCAGTTCACCACCGGAACAAACCCTGTCCTGAAAGTCGTCTGGACGTCAAGCGGCACAGGCCAGTGGTGGGAATATGACGATCAGGGAAACGTAACGAAATCAGGAAGCTGGTCTTGATCCCTCAAAGGTAGAAATGAAAAAGCCCCGCCTTCGCGGGGCTTTTTCTTAGCAATCCGGATCCCTGCTCTACTTCTTCGCTCCCGCTTTCTTATCATCATCCTTCGACAGGAAAGGCGCCAGCAAATCTATCGGGACCGGGAAAAACGTCGTGGTATTGTTCTTGGTCGCAATCTCAGACATCGTCTGGAGGAACCTCAACTGAACCGCGGTCGGGAATTCTCCGATAACCTTCGCAGCGTCGGCAAGCTTCTGTGAAGCCTGGAACTCTCCTTCAGCATTGATGACCTTAGCCCGACGATTTCTCTCGGCTTCTGCCTGGCGCGCCATGGCGCTCTGCATCTCGACCGGAAGATCGATCTGTTTCACTTCCACGTTCGCCACTTTTATGCCCCAGGGCTCCGTGTGGCTGTCGATTATGGACTGCAACTCCTTGTTGATCTTGTCCCGCGCCGAAAGCAGTTCATCCAGGTCCGACTGCCCGATCACGCTGCGCAGCGTCGTTTGCGACATCTGGCTGGTCGCGAACAGATAATCTTCGACCTCCACCACAGCCTTTTTTGCCTCCATTACTCTGAAATAGATCACCGCGCTCACTTTCACCGACACATTGTCCTTCGTGATGATATCCTGAGGTGGAACGTCGAGGGCAATCGTCCGGAGGCTGACCCGTACCATCTTATCGATTACAGGGATCAGGATTATAAGACCCGGACCTTTTGATTCGATAAGCCTTCCAAGTCTGAAGATCACTGCGCGCTCGTATTCCTTGAGTATCCTTATCGCGCTCATCAGGAAGAATATTATGAAGATTACTATAACGGCTAAGGCAGCAGGCATGATAGCCTCCTAATATTTTGGTTTTACTTTCAGAGTCCAGTTTTCAAAAGAGTCTACGACCACGCGGTCGCCGGCTTTGAGCTCACGATCGGAAGTGGCCTTCCAGATTTCGCCGTGTACCGTGACCTGCCCCGGAGACCCCGGCTTCATATCGGTCATTACCGTTCCGGTCTCACCGACCATAGCCTCCTGTCCCGTTGCCGGTTTCCGCTGCTGCGCTCTCAACCCGAGACCTACCACCCAGAGGAAAAAGACCGTGGCCACGAGGACCGTGGTGATTATCAGTGTGAGCGAAATGCTCACGAGTTCAAACGGAGACCTGATCAGCATTATAGAACCGAGAAACATAGAGATCACTCCTCCGATGGCAAGTATGCCGTGACTCACTATCTTTATCTCAGCGACGAAGAGAACTACCGCGAGGAGAATAAGGGCCAGACCTGCATAGTTCACCGGCAGCGTTTGAAAAGCATAGAACGCCATGATGAGGGAAATCGCACCCACAACGCCCGGAAGTATCGACCCGGGGTTGAACAACTCGAACATGATCCCGAAGATCCCGATCATCATAAGGATGTACGTTATGTTTGGATCGCTGATGACGCCGAGGAATTTATCGCGCCAGTTCATCGGGACAAATTCGACGCGAGCGTTTGCGGTTTTGAGGACTACCCGTCCCGTATCCGTCTCAACCTGAATTCCATTGATGCTCTTGAGCAGAGAATCGAGGTTCGGTGAAATAAGGTTTATCACTCCCGCTCTCAGCGCTTCGGAGTCGGAGTTGGAGATGCTTCGCCGGACCGCGTCTTCCGCCCAGGTCACGTTCCGGTGTCTCTTCTGAGCAATCGCTCTGATGAATGCTGCCGCGTCGTTGGTGATCTTCTCGGACTCAACTGAAGCGGTGTCGGACCCGACGCCTCCTCCTACAGGATGGGAAGCGCCGATGTTCGTCCCTGGTGCCATCGCGGCAATATTAGCTGAAAGGGTGATGAAGGCCCCCGCGGAACCCGCCCTTGAGCCCGGCGGATACACGTAGACGATTACGGGCACTGATGAGGTAAGAATTCCCTGAACTATCCTTCTGGTGGACTCGAGCAAACCACCGGGAGTGTTCATCTCAATAACAAGCGCGGAAGCTTGTTCATTTTCGGCCTTGTTGATTGACGAGAGAATGTACTCCGCGCTTGCGGGACTTATAGGCCCATCGATGCGGATGAGCAACACCTTCTCGCTCGCATGCAAGCCTCCTGCGGCAATAAGCGAAAACAGCAGAGCAACTGTCAGCTTCACTACCGTATCTTAACAAACAGTCCCCGAAATATCAATCGTTCCGATAACAAATCTCGGGCTGATTGCCTAAATTACTGATAATATGAGCGTTTCCCCAACGTTTGACTTCGAGAATCTCCTTGCATCAGGGGGCATAGAATATATCGCGGGAGTAGACGAAGCCGGACGCGGGCCGGTTGCCGGACCCGTGACCGCGGCAGCTGTGATACTTCCCCTTGATGTCATCATCAAGGATGTCCGCGACTCGAAACAGCTTTCCGAGCGCAGCAGGGAATCTGTGGCGGAATCCGTGAAAGAAAAAGCGATAGACTTTTCAGTTGCCCACGTGCCGAACGAAACGATCGATTCAGTCAACATACTTAACGCCACCCGTATCGCAGTGCGCACTGCGGTAGAATCTCTCAAGATAAAGCCGCAGGTCGTTCTCATCGACGGAAAATTTTTGAACATGAAAGACATGACGTGCATATCGGTTGTGAAAGGAGACTCCACTGTCTTTTCCATCGCGGCCGCGTCGATCATAGCCAAGACGGCTCGCGACGAGCTGATGTATTCCTATTCAAGAGAGTTCCCCGAGTATTCGTTCGAAAGGAACAAGGGTTACCTGACGGCGAAACATCTTGAAGCGATACGAAGGCATGGGTTCTCACCCATTCATAGAAGAAGCTTTACGGTAATGCTCTAAGAGCTGACGATGAGCAAGGCGCTGGGCGATCGGGGCGAGCTTCTCGCGGCAGACTTCATGAGTCGTCACGGGTACGAGATTGTGGAACGCAATTTCCGATACAACCGCGCGGAGATCGATCTCATAGCGAGAAAAGGCGACATGATTGTGTTCTGCGAAGTGAAGACCAGAAAAAGCAACGCGTACGGAACCGGCGAAGAGGCGGTCGACAGCAAAAAACAGAACCAGATAAGGAAAGCCGCCGATGGGTACGTTTATGCGAGAGGAATTGAAAACCTCGAATTCAGATTCGATGTGATTGTCGTAGACGTCAGGGAAAAAACTACAAGCATCAGGCACATCGAGGATGCATTTTGATACTCACCACATCGAAAGGGTGCGCACAAGATCTGCAAACGATCAAAACAAATGAGGCCGTCCAACGGACGGCCTCATATCAACGTATCTATTCCTAATTATTACTTAAGCAACATCATTTTCATCGTTCTTATGTAGCTCGGCGAAGTCAACTTGTAGAAGTAGACACCGCTTGCCACTTCGGTACCCGCTTGATTCTCTCCGTTCCAGGTAACCTGGTATGTTCCCGGAGTATAGTTGCCGCTGGCCAGTACCTTGATGAGCTGACCGATGGAATTGTACACCGAGACGTTGACGACGCCTGTCCTCGGAATTGAGAAATTAATGGTCGTCGTCGGGTTGAACGGATTCGGATAGTTCTGTTCCAGCGCGTAGGTAGTAGGAACCTTCTGGGTTACCACTTTGACGCCTGTGTAAACGCCGAGCGCCCTCGTCAGAAGAGCGAACGTATACTTTGCGTTGTGGACTCCGTAGCTTCCGTCCTTGGACACGAGCAGGTAATCCCAGTACGCTCCAAGCTGGTCTTTCGTGAGCTTCTTTGCACCAAATGCGCTGATCGTTCCATTGAACAACGAATCGCCCGTCGCTGTCGACTGGATGGCAGTGGCAAGCTTCGCGAGAAGCGCCTTAACCTCAGTCTGCACGCCGGGGATCGGTCCGCCGTTCGCGATGCCGGCATAATCGTAAGGAGCCGGGATCTGGTTGAAGTTCGTGATCGGACCGTGGCAGGACTGGCAAGCCGTCGTATTGTCGGTGGTATCTCCCGAAGCATCGGGCCCGCTCATCTTCCAGGTATGACCACCCAGAGTCATCGCGGCGTTCGCATCGACGGTATCGGAAGCCATATGGCATGTCACGCAAGCGTCGGTAAGCTGAGTATGTGTCGCAAGTCCCGTGATTGAGCTGTCCCCGAAATCATAACCGTTCTGGCCCCAGAACAGGTCGGTCTGAGGTCCTTCGTGGGGCCCAAAGTAAGCTTTGTACCCGGCAGCGATGGCAGCATCGACGGCGGTGCGTGCACGGTGGCAGTTCATGCAAAGCTGACCTGCTCCACCGCCAGGAATCACAAAACCATTCGTTAGTGGCGGTGCCGAATACTTTCTCAGCTGAAATGGATTTGTTGCATCGTGGGGATTGTGGCATCCTGCGCAGGTCAAGGGAATGCCGCCGTAGGTGGTCTGTGTCAGTTGACCGTTTATGCCATAATCCGTGAACCCGGCTCCGTTATGGCACTGCGCGCAGGGAGCGCTGTTGACATGCCCGCCTTCCATTGCCTGGATGGCGATCATACCGCTGTCGTGCGGGCTGCTCGTCCATTCTCTTCCTATAGCATGGTGCGGCGGCTCGTCATGGCACTGCATGCAAACAGATGCGCTCAACGAGACGGATATCTTTGATGCATCTCCCCAGTGCTCACTTCCCGGTCCGTGGCAGCTCTCGCACCCGATCGTACCGAGCTGTGCAAGCTGCGCCGACGTGTGGTAAAGATGCGCAAAGTTGGAATCGACCAGCGTATCCGGGAAGCTCCAGCCGACTTTGTTCGCGACAGCAGCGAAGTTTCCGTTTGCAGCCGTCGGGTTATATCCTGTAGTGTGGCACTGTATGCAATGGCTTGCGTATGCCTGGCCTTCAGGATTGTGACCATTGATGCTGAGTTTGAAAAATGAAGCGTGTTCAGTGTTCATCCAGTGCGAATAGTCAGCCGTCGGATCCAGCCCAAGACCTGTCAACGCGCCCTGGTGACAAGTCCCGCATTGCGGTGTCGTCGCAGTCGCGCTGTCGTAAGTCACGATACCCATTGACCCGACTCCGACATAGTTCGCGGATGTAAGAATTGTGGACGCCGTCGAAGTTGCGCCGCCCGACTCGGTTATTGTTGCATTGACTGTGTATTCACCCGTAGTATCCAATGTCATGGTCGTGAATGCCATCTGGCTATCCACCTGGGCCGTACCGCCGGGGGGATCTATCACCGACCACTTAACAGACTGGATTGTGCCTCCTGTAGAATCGATCGCCTGAAGATAAACAATAGTTTTCTCTCCGACGGTGCTGAGACCCGTCGAAGGGTACATCGAACTTCCTTTGGAACCGTACTGCTGATCAAGTGTGTAGGGGGTCATCCCGACTATCTTGATGCCAGCCTTCGGTGTCGTCTGCGAGAAAGCTAATCCAGCTGCGAGGAATACAAACACAAACATGGTAAAGATTCGTTTCCTCATAGCTATTACTCCTTTTCTAGTGCTTTTGGCAATAATTAGGAATCTCTTGATATTTTACACGGGTATAATTGCAATTAGAATGCCAATCAAAGACACACGTTCCACGCGAATTCCGGCGGGATTTAGAGTCTGCTAATAAGATTATGTCTACATGAACATGAAGGGGGCAATAAAATTGCCTTATTCATGGGCATTTTGGGACAGTGTATCCAATGTGGGGAGAGAAGGGAGGCCGCCACTCTGACAGTGACGGCCTCGTAACTTTACAACCTCTTACTTCATTAACAACATCTTGCGGCTCTGACTGAAATCTTTCGAAGTCAGCTTATAGAAATAAACACCGCTCGAGACGGAGGAGCCTGAAGCGTTCCTTCCATCCCAGGTCACCTTGTAGGCGCCCGCGCTGAAATGATTGTCAACCAGCGTCTTCACAAGCTGACCGATTGAATTGTAAATCATTATCCTCACGTTCTCGGACTTCGGCAGAGAGAAACTGATGGTAGTTGTCGGGTTGAACGGGTTCGGATAATTCTGGTTGAGCGTAAATGCAGTCGGTACCTTGTTAGTAATCACTTCGACACCAGTCAGTGTGCCGAGCGCTCTCGTGAGTATACCGAACGTATATTTCGCATTGTGAACTCCGTAGCTCCCGTCGTTGACGACGTAGTAGTAATCATACACCGCCTTCAGGTAGTTCGGATTCCCCGCGATTGCGGCTGAGTCGGTGCTGACCGCCCCCGTCGTATCTTTCGGAAGGATCGCCGCGAGCTTGGTGAGTAAGCCCTTCACCTCGGTCTGTACGCCCTCGACCTTGCCGTTCCCATCGTAGTCCTCAGGCGCCTTTATGTCGTCGAAGCTCGACATTGGTCCATGACAGCTCTCGCAGACGGTTACGTTATCGGTCATCTTGCCGGTGCTGTCGGGCCCACTCATCTTCCATGTGTGACTGCCGAGGAGATAGGCGACGTTGCCGCTTGCCGCAGACATGTGGCAGGTAACGCAGGCGTCCGTCAGCTGCGTGTGAGTCGTTACTCCGGTTATGCTCTTGTCTCCGAACTGCACAGCGTTCTGGCCGTAGAACATGTCTGTCTGCGTGCCATAGTGCGGGCTGTAATGACTCGCCCATTTCTTTGTATAGGTGTCCGCAGTTCTTCTCGACTTGTGGCAGTTCATGCAGAGACCGCCCGTCCCCGCATCCGGAATGGCAAAGCCGTTCATCAGAGTATCGGCCGTAACCTTCCTCAACTGATGCGCATTCGTTTCGGAATGGGGATCATGGCACGATGCGCAGCCGATCGGCATTACAGACTGGGTACCGGATATCTTCTGGCCTGTAGCATAGAGATAGAAACCCGTACCGTTGTGGCACTTCGCGCACGACGCGCCGTTTACTCCGGCATCTTCTTCCTGGACGGCGTTCATCCCATGCCCACTGATAGCATACTCCCTGACGATGGAGTGATGCGTAGGAGCGTCATGACACTGAGCGCAGACTTTAACGTCGAGCGACTTGCTGATCGCCTTCGGATCGCCGTTATGTTCGCTTCCCGGGCCGTGGCAGTTTTCACAGCCGATGGTCGCCAGCTGGGCGAGCTGATGGGATGTGTTGTAAAGGTGTGTGAAGTTGGTATCGACGAAAGTCGACGGGAACACCCAGCCGGACGCAGCCGCCGCGTCGTCGAAGCCGCCGTTCGATGCGTTCTTGTCATACCCGGTTGTGTGGCAGCCGATGCAGCTCGCGCTGTAATGCGTCTGCCTCGGGTCTGTCCCGTTGATCGCCCCCTGGAATATGGTGGCATGCGGAGTGTTTACCCACTCCTGTACCATTGGAAGATGGCACAGTCCGCATTTGGGATCTTGCAGACTGCCGGGGCTTCCTCCTCCCATCAAACCGACTCCCTCGTAGACCGCGGATGTGATCGTATCGGTCACCGAAGCCGTACCGCCCGACGTTCCCAGCGTAAGCTTGATTATGTATTGACCGGTCGTATCGGGGCGCATCGTTGTAAAGACTCTGTCGCTGCTGTCTATGACAGTAGCGGAGCCGGATGGTTTGCTTAAGATTTCCCACGTGACGGAAGTTATTGCCCCGCTGCCGAGGTTCTCCGCGTTCAAATAAACAATCGAACCCTTGCCTACCGTATTCAGGCCTGATGTGGTTGTCCTTGTACCCTGTGATCCATAGTGCTGCGCAAGCTCATATTGTGACATGCCCATTATTTCAATCTTTGGGCTGGGGGTCTGTGACAACGCAACGCCAGCGAACATCAGACAGGCCATGGTGCAATAGGTAAATGCTTTACCCATGGTGATATCTCCTCGTTTTTTTAGCTGACTTGCTATTGTTAAGCTCCCTGACTTGAGCTCAATGCATTATCTGCAACTAAAGTGCCGCTTGGATCAAAAGGTTGATTGATTTTATTCGTGAAATTCAAAGAGTAGAAGATAAGCGTTGTGTCGGGAAAACCGGCAGACACCTCGATTCGGGATCAATTTTCCCCACCATGGGCAATATTAGACAAGTAAGGTCGTGAGGTGTTTCTCGACACAAAAAAAGCGGGAGGAGCAATCGACTCATCCCGCCTGAGAAAATGGAAGGGTAGGGTATGTTGTGTTAGTACAGGAACATCGGCTTGTCGAGAAGGTGAGCTACCTTCGGTTTGTACTCCTCCGAATCGTACAGCTCATCGACATCGACGCGTTTGAGACCGCTTGCGATGCTATCGATGGGAATGTGCGTGTACTTCCCTTCTTTGAGAGCGACCATCCTGCCGTACTGCTTCTTGATTATCAGATCGGTGGCGAGATTTGCATAGCTTATTGCAACCATCCTGTCGAGAGCGTCAGGTTCACCGCTTCTCATGAGATAGGCGACCTGCTGGTAGATTATTTCGTTGCCGGTTATCTGCTTAAGCGCATCGCCGGTGATTTGTCCGATCCCTCCAAGTTTCTTGTGCCCGTAGGCATCCGCCTGGCCGTACTCGATGATCTTTCCTCCGACCATCGTTGCGCCTTCAGAGATCGTCATGATCGCGTATCCACTTGGATTGCGCTTCTTGTCTTCGAGCAGGAGCTTCGCGAGCTTCTCCGGGTCGAAGGGAACTTCTGAGATTACCGCCCTGTCCACGCCTGCGAGATACGCCGATATCAGGGAAGTCTCACCTGAGTTTCGCCCGAAGAGCTCGACTACCGCAATTCGCTCATGCGATCCTGCCGGTGTGCGCAGTGCCGTTATGAAGTTCACGCTCCTGGTGACTGCCGTTGAGAAACCTATGCAGTAGTCGGTGCCATAGACGTCGTTGTCCATCGTCTTGGGCACGGCAACCACGGGGAAACCTTCCTTGTGAAGACGGACTGCATAGCTCAGCGTGTCATCGCCCCCGATTGGAAGCATCGCATCGATCTTCAGCTTTTCGAGTACCCTGAGCACATGAGGAGTGAAGTCTAATGTGGGGTCGTCTTTCTTCGGCGGATGTTTCGGGTCGCGTAAGAATTCAGGGACATTGTTAGGACGCACCCTCGATGGATTCGTTCTTGAGGTATGCAGGAATGTTCCTCCCGACCTGTCGACGGTACGTGTATTCTGTTTGTTGAGCGGCATGACCCATTCCTGGTCTCCTTCCTTGGAGTCGGTGTTATAATACAAGAGTCCGCCCCAACCGCGCTTGATACCGATTACTTCTATCCCTGCATCCTGTGCCCTGTAAACGGCAGCCTTAATACACGGATTTAAACCTGGTACATCTCCTCCGCCAGTCAGAATTCCGATTCGCATACTGTTACTCCTTCGATTGAATTTTGGTTCAAAAGGAATTTATGAAGTAAACAAGGATATGAAAAGCCGGTTTAAAGATTATCGTCTGATACTCAATGTGACATTTCGTTCGTATTCAGAATTAAACAGATGGGAAGAAATCAGGAAATCTGCCGATGCCCTGTTCGATGCGACCGGAATGTTCCAGACAACGGCTATCCTCAGGAGTGCCTTCACATCGGGATCGTGAGGCTGCGGTTCGAGAGGATCCCAGAAGAAGATCAGTATATCGATCTTGCCTTCGGCTATCTTCGCGCCGAGCTGCTGGTCGCCGCCGACCGGTCCGCTCATCATCCTCTTGATCTTCATCCCCAGCGCATCCGAAAGGAGTCTGCCGGTCGTCCCGGTAGCGAAGAGCTCGTGGCTCTTTAGCGTTCCCGAATTGTATTTCGCCCACTGAAGGAGCTCTTCCTTCTTGTTGTCGTGCGCTACAAGGGCGATTCTTTTTTTCGAATTCATCTTGACGAGGACGCTGTTCATCTAAGACTCCCGGGTTACTGAACGATGACTTAATTGGCAGTCGGCTTGAAGTCTTCGGTGACTTCGCGCTTCTCTGAATTCGAGAAGACCTTGAACGAGCTCACGGGGATAGCAGGATTAGCCTCCAGCTTGATAACCACCTTGTTCTTCCACATCAGGCTGAGGAGGTGGCTCGGCCTTCCCTCCTTGAGATAATATGCAATGTAAGGATGGACGGTAAGCTTGAAGAACCTTCCGCCGTGTCCCTCGTTGTGTATTCTCCCGAACCATCCCGATATATCGGTGAGTACCGTGGCCCTGCTCTGTATTATTCCGGTTCCCGCGCAGACGGGGCAGGTTTCGCTGAACGACTGCATGATGCTCTGTCGTATGCGCTGCCGGGTGATCTGAACGAGGCCGAATTCAGTCATCGGCAGAACCGTAGATTTTGCCCTGTCCCGCCTGAATTCTCTCCTGAGCTCCTCGTAAACCTTCCTCTTGTTCCTCTCGTCGTCGAGATCTATGAAGTCGATTACGATGATTCCGCCGATGTCCCTGAGCCGGAGCTGTCTGACGATCTCGCGCGATGCCTCGATGTTAGTCCGGAGTGAATTTTGCTCCTGCTCTTTGCTCGCCGCATAACGGCCGCTGTTCACGTCTATTACGGTCATCGCTTCGGTGGGATCGATGACGAGATATCCGCCCGTCTTCAATGCGACTCTGCGTCCCAATGACTCCTGCATATCCTTGGCCACGCCGAATACGTCGAAGATAGGCTGTTTCCCGCGGTAGAATTCGATCTTGTCCAGTAGATTAGGTGAAAACCATTTTACATACGTGGTGATCTCTTTATAGAGCCTTCTCGAATCGACGACGACGCGCTGTACCTCGTTGTTGAACAGGTCGCGGATAACGCTCGACACGGTGGAAAGGTCTTTGTAGAGAAGTATCGGCGGCTGCTCGGTCTTCAAACTCTTTTCGATCTCGCGCCACGTCTTGATCAGCTGTTCGAGATCGTTTTTTAGAAGCTCTTCTTCCTTTCCTTCAGCGACCGTCCTGATAATCACGCCGAATCCTTCGGGAAGCAGGCTCCGGATGATTCTTCTAAGTCTCTTCTTCTCGCGGAAGTTGTAAAGCTTTTTCGATACACCCACCCTGCCGTCGAAGGGAAGAAGAACGAGATATCTCCCGGGGAGGGAGACTTTGCTTGTTACTCGGACACCCTTCTTGCCGACAGGTTCCTTGGTGACCTGGACAATGATGCTTTGTCCCCTGTCGAGATTGACGTCTTTCTGCGGGGGTCTGGGGAAGCCTCGTCCTCTTGGTTGGAATCGCTGCCCCTGGTGCTGCTGTGTCCCGTGCTCGGCGGGTGCCGTTACGGTTTCATCGTCGTCGTCATCGTCCTCATCCAGGTCAGACTCATCTTCGCCGATGAGCGACGAGTACTCGTCGATGTTCGGATCTACATCCGAGAAATGGAGGAATGCGTCCTGTTTATGTCCGATGTCGATGAAAGCGGCGCGGATGCCCGGCATGACCCTGGCGATTCTACCGAGGTAGATGTCGCCGACCATTCTTTCTTTTCCCGGAGTGTCGACAAAGATCTCCGCGAGTCTGCCGTCCTCGGTAATCGCGATACGAATCTGATCGGCAGTCTCATTGATTACGATCTCCTTTTTCATATATACCTGCTCTGTTGTTTTGCAGCGGAGACCTGCTTCGACCGTCAACCAGATCCAGAAAATGATTCATTGAGATTCGACTCCTCGACGATGATTCAGTGTGCATACTGTAAATCGATACCGCGCCGGTTTTGGGCACGAACGCCAATTGTATACCACATCCCGGAGATCTTCCGGGAATTGCAGAACCCGGGATCGTCTTATGAGATCCCGTCAAGACGAGAAGCGTATTCAAATTCTTGCCGCACGTACCGGCGGCCACTCTCCCCGGATCATTGAAAACACTCTCATGAACACACTGGAGATAGTCTGAAACGACTCCGCAAATTGTGTTTAAAATGGAATTGAAAAGCGAAAGGATATATCCTTCCCCAAATACTAAAACCGAAAGAAACTTCAGCGACAGCGATTCGAGGCGACGCAAGGATGCATTGCCCGACCTTAGTTTACCCGATTTCCGGCCGATGATGCTGTCTCGTTGTAACACCTAAATACCAATAATTGAACTTCACATTTTGAAAGAGAGGCCCGGCCCCGGATTCCTCCTCCGGTTCCCCCGGGCACATTGTACCATGTTACAAAAAATAAGAGAGGTCAAGCTTGCTGTGTCACACAGTCAGTACGCTTACCGTTGCTTCCTTCCGGACCTGGCGGGGTTCGGCAACCTTCCGTTGCACAGAACTTGACCTCAAAGAACTTGAACATTTCGGATTGCGAACCGCGGATTTCGAATTTACCTCGACGACGTTTCAAATCCGACATTCGACATTCGCAATCCGAAATCTGAACTAGTGGAGCAGAGGGGAGTCGAACCCCCGACCTCCAGAGTGCGATTCTGGCGCTCTCCCAAACTGAGCTACTGCCCCGCTTTCTACTTCTGTTCCCGGCCAAGACCTTGGAAACTACCGGAAATCAGAGGTTTCTGGCGTTTTGCACATATAATTTAACATGGAGCGTATAGGAGTGCAAATAATGTTTCTAACCTTGCCAAGGTTGCCAACATTGATAGGGTTGGGTTCTATAATAATTGCATGCCTTCGGCATTACGCTCCGGGCGGCTCAAAGAAGATACATGGGCGGAAGTCCGAAGGACTGACATTATTGTAGAATACCAAAACATACAGGCAACAGAACCCCGATAGGGGTGACATTTTGCAAAGCTGCTCTTACGATGAAAACATGAATCGATGGAAATGAAGGTTCTATGATAATTGCATGCCTTCGGCATTACGCTCCAGGCGGCTCAAAGAAGATACATGGGCAGAAGTCCGAAGGACTGACATTATTGTAGAATACCAAAACATACAGGCAACCGAACCCCGATAGGGGTGACATTTTGCAAAGCTGCTCTTACGATGAAAACATGAATCGATGGAAATGAAGGTTCTATAATAATTGCATGCCTTCGGCATTACGCTCCGGGCGGCTCAAAGAAGATACATGGGCAGAAGTCCGAAGGACTGACATTATTGTAGAATACCAAAAGATACAGGCAACAGAACCCCGATAGGGGTGACATTTTGCGAGGCATGCTGCTTTGTGATGGCAATGATGGATCTTTTTGGCAGCTTCCGTCGAGAGAAATCATTCGAGCATTTGCTTTCGCTTGAACTGCACGCTATATTCCTGCGACACACACCTTAAGAGATTCCCCCGTACGATAGCTTCTGCCCGTACCATAAGCACGCTTCGCCAATGGCCGCCTGCATAATACCAATGGGCGGAATTGAATATGGACATGCAGCATACCGAGATAAACGGTCGTGAGAATGTCGCCCGATTAGTGCACAAGAATCTGGCTGCGAGCGATATAGAGATCAAAGAAGCGCAGACAATCGACGAAATCATTTACGATCGTGATGTACAATCGATCAAAAGCCCCTTCGCATCGAGGAGGAGAGAGTATGCAGCGCGGAGGAAGAACCGTGCAACCGGGAGGAGCAGTCTGTGATCAAGGAGGACCGATTATGCATCAAGGAGGAGAAGGTTTCAATCGCCGGGGGGACATTTTGCGGCTCGGAGGAGCGATTTTCAATCGAGGAGGGGACGCTTTTAATCAAGGAGGAGACAATGTAGATCGATTTTGAGATAACTTGCGGTGCCAATTCGGGTGATGTACGCAGGGGGCGCCTATTTGGTGTTTTTGAGCGGAAAAATTCATGAGGCCGAACGATAGCAGTTCAAGCGACCTCGATTTGAACAACCGATGAAAAAACAACTGATTGGAGGAAGAAATGGCGAGAAAACCGCATAACTCGGAACTGATCCGGATCGAGAGACACGAGTTTACGCTAAAGAACTCGATCAACAATCAGGAGATCCTTTCGCTCGTAGGTGCAAAAGGATACTCACAGGAAAAACTCCACGAAGGGCTGGGGCTCGTCGACGAGGCAAGGGAAAAAGTCGGAGCGAAGCCCGCCGCACTGGGAAGTCAGAAGGATGCGACTTCGGCGACAATTAGAGCCGGGAAGTTGGCCATGGAATCATACCAGGACCTGGCAAATATCGCCAAAGCGAACTTCAGGGATAAGCCGCAGAAGCTCGCCATGCTCGGGCTCGACAAGCCGATGCCGAGAAACACGGAGGAACTCGCCGAGCGTGGCCTGGCATTGGTCGGCAATATTGCGAAGGACGATGAGATAAAGACTGCCATGGCCGACCACGGCTACCCTGCCGAAGCACTGATGGCAGAACGCGCGAAGTTCGAGGAGTGCAAGAGACTGGAGGCCGAACAGAAGTCCGCGAAAGGACAGAAAGAGGTGACCACCGACGAATCGCAGGCTGCGATGGAGGCGCTCGACGACTGGATGATGGAATACAAGCGGATAGCGAAGGTCGCGTTGAGGAAGAGAAAGAACCTGATGGAGAAGATAGGCATAAAAGTAAGAACGACGAAGACGGTGGCACAGCGTGCAGCACCAAAGAAAGCCGCGGCAACAAAGGCGGCGAAGAAAGCGGCGAAATAATAATTAACCCTTAACCCTTGAAACGTTTCTTTCAGTAACTTCCGGAATAAGACTTACAAGAACGTTTCAAGGGTTTCCTTCAATTACAAGAACGTTTCAAGGGTTTCATATTTCTTCGTCGATCGGTTCGAAGGTTTTCAGATGCCGGTGGAACTCTCTGAATCGATCCGAACCACCGAATAGTTCCAACGTCTCGCTGCTTGCGAACATGGGCTTCTTCCCGGAAGAAAGCGCATTGTACGAAGAATACTCCCAATCATCCATCGAATCTACAAATCCATGATGAACCGGGTTATTATGGACATAAACTATCAGGTTCAGCAGGTATTCGTTTGATGTAACCTTCTTCCTTTTGAAGTTGCTGATAAACAATCCGCCGCGTCTGTGATAGACCTTGTTGAAAGCCTGGGCGTAGGAATTGAAGAGGTTCGAGAATTGCTGGCTGTTAAGACGGCATAACCTTTCGAACGACAGGAACCCCCGAAAAGATTGAAGTCTTTTCCTCTTCGAATAAAAGGCCCACAGTTCCGCCTCCGGTTTCATTCGGATGACAAAATGAAAATGGTTCGGCATCAGGCAATAAGCTAAAGTATTTGCGATGTCCGAAATGTGCGCCGCGTACAATCGCAGGAAGAAATGGTAATTCTTATCTTCACGAAAGATGTTGTCGCTTCCGTTAGCATGGTTGAAGACATGGTAAAATTCTTCCGGCTCCAGAGGCAGCTGCGGATTCGCCATCTTCGTACACCCCCCTTTCCAACCTGCTTAACCCTTGAACCGTTTCCTTATACAGGAACGTTTCAAGAGTTTACCTACTTACTCGCCGAGCCGCTTCCCCGGCGCCAGATAGTTCTTCACATAATCCGACACCGCGTCCTCGATAGACATCATCGGCCTGGTATATCCCGCTTTCCGGAGCTTCGAAACATCGGCACAGGTGTAATACTGGTATTTGTCGCGTATCGTCTCGGGCATCTCCACGTACTCGATGTTCTTCGCTTTCCCCATCGCGGCAAAGATCGCGGCTGCAAGCCTGTTCCACGTATTCGGAGTGCCGCTGCCGATGTTGAAGAGCCCCGCAGCCGATCTATTCTCAAGGAAGAAGAGCGTCATCTCGACTGCGTCCTTAACGTAAACGAAATCGCGGACCTGCTCTCCGTCCTTGTACTCGTCCTTGTACGACTTGAAGAGCTTAATCTTCCCCGTCTCGCCGATCTGTTCGAAAGCTTTCATCACTACAGAACGCATGTCGCCTTTGTGATTCTCGTTCGGGCCGTAGACGTTGAAATATTTCAGGCCGACTATCCTGTCGAGGAGTCCACGCCGCAGTGCCCACTGATCGAAAAGCTGCTTGGAGTAACCGTACATATTGAGAGGCCTTAGGGAGTCGATCGTGCTCTCGTTGTCCGAGAAGCCTTTGCTGCCGTCGCCGTAAGTAGCAGCGCTCGACGCATAGATGAAACGCGATCCTTCGCCGATGGCGGCAACGGCAAGCTGTCTCGTATATTCGAAGTTGTTTCGTATCAGGTAGCTCGCGTCGCGTTCCGTCGTCGCGGAGCAGGCTCCCATGTGGATGATCGCTTCTATCGGCTCATTGTCCGATCTCAGCCTCGCCGCGAGCCTCTGGTTTACGACCAGGCTCAGGAACTCGTCCTTTTCCATGTAATCGTGATAGCGGAGTGATACGAGGTTCTTCCACTTTTCGTCGGTCCCGAGGCTGTCGACGATGAGTATGTTGTCTCTTCCAAGTTGGTTCAGGCGCCAGACAATCGCGCTGCCTATGAAGCCTGCACCGCCGGTTATAATAATCATAAATGTCCTTTTTCAATTTCAGCTTGCTTAAGAATACCTAAAAGCCGCATAGCGCATGGAGCAAAGCGCGAACCGCGTCAGACCCGATACTGATCCCTGAAGGTTACTCCAATGTCTCTATTGCGCTATGCGCTGTGCTCTTTGCCCTATGCTCTCTGCACTATGCTCTATGCGCTCTGCGTTTCACGCGCACTTGACAAAATACTTACCCGGGAGCTGTTTAACAACGCCCTTCAGCTCCAGGCTGAGCAGCTGCACAAGCAGATCGGGGATAGGCATGCGGCACTTTTCAGCGAGAGCATCTATATGTTCCGCATCTTCGGATAGCGCGTCGAAGATTTTCTCTTCGAAGATAGTGAGCTGGACCTTCGGCTGTGAAACCGGCTGGTCTTTCAGCAGCGGGCGAAGCTTGTAGCGCAGCTCTTCGAGGACATCTCCGGTGCTCTCGACCAGCTTGGCACGCCCCTCTTTAATGAGTTTGCTCGTGCCCCTGCTCTTCTTTTCGAATATCGATCCTGGTACGGCAAACACTTCCCTGTTCTGGTCGAGAGCGGTTCCCGCCGTTATCATCGCACCTCCGTCGCGGTCGGTTTCGACGAGTATCGTACCGAGTGATATGCCGCTTATGATCCTGTTTCGGCGCGGGAAGTTCATCGCATCGGGTTTCGAGCCCATATAATATTCCGAGACTACCGCGCCGCCGACCAGTATCTGGTCGATCAGCTTTCTATTCTCACTCGGATAGACGACGTCGACTCCGCTGCCGAGAACTGCGATGGTCCTTCCGCCGGACCTGACGGTGACGGAGTGGGCAACCGTATCGACACCGCGCGCGAGTCCCGATACGACGATGACTCCCTGGTCTGCCAGCTCAGCGGCGAACTTCTCAGTCACACGCTTACCGTAGGTCGTAGGGTTGCGTGTCCCTACGATTGCAATCGAATATTTGTCTTCCTCTTTCAGGCTCCCGCGCACGAAAAGCATCACCGGTGGATCGTAGATCTTCTTCAGGTTTTCAGGATATTCCTTGTCCCAGAAAGTTACGATCCTGGCTTCGGACTTATTGAGCCTGGAAAGCTGTACCTGGATTTCCTTATTGAAGTTCCTGTTCGATAATATCTTTTTGGCGAGGCCGCGATCTATTCCTTCGACGGCTGTAAGCTCTTTCTCACTCGCCTCAAGGACAGATTCAGCGTCCCCAAAATATGTGACGAGAGCCCGCAGCCTTGCGGGCCCAATCCCGGGAACCATTGAAAGACTCAAGAGCGTGCGAACATCCATACCGGCTAAGCGCCCTTCGCCCTGTTATCGAAAGGTCCGGCCTGCTTCCATGGGATGCCGCGTTGCATGATTCAGTCCTTTCCTGCTGCCGGGAGGACAACGGTAAACTTCGTTCCTTTACCGAGAGAAGATTCGACAAAGACTCTCCCCCCATGCGCTTCCGATATACGCTTCACGATTGTCAGGCCGAGACCGGTACCCTTTCGGGATGAACCGTTGGCACTCTTCGCCTGACGATACCGGTCGAAAATGAGAGGCAACTCTTCCTCAGAAATCCCGGCACCGGAGTCGAGAATATCGAGCGCGACATAATCGCCCTTCAGCTCGGGCCGTGCATCGCCGAAATTCTTGCAGTAGACCCTTATCGTTATTTCTCCCTCTCTCGGTGTGAACTTGATGGCATTGCTAAGAAGGTTAGTGACCACCTGGTCGATCTTGCCGCTGTCGCATTCGCAGATCTGTATGTCGTCAGAGGGTTCGATCTTGAGATTGATTCCCTTTTCCCGGATAAGGAGCTTGATTCTTCCAACGGCTCCTGCGACGATCGCGTTCAGATCGTTCGGCTGCTTGTTCAACTGGATCTTCCCGGCTTCGAGCTTGGCGACATCGAGGATGTCGTTTATGAGACCGAGCATCCTCTGCGAAGTCTCGAGGGCAGACTTCATGAACTCTTTCCGCTCATCGGGGTTCTTGTCGAATTCCCCGCGCGCTCCCAGCTGGAGAACCCCGATGATAACGGACAAAGGGCTCCTCAGATCGTGGACGAGCATCGACTGGAAGTCGGCCTTCAGCTGTTCCACCTCGCGCTCGGCCTTCACCACACGGAGAATCGATTTGACCCTCGCTATCAGCTCGTCCTGATCGATCGGTTTGGTCAGGTACTCGTCCGCACCGAGAGAGAATCCCTCCTCTATGCTTTTCGCGTCCTTCGAGTTCGCGGTAAGAATTATGACCGGAATGTCCTTCGTGATCTCGTTCGATCTCAAATGCTTAAGCGTTTCGAACCCGTTCATCTCCGGCATCGCAACGTCCAGTATGATCAAATCGGGATGCTCCGACGCGCTCAAGCCCAGGCATTCTTTTCCGGTCGACGCTTTGAGGACGTCGAATCCCTGCCGCTTCAGCATTCTTTCGAGAAGAATGAGATTATCGGGAGCATCGTCGACCGCCAGTATTTTTTGACGTTCGTCCATTTCTCAGTGTCGCCTCATCGAGACAGCGGAAGGATCTGTAATCCGATCACGGCTTCCGCTCCTTTCTCTGTATGAATTTATTCACTTCCCGGAGGATTATTTCACGCGTCAGTCCTTCTTTCCTGACGATATTCTTGATCCGGGAATTGAGCATTCTTTTTTCCTCGTCGGTTATTTCCTTTGCCGTGAGGACAACGACAGGCACATCCTTGAGCCTATCATCCTCCTGCATTTTCTCCACGACTTTAAAACCATCCATCTCCGGCATCAGGAGGTCGAGAAATACAAGAGAAGGGACGCCGGACTTCAAAAACTCGAACGCTTCGACTCCGTTTCGGGCAGTTGAAATATTGAATTTACTTCTCTCCAAAATGTTACGAAGAAAATCCGTGAAGTCCTCGTTGTCGTCGACGACGAGTATGTCGCCGCCGTCGGTTCCCGTGGAGGCGCGCACAATAGAAACGATCTTGTCCGCCTCGACCGGTTTTACAACGTAGGACTCGGCACCGAGAGAAAGCGCGAGCGCCTTGTTATCGACGATAGAATGAATAATGACAGGTATATCTTTCAATTCCGGATCGGCTTTTAGTTCCTGCAACACCTGCCACCCGTCTTTTTCAGGCATCATTATATCGAGGGTAACCAGAACGGGTTTCATCTCCTGGACGGTATCGAGCGCTCTGGTGGAGTCGGTTACTCCGACAAACTCGAACCCTTCTCCTTCCAGGTGGGTCTTCAATAACATCAGCACCTCTGGGTCGTCGTCTACACAGACGATAAGGTTATTGGCATTCAACGGTCCGTTTGAAGTCGGCGGCGCCTCCGTTCTGTTATAAACTTCATTCCTCTCCGCAAACTTATAGACTGTCGGCAAGGTCACCGTGAAGGTCGACCCCTTGCCAAACTCGCTTTTCACCGTCAGGTCTCCACCGAGCATCCTGGCGAGTCTCCTGGATATCGAGAGGCCAAGGCCCGTACCACCATACTTGCGCGTGTTGGAGCCGTCCACCTGTCTGAATTCCTCAAAAATCAGTTCAAGGAAGTCGTCTGGTATACCCGGCCCGGTATCTTCGACGGCAACCGAGACAAGGTTCCCCTCCATGAGTTTTGCGCTGACCTTAATATGTCCGCTTTCGGTGAATTTGGCGGCATTGCTGAGCAGGTTCAATATTATCTGTTTTATTCTCGCCGGGTCCGACTCGAATGCCGGCATAGCGGGGTCGACCTCGGAAATGAGTTCGACGTGCTTACCGCCGACCAGCGGCGCAACTGTGGAAAGCGAGTCGGCGATCACCGTCTCGAGGCTGAACTGCTCGGATAATATCGTGATCCGTCCCGCCTCGATCTTCGACAAATCGAGAATGTCGTTGATGAGCGCAAGGAGGTTCCTTGCATTTCTCAGGACTATCTCCAGTCCCTCTTTCTGTTCCCCGGTAGGGGGCGTGACGTCGTCGGTCAGCACGAGGTTCGTGAATCCAATTATCGAATTAAGAGGGGTCCGGAGTTCGTGGCTCATGTTTGCGAGGAACTGGCTCTTCAGTCTGCTTGCCTCTTCAAGCTGTTGATTGGCCAAAACGAGCTGAGCGTTGGCTTCTTCCACCCACACCTTTGACATTCTAAGCTGCTCGTTGAAATCTTCCAGCTCCTTGGACTTCTCGAGGATATCGGAGTAGAGGAAAGCGTTCTCGACGGCGCCTCCAAGCACCCGGGAGATCATCACAAAGAACTCCATGTCAGACTCTTCGGACTCGAGCATTTCCTTCGATACAGCGAGGAGAACGCCATGAGTCTTCCTTGTCCCTATGATCGGAACCACCGCCGCCGAAGCTATCTTCTCCCTGCGGAGCGACTGAAATATGGCGGACGGTTTCAGCTCTTCCGTAATCGAAGGTATATGTTTCGGTATGCCGAGCTTCATGGATTCGAACAGGACTCCGTCGGCAAGCGGGAAGGAATGCACACTCTGATCCTTCAGGAATGGATTGCTGAAACCAAGCGAAGCGGCCAGATTCATGTTGCCGGTAGCCTCGTTAAGGAGGTACACGGCGGCGGCCGATATCCCTTCAAATTCCATCAGACGCGTGAGGCTCTTGTTCAGGATCTCAAATACATCGAGGGCATCTTTGACGGCCATGGCCGTCCTGTTAATGACGGAAAGCCTTCTGTTCTGTTTCTTTACCGCAATTTCGTTTCTCTTCTGATCTGTTATGTCGCTGAATGTAACCACTGCGCCGCTGACTACCCGGCCAGGGTCGATCAGGGGGGAAGCGCTGATCGAGATAATGCGCTCGGTTCCATTTCGTATAATGAGGAGCTCGCTGTTCCGGACATCCTTGCCCTCTACGGCAGCCTGTTTCACGGGGTTTTCGTCTTCGATAAGAGGAGCACCATCCAGTTTGCGAACACCAAGCGTATCGGAGTAATCCTCAAAGCTCAGCGCCGGTATCTCGGTGAGTCCGAAAGTCCTTTTGCCGCCTTCGTTCATCAGGATGATTTTGCCGTTCCTGTCGACGAGTGCAATCCCTTCCGCAGCGCTCGCAAAGATCTTCTCGAGCTGGTCTGACTGTTCGGCAACCTTCGCACCCAGTTTCAATTTCTGGAATCCAGCAGCCAGCTCGTTCGCCGCCGCATCTGCAAGATCGGCCTCGTACTTTATGTTTCCCGGAGCGGCTATCGAAACGTATTGAAGTACCCCGACAAGTTGACCCGATGTGACCAGCGGAAGGCTTATCAGGCCCATGGCATCCCTGAAGAAGGGCTCGTTTCCGAAATCTGAGAACTCCGTCTCCGCGAGCGACCGGCTGAAGACCATCTTACAGAGTTTAGCGGCCCGTTCTGCATTTGTCTCGGAACCCGCTTCGAACTTCTGCACCGGAAGGACTGACGGTGTTCTTCCCAGAGCGTTTCGCTGCGCGAGGAGCTGAAGCGATGCACCCGCTTCATCGTAGGAGTAGAGCGCCGACAGAGGAGAGCCCAGCACCTCCGTAAGAAATACGACGGCGGAATCTGCCAGCTCGCCGATCGTGCTGCTCGAGAAAGCGAGCTGGGCAACCCGGTAAGCGGTCTCTTTCCTTTTTTCCTCCCATTTCTTCTCGGTAATGTCTTCACAGATACCGACGAGTGCGATCATATCCCCATTCGTGTCCTTGATCGAGCTGGTACTCAGAGAGATGAAGTATTCTGTACCGTCCTTCTTCCTGTTGAGCACCTCTCCCCTCCAACTCCCTTTTCGGACGGTTTGTACGAAGATGTCGCGTGCCTTGTAATAGCCGAAGCTTGGAGAAACGATTGTCCAGAGGCTTCGCCCAGGTAATTCATCCAGAGTATACCCGAAGAGCTTCTCTGCCGCGGTATTAAGATAAGTGACGAGCCCTTCGGGATCGGTCAGTGCGATCGCTTCGTCGGTATTCTCCACAGCCGCACTCAAAACTTGGTTGTGGTGCTCCAGTTGTTTCCTTCTGGTGATGTCCCTGTAAACCGTGATAGTACCGAGCCTCTTCCCCTCGATGACTATGAGCGCCGAATTCAAGAGAGCCTCTCTTCTCTCCCTTCCCTTGGTAATAACAGTCAACTCGAGCTCACTGGCCCTCCCCTGTTCGACCTGTTCGGCGTACCTGCCGGCCTTCTCTCTTTCGTCCTGATCATAGAGGTCGTCTATCGGCCTGACTCTCATTTCCGCAAGAGTATATCCAAACACATTTTCGAATGCCGGGTTCACATACAGAGTGAAACCGGTCTCGTTCACGATTCTCACGGGATCAGGGACTTTTTCGAGATAGACCTGGTACTTGAGAAGTTCTCGGTTGACCGATTTCAATCCTTCAGAACTCCGGACGTAATCGGCGAATATCTGGCCGACGTCGACGAGGCTTCCGACGGCACCGATCACATAGGCGATAGAAGATATCCCGAGACGTACAGCAGAAGCGCTATCGCCGATTCTAACGGAGAAGGCTCCTACGAGCGTTCCGAGAGTCAGCAGGAACAGCGCGATGCTGATCGAGTAATTGAAAAGGGTGGGATACTTGAGATAATTCAGGCTCACTCCGAAGAACGCGATGAGAAAGAACGCGGCGACCACAAAGTTGAGAGGACGCATGTTACCGGAAGAGAGTTCTTCGCCGAGCTTCTGTCCCTGGGAGACAAATACCACGACGATTACGACAATACCGGCGACCACGATGCCGGCGAACGCATCGAAGAGGATCGACTTCGGTTTAGGGTAGATCCAGACGAGGACCGTACCCACGGCAAGCATCAAAGCGAGAAGAAAACTCCCTCCCTGCCAGGCGGCCAGCTGGAAGCCGAAAGCAGCCTGTCCTCCGCCGACAACACCAAGGTCCGCTGCAATGATTGCGGTGACCCTGGTGAATCCGCCGACCAGGAACGCGAGCGCGATGAATTCCAACAGGCGATCTCTCAAGACTATGTACCTCGAAAAGGCAAACAGGGAGATCGCGACCGATATCATATTGGTAATGAGAATGGAATCGAGGAGGAGCCGGGAGTCGACCGAGACATGGGTAAATATCCCGATAAGGGCGATGATGATCGCAAATACCCATGCCCCGCCGACACCGACGGCGAGAGAGAACAGCCCTCTGTTCTGTTTCATCCTACTTTCCGGTAGAAGGTTCACCTGATATGTATTTCTTAAGTGTCTCGACAAGGAGCACCGGGTCTACGGGCTTCGTGAGATAGTCGTTGCATCCGGCCTCCAACGCGCGCTCCCTGTCGCCAAGCATAGCCTGTGCCGTCACCGCAATAACGGGTATGTTGCTAGTTGACTCGTTCGATTTCAATGCGGCCGCGGTCTCGTAACCATCCATGTCGGGCATTTTCATATCGAGGAGTATCACGTCGGGACTCCGCTCGACGGCGAGCCTGTAAGTCTCGCGGCCCGTTTGCGCCTCGATGCACTCGAATTCTTTTCCCAATCGCCGGATCAATCGCCTCATGAGGAGGATATTATCCGAATTGTCGTCGGCTATCAGGAAAAGGCGAGGCATCAAGATTTGCCCGGTTTCAGTATTTTCTGGACAACCTTCATGACTTCGGATGCACGTTCGCCGGCCTCCTCGCGGGAAGCGGCTTCCGAAATCACTCTTATGATAGGCTCGGTATTCGATTTCCTTAAGTGGATCCAATAATCGGGGGCGTCGATCTTAAGTCCATCTTCGGTGTTAATCTTGAATTTCGAATAACTCTTTCTCACCGATTCGATCACCTTATCGGGGTTTCCCTTCCCGATGTCAATTCTCATCTTAACAATTTCAAATTTAGGGAGCGAGTCCTTCAGTTGAGAAAGTGTGCCACCGAATTCGAGTAGGTGCTGGAGTGTTATGCCGATGCCGACGAGCGCATCGCGGCCATAATGCACCTCAGGAAGGATGACACCTCCGCTTCCCTCGCCTCCGACGACTGCATCGACGCTTTTCATCTTCTTAACGACGTTTATTTCCCCGACGGCCGATCTGTACACCTTGCCGTCCAGCTCCTGCGCGATGACATCGACTGCACGTGTCGTCGAAAGATTCACCGCGGCCACGCGTTTCTCTTTGGGAGTCTTCGAAAAAATGAACTTCACCGCCTGTGCGACCGTGTACTCCTCACTGAACGGCTCCCCTTTCTCGGTAATAAGAACAAGCCTGTCGACATCCGGGTCGACGACGATCCCGAGGTCTGCCTTTTCGAGCCTGACGCGATCCATGACGGCACCGAGGTTCTCGGGGATGGGTTCCGGCTTCCTCGGAAATTCGCCTGTGGGCTCGCAGTTCATCTTGACAAGACTGCATCCCAGCTCATTCAGGAGAGATGGGACTACGGTTGCCCCGCCGGCATTCACGCAGTCCACAACAACCTTGAAATGTCTCTTTCGGATTGCTTCGACATCGATCGACTTTATCGCCAGAACGCGTCTTACATGATCGTGAAGAAAGTAATCGTTGTGTTCGATCTTCCCGGTCGAATTAAACGCCGCATACTTCGGATTCATCTCCGCGTATTTCCAAAGCTCCTTGTTTTCTGCGGCGTCGAGGAAGACCCCAGTTTCATTGATGAACTTAAGACCGTTCCACTCCATGGGGTTATGACTCGCGGTAACGGCAACTCCGCCCGCTGCGTCCGAATGTTCGGCAGCGAGCTGCACGGTAGGGGTCGGACAAATTCCTATGTCGACCACGTCGCAACCGTTTGCGGCCAGGGTACCTATAAGCATTTCCGCCAGCATCTCGCCATGGTACCTGCCGTCCCTTCCTACAACTATCTTCCCGCGATCGGTGAATTTCGCGAAGGCATTCGCGTATTTGATTACAGTCTCCGGTGTAAGTGAATCTCCCACAATTCCCCTCAGACCGGATATGCTGACGATTAACGAAGAAGTAACGCTGGATCGTGTAGTCTTACTCATTTCCTACCCTTAGTGGTTATTATCTTTGAAAATTGAATTAATCTCCTGCTCGGAACATAGCCTCTCGCCTTAAGAAAAGTACCAACCGTTTTATTGTACGCGTAGACGCTCATTAAAATATACTCGACCTTTTCATCTTTCGCCAATCTCTCGACCGCACTCAACAGCGCGCCTCCGATACCATGGCGGCGCCATCCCTTCTTCGTGACCGCATACGGAAGGTAGAAGTAATTCTCCGACCTGTACACGGTAACATACCCGACCACTTCATCCTTGCCTTTCCTTGTCCCGGGAACCACCGCAACGATCAGCATCGCGTCATTTCCTCCGAGAAAGTGGATGAAATCGTCCGCTTTCATTCTCTGCCCGGGATAGTTCTCGATTTCTCTCACACCTGCACTCATCTTCACAATTTCGGCAAGATCTCCCCGCCTCGCTCTGCGAATTCTGAAGTCCGTCTGCTTCTTCTCCATAGACTTCATCTATCGGCTCTTCCGTGACGGGTGTTTTCTATGGTTCTTTTCATAAATAAGTCTGACCCCTTCGAGCACGAGAGCCGGTTCCAGGTGGTTAATAATTCCGGTGTGTGCCGACATTATCTTTCCGTAGCCGCCCGTGGCTATCACGGTCGCGTCTGTGCCGAGAGTGTCCTTAATCCTCCTCACAATTCCTTCCATGGCATCGACCGCACCGAACATTATACCGCTCTGCATACTCTTGACGGTTGTCTTGCCGATAACATTCTCCGGAAAGCGTAGTTCGATTCTCGGAAGCTTCGCAGCTCTCCGCTGGAGATCCGCCGCGGCGGTCTCCAGGCCCGGCGCGATTGCGCCTCCGAGATAAACACCGTCGCCTGAAACCACATCGAAAGTCGTTGCGGTACCGAAGTCGAGTATGATCAGCGGGCCGCCGTACTTTTTGTATCCGGCTACCGCCGCACATATCCTGTCGCTCCCCACCGCCAGGGGCTCGTCATATCCTACCTTCAGCCCGAGATCAAGTTCCGAGTTCACCACCATGGAACCGCAGCCGAAATACTTCTGCGACATCCTTTCGAGAATGCCGGTCAGATTGGGGACCACCGAAGAGATTCCTGCTCCCTCTATGTTCCTCGGCTTAATTCCATCATGTTCAAGCAGCGAAAGGACCACGATGCCGATCTCGTCCTCGGTCCTGACAACCTCGCTGGAGACCCGGTAATCATTCTTGAGCTTCTCCCTGTCATACACGCCGAATTGAGTGTGAGTGTTTCCGACATCTATGCAAAGAAGCATTATTTCATCCCTCCTGTGCCCGGTCTGTAAATTTCAGAAATAGTTATTTCCCCTGCAGTGAACTTCAGCACTCCGGACGATGTAAGGATTGAAACCGCACCATCGTCGCCGACTTCATCCAGAGTGCCTTCAAACTCCTTTCCCGCTACGTTGAATTTGATCCTCTTTCCAAACATGGAGGATCTATCTCTCCATCTTTTCATGATTGAGTAGAAATCTTTTGCCTTCAAAGACTCGTAAATGTCGTTGAAAGAAAACAGAATGGAGGAGAGGACTTCTTCCCGGTCGAAGCTTCGCCCGGCGATCATCGAGAGCGACACTGCGCTTGCCGATATTTCATCCGGGAATAGAGTCTGATTCACATTCAGCCCGACACCGAGAACGACATGATTCAGTTTGTCGCCTTCAAAATTCGATTCGAGCAATATGCCGCACAACTTTCTGCCGCGGAAGAGGATGTCGTTCGGCCATTTCAGCTCACTCTTCACGCCGGCAACACTCTCAACGGCATCGGCGACCGCGACAGCGGCCGAAAATGTCAGAATGAACACTTCGTCCCTGTTCAAGAAGGTGGGACGCAAGAGGATTGAGAAGAGGAGACTCGAGAGGGGCTCGGCTTGCCACTTCCGGCCGAACCGGCCGCGCCCCGACGTTTGTTCATCCGCAACCGCAACAGTCCCTTCGGGAAACCCTTTTTCCCCCAGCCTGAGGAGATAGCTGTTTGTCGAGTCGATTTTTCCAAACCGGTATATATCGTAATTCAAAGTAGTGCCAAAATTTAACCCTGACAGGGCTTAAAGCAAAGTACGTTCCAATTAACGACGTCGACTGCGAATTGAGATGCCGGTCACAATCGGATTGCAACCTGTTGCATGTGAGCTACATGAATTCAATCTTAATTTGAGCTTGCGAGTGTGGCTGACTTGAATCCGGCAAATGAAAATCTTAGATCAACTTTTTCAAGTGATGTCCCATATTCGTGCAAGTAGTAAACTTCCGGCATTAGGCATGCAAGCAATAGAAACCCAAACAAAAATCAAAGGAGAAAAACATGCTTCGCAGACTCTCTGCAGCACTACTTGCTATGACTGCACTTGCTTTCACCGTTCCGAACGCTCAAGCTCAGGAATTCTGGGGCCAGGGGACAAAGTCATGGGGTGCCGGTGTTCAATTGTCACTTCCCACGGGAAACCTCAGCGACTTCGGAGGAGTTGGATTCGGAGCGTTCGGGAAATTCCAATACGGTCTAACACCTGAATGGATGCTGACAGGATCATTGGGATATAACTTCTGGACGAGCAAGGATCAGGGATTTGGAGTAAGCTCAAAGGCAAGCGCAGTTCCGCTCCTTGTAGGAGCAAAGTACAATCTCGGAAACCAGGTGACGCCCGGCTTCTATGCATTCGCGGAAGTCGGACTCTACTTCGCATCCTACACAGCGGCGGGCAGCGTCTTCGGGATTCCGTTCACCTCCACGACGTCCGAAACCAAAGCGGTGCTTTGTCCCGGAGTCGGCTATCAGTTCCAGAATTTCGACGTATCTGCTAAGTATGTCGTCAACGGCGACATTAGCAACTTCGCCATTTCCGCCGCCTATCAACTCCCTCTGCATTGAATCTGAACCGGTAAAAAAGACCGCAAAATTTTTGATAGCCGTCCATTTCCGATGGACGGCTATTCTTGTTGCCTGACCTCAACCGTTCACGCTTATGCTGCATCCGGAGAAGCGGGCTAATAAAGCAGAAGAGAACCGCATGCAGACAGGGCACGATTAACCGCGACAAATCGTTGAACAGATCTCAGACTGCGGAGAACGGCGTTCCATTCCTGTTTCGCGTGTGCAATCATTCATCCCGGTATGTTATCGTTTTGACAAAAGGAATCCGGCGGCCCTTTCATTTTCAGTGCTGTAAATTTCTGAAAAAAGTTTGATATTATTTCAGAGCATACGTATCGAGGATCGCACAAATTGAAAATCGATTGCAGATGGTTTATCTGGCCGCACTAATCATCGCGTTAATAATTATCTCGCTCGTTCCGGTTTCGATAATTCTCATCGGACCGAAGATGCTCCTGATGCCCGACCGCAGAAAGTCCGAATATTACCTTGATAGATTCGGGTTCAATCATCCCTCACAGTTAGGACTTCAGCACGAGGAAGGCGTTATTTCCACGAAAGAAGGATTCCGCCTTTCGTACTGGGAAGTGGAAGATCCGAACTGCAAGGGCACGAAAGGGCTTGTGGTTTTCCTTCATGGGATAACCGACCGCAAGGAAAGCGGGCTGAACTACGCAAAAGAGCTCACGGAGCTGTGCCAGAAGATGTACCTGGTAGACATGCGCTGCCACGGGGAGAGCGGAGGAAAATACTGTACATACGGATATTACGAAAAGCACGACGTAGTCGGCCTGATCGATAAGATCAGTGCCGAAAAGCCCGGGTTGCCGATTACGCTTCTCGGCACATCGATGGGCGCAGCCATTGCAATCCAGGCGGCTGCAATAGACAGCAGGGTGTCCCGGGTTATCGCTATTGCACCGTTCTATGATCTTTTCTCGATAGCTCTCGACCATGAGTACCGGCGTCTGGGAATAAAGAATGAATTTCTGTTGCGGACCGTTTTCCGCCGGGCGGAGAAGATTGCGGACTTCGACACATCCGAAGTGTCTCCCGCAAACGACATCATGAAGATCCACGTGCCTATCCTTATCGTACACGGAGATCTTGACAACACAGTGAAGCGCCAGTATCCGGAAAGGCTGGCAGAACTTAACGATAGGGCTGAACTTCTCTCGATAAAAGGCGCCGGTCATGTCGACGTGCTGGAAAAGGGGGGCAAGGCATTCGTGGAGAAGATTTCAGAGTTCTTGAGTTCCCCCGCATAAAAAAGAAACCCGCCCTGAGTTAGGGCGGGTAGAAGGAGGCATTCTAGGTAGGTCCTTCTTTTGAGTGCTGGCTGAAATATTAGACGGCCCCCCTTTCGGTTTGTTACAGAGTGAATGAAAATTAATGTTTACGCAAATCTGGCGGAGAAGTTCTCTACCACGGAAGGGGACGCGGGTAAACTACATTTCGATGGCCGATATCAAATCAATTAGTTCCTTTCGATGAAGCTTCAAGCTGGAACAAAAAAAGGTCGATTGTCATTTATAGTGTGGAGAGGTAAATTTATAAAAAGGAATATCGGCCAAAATGCGATGGTCACTTCCTGTCGGCAAGCTGTTCGGCATTCCGATAAGAGTGCATCTTACATTTCTACTACTCCTTGCATTCATCTGGTACGTGGAATCGTCAGTGCAAGGAGCGTATGCAGGATTTTACAGTCTAATATTCTGGGTACTGATATTCTTTTGCGTGTTCTTGCACGAGCTCGGACACAGCCTGGTAGCTCAGTCCTACGGGTTGAAGATCGCTTCGATAATTCTGCTGCCGATCGGCGGAGTCTCACAGATAACCGAGATCCCTCGCGACCCAATCAAAGAGGTCGCTATAACGGTCGCAGGACCGGCGGTGAATTTCCTGATCGCGGGAGTTCTTCTTCTATTTGGAAAGGGCCTCTTTCCATCGCTGCGGTTTTCAGAGATTTCCCTTCAAAGCGGGAGTATTATAGTCGACCTTTTCTGGGCGAACGTGATGCTCGGCCTCTTCAACATCGTTCCGGCCTACCCGATGGATGGCGGGAGGATTCTTCGCGGGCTCATCGCGATGAAGAGAGGATACCTCGAGGCTACCAAACTGGCGGCGGACGTAGGCAAGGTGTTTGCGATAGGCTTCATAATAATCGGGTTCTTTTACAACTGGTGGCTCATATTGATCGGCATCTTCGTCTTCAGCAGCGCGAGTTCGGAAGCTGAGGCGACCGTGCTTTCATCGACACTTGAGAAGATTGAAGTGCGCGACCTGATGATCACCGATTTCAAGACGATATCTCCGGACGAGCCGCTGACGGCGGTAGTCGATAAGTCGCTTCATACATTTCAGCATGACTTCCCTGTCGTAGAGGACGGAAAGTTCGTCGGGATTCTAACTCGCACCTCGGTGATCGAATCGCTGCGCCACAGGCTTCACGAGACTCTCGTGAAGGACATAGCGAAGAAGGACTTTCCCTCGATTGTTCCGGAGGCGAAAGCAGCCGAGGCATTGACTGCGATGAGATCTTCACACGTAACTGTGGCTCCCGTCGAACGGGATGGCACGTTGTACGGAATTATCACAATTGAAAAGCTTCTTGAAGCATCGGACGTACTAAATGACAAAGACAAGTAGACAGATCGGGCGCGGGCGTATAACCGCGCTTGCCTTCGGCCTTTTCGGCCTTGCGCTGCTGGTATCGGGCTGCGGACCCGAGCTGCATTCTTTCGGACCAGATTTCAAGAACACACTCTTTCCGCCGCGTTTCGGATTCTTCATAGTAAATTACCCGCTGATGAACAGTGACTCCTCCGTGAGTGAACTTTACGCGAGAATTCGATACGACGACGTCGTTTTTCTTCACACCGATTCGGGATTTTCAGCGCATTATCAATTCTCCGTGAATGTATTCTCCGACAAGGAGCTAACGGACGTTGTCTATTCGAAGATAATCGACAAGAAAATCACCGTCCCCGATTACGCTATGACGAACTCCACGACGTCGTTCGATACGGTCGGAGACAAAGTAACGTTGAGGCCGGGAAAGTACTACATCATACTCAAGCTGTACGATTATAACACGAACCATACATCCTCGCGGGAGATAATACATACATTCAAGGACTTCCTGAAGAGTCCGCTCGCCATCAGCGACGTACTGCTTTACGACAACGTGGACACGAGCGGAATACCGATAGATTTTCTCCGGAGCCGCGAGGATACGCTTCTTGCCGATTTCTATGTCACGATGAAGGACGCCCCGGCCACCTTCTCGCTGCACGCGCTTGCGAAGTCGATCGAGTCACCGACTTCAATCGACACGACTATCGAGATCACCCAGGCTGACAAAGTTCAGAGGTACAGGCTTCCCATCGAGACACAGGATCTCGCAGCGGGGACATACCAGCTCAAATTCACTGTCAAAAAGGGGAAGGTTGAAAGCAGTTCGGAATCGGTTTTCAGGATACAGAGGAGCAGCATACCCGCAAATGCGGCAGAGCTGGACCAGGAAATAAGACCCCTGATCTACATAACTACTCCGGGTGAAATTGCATCGCTCAAGAAAGGTACATTCGAGGAGAGACGACAAAGATTCCTGGACTTCTGGCTCACGCGCGCGGACGGCAACAAGGAAAAAGCGGGGGCGATGAGAGCGGAGTTCTACAAAAGAGTCGACTACGCGAATCTACATCTCGGTGGAGGTCTCGGACAGGGTTGGGAATCAGACCGCGGCAGGATCTACATTTTATACGGGCCACCCGATCAGGTCGAAACTCACGACGAAGATTTCACGACTCCGGCATACCAGATCTGGTATTATTACAACGTGAAACTTGAATTCATTTTCCTGGACGAATTTGGGACGGGAGACTACAGGCTTGTGCAGACGAGCTCGCTGAGCTAGGGTTGACGCTACCTTGACTTCTTTTCTTCGATAGCTGAAAAGACAGGATACTTTGCCCTGACGTCATTCCTCTTGATCTTGGCGAGTTTCGGTTTGAGTATCTGCCTCTTCACGCTTGAGAGTCTGTTAATGAAGAACTTCTGTTGGAGATGGTCATACTCGTGCTGGAACACACGCGCCCACATCCCCGACAATTCCTTTTCCACGCGCTCGAAATTCCCGTCTGTAAACCTGACCCTTATCTCCTGCGCGCGCGTCACCTCGTCATGAATGCCGGGGATGCTGAGACATCCCTCTTCCGCGGTTTGTTCACCGTTGGTCTCAAGGATTTCGGGGTTTATGACGACCAGAGGCTGCTCCGAAGCGTAGTCATCCATGACCGAAATATCGATCACGGCCAGCGAAAGCTGGAGGCCGACCTGGTTCGCCGCAAGGCCGATTCCGTCGGCGTTATGCATCGTCTCGAACATATCGCGTATTAATCCCACGAGGTTATCGTCGAATTTCGTGACTTTTTTCGCGGGTGAGTCCCACACTTTCGTACCGTACATGTGAATCGGCATAATCATGGCAATATTACTCCAGCATTTCCGGTTTGACTTTGATTACTTCAATTTGGTTCTCTTTGTACAGGGCAGCTTCTCCGGCGTAAAAGATAAGCTTGGAGAAAATTCTAAGCAAAACAAATATCTGGCCGACCGCGATTTCGAGGACAATCCCGTTCATATCCACGACGCGGATGGCAGAGTTCAGATAGAACCAGCCGGTAATCACGGCGGCACTGAAGATAGACGCGCCGCCATACACGCCCACCGATGAAAGAGGATGCTTCATCACAAATGAGAGACCGCGTACTACTTTGCCGGCAAAAGTCTCGTCATCGATCGCCACGGCCGCTCGCACGAAATCAGTCACCAGGCTCACAATGAAAAAGATCATCGCGACTGCGGCATAGCGCCAGAGCGCCGTATGAAATACCTGGTAATCGGTAACGGCCATCCGCGCCGTTTCCCTGTTTGCCGCAGCCCAGATCGCATTGAACTCGTACAGAAGAAAGAGAAGTATCACCTCAGTGAGTGTTACGAGGAGGATCGGAAAGAAGTTCGAAGCTCCCTGCGAAAAGAATGCAGCCATCTTCGCCTTCCCCCCCGCTGCGAAGGTTTTGAAGAATCCGCCGGCCAGAAACGCCTCCATCACAATGTAGGTCGCGAAGAGAAGAATGACCTGCGGAATGAGCGAGCTGAAATACGCGCCATCGGCGTGAATGAACTCGACATACCACCGGTAGCTGAATCCCGAAAGCAGCGAGGAGCCCACCAGGCTTTTCGAAACGTTCTTCATGAAGACTGTTGCGAACGGGAGAGCCAGCACCGCCGCGAAGAGAAAATTCAGTGCATAAAGGACGAACGCGAGCTTCCAGTTTTTCAGCGCCCTTCCGGTTCCCAGGAAAAGGGCTTTGGGTGCGCCGATATTCAAACCAGCGTTCCCATAATCAAGAGCATATTCTGAAAATAGTTGAATATCCTCCCACCCCATTTCAGGACCGGCAGGAAGAAAGAATGGACACGGAGACTATTGTTTGAGTAGTCGGTGTCGATGGGGATTTTTCCGGCAGGATCGACGACGGCGTAATCCGGGGGGGCGCCCGTCTTGAAGCTGAAGGATTGCCAGCGGCTCTCTCCGTTCCACACCGTGTCTATCGCTGTGCCGTCATCAAGTGCCAGGCGAATATCAACCGGCATCTTAACCTCGCCTTCCCGGGCGACGACGACTGTAGTGAAGTAGCTTGATGTACCTGTGCCGAGGTCGGTCTCCCTGAAATAGCTGATCGACTTCACTGCAAAGTCGACAGTTCCTGTCCCATCAACGAGCTGCTTGAAAAACCATTTGAGGTCCCTTCCTGAAACCTGTTCGCATGCTTTTTCAAAATCTTCGGAACTCGGATGCCTGAATTCAAATTGATTGAAGTAAGTCTTCAGCACCGCCGCCATTGTATCCCGCCCGAGAACGCCTTCGAGTGTCCAAAGGACGAGATCAGGTTTATCGTACGCTATGGATCCGGACGCTCCTCGATAAGGAGCTAGATGTGCATCATCCGATATGGCCTCCGTCTTCGGATGTCGCAGATAGAGAGGGAGATCGCCATATGGCTCATGAACCCGGACCTTGCCGACTATCGCCGCAACAGGTACACCAAAGAAGGTAGCAATCGGAAACATGCAGACAGGATAGGCGCCTCCAATTTTGAAGACGGAAAAGCCGGGGCCGTAAGCTTTCTCCAGGACTTTGTCTCCCGAGTATGAATCCAATCCTTCATCAAGCCAGGAGTTCTGAACTCCGCTGTTCGCGACCAGGCCGTACCAGTACTGGCATCCAAACGCGCGGATGATAGCCGCTTCCAGCGAACGGTTGCCTTTGAGCGTGTAGTCCGCTGCGCGCACGGCTATCAGAGTGGGACATTTCAGGCTGCTGCCATCGGCCGCCATTGTCCGGGGAAGATCGACCACAGTAAGAACAGGATAAGGATAGGGCCCGTACCACAGCCCGAAGTACTTCATCGCGGAGTCCACAGCAGAGAAATATGAGTCCGCCCGGCTGCGGTGGTCCGGCTGAAGAAGGAGGATAACCTTGGTTTGCGGAAGGCCGGGATAATTGAACTCGCGAGTTGCCCTCACGAAGTCAGGCGAGGCGGACCAGCCAAAGTCGTGAACATCGTCTGCGGCGTAGTGAAAAGTGACGGTACCGTTCGAGTTCGTCGACTTGCCGACTTCCTCGCCTGTTGCGCCGACCTTGTACCCGGCGGGGACGGTAATATTCACGCCATACACGCCGAAATCGGCGAAAGAGCTGTTGAAAGTGCGGACCCGGTGACAGTTCCACTTCCCTTTCTGAAACACACCTATTTTCGGGAACCATCCGGAAACGAGATAGAATCCCGGTCCCGGTGCCCAACCGATGCATGATATCGCCTCGGGAAGTTGCTCGATAAAATCAATCGAAACCGCGATCGAATCTCCCGGGCCAACCGGTGTGGGCAGCTGTACCATCATGACCGTGCTGTCAAGCGGGCTGCTGCCGGCTGGACTGACGTACTGTATCTGACCTGTCAAATCAGTGTTTGTCCGGAGGTCGGTTAGGCCCGTAATGTTTATCCATCCTCGGGCCGAAGCGGAAAGGACGTGTTCTCTCCCGGCCATAAACGTGGTGTTGTCGTCCTTGAAGGCGTTCAGATCCAGATGGAAATACAGGCTTCCGGCGCTCTGGCTCGTCGTGTTATGCCATACGAGAACTTCGCGCCCAGCTATTGCATTTGTACGAGGATGGAGTTGAACGTCGATCGAATAGTCGGCGACGCGGTTGTTGATGACTTTCGCGAAAACGGGACCGGACAGAAGTAGGCAGATAGAGAAGGCGGCCGAAATTCGACGACATGACGCTAAGGTATCGCCCTGTCGCGACCCGCTACATCGGCTCTCAATTGGAAAAGGGATACTGATTCGGTTTAGTACGATAAAAGATGATGGCTTTCCTGATTTGTCATTTACCCACCCGCGTAGACGGCCAGAAGGAAATATCATTTCCTCAGTATGCCGTCGATTTGTCCCTTGATAATAAGGTACGAACTGAAATCGGCCGTCTCCTGCAACATAATGGTTTGTGGATAGTCCGAGGGAATCTGGTTGCCGCCGTCAATCTTATACGGAGTCAGTCCGCTCGTAACGCCGAGAGCTTGAATGGACCTTCTACCGTACAGGTTGACCAGCGATGCGTGGATATTATCGCACAACGCATTGTAAGCGGAGTTTATCTGCGGATATTTTCCCGTCACGAGATTAGCAGCGATAAATCCTGCATACAGTTCCCTGGTACCTTCTTTCTTTATTCCATCGGCAAAATATTCCTGGGCTTTAGCGTAATCGCCCGCAACATAGGCTTTCATCCCCTCTTCCTGAAGCTGCTGTGGGTTCTTCGAGCACGAGACAAGAAAGAACGGCAGGGCCAATGTCAAAAAGACGAAGATGTTCTTCATCATCCCTGTATGCCTGTTAATGTCAATTGAGAATTCAAAATTCATAATTCAAAATTCTAAATTAAATTCCGTAAGACTTCCACTTGGAGTCGACGAGTTTCTTTATCTCATCGGCCATGACGATCTTGTCGGGCCACTCCCTGGTAAATCCTTCATCTGCCCACTTCCGCGTGCCGTCGATTCCCATCTTGCTTCCGAAGCTGAAATGCTGGGCCGAATGATCGAGGACATCGGCAGGCCCCTTTGTGAAGACGACATCTCTCTGCGGGTCGATATTGTTCAGCGCGTACCACCACGCCTCCTGGGTATTCTGAACGTTGACATCCTTGTCCACGACTACTATAACCTTCGCGAACATCATTTGCCCCATTCCCCAGAGGCCATTCATGACTTTGAATGCGTGACCGGGATACCTCTTGTCTATCGAAACGAAGACGAGGTTGTGGAATATGCCTTCGAAGGGCATGTGGTAGTCGACGATTTCGGGTATGACGAGCTTTGCGAGCGGCAGGAAGATCCTTTCAGTGGCAAATCCCATGAAGTCGTCTTCCATGATGGGCTGTCCGACGACCGTCGAGACGAATACCGGCTTCTTGCGAGTCGTGATCGCTGTAACGTGGAACGCCGGGTAATAGTCGGCAAGCGAATAGAAACCTGTATGATCGCCGAAGGGGCCTTCGAGACGGAGCTCCTCCTCCGTGTCGACATAACCTTCCAATACTATTTCAGCTTCCGCGGGAACTTCGAGGTCGACAGTTTTGCATTTCACAAGCTCGACAGGCTCCTTTCTAAGGAAACCCGCGAAGAGATATTCTTCGATACTCTCAGGCAGAGGCGCGCTCGTGCTGTACATCGTCGCGGGATCGGATCCCACCACGACCGCAACTTCGAGCCGCTTCATACCTTTCTCCTTCGCCTTCCTGAAGTGTGCCGCGCCTCCCTTGTGTCTCTGCCAGTGCATTGCCGTCGTGTTCTTGTCGAGGACCTGCAGGCGGTAGAGTCCCATGTTCCGGATACCGGTCTCCGGATCCTTCGTAACCACCTGTCCGAAAAGGATATACGGCCCGCCGTCCTGCGGCCATGAGGTGGTTATCGGGAGCTGGTAGAGGTCAACGTCCTTTTCATTAATAATGATCTCCTGGCACGCCCCCTTCTTCACGATCTTAGGCGGGAATTTAGCCATCTCCATCAGCTTCGGCATCATCGCCATCTTGCCGAGAAGCGACTCCGGTACTTTCAGATTCAGCATATCGGAGAGCCTGTCTCCGATCTCGTCGAGATCCTCGACGCCGAGCGCCCATGCCATCCTCTGTTTCGTCCCGAAGATGTTGATGGCAAGCGGTATCTTGCTTCCCCTGACGTTAGTGAATAGAAGTGCCGGACCGCCAGACTTGACCACGCGGTCGACTATCTCGGTTATCTCGAGCTTCGGCTCCACTTCAGTGTCGATCACCTTCAGCTCGTGTTTCTTCTTCAGCAGTTGAATGAATTCGTTAAGATTATTGATTGCCATTTGAAATGTCCGTTGTGTTGATCTTTCTTGCTCCTGCGTATCGGCTCTTATAGTAACGGCTGTCGAGCGACGATAAGGTGACACCTTCCGACACGCTCGCGTTTGCGAAGAGATCGTCTCCGACGTATATCCCGACGTGACTTATCCTTCTTCCGACAGTAATGAAAAAGACGAGGTCACCCGGCTTAAGGTCGTCCCTCGACACCCTCTCGCCGAGCCGGGACTGAGCAAGCGCATTATGAGGGAGCTCGATGCCGTACACGGAATTGAAGACCTCCATCGTGAATCCGGAACAATCGATGCCTGAGTGCGTCGTGCCGCCGATCTGATAAGGGGTACCCATATACGACATGATCGCGCTCATGAGCCTGCTTCTTGCGGCGTTTGGCGATTCCCTTTCCATCCGGCCGATCTCTTCCCGCAGCATGTCGGGGCTGACGGCCCGGTCGTTTTCCGCCTTCAGCTCTCTTACCTCAACCTTAAGCTGCTCAGGTGTCTCGTCGAAAGTGAACCGAGGCTTGCTGCTCGATGTCCCATTGTTTCCGAATGTGAAACGCGGTGACGATCCTGAACATCCCATGATGAAAAGGCACGCGGCTGCACTGACGGAAACTAAGAGTCTGTAAGTCTTTTCCATTTAAGAAGTTGCTGTGACAATATAAAAACGCAGAGATTGGAGAACAAGAAAGGAGTCATGACAAACATGACAGGTTAGCGCGGATGGATAAGCTACACGCGTCCTGGACCATCTTGACAATCACTTTGTTCTGCTTTAAGTTGCTTGAAATTCGAGGACCGACAGAGGGATCTTATTCGGTCTGACGACAAAAGTACAAATGGGATTGATCGGGCTTATGGAGGGGACGAAACGATCCTGAGCCGGAATGAGAAAGTCGCTCGAAAGAAGGAGTTGAATCGGGCGAAACAGTGATGCCGAAGTAAAAAAGTGGTATTGAGATGGGAATATTTTCGCGTAGCAGGACAGAGGCATTACTTTCTTGGCGGGAAGTGACAATCGACAGTTTTTTCTACTGCTTGCCGGGTAACACTCCTTTAAGTCCCATCTCCACTTTTTATCTACAGGATTCCGGCTCCCGGTTTGGCTCGCCGAAGCGCTGGGTACAGCGACAGAAGATTTGCGTGTTTCGGAAATTCGAAACAAAAATGGCATGCCGAAGTTCACACGAGAGCGGGTGACTTTAGAGCCTGACCCATGTGGAGAAAGAATAAATGAAATGATAGCCGAGTCAGTCACAGAAGAACTTGCTCAAGAGGAAAATGAAGATGAATATGAAATACCAAGAGCTTTTGTTAGCTGTGTTGCTCTGTGCGAGCTTTTTCATTTCCTGTAACAAGAACAGCAGTCTGGTCAGTCCAGGGACTCTTCCTGTATGGACACAGGAACAACTACAGAGCCTGGAAGTCAGAGGCGTTTATGCGACGGGCAACGTCATTATTGCAGGTGCCTACCGGGACTACACATCATACGCGTACTTCTTTCGCTCCATGGACGACGGGGCGACATGGACAAGAACAGATTCCTTCGCAATTCAAAATCACTCGCCAAACCAATCTCTTTGGACGATTCCTTCGTTGGTTCTTCAAACGGACGGTACGGAGATTCTCGCTGGTATCGGAGGTGGCCTAGTAAGGGGTGATATTTATATATCGACGGACGGGGGGCTGACATGGAGAGATAACGGGGTAGATTGGCCGGAGAGTGGAGAAAATGGAAGGGAAAACAAAGAGGACTTCTGCATTTCTGGCGGAACTATATTCGCAGGGACGGATGAAGGGGTCTTCCTATCAACGAATCATGGTGCAAGTTGGAAAAACACTGACGATGGCTTCACAACTCCAGTTGAAGGGATTGGCGCAGTCGGATCAAACGTCTTTGCGGCGACGGAGGGCGAAGGTATTTACCGTTCAAGCGATAACGGTTCCAACTGGGCGTTAGCTGACTCAGAAAACCACATATTCAAATCGCTCGTACCAATTGGAAGTGATATCTTTGCAGGTGCATTCCAATTCTACGACAAACCTTTCACTGGCGGCGTTTTTTTGTCAACGGATAAGGGAGCAAATTGGGCGCACTCTGATTCTGGATTGGCAAATCATGAAGTAAATGTGCTTGTCGCAAGTGGAAGTTATCTTTTTGCCGGAACCAATCTGGGCATATACGTTTCCTTGAACGCTGGTGCGGATTGGACTTTCGCTTCTACAGGTTCTCCTGCCGATTCAATGACTGTTTTGTCTCTCGCAGTGAATAGTACACAGCTTGTGTAGGTACTTCCAATGGTGTTTGGTGCTGTCCGCTTTCTGCGGTTAGGAAACATGGAGAGCGAGACGAACCAACTTGTTCACAAAAATGACGGAGGCTAACATCACGAAGAACGATATTTAGCAAGGGGGGTGTTGGCGCACCCCCCACGACAAATGCGCAAACGTGAAGCATCCCGGTTTTACCCACCTTCGTTCCGATGGGAGTTGCCTTTTGTTAGCTGACAATAATTAATGAATTAGCCAACAACTTTCAAAACATAGAAGGCGGGACGTCAAGAGTCGGAATGTGAGATTACCCCGATCAAAGAAGGACAAATCATGAAGAAGAATAAAATTGTGATTACAGCTTTTATCGCACTGGCGGTTCTGCATGTACGAACGGCAACGGCACAGCAGCTTGTCAAGCTGACCCCGATATTAGAAGTCGAGGACACGATTGCTGGCGCGCAGCTTGGGGCGTATGTGAAAGGGGTCGGAGACCTGAACCACGACGGCTACGCCGATGTAGCGGTGAGCGCGCCGGGTCTCTTCAAAACTTATATCTACTACGGCGGCAAGACTATGAGCAAGACGCCTTCGCTCACGTTAAAGGGAGGCGGACATATAGTATCGGGGGACTTCAGAGGAAACGGCTGGACAGATCTCGCGATCGAGATACCTTTTCACGACACCGTACTCGTCTATTTCAACGGCCCGAATGGTCTCGACACGATACCGGACTTAGTACTCACCCAGCCGTCCGATTACTTCGGGTATGTCATGACAGCGGGTGACTTCTACGGGAACGGATATACAGATCTTGCAATCGGGACAATGGATGAAAACCAGTTCCAGAACAAAGCGCTGTATCAGAGGGGACGGATATTCATATATGCGGGCGGGCCATTCATGAGCGCAACCCCTGTTGATACGGTTATCGGTGACACAAACAGTGCAGCCCTCGGTACAGCTCTCGCCACTGGTGATGTGTACGGAAATGGGAAAGACGAGCTTGTTGCCTTGGGATTCAACGAATCTTGCGGCAACTACCCTTGCTCATACACGTATCTATCCGTCTACACTAATAACGAAGGTTACAATCTTAAAAGGACTCTTTATATAGACTCCCGTAATGTGCCTGGGGGATTTGGTCCACCTGACTCACCTGACGGCAGCGTCGCCTGCTTCGATGCCGACGGTGACGGTATACCAGACATACTGGTGAGCGGGATATGCATATTCAAAGGGGGAGCAAAGATAGACACGCTCCCCACTTATCGTGTAGGTCCGCCGAGAGGAGACACGACGGACTATGGCGCGTATCCGTGGGTTGCAGGAGGCGGCGATTACAACGGAGACGGAATACCTGACATACTCCTCGCGTCGGAGCGCGGTGGAGGTCTCGGCATGACGAGCGGAGTCTTCGTGATGGTCGACGGGATAGACGATCCCGGACAGTTCGCAGGGTACAGGGTGTACGCCCAAATGAATCCGACAGTTGACCTTTCCGGCAACCCTGAGAACGCCGGCGATGTAAACGGAGGAGGAGTAGACGACATTATCGTGGGCAATGGTGGATGGTTTCCATTCGTCGACTACGGTTTCTTCGGCATCTACTCGGGCGACACCGCGATGAAGGCTCAGGACAACGTGCCGCCTATTCTGCCGAAGGAGATGAAGCTTGAACAGAACTATCCCAACCCGTTCAATCCCACGACAACGATCAGCTATCAGCTGTCAGCGGCAAGCCATGTCAGCCTCAAGATTTACGACACACTCGGAAGGGAGGTGATTACTTTAGTGAACGACGAGGAAGAATCTCCCGGAACTTACACAGTCCACTGGAACGGAACGAACCGTGAAGGTGAACGCGTAAGTTCCGGAGTCTATTTCTACCAGTTAACGACAGACGACGGTACACAGACCAAAAAGGCTGTGTTCCTGAAGTGATTCAAACCTAAAAGGAGAACTGACAATGAAGAAGCTATTGTTTATTTCTCTCGTTCTGCTCGGCGCAAATGCCTTTGCCCAGCAGTTCCCGATCAGTGCGAATAACATGTTCTCGTCATCGAGCCAGTCGTTCGAGCAGACGGAGATCAGCACGACGCCCGGCATGATGCAGAGCGCGGGTTTCAACTGGGGGATAGCCATTACGACCGATCCGTCTGAAATCGGAAACCTCCTCAATGCGGCGGCTCAGCATAACATAAGCCTGATCCTCGAGGGCCCGATCCCGGATTACGGCTGGGCGGAAAGATTTTATCTAGAAGGAGATAATACCTATTTCGATATAGTGAATGGGGCTCATTCGACACTTTCATCCGATCAGAATTCGGATCAGCCACACAGTGATCCATACTACGACCTAAAGCCTTTGGAGGCCACTGTTGCGAACGCTTACATGGTCGAGGGAGCGACGCACGACCCGGTCGATCCGTGGGTTGACAGCGCGTCGTACCAGGCATATTTCAGATTGAAAATCCAGAAGCCATCGAACCCGCCGCCTCCCACCACGCCTGTCGCGAGCATAGAAGTATGGGACACTTACAACACACCCAACACGTTGATCACCAGCGAGACGGTGACGTACCAGCAGTTCACATCGAGCAACGTTTACTACACCTTCGAGCTGGGTTTCATACCTCCTTCTCATACGTACACAACCACATCCAGCGGAGGCGTCACAGTGAGCGAGAGTCCGAACCGGTTCGTTTCCGAAAGCGTATCGACGAGCTCGCAGCAGTACTTCCCTGACGGAGTTGATGTCCGCGTGTACTGGTACGGAACAGCTCCTTTGTGGCTCGACGACATCCGAGTCGAGGGCACAGACGGAAAGACGGACTTCTCCACACCAGCTCTTTTTTCGGGCCAGTACAACTCTCAAATAAAGAGCGATGCACAGCAGTATGACTCTTACGCAGCACTTGGAAGGTATTACTTAAAAGACGAGCCATACATATCTCAATATTTGGCTTATGATTATCTGAACACGGTTCTGGATTCCGTTCAAGCTGACCATTCAAACGGCAAGGGGCTTGGCTACGCACAGAAAGATGAAGGAGATCACTCCCATTACGAAACCTGGGTAGGCGACACGTACAAACGATTCCTTACCGAGGCGAAGCCATACGAGCTGGCAGCGGAAGTGAACAGATTCCTGCAGGGAGACCAGCAGCCATATACGGTCGGGTACACATCTATGGCCTAGGGGGAACTTCAGACTGAAATGATGCGGTTCGACTCGGCCGAGGCCGACTGCTACCTCTCCTCGTCAGGGACCTGGCGCGCGCACATAAACTCGAGCAGCTGGACAGGGACGACGAGAGAGCCGCATTTAGTGGAAGTTTCCGCGCAGGTGTGGTGCGCGCTGGCTCACGGGGCGAACGGCATAGACTATTACCAGTACCTCACCGACCCAGGTGACAGCTGCATCGGACTCGTCGATCCGAATTTGAACGAGATCACCTCGAGCTCACAGTATGAACAGGGAGCGCTCGGATATTCATACGATGAAAACAAGTGGAACGGAATCGCGGCGCTGAACCAGACTATCGCCGACACGATAGCTCCCGTCCTTACGCAGCTCAAGTGGGACGCCGCATACAGCATCAACGAAGGTCAGCCCACAAGCGGTGTCATACATTCCATTACTACCGGCGATCCTTCCGATTCGACTTATGTGGAATTAGGCCTTTTCAACGACGCGTCCGGGAACAACTACTTCATGCTTGTCAACAGGAGGACCGATTCCACGCAGACCAGAGCCGTCACTGTCAACTTCTCGCTTCCGAGCGGGAACTGGGCGGTTTCGGATGTTTCCTCGCACGATATGTGGATTGTTGGAAGTAGCGGGAGTTTCACCGACGAGATCGCTGCAGGAGAGGGGAAACTCTACAAGGTGGTTCCTGCCACTTTCGGATCGACGACTTTCGCAGGCAACGTTACCGTGGAAACTACCGGAACGATGACCGTGAACCCCGGCGCGACGTTAACATTCGGGAGCGGCCTGTCCATAATCGTTAACGGCAGTCTGAGCGCCGTGGGGAGTTCATCTCAGCCTATCGTTTTCACCGCTTCATCGGGTAACTGGAATGGGATTACATTTGCCGGCTCCAGTACAGGCAATCTGCAAGACTGCACGATCTCCTACGCAAGTTCACCGGTAATCATCGATACAGCCAACGTCACGATTAACGGCTGCACGATAAACAACTCATCCTTCTACGGCGGAAATAGCAATACCGCGGCAGCCATACAGGTCTGGGATTCAAACCCCACGATCGAGAACACCGCCATCGACGGCGAATCCGATTCATGGAATGGCGTCAGGTTCGGGGGCGGCAGCACGGGAACCATGACAGGCTGCACCGTCCAGAACTTGGGCGCTGGAGACGGCATCGTTATTCAAGGCGGATCGAGCCCGTCTATACTCTCCTCCAGAATAACCGGGAATTACTACTACGGCATAATCGCCAACACCGACGGCACCGGCGACCCGGTGATAGAGTCGGACTACATCGACTCAAACGGTATCGTCGGCGGGAGCAAACATTACCAGGGAATATATTTCCTGAATTCGAGCGGCCACGTCAACCTCGACACTGTCAGCAACAGCAACTTCGGAATTTACTGCTACGATTACTGTACCGCATCCTCAGGACAAGCTGGAGAAAACATCATAATAGACAACAACTACGGCATCGGGGCATTCGATTACAGCTCGCCGGTTTTCGGGCATGGGATAGGCAACCCGCCTGTCACCTACGACGGGACATGTAACCAGATATACAACAATGCCACGGATAACTTGTACGCCGTTAATAACAGTTTCATAGAGGCCGAGTATAACTGGTGGGGCGCATATCCTCCCAGCGGCGGTTTCTATGCCGACGGAACTTCATCACTCGATTACACGAACGCGCTTACTTCACCCGGCGCCTGTCCAACCAGTGGATCGCCCACAGTTGCTACGAACACCGCTATGACTAACACGGCGGCAACACCTGTCCAGATCGGTCTGTGGTACGAAAATGCCGGCTATTGGAAGAAGGCTGCCGCCGCATATGAAGGCATTCTGAAAGACACTTCATCCATGAGTGAGAAGCGCTACGCACTTGAACGGCTTTACCATGTGTTCCAGGCATCGAAGGATACGACTATGATCGGAGTATTCCAGACTCTCGCTGACTCCGCAAGTCCGATAAGCTCAATGGCGCAGGAAATCCTTGCGAGCGCTTACATCGGCGCCGGAAGATTCTCCGATGCCGAGAACCTGGCGAACGAACTGATAGCGCAACATCCCGGTACGGAAATCGCAAAGGATCAGCTGATCCTCCTTGCTTCCCTCGACCAGTACAACCAATCATACAGAACTGCATCATCGGCAGTACTGTCGGAGTTGAAGAGTGAAGTTGCCAGCACAACCGATGCGGGGCTCATACCCGCGCTTACATTGACCGCCACGTCATCATCGTCCCAGGCATCCCAAAGTGAGCAACTCACTGTCGGAATGGACACGACCCGAGCGGTTCCGCTCAAGTTCACATTGGGTAATTATCCAAATCCATTCAATCCGACAACAGTTATCAAGTATGAGATGCCAAAGGAGACTCACGTTAGGATAACCGTTTACGACGTCCTGGGCCGCAAGGTAGAAACTCTCATCGACGGCAACGAAACGGCCGGAATCCACGAAGTTACGTTCGACGGATCACGTCTTGCCAGCGGAGTGTACTTCTAACAGACTTACGACACCAACTTACTCGAAAGTGATGAAGATGTTGATGCTGAAATGACAGAGCCGTTTCGGCAGTCCCGATTCGAAGGAATCCATCGAATCGCGATCCCACTTCCGGGAAAACCCCGCAGGGGAGCGGGGCTGGATCTCAAGTGACTCAGAGACCTGGTTCGAGTAATGCAGCCGCCGCCTCATCGGCGGCTGCCATGCTTTACTATTCGCTCAGGACAAATTCACTATCTGAAGTCAGTTGACAACTCATATCGCAATAGCCTATCGTGACCCGTATCGCTGATGTAGACGATCTTATTGAAATAAGTCACGCCGGATGGATTCAGGAGCGCGTTCCCGGATTTCACCGGCCCGAAGGATTCGTGAAGCAGTTTGCCGGTCATGTCGAATTTCATGAGGCTGTCGAGTCCGCTGTCGACAACGTAGATGTTGCTTCTGTCATCCACCATGACCGCCTGGGGTGATACGAATACGTTCGACAGCATGTCGGGCAGGATACCGCCGGCATATTTCGTCTGATCGAGACTCAGCCTCGAACTCCACGTCGGCGCCGCGAGCTCGCTTCCCGGATTGAAGGTGAACCACTTCACTTTGAACGCGTTTGCCGGGTCGACCTGAGTCACGATGAAGTCGGTGCCGAATTGCTTCGTGTTGAATGTCGTTATACCGCTGAGGCTGTTGATCGCCGCGAAACCGGATCCGGTCGGGAGAAGACTCGGGACGAGGTCGATATAATCGCTCGAGTATTGCAGATCGTTCTTGCTGAAATGAAGAACCATGTTGTCCGGGTCTATCGGGCTCGAGTTGTTGTTGCCGTGACGCGTCACGTAATAACTGTTGTCCGGGAGGACCGCGACCCCGGTGTATTCTCTTCCGGAGACAAGTCCGCCGTTTCCGTCTCTGACTATCTGGTTCTGAACGTTCTCGTGATGGACGATTTCTACAGGAGCTGCCGATATGTCATGGTTATAATCGTAGAGCCTTATCTTAGCGATTGCGGCCACCGTCACCGGTCTCGAAGCCACGATGGTATCATATTCACATGCGATGATGAGATTGAATCTTCTGTCCTCGGTTATCGCGACGGGATTCTTCACATACTGAGAATGGCCGACATTGGCTCCCGACAGCTCGACCATTTGCACGCGATTACTATCCGGCTCGGTTACGTAGAGGATGTAATCGTAGCCCACCTTGATCCCCTTAGGCGATGAGAGGCCGGTCCAGATAGGCTGCATCTGTATGTAGCTTGTATCGCCCACGACCTGGCCGCCCGATGCCTTCGGAAGGCTTGCCGGGTCGACGATCTTAGATTTTTCGTTGCAGCCCGAGATGATAATCGCGGCAAATAGTATGATCACAGCGTTTTTCATATCAGAAGCTCATCTCTACTGAGAACCTGTGGACATCACCGAGTCGCTGGTACGGTGTGAAAGCGTAATCGAACTCGACAAGTGCGAATTTCATGTCGGCCCTGACGCCGGCACCGGCAGAATAACTCTGCTCCGTAACGTTCACCTTATATCCTCCCCTGAGAAAGAACGTGGAGTTGTAAGTATACTCGGCTCCGAAAGCGAGATTCTCCGAGTTGTCCGCGGGATGATTTAGCTGCGCGGAAGCGGTGACGATGTTTTGCTTGTCCTGGTACGGCTCGAACGCGAAGCCGATTCTGAATATCGTCGGCGGCGAGAAGCTCTGGAAACTGGATACTGTGCTTCCGTCGACCAGCTGAACGGAGCCGCTCGGAGCCATCTGCCCGCCGAAGTTGCTGACCGAAACCGCGAATCGTGTCGAGCCTATGCCCGTCCAGTAATATGTCCCGAGATCGACGAGCACGCCGTGCATGGAAAGGTCGGCAAGAGTCTCATCGATGTATTTCACGGTTACACCGAAGCTGAACCTGTCAGTCATTTTCCGGGCGTAAGTTGCGCCTACTGCCATGTCTCCGTATTTGAAATACGCTCCCGTACCGTACGGCTGGTATTCCGTCGTCACAGGCATGTCGTCTGTCTGGAGCGAGATCACCGACAAGCCGATGGTGTTCTGACCGTCGAGGTGGTACACGCCCCCGATGAAATCGTGCTGGAGTCCCACGAACCACGTCGAGTGCGAGACCGCGATCTGGTTCTTGTCGAACTCCGAGATGCCGGCGGGATTATAGAAAAGCGCGTAGGCATCGTTCGCAACTGCCGCATAACTCTCGGCCATCGCGTTCGCTCTCGCCCCGACGCCGATCTTCAGAAATTCCGCCGTAGTTATGCCCACACGTTGGGCTCCAAGATTCGGAAACAACTGAGCCCTGGCCAACCCCGATGCTAACAGAATTGTCAGAATAGTTAAGAGATTCTTTTTCATTCAGATCTTCTCAAAGTTCAAACGCCGAAACGCTCCGAAAACGGAAACTCTTCCCGACCTCATTCCCGGTCCCTGTCTCAAGCTTCTTGCATCATGCATCCTGCATCTTTTCATAACTTCACCGATACCCCGACTTTGATATTCCGCGGCGTAAGATACCTCGACTGGTCAAGGGGGTACGGATCTATCGGCGCGTTGAGTTCGGGGTACAGAGGATTGTTCCAGCTTGGCGGAGTAATGTCGCCGAGCTGGTACGCACGGCCGGTCACCGGGTTGATGATATCGGAATTAAGATTGTTGAAGAGGTTCTCGACCTCAACCATGAACGTCATATCCATTCCGGCAAGGCTGAGGTACTTCTCGAAATTGAAATCCACCCAGAACCAGTTCGCGCCTATCGCGCTGTACTGGTTGTTGGTTTCCGGGGCATAGAGCGGCTCGCCGTTCGATGCGTAAGTGCCCGTGAAATAGTACGGCGTATATCTCTTACCAGACTCGAAGAAGACTCTGAAATAAGCGTTGAAGTCGTCCAGAACCCCCTTGCCGAATCCGAATATCCCGTTCCGCTTCTGATTGTACAGAGACACATTGGCAGACAACTGGAGCGGCCTGTCCCATGAAAGGAAGCTCTCGTTCATCATTTCCTGGATGAGCCCCTGAACCGCGAGCACTCCCTGGTCCTCCGAACTCGATTTTCCCGTCGCGACCGAATAAGATCCGCTCACCACCCCGTTGAACCAGTTTCCGATTCTCTTCCTGTACTCGACTTCGATTCCCCTTGTCCTGGCGTAATCAGAGTTGACATACGTGATGAAATTTTGTCCGATCAATCCAGCCGAGTAAATCTGTGCCTGCTTCGTCTGGACATAATCGAAGATATCCTTGTAGTAAGCGGTGACGGTTAGGACATCGTCGTTGGTGAACTGGTTACGCAGGCCGAGTTCGTAGCTGACCGTGGTCTCCGGATTGAGATTGGGATTGCCGAAAGCCTGGTAAGTCGACATCGCTGTGCTGGGCGCGAGTTTCGCGTAGACGAATTGCGGTCTCGGCCACTTTGAGAATTGCCCGTAGTTCAGGAACAGTGTCTGGTTGTCCGATATCGGGTGAGAAACCCCGAGGCGCGGGCTGATCCTTCCCTTCCATCTCCTTCCGAAAAAATTGTAAGTGTCCTGGTAATACTTGTCCCGAATCGCCTGAGGTATGGTAACGACCTGCGGGTTCTTCACCGCATCGTCGACATATTTTCCAGGGAACCAGTAATCGAAGCGCAAACCGAAGTTCAGAATCATGCCGTTCGTAGTAACGGTTTCCTGCGAATAAGCGGAGCCAGTTGCCGGAAACACGTGATATATATCGTTGTTGAGTCCCATGACGCCGACCCAGGGCTCGTAGATGTCTATGAGCTGCATCTCCTGGAAATTCATATCGATGCCCGCTTTGAACTTATTCTTCTCCGTGAAAAAGGAAGTTATATCGAACTTGACTTCGTTGTTGATGAAGTAATGGTCGTGCCATGTATAAGCGTTTCCGAAATCATAGAATCCGTCGCCGGGAATAATGCCGAGGGTATCGCTCCCCGTGTTGTAATAAGTCGGCGGAAGCGTGACGACATCGATCGGCTGCTGGTACTGATTCCAGTACAGCCCGTTCGCATCTGCCCGGAGCTGCGTGAAGAAGTGCGCGAACTTCAGGTCATAGTACGTCTTTGTGCTGAGAGTCTGTGTGATGTCTATGGCATTCATGATGCTGTTATGAGTATAGACATCGGCGCTCCCGAGTATGTTTTGAAATTGATACTGGTAGCCCGGGCTCGGCTCAACGTACTCGAGATTAGTCTGGAGCGATTGAGTGTTCTGGTTGATGCTGACGCTTTGATTGTATGAGTAGCTGATCTTGAAGGTCTGAGTCGGTTTGTAGGTTATCTTTCCGAGTCCGTACCAATTATTCGCCAGCCGCGGCGCGAACCTTGTCCCATAGAAAATCGAAGAGTTGAGCCTGGAAGGCGGAGCGATCCTGAAGGTCACCACCTGGCCGTTCTGGTACCGCTGGGCCCAGAGGGCCTGTCCGTCGGTGAAGGCCGCGGCGAAACTTCCGAAGACGGTGACCTCACCAGGTATGTTCACTCCAACGGGCCGTAGCAGATATTTTGTGATCGGCTCAGGCCCACCGATGGTTGCCTGGTACTCGTCGGAATTGAAATTGGAAATCGAATTTTTGTTCAACCCCCAGTGGTCGGTCTTGTATTGGACGTAGAGGTCGTACTTTTCGCCCCCCTCCCTGGTCTTCACGTTCACAATGCCGCTTGTCGCCTGGCCGTACTCTGCGTTGAATCCACCTGTAATGATCTCCATCTGGCTGAGTGAATTTGCGCTCAGCTGCAGACCGAAGCCAGTGCCCGCTAGCGGATCCTGAATCGAAATTCCGTCGAGAAGATACGCGTTCTCGTACGAGCGGCCGCCGCGAATATGTATCTCGTTGTCGGAGGCAACTACGCCGACCTGCTGCGACACAACCTCCTTGACGTTTTCCACCGCCGAGATTCTAATGTCTTCGGAAGAAATAGTCTTGGTACTCTGGGTCTCCGCTACATCCATCATCGGCTTCTGACCTACGACCACCACTTCCTGGCCGAGCGACAGAGCCGTCTCTTCAAGTTTCACATTGATAGTGGTGGCGCTCCCTTCCGCCACCTTCACGTCCGTATGCTCGACTTCTTTATATCCGATCAGGCGGAAAGTGACGGTGTAAATGCCGGCAGACACGTTCTTAATCTCGTAGTTCCCGTCTATGTCGGATGTCGCGCCGTAGTAAGTGCCCTTTATGAGAACGTTTACACCGACCAGTCCTTCTTTGGTGGCGGAGTCCGTCACCTTCCCGCTAATGACTCCCTTCTGTTGCGCGAGCGCGGCCATGTCGAGAACCGGAATCATGGGAGCTGACAATATCAACGTGACAATTAAAAGGAATGCGAACGACATACCGGCTTTCGGACCCATGTTTCCGATTCCGAACATTCGTGATAAGAGAGGATCTTGATGAATTACACTTCTCATTAGAACGCTCCGAAATCCTTGAAGATACGGTATATCAGCTGGCCCGCCCTCGTGTTGGGAGCCGTCGTCGAGTTCCCGTTGAACCTGTAAAGCGGCGCGCCCAAAATAAACGCCGACCTGTCGCCGCTCATCACACCGATTACTGATTGGACGCTATCGACACCGAAAGGCTGAACTGTGTAGACTGCTGCCGCGCCCGTGGATGGATAGAATCCGCGGAGATACTGCACTGCATGTCCGCCGTCGGTCTTGTTGGACAGGTAACTGTCGCGGACAAGGACCGGGTAGACGGTCGAATCGTATGGTGGTACAGGCTGGAGCATAACGTCCGGCTGGACAAAACCCTTCGATGTGATGGGACTCGTCAGGGTCGGACCGGCCAGGAAATTCCCCGTGAGACTGTCGATAGCGCCGCTGAAGTCGCGCACTGCCTGGTTGATGTCTGTGACGGAAACGTATGTGGACGGCAAGGAGAAGGTCATGAAGATTTTTCCGCCGTTGCCCCTGAAGCTTCCGACGGCAAGCTGGGCCATGTCGAAGTCTCCATCGTCATCGGCGTACCAGAAGACATATTTGAAAAGCTTGAGCGTCTCCTGGAACGTAGGTATGATGTACGGTTGGACCAGCGTTCCGCGTTGCGGGTAATGAGAACCGGTCTTAATGTCCCAAAGGTCGAACTTTCCATGGAACGCGCCGCCCGCCAGAGTATCGAAGATGCCGGTATAGAAAGACGTCGTGTTGTCTCGCGTTCCGTAGTCGTCTATTATCAGCAGTTTGCCCTTCGGATTTTTTACGAACCAGCTATGGGTCGTGTCGGGCATCCGCGCCGTGGGGCCGATCGCGCCGGCGATGTCCTCCGCCCTTATATATAGTATGTTGTCGTGATTGAGCTTGAGGTTAGGAAGAGTCGAAGCGTAAGGCGATTTCGAAAGAGCAGGATAAATATTGGGATAGACGTCGCAGCTTACAGTCGACGTATCACTTGCCGCTTCGGAGAGCCTCGCCTCGATTGTAATGAAGCTGTAACGCGCCGGTAGTTTGACCCAGTCCTGCGGCGACGATGTATCGTTTAGAGCGATGTAATAGTTCGTAATCGTGCTGTTCCCGTCGATGTCGTTTCCCTGCCAGCCGAAGGATGCGACTGTGAAGGTCGTTTCGGGTATATCGCTCCTCGTCGAGAACTCGCCGCTGTTCATGAAAAAGCCGACGGTCGGCGGAGTATTGGCAATCGGGAACTTGACCGACGGCGGATCAGGATCGACTGCATCGCCGAGCTCAGCGAAGACTTCCCCCTTGTCCCAACGGCCGTTCCCGTTCTTGTCGACGAAAGCGACTGTATCGCCTTCGTTCAGTTTCCCCTTGAAGCTGTTATCGATCGCGGCGACCGAGAAAACGTAGCTCGTATCCTTTGTGAAGACCGACAGCGCGAAGACGCTGTCGGTGGTTGTCGTGAACGTCCATGTCCTTCTATCGAATGTGATGATATAGCCGGCGACCAATCCATCTCCGTCATTAGCCCACCATTTCACCTCGAGCCTGCTCGACTGCGGATTGAAGTCGGTGGTCTGCGTAGAGTCTCTGTAGGGAAATGCGGCGACGTAAGTTTTTGGCGGTAGATTGCCGTATCTGGTAGACGAGAAATGCTTCGTGCAACCGGAGAGGAGGAGAAGGAGGAGGAGATAATTGCGACTCACTTCCATAGTGAGTCGCAATTTTCTTCGCAATGCTGTTTGATTTTTTCTATTCATCGAGAAGATATTCTCTGAATTTTTCATTTTGCCCCGGTAACACTTCGTAACTACGGACAAACTCCTCATACCCGGATAACGAGCCGAAGAACTCTTCAATAGAGGCTGAATCACACGGCCAGATTCTTCTCTTGCCGACGCATTCCAGGTAGTTGGAGTAGGCCCAATCAGCTATTCCATTGACCAGCCCCGCAGAAACTGGATTCGAGTGAACATACCAGCACAGGTGGCTAAGATACTCGTTTTTATCGACCCGCTTAGCTTTATAGGGCGACTCAAAGAGCGTCCCTGTTCTAGTGAGAGATTTATTAAGTGCTTTTGTGTAACTATTAAATACTCGCTGTGCAAGTAGTCCCGCGGGTTGAACTCCGGTCTGGTGAAGCAGGAAATGGTAATGATTGGGCATTAAGCAACATGCGACCACTTTAACGGCAAGTTCATCCGAGTAAACAGAAAGCTTCCGCATGACAAATTCATAATTGTCAGGTGTCAGAAATATATCTTGCCTTCCAACACCACGATTGTATACGTGGTAGAACGATCCCTCGCTAAATTCGACTGTTCTTCTGGCCATTCGTTTGCACTCTTAACTGCGACTCACCTCGAAGGTGAGTCGCAGTTTGCTCATAGCAATCCCTGTAGAGTAGGACAAGGGCGCGGTGGTGTACAGGTCATGTGAGCCTAAGTGTTTCTCCTCTTTCAAGCGAGTGTCCCGCTCAAGCCGACCATCGCTCCGTTTCCCTTGACCCCTCCTCAAAC
>JAJZNW010000029.1 GCA_021811615.1 Bacteroidota bacterium
TAACTGCACTGCGGGCCGCCGTTGATGGCAGCCTCTCGGAGAAACTTCTGCAGATAAAGGAGCTTCCTGTTAAAATCGTTTTTCCCGATTATCACCTGGAGTGAAGACACCGTGGTGTAAGCGATCAGATCTCCATGGTCCAGCCGGACCTCGGCTATGTTGGCGCTGAATGCAGGCCCGAGTTTCTGCGCGTCATTCACAAAATCGACCGCCTGCAGGAGCGTGCCCGTAGCGGTGTCGCCGACCTGGAGCTCCTCATGCACGCCTGTGATTACGGGCATGTTGTTCTTCCGCTGCATCGGAAGCGGAAGTACGATACCATGTTTGTCTACCGAGAAAGCCGTGGTTGGCGTGGCGACTACTGCGATCGGATCGCGCTCCGTTACGGTTATCGCAACGTCATAGGGAAGTGCGCGCACTACGACAGCCTTGTCGACGAAAGGATTTTCCTCAACCCTCCTCGCAATCTTCATCAGACTCAGCTTGAACAGGGGGCTGCCGGTCCGTATGTCCGCGAGCGACTTCACCTCGTCTCCCGTGACCAGGTGCTCATCATAAACTTTTACTTTCTGGACCACGAGCTGATTCTTCCAGCTCTGTGAAAGGAGAAACAACGCTCCGAGGGCGCTGATTACTATTATAAGATTAAGATATGTCCTGTCTATCTTAAGCATCTTTTCAGTTCTTCGGCTTTTGTCCCGTCTTTTTTCCTTTTGAGGCTGCAGATCCCTTCGACAAGAGACCGATAAACTCTTCGCCGTATTTCGAGATATCGCCTGCGCCTAAAGTGACGACGATATCGCCCGGCTTCGCGGTCCTGGCCAGGAATTCCGGGAGCTGTTTCTTGTCCGGGATGTAGTGCGCTTCCTTGTGGCCGAACGCTCTTGCATCGTTCACTACAAGCTCGCCGGTTATTCCCTGTATCGGCTCCTCTCGTGCCGGATAAATTTCCGTCACTACAAGGACATCGGCGTTCAGGAAGCTTCGTCCGAATTCATCGTGAAAATCTCTCGTCCTGGAGTAAAGATGTGGCTGAAAGACGGCAACGACTCTTCTTTCGGGCCAGCCGGATTTCAATGCGGACAGCGTCGCCTGAACTTCCGTGGGGTGATGCGCATAATCGTCGACTACCATCACGCCATCCACATCGGCTTTCAATTCCAGGCGCCGGTAGACACCCGTAAAGGATTCCACAGCTTTCTTTATTTCTTCGAAACCGATCCCGAGCTCCAGTCCGATTCCGATAGCCGCCATCGAATTCTTGATGTTGTGCACGCCGGGAACTTTCAGTGTGATCTCGCCGAGATCTTTTCCGTGTCTGAGAAGATTGAACTTGCTGTGATTTTCGCGGAATGAAATGTTGACAGCCCGGAGGTCAGACTGGGCGTTCAGCCCGTAGGTTACGATCTTCTTCCGGATCAGCGGCAGTATCTCCTGGATCGAAGGTTCGTCGAGGCAGAGGATAACGAAGCCGTAAAACGGGACCTTGTTGGCGAACTCGACGAACGCGCGCTTGATATCTTCCAGGTCCGTATAAATATCGAGGTGTTCCCGTTCGAGCGTAGTGATCGCGGCAATCACGGGAGTCAGCTGGAGGAACGACCGGTCGAACTCGTCGGCTTCCACGACGATATACTCGCCGTGTCCGAGCCTCGCGTTCGTGCCGCCGAAACTCGAGAGCTTTCCTCCGACGATGACGGTCGGATCGAGCCCGCCCTCCATGAGGACGAGACTCGTCATGCTCGTCGTGGTAGTCTTGCCGTGCGTGCCGGCGATCGCGATCCCGTATTTCATTCTCATGAGTTCAGCGAGCATCTCAGCCCGGCGAATGACCGGGATCTTCTTCTCTGCGGCAGCAATAAGCTCGGGGTTATCCTTATGCACGGCGGACGAATACACGACCACGTCTGCCTCGTCCAGATTCCTGGCTGCATGGCCCTTGTGTATCGTCGCCCCCAGTTTCTCCAACCGGTCGGTAATCTCGCTGAGGGAGCGGTCCGAACCGGTCACTTCGAATCCCTGATCGAGAAGTATCTCGGCGATCCCGCTCATGCCTATCCCGCCGATTCCGACCATGTGTATCTTCCTGACACTCTTAAACATTCCCGGTCTCCTTTTCCTTTCGCGTCCCGCCGGACTTGCCCAGCTTTTCACTGAGTTCCTTGAACGCTTCCATCATTTCTTTTTCATCGTGGAAGTGAACCGGGTTGATGCGGACTGCTCTAATCTGGTTTTTCAATTTCAGTCTAATGACCCTGTAACTGCCGCGTACCTTCATTCGCTTCGCCTTGCCGACACGGACCCATTCGATCTCCGAATGACTTATTTCCTTCCTGTCGAACCTGTTCTGGAAGACTATCGAGTTATCCGTCAGACTGACATCTCGCTGATACAGCAAATTGAACACCAGAATGATAACCGAATAAACGAGGACGATTATGAACGCGTAGACGATGGGATCCCTGAAGACGATTCTGAATTCGCTCTCCGAAAATGTACCGCGGATGGCCGCATATATGATCAGAGCGACGGCATAGACCGCGACGGACTGGTAGTAAAATTCGAATCTGCGTTTGAACTGCTTATTCATTTCCGGCAATCCTCAATACAGATTCCGCGATGACGCCCGCCGCGTCTTCGTGCGACAGGCCTTTGATTTTCTCCCGCATCGCGTCGAGGCGCGAAGGCGTGTCGATCAGTTTCAGCAGCTCGCCGGCAAATTTCTGATCGGCCTCCGGCTCGAGCACCATTAATGCAGCGCCGCTTTCCACCAGAGCGCGTGCATTCTCGACCTGGTGATTCGCTGCTGCGTACGGATAAGGGATAATTAACGCGGGAAGACTGAAATATATAAGTTCGGCGACAGTAGTCGCTCCGCCCCTGCAGACGGCGATATCGGCCGCCGCATAGGCGTAATCCATTCTCTCGATAAATTTCTCGACCCGGATAAAGTCCGAGCGATCCTTCTGGCTCGCCGCGATTCTCTCGTAATCGACGGAGCCCGTCTGCCATATCAACTGGTAATTGCGGCCTATTAACTCGTCAACGACTTCTGCTATTGCACTATTGAGCCTTACCGCTCCGAGACTGCCGCCCGTAACAAGGAGTGTCTTTCTTTCAGCCCTTAAACCGAAGAAGTTCAGCGCTTCCTCTCGCTTCGCCCTCGGCATTTTCCTGACGGGGCTACCCGTCAGCTTCAAACTGCGGCTTACACGTTCGCTCGACCCGTGTTTGAAAAAATACTTTTTGGATGACTCAAATGCAATGTGGATCTCACGCGCGAAAGGCGCGAAGAGTCTCGTCATCGCGCCGGGATAACTGTTGTGTTCCTGTAGAACGATCGGCGTACGAGTTATGACAGCTGCCGCGCACACCGGCCCGGATACATAGCCGCCTGTTCCGACTACAACGTTCGGCTTGTAAGTCAACATGAGCTTAAGCGACTGCATGACCGAGACTGTGATCTTAAGGGGAAGAAGGAAATTGGAGAGCTTGAACTTCCTGGAAAATCCTCCGATCCAGATAGCATTAAATTTGTAACCGAGCTGCGGTACTATGCGAGCTTCGATTTTGTTTTTCGTCCCGACGAACAAGACTTCGACGCCATCGTGAGCCATCAGCCTTTCGGCAATCGCCACTGCCGGGAAAACGTGACCACCGGTACCGCCTCCTGCAAGCACAACGCGCACCATCAGCTGTAAATCCTCCCGACGACGGGCTCGTCGCTCCGGGGCCTGCTTTTCCTGAGCGGTTTGTGCTCCGGCACTTCGACCGGATTCTTCTCCGAAACGGATAACTCACCTTCGTTGGGAATCTGCTTCGAGATGTTCAGAAGGATCCCTACTGCAAATGAGTTTATGATCATCGCCGTTCCGCCGTAACTCACGAACGGCATGGGCAAACCGGTTGTCGGGAAGAGTCCTATGGCTACTCCGGCGTTGATGAATGCGTAGAAACATATGGCGGTGGTTATGCCAGTAGCCAGAAGATATCCGAACCTGTCGGGTGCCTTCTTCGCAATCGCGGTTCCCCTGAATGCAAGGAAAAGGAAAATCAAAAGGATAAGCGTCGACCCCCAGAGGCCGTATTCCTCGCCGATAATCGAATAGATGAAATCGCCGTATGATTCAGGCAGGAAAAGGTTCCGTTGTTTGCTGTTGCCCGGTCCCACCCCGAAAATCCCGCCATTGCCGAATCCTATTATCGACTGGCGGACCTGGTAGCTTCCCGCCCCGTGATGCATCCACGTCTCGATTCTGTGAACCCGGTACGCCTCGAAGACAAGGACGACGGCTCCTATCACGACGGCTGCGCCCACCAACACGGCAAGGTGCGTCTTCTTCACGCCTCCGGCAATGAACATGACTCCGACAACGGCCATGATCATCAATGCCGTGCTGAAGTTGGGCTCGAGCACGATCAGGCCGGCGACGACTGCGGTCATAAGTATCGGTGTCGTCAAATTCCTGTAATCGTCCAGCTTGTCTGCGTTTTGGGCGAGGTAGGAAGCTGTGAAGAAGAGTATCGCAATACGGGCAATCTCCGACGGCTCAAAGCTGAAGAGGCCGAGATGGATCCACCTTGCGGCGCCTTTTATTATGACCCTCTGCCCGATCGCGAGCGCGACCAGGAACGCCGATATTATGACGAGATGCAGGGCAAACTTCTGATATCTGTGGTAGTCCACCTTCGCAATCACGAAGATCAGCACCATGCCTATCATAACCTTGAACAGATGGCTTCTCAGCAAATAGGCAGGATTCTGGAATCTGAGCTCCGCCCAAGAAGCGCTGGCACTGTACACCACGACCAGGCTCATAAACATGAGCGAGAGAACCGCGAACAGGAACCACTTGTCCGCCGGCTTCATAACTTTCTTCAGCGGCACCGGAGTCTTTTCCGATATTTTTGCGCTCTGACGATTCACAGTTCCATTACCAGTCTTTTGAATTCTCTTCCTCTGTGTTCATAATCCTGAAACATGTCGAAGCTCGCGCATGCGGGTGACAGGAGTACGACGTCGCCCTTCCTGGCTTCGATACTGGCCTTCGCGACTGCATCCTCCATCGATGTAGCCATGATGCATTTCGTTTTGTCGGAAAATTCTTTCTGCATCTTCGGGGCGGCGGCTCCGATGAGGATCATCGCGCGGACTTTCTTCCTCACCGGTTCGAAGAGCGGCGAATAATCGTTTCCCTTGTCTTTGCCGCCGGCTATGAGGACTATCGGAGAATCGTAACTTCCGAGAGCGTACCAGACCGCGTCTACGTTGGTCGCCTTCGAATCGTTGATGTATTTGACACCATTAAGCTGCCTCACGAGTTCGAGCCTGTGCTCAACGCCGCGGAATTCATGCAGGGTCTCGGCGATTACTTCCATCTTGACTCCGAGCGCGCGGGCCGCCAGAGCAGACGCGAGAGAATTGTACAGATTGTGAACTCCAGGTATGCCGATTTCCTTGGTGTCGATAAGATGGACCGGCTGACCCTTTTCCATGAGATAGACTTTGCCGTCTCGCGCGAAGCCCGTGCTCGAGGCTTCATCTTTCACACTGAAAGGCATCAGCGTACTTTTCAAATCACGGCAGTATTTATCCACCGCGTCGTCGTCATGATTGTAGACCGCTATATCGCCGGCAGTCTGGTTCATGAAGATCCTGAACTTCGCGTTCATGTAGGCCTGATAGTTCTCGTACCTGTCGAGATGATCGGGAGTGATGTTTAGCAGCACCGCGGCCTTCGGCTTAAATGTGTCGACATGGTCGAGCTGGAAGCTTGACACCTCGAGGACGGCGACTGCATCTTCGTCCGTGCCCGAGACATAATCGGATATCGGGAAGCCTATGTTGCCTGCGACGACGGTCTTTCGCCCGGAATTCTCGAATATTCTCCCGATCAGAGTGGTAGTCGTCGTCTTCCCGTTCGATCCAGTTATGGCAACGATCGGGGCCTTGCAGAACCAGGACGCGACCTCAACCTCGCTGTAAATGTTAAGTCCGACTTTTATCGCATGTTGAACGAGGTTCAGGTTGGAAGGAACGCCCGGACTGACCACGATGAAGTCCGCGTCGAACAGCCGGTCGGAATGCGAGCCGAATTCATACTGGACACCGATCTCGTCGAGCTGCTGAATTTGTTGGCCAGCCTGTTCGCGGGGTTTTTTATCGCTCACGAACACGGACGCGCCTTTGGACCTAAGGAGCCTTGCAACGGCGATGCCGCTTCTCGCCGCGCCGAGAACGGAGACTCTTGCAGACTTTATTTTATCCGGCTTGCTCAAACTATCTCACCTTAAACGTTGTCAGACTGAGGATTGCCAACAGGATGCCGATGATGTAAAACCTCATGACTATTTTAGGTTCGGAGATTCCCGTGAGCTCGAAGTGGTGATGGAGAGGCGCCATTTTGAAAATGCGTTTCCCCTCGCCGTATTTCCGCTTCGTATACCTAAAATAGAGCACCTGAAGAATCACGGAAAGCTCTTCCGCGACAAATATGCCTCCCAATATCGGGAGCACGAGCTCCTTCTTTATCATAATGGAAATACCGGCGATCGCCCCGCCCAGGGCAAGTGAGCCCGTGTCGCCCATGAACACCTGTGCGGGGTATGTGTTGTACCATAAGAAACCCAGCGAGGCGCCGACGAGCGCGAAACAGTATACCGTCAATTCGCCGGACCCGCGAAGATATATGATGTTCAGGTATCGGCTGAATTCGATGTTGCCGGAAACATAACACATAAGAGCGAGTGTAAGCGCCGTTATTCCGACAGTACCTATCGCCAATCCGTCGAGACCGTCCGTCAGGTTGACGGCATTCGAAGTCGCGGTGATAATGAATATCACGACCGGGATGTAGAATACGCCGTAGTCGAAGTTCAGGTTTTTGAAAAATGGAACTGTCGTGATCGAGTTGAACGGCCTGAGGGCTGGCGAGAAATATAGAGCCGCACCGACCAGAAGGCCTATAGTGATCTGGCCGATCAGTTTGTATCGCGCGATAAGCCCCTTGCGTTTCTTCTTCACTACTTTCATGTAGTCGTCGGTGAAACCGAGCACGCCGAGCCAAAGAGTGATAAGCAGGATAAGGAGCACGTAGGGATTTGTGAGATCGCCCCAGAGTAAAAGGGGTATGATGACCGACCCGAGGATTATGATTCCCCCCATCGTCGGCGTTCCTGCCTTGGCGAGATGTGACTTGGGCCCTTCTATCTTCGCCTGCTCGCCGATCTGCATCTTATGAAGCTTCTTTATCACCATCGGGCCAATGACAAAACTGATAAACAGGGCCGTCAGCGCGGCTAGTGCCGACCGGAAAGTTATGTACCTGAAGACGCCGAAACCCGGAGGATGGAATTCCCTCTCAAGCATGTCAAATAGATAATACAGCATTACCGCATCCTCCCGTTTCTCAGCCCGTGAACAAGTCCTTCCACGACCTCCTCCATCTTCATTCCACGCGATCCCTTAACCAGGACAACGTCGCCCGAAGAAATTGTTTGAAGCAGTGTTCCTAAGAGTCTGAGTTTGTCGTCGAACGATTGGGTCTCGACATGACCGCGTGCGCTTTCTGCAATCCGGCGCGCCATTTTTCCGAAAGTGAAAAGGCGGTCGATGCCTGCGTTCGCCGCTTCCTTTCCGACTTTCTCATGCTCGCGTACCGATGCCCCTCCGAGCTCGAGCATGTCTGCAAGGACCGCGATCCTTTTTCCCGCAGCACGCACGGTGCTCAACCAGTGCAGAGCCGCAATTGACGACTCCGCGTTTGAATTGTATGTGTCGTTCAGGATCGTCACACCGGATACTTTTTCCATTTGCATCCTTTTGTCGTAAGACCTGAACGACTCGAGGGCCTCCCTGACTTCAGGATGAGATAGCCCGTACCGAAATCCGACCGCAGCCGCAGCCAGCGCGTTCGCCGCATTATGAATGCCCGGAACGCCGAGGTGAACGAGTTCCGTCCGGCCGGCGAACTTAATCTCGAAAACGGCGCATCCCTTGTTGTCGAAACCGAACAGTTTTCCTGCAACGTGTCTGCGTGAAGACGCGAGAAAGCCGTAGTTGACCCTCCGGCGCGGCATCGCGGCCAATTCAGCCACTAACCTGTCATCTGTGTTGACGAAAGCCGTTCCGCCGTCGCGGGCCAGTGACGCGAAGAGTTTCCCTTCCTCCCGGCGTACACCGGAGATGGTTTTGAAAAACTCCAGATGTTCGGCACCGATGTTCGTTATCACTCCCGCACTTGGCGCAAGCACTTCGCAAAGACGTTCGATCTCGCCGGGATGGTTCGTTCCAATTTCGACGACGGCAGCCTCGTGGGATTCCTTCATGCGCAGAATCGTGAGAGGCACGCCGATCTGGTTGTTGTGGTTGCCCGCAGTTTTCAGGACCCTGTACTTCCTGCTCAAGACTTTCGCGACCATCTCTTTGGTAGTCGTTTTTCCGTTGGAGCCGCCAACGGCGATGACGGGTATACCGAACTTCCGCCGGTAGATTTGAGCCAGGTTGGCGAGAGCGCGCGTAGTGTCTTCGACGACTACAAGCGGGGAACCTGAGACGAACCGGTGGGCTCTTGCGGCCGAACGGTACCACTTCCTGTCCACGACGGCGCATGCAGCGCCTTTCTTTACCGCAGCGGAAACAAAATCATGGCCGTCGAACTTCTCCCCTCTTAGCGCGAAGAATATCTGTCCGCGCGCAACCGTCCGCGAATCGGTAGATATGTTCGTGGAGCTACTGAATTTCAAGTTCAGAAATTCGGCGCCCTTAAGGCCATGTATGTCTTCGTTCGTAATCAACTCCTCAGACCCAATGCCTTCTCGACTTCCTCGCGGTCGTCGAAATGATACTTAACATCCCTGACTATCTGGTAATTCTCATGGCCTTTACCGGCAAGGAGGACGATGTCGTTCGGACGTGCTCTCCTGAGGCTCTCGGCAATCGCTTCATGCCGGTCGATGATCTTCATAACCTTGTCGCTCCCCTTCGTCGTGCCGGCCATTACTTCGTCGGCAATGGCGTCAGGATCTTCAAACCGCGGATTATCTTCGGTTACAATCGTGAAATCGCTGAGCTCTTCGGCGATCCTTCCCATCTTGGGACGCTTGTCGCGGTCACGGTTCCCGCCACATCCGAAAACCGTGATCAATCTCCCTCCTTTGTCGGCAGCCGCAAGAATTTCCCTCGCGGACTGCAGGCTCTTTTGAAGGGAGTCGGGACTGTGCGCGTAGTCTACGACAATCAGAAACCCTTTCCCGGAATCGATCCTTTCAAACCGCCCTTTCACATTCTGCACGGCCGAGAGCGCTTTCGAAACCAGCGAAGGACTGTACCCGAGACTCACCGCGACGGCAAACGCTGCTGTCAGATTGTAGACGTTGAATTTTCCAACCAGCTTCGAGTCAATTGCGAAATCCCGGCCATCGTATCTTATCAGGATGTTTGTCCCGGACAGACTGTACTCCGATTCGACTATTCGGAAATCGGCTCCCTCGCCGAATCCGTAAGTGATTTTTCTCGCTTTCGTGTCGGCGACGATCCTCCTGCCATAGCCGTCATCCAAATTCGTTACGGCCAGGCTTTCCGACGGCAGGCTGTCGAAGAGTATTTTCTTTGCTTTGAAGTACTCTTCCATCGTCTTGTGAAAATCCAGATGATCTTGAGTGAGGTTAGTAAAGAGACCGGCACTGAAAGGTATTCCGTACACCCTGTCCATCACGAGCGAATGTGAGGACACCTCCATGACGACAGACGTTCCTCCCTGTTCAATCGAAGTCGCCATCATCCTTTGAACATCGCACGACTCGGGAGTCGTGTTGACTGCGGCACCCACTTTCGTATCGTTGAACAGGTAATGAATGGTGCCGATCAGAAGAACCTTTTCTTTTGCGGCCTGGAGAATCGACTTGATAAGATAAGTGCTGGTTGTTTTGCCGTTGGTTCCCGTGACTCCTATGACTTTCAAACGATCTGCCGGATGGCCGAAGAAATTAGCGGAGATAAGCGCAAGAGCGCGGCGGGTACTGGGGACAAGTAGTTTAGTGGTGTGGTGAGAGAGGAAGTAATCGTCGTTGACGATACTGTTGTCCTCGACCGCGACCGCGCTCGCGCCGCTACCTATGGCATCGACGATGAATCGATGGCCGTCGAACTGAGCTCCTTTCAGCGCCACGAATAGGGAGCCTTCACAGGCTTTCCTTGAATCGTAGACGATCTCGGTTATCTCTTTACCGGTGTCGCCCACGATCTCGGTTACCGAAACGTTTTTAATCAGTTCGTTTAGTTTCATTCAGTAAAGACTCGAGACGGTGAAGTCTCTGTTAGCACAGTTAATTGTTACAGTTACATTCTTGAAGATCGGCTGTCCGGCTGAAGGTGACTGACCGACAATTCGCCCGCTTCCCACGACGTGGAAATGAATTCCGGCAGCAATGAGAAAGCTCGTGGCGTTCCTTACACTCGTTCCCTTGAAATTGGGCATCCTCGTGACCTGACTCGCATCGACCACTTTCAGGTCGATCGTGGATCCTCTGCTAACGACGGTTCCGGCAGACGGCTTTTCCGAAAGGACTATGAAACCATGTTGACCCGAGCGCGAAGTGCGCAACCCGAACTCGTGGAGAATTGCAGCCGCAGAGGAGTAGTCGAGGAAAGACACGTCCGGAACGCGCACCCGGTCGCTGTTGTCCGTTGAGAATGCCGCCGTATATGTCGCCTGAGTCTCTTTAACGCCTTGTGAATTACCTGTGCTGCCGGTGTTGGAAGCCATTCTGACGTCGCCGTTGGAGAGATCCTCGCTCTTTCGCTGCATAATGCCGTAGATGCGTTCCGCAATTCTCTTGAAAATCGGTGCGGCGCAGGCTCCGCCTGTGTAACCCTTCGTCGGAGAGTCGATCATTATATATCCCGCGAACTGAGGATCCGGCACCGGGAAGAAACCGGCGAACGAGGCATGGTAATACGTTTCCGAGTATTTCCCGTCGACCAGCTTCCGCGCAGTGCCCGTCTTCCCCGCGATAACGAAGTTGCTTACGGCGGCATTTTGGCCAGTGCCGTGTCTGACGACATCCACGAAGAGACCGGTCAGAGTATGCGCGACGTCAGGCGTGACGACTCTCCTGATTTTCATGGGGTCATTCTGAAAAACCACATCACCGTCCGGCGCGGTAATTTTGTTGACGATATACGGCTGCATCAAAGTGCCGCCGTTTGCAATCGCTGCGTATGCCTGTGCCATTTGAAGAGTTGTCACGAGTACTCCGTACCCGAACGACATGTAGGCCAATGATACCCTAGACCATTGATATGGTTTTGGAAGCTCACCCGAAACTTCGCCGGGAAGGGTGATGCCGGTCGGAGTTCCGAAACCGAAATCTCTGGCATATCTGTAGAACTTGTCGCTGCCGACTTTTCTACCGACCTTCGAGAATACTATGTTGCTCGAAACCTCGATCGCACGCTTGAACGTTATCCAGCCCGAAGGTTCGAAGTCGCTAATGACATTCCCGAAGTAAGTATAGTTCCCGTTATCGGCGAAGAACATTTTTTCCGGATTGACGATTCCTTCTTCGAGTGCAGCCGACGCGGTGACTATCTTGAAAGTCGATCCGGGTTCATAGACGTCGGTTATTGCGCGGTCTCTGGCATCTGAAGATTTGTAGTCACTGAGGTTCCCGGGATTGAACGCAGGGTAAGTTGCCATCGCGAGGATCTCGCCGGTGTTCGGATCCATGAAAACCGCGGTGCCTGCCTTTGCCCCGGTCCTCTTGACTCCAGCCGCAAGCTCTTGCTCCACGATCTGTTCAATATTCATATCCAGCGTCAGCTGGATGTTGCACCCGGGGACCGGATCCACCTTCGGATAGCTGACGGAGGGCATCTTTCTCCCGAGGCCGTCGCGCTGCATTATCTCGTAACCGTTCGTCCCCGCAAGAAGCGAGTCGAACTCCAGCTCGATGCCGGCCGCTCCCCTCCCGTCGACATTTGTGAAGCCGAGAATCTGCCCGGCCGAAGAGCCGTACGGGTACATCCTGCGCTGTTCCTGCAGACGAATTAGTCCGTACATCTTGAAGCCATGTAAAGCGCCCGACTGGGCCGGCGTAAGATCGCGGGCGAGCCAGACGAAGCGAGCCTTCGTCTGAAGCCTGCCCATGAAATACGATGCGGGAACATCGAGTACCGAACCCAACTTCTGAGCAATTTCGCTTTTCTGGGATCCATCAAGAAGCTGTGGGTCTGCCGCGTATGAATAGCCGTAACTGTTCGACACGATGAGGCTGCCGTTTCTGTCGTATATCAGGCCGCGGTTCGCCTTGAGAACGACTCGGCTTTCATACTGGTCCTGGGCGACGCGGTGATAGTAAAAGCCCTGGAGAACCTGGACAATCACCAGCTTGACCATGATGCCGATGAATATCAGTGCGAACAACCCGCGAAGGAAATTGATCCTGCCCGAGTAGTTAACCCGCCTTTTGTTCTCATCCTGACTATTTTGCCGAGTCGATAGCATCCTGCTGTTCAGCTTCCTGCAGTTTGTCTTTGTTTATGCGCAGCTGCTCCAGAGTCTGCGTGCTGTAGACGAGCCCCAGCTTCTCGGACGCTATGCGTGTGATGCGCTCCGCGCTCGAAAGCCTTTTCAGTTCCGCCTGCAGAGAGTCGTTCTGAAATTTCATTTCGGTATAGGTCGAATCGAGCGACGAAATATTCACCAGGAGCGAATCGACCGTAACGCTGTTGTTCACTATCAGAAGAAGCGTTCCTGCGATTGCCGCGAGTATGACGATAAATTTCGAGACGGAGAGAGAGGCGCCTCTTGCAGGCTTCTTTGCCGCCGCAGACTTCTTTATATCGTCGCTCATACAATTTTCTCTGCCACCCTGAGCTTAGCGCTCCTCGCCCTTCTATTGTTTTCGATTTCGGCTTCCCCCGGGACGATTGGTTTTCTCGTCAGTATCTTCATGGTTGCGATCTTCCCACAAGTACAGATGATCGATTCCGGAGGGCAAACGCATGTCGCGGCCTCGTATCTGAACTTTTCCTTCACGATCCTGTCCTCGAGGGAGTGGTACGATATGACGACGACCCTCCCGCCTTGCTCGACAAGATCGACCGCCGCGCTGAGTCCGTCTGCAAGGACTTCTAATTCTTTGTTGACTTCGATTCGAACTGCCTGGAAAATCCTGGATAGCGTCTTCGCAGATCTGCCGCAAACGCGCGAGACTATCCCGGCAAGCTGACCCGTAGTCTCTATGCTTTCCTTTTCCCGTGCCTTGGTGATCGCTCTGGCTAATACACGGGCACGCGGCTCTTCGCCGTACCTGAAAAATACGTCGGCAAGAGTCGCCGTGTCGTAAGAGTTCACGACCTCATGCGCGGAGACATCGAGCCGCCTATCGAGTCTCATGTCGAGCCTTTCGTCACGCCTGTAACTGAATCCCTCTTCGTTGTCGATCTGATACGACGACACACCGAGATCGAAGAGAAATCCGTTGAATCGCCTTCCAGGGTATTCCTGTTTCAGCGAAATGATCGAGGAGAAGTTTTTCTGTAAGAATGCAACGCGGTTGTCCGAACCGGAAAGCTCACCGGCGATTTGGCGGGAGTTGTCGTCCACATCGAATGCGATAACCCTTCCTTCCGGTGCCAGCCTCGAGAGAATCTCTCTCGTATGACCGCCGCCGCCGAAGGTCGCGTCTATATATGTTCCCTTCGAATCGGTGATCAAGAAATCAATACTCTCCTTGAGTAGAACGGGTTCGTGATAAACGGCCATTATTTGTTGACATTAACTGCCATTATTTGTTCGACCACAGAAGCATAACTCTCGGGCTGGGAGTTCAAATATTGATTAAACGTTTGCGGATTCCAGAGTTCGATTCTTTCGAGCGCGCCGATAATGACGACGTCTTTCTCTATCTCCGCGAATTCTAGTAGATTCTTGGGAATTGTGATTCTTGACTGTGAGTCCAGAGGAAATTCTTCGGAAGCCCACATAAGGAGGGTTCTGATGAAGTATCTGTGCTTCTCCAGAAATTGGTTGAGGGAGCGGAGCTTTTCTTCAAGTCGCCGCCATTCATCGAGTGGATAAACATAGAGGCATTTTTCGACTCCTCTGGTCACGACGAATGTGTCGTGCGCGTCAGGGGATAAGCTTTTCCGGAGTTTGGCCGGTATGCTAAGCCTTCCCTTGGAGTCCAAAACGTATTCGTAACGTCCTTTGAATGACGACATCTTCCTCTAAAATCTTCCGATTGTTGCTCGGACACATTTTTTTACTAAACACTGGGAAAAGCCGGGAACTTCCCCACTTTTCCCCACCACGTTGGAAATTTAACCAACGGGCCCCAAAAGTCAAGCGGTATTTTCACCCTTTTTCCCCACTCCTCGAATCCCCAAAATTCAGCGGAATTTCGAGCTATTTTTAACATAAAATGCCGTTATAATATCTTTAGTAAACAATCAAACAAAAGTTTGGGCAAATTCTTGACACCCAAACTTGTGTTGTGTAATTTAAGAAGCGATGGCAAGAGGGTTGACTAAACGGCAAGGTGAAGCGCTCGAATATATCAGACGCTTCATGAGAGATCATTCGAAGCCGCCGACGTTCAGAGAACTCGGCGGACAGATGGGAATCAGCTCCACTAGAGCCGTCAGCGATCTCCTCAAAGCCCTCGAAAAGAAAGGCTTCATCGAACGGGAAGCCGGTCGCTCGCGCGGAATTAATCTCCCAAGGACCGAACTACAAAACCCCGATCTCCCTCCGTCAGTCCGCACCATACCCGTAGTCTCCCGAATTGAATCCCGCGAAATTATCTTCTCAAATATTGTCGACGTGTTTCACTTCGACCAGAAACTCCTCCCCGAAGGAGAGCTCTTTGCCGTCAGGGTAACAGATGACGCGATGAATTTCGTCGGCCTCTTCAAGGGCGACTACGTCGTCTGCCGGCGCGTTGCCGAACCGGAACCGAATTCGCTCGTACTCGGAAGCGCGGCTGGTGTCCTCATCGTTCGCTTCTACGAATTCGCCAACGGCAAAATCCATCTTAAACCTTCAAACAAGTCTTACCAAATCCTTAGCTTCGCCCCCGATGACAGGCAGTTCTTCGTCGCGGGTGAAGTCGTCCTGACATTCCGGAAGACAAAATAAACCCCGCGCCCTGATTGCCAGTGTCGATATCCGCTGCCGGGCGGCCGACCGCCTACACTAAATCATCAGTGGCGCTTCAAATTGCTCAATCGCTCCCTCACCTCCGGCAGACTCTCCGCGCTCGCAAGAACCAGTAGCGTATCTCCGTCCTGGAGCACGGTCCCACCACTCGGCACTATGTACTCCTCGTCCCTTCCGATCAGTACAACCAGCGTATCCTGAGGCAAGCCAAGTTCAACGATGGATTTCCCCGTTACCGCTGAGCCGAAAGGCACGATGAAATCCACCAAGTCGGCATTCATCCCTCCTGCGGGCGAGAATTCCAGCGGATGACGCTTCCTTCTTTTGAGAGGCATATCCACCTTAAGGAACCTCGCCACAAACGGCACCGACCACCCCTGCAGCAGTGCCGATGTAAGAACGATGAAGAATACAAGATTGAAAAGCATCTTCGACCCCCGAAGCCCTGCGATCAACGGAAACGTCGCGAGTATTATCGGGACTGCACCCCTTAATCCAACCCACGAAACAAACATCCTTTCGCTCCACCCAGCCTTTGACAGGCTCATCGTTAGAAACACACTAACCGGGCGCGCGACGAACATGAGAAAGGCCGAGACGAGCAACCCGATTCCAGCTACCGGAACAATCTCCGAGGGAAAGACGAGAAGGCCCAGCGTCAGGAACATCCCTATCTGGCTCAGCCACGCAAACCCGTCGAAGAATCTCGACAGGCTCTTCTTCTGTACAAATTCGTGGTTCCCTGCCACCAGGCCTGCCACGTATACCGCGAGAAATCCGCTTCCGCCGATTATCGATGCAGCTCCGTAAGTAAATGCGACAAACGCCAGTGCCATCACCGGATATATTCCGTCGAACCATATTTTCAGCCCGTTAAGTGCGGCCACCATGATCCTTCCGATGACGAACCCGAAGGACAATCCGATCCCCATCTGGAGAATGAATTGGATCACGACATTGACTATTGACTCGTTGCGCGCAGTCAGCAGCTCGATCGCACCCATCGTCAGGAACACCGCCATAGGGTCATTGCTTCCCGACTCGAGTTCCAGCAGAGAGGTTACGTTTTCTTTCAGGCTGATTTCTCTCGACCTCAGCACCGCGAACACTGCTGCCGCATCGGTCGAGGAAACGACTGCCCCAAGGAGAAACCCGTCGAGCATCGAAAATCCGAGGAGCCTTGCGGCAAAAACGGCGACAAAGAAGGCTGTGAGGAACACGCCGAGAGTCGAGAGACTAGCCGCTTGCCAGAAGACATCCCTGACACTCGACCATTTGGTATCGAACCCGCCCGCAAAGAGAATGAAGATAAGCGCCACAATGCCGACCGACTGCGCGAGCTTCGGGTCATCGAAGGCGATTCCACCGATCCCTTCCGATCCCGCAAGCATTCCTATTACTATGAAGAGAAGTAGGACGGGGAGGCCGAGCCGGTCCGACACTTTCGCAATCAAGACGCTGAGAAGTACGAGTGACGACCCGACCAGGAGAAGGTATTCGACAGGAATCATCTGGTGAATCTGCAAACCATCACCTCATTGAATGAAGAATTCTCAACCGGACTATTCAGCGGACGGGGGATAAGATCGGACCAGGAACGCCCCCGCGCTGCGTTGGCCCTGAATCTTCCTCCTTCCCAACTTAATTGGGAGGAGACGACCGTGCAAATCCTAAAGGCCTTATCTCTCTCGGACCACAACAGATCCCCCTGCTCAATTCGTTGACTTTTTCAATACAAATCCCTGACAATCGGATCGAGTACCTGCAACATATTTCTGTAAATGAATTTCACCGACCGAAGAAGTTGATTTTTCTCGGCTCAACAGAATGGAGACGGGCAATGAAAATCATCAAAATCCGAAGTCTGGTTGCAGCATTTGCGATCACTCTCGCCGGCGAAGCAATAGTCAATAACGGTGTATGTCAGGAGGCAAGGGCTGATACCTGCCGGAACGCGATATACGCAGAGATCCTCGGTCCCGGCTTATTGTACTCGATCAACTACGATTACCGGATCACGACGCACTTCGGGCTGAGAGCGGGGGTTTCACGATGGTCGGTGCCTGCGATCTTCGTGCTTGTAAACGGTAGTATAGGATTCACCGGTTTCCCAATAACGGCGAATTACCTTTCAGGGGAAGGGAGCAGTCACCTGGAGCTTGGAGTGGGGGTCGTCCCCGTGATCCTCACATTAAATGGGGAGGAGGTTTTCTTTGGAAGCAACGTCAGGGATCGCAAGACACTGGTGATGGAGACTATGACCATGGGATACAGGTATCAACCACCGGACGGCGGGATCGTATTTCGCATTGCGTTCACCCCGTTGATGGTCTTCGACAAGGTCGTACCTTTCGGAGGAATTTCGCTGGGCGCTGCGTTTTAGTCGGGGAAGGACGGAAGGTCTCCTCCTCCTGAACTCGAGCGTCAGAAGAAAGGAAACCTTCGACTCAATATTTACTCGGCCTTTCCGAAATGTTTGATATCGTCCGGGGCATCGGTGACTTCAGTACGATTGGTCTGAGACTGTACCATGACCTTTATGCTTTCAACGATGTCGGGATTGGCAAGCGTCGTCACATCTCCGACCGGCATGTTGTTCGATACCGCGGCGAGGACACGGCGCATGATCTTTCCGGAACGTGTCTTCGGCATGTCGTCAGCTACCCAGACATGCGAAGGTCTGGCGATTTTTCCAATCATGTTTTCAATGGCGCTCACGACTTTTCTCTGCACTTCACCGTGGTCGGCACTTACGCCAGGCTTGAGAGCGATGTAGACTTCGGGGACTCTCCCTTTGACGGGGTCGACTACCGGCACTACAGCGGCCTCGGCCACTTCGGGGATCGTCAGACACGCAGACTCGAGCTCCTTCGTCCCGAGCCTGTGCCCGGCCACGTTGATGACATCGTCGACTCGGCCGAGTATTCTGATATATCCGTCGGCAGCGAACAGGGCTCCGTCCCCGGCAAAGTAGGGCCAATCTCTCCAGTCTTTGCTCTGCGGATTCCTGCAATACTTGGAATAGTAAGTCTTGACGAAGCGGTCCGGGTCCCCCCAGATTGTTTGCATGATGCCGGGCCATGGGTTTCTGATACAAATGTTCCCGGCTTTATTCGATCCGGGAGGGAGTTCTTCTGCGTCCTCATCGTATATCACCGGATGGATACCCGGCACTCCGGGCCCTGCGCTTCCCGGTTTCATGGGATCGAGCGCGGGCTTGGTGCTGCACAGGAATCCGCCGGTCTCTGTCTGCCACCAGGTGTCGACTATAGAGGCCTCCCGCTTCCCGACTTCATCGTAATACCATCTCCATACATCGGGCTCGATCGGTTCCCCGACAGTCACCATCAGCTTGAAATGACAATTGTATTTCTTCGGAAGATCCGGACCGACTTTCCTTAGCTGACGTATCGACGTAGGGGCGGTGTGGAAAATGTTCACGTCCAGCCGTTCAGCGATGCGCCATGGTCGTCCGGCATCCGGATAAGTCGGTACACCCTCATACATAACGTTCGTCGTGCCGAGCGCGAGCGGGCCGTATACGATGTACGAATGTCCGGTGATCCAGCCTATGTCTGCCATACACCAGTAAACATCCTCAGGGTGAATATCGAGTATATTCTTGGCCGTTCCGGCGGCGTAAGCGAGATAACCGCCCGAACTATGCTGGATGCCTTTGGGTTTTCCCGTCGTGCCGCTAGTGTACATGAGAAACAGCGGATCCTCGGAGAGCACCGGCACCGGATCCACTCTCTTCCCGCTGAAATCCTTCATGACATCGTCGACGAAGAAATCTCTTCCCTTCACCATCGGAGTCTCGGAGATATATTTTCCGGGGTAGCGGCGCCACACGAGGACCTTATCCACCTGGGCTCCTAGTTCTTTCGCCCGGGCCACAGCGACATCCGCCTTCTCTTTGTGGTTCTGGATCCTCCCATTCCGGTAGTAGCCGTCTGAAGTAATCAAGACGCGGCTACCCGAGTCGGCAATCCTGTCTCCGCACGCAGCGCCGCTGAATCCTCCGAAGACGACGGAATGGATGACGCCCAATCTTGCACACGCCAGCATCGTTACGGGGAGCTCCGGCACCATCGGCATATGTATCGTGACCCTGTCGCCTTTCTTCAAGCCCGCGAAGTCACGGAGCATAGCCGCCGTCTCATTTACTCTGACGAAAAGTTCCTGGTACGTAATCACGATGTGCGGGTCGTCTTCAAGTTCGGGTACGAATATGAGTGCGGCTTTCCCCTTGTTTTTGAAAAGATGTCTGTCGACGCAATTGTAGCTGACATTCAACAAACCTCCCGCAAACCATTTCCAAAACGGCGGGTTGCTTGTGTCGAGTGTTGTGTGCCAGTACTTGTACCAGTCGAGAAGGTCGCCGTACTCCTTGAAACACTCCGGGAAATTGTCCAGACCGAATCTCTTCATAACCTCGGTGTCGACAAGATTCGCCTGAGAGATAAACTTCGCCGTCGGATAATAGTACTCCTCTTCCTTCCAGTGAGCAGCTATTTGTGCCTCGTTGACTTCAGTGGAATTGCTCTTGGCATCCGCCATGGTTCTTTCCTCCTTGATGTTGTGCCGTTAGGCGATAGAAGACTCCTGCCCGATTGACTTAGTGCGCATCGCTCGGAACACCTCACATACATATAAACCTATTCATTGTCCATAAAGTTTTCAAGTGTCGGTTCAAAAATGCCGCAGGATACCCAATCAAGGACAATACTGATCCCGGAAATTGGCCCCAATTCGAGGGGATTCGCGGCGAGTAGAGTTGGTCTGTACGAGACTTCCATATGTCCTTCGCTTTCATAAAGGCACACCGGGGGTTAAATTGCACGCAGGAAAAAGGTCGCTGCATGTTCAGAATAATAAGAGAATGGTCGGAAGGCTCCGACGGTCAGGGTTATCACGAGTATGTCCTCCTTCGTGATGGATCGGGCATAACGCTCAGGCTGGCAGGTCCGGGAGACGCGCCGGCAATCGAAGAATTCTTCGGAGGCGTGTCGGACGAGAGCAGGTACTTCCGATTTATGGCAGGTGTGAATTACGTGTCGAAGTCCGTGGTGAACGCCATGTGCATAAATAACCCATCGGAAAGAGCGAGCCTCCTCGCCTTTCTTGGCGGCGATGAACACGGAAAGTTGATTGGGATAGGCAACTACATCAGCCTCGCCGTGAGAAATGCTGCAGAAGTTTCGTTTCTGGTTGACGATAAGTACCACGGCAAAGGGATCGGCACTCTGTTGCTCGAGAGGTTGGCCGGTATCGCCGCTGCCAACGGTTTCGTGGAGTTCGAAGCGGAGATGTTGTCTGCCAATGACAAGATGATGACGGTATTCCGCGATGTGGGCTTCGAGGTGATACAGGCCATCGGCGGATCCACCGTGCATATCGAATTCCCCGTAAGCGGTAACGCGGCAGTTCGCGAGCGCGCCGAGCTGAGAGACCGCATCGCGACCGTCAACTCTCTTACGCCACTCCTGAACCCATCTTCGATCGCGGTTGTCGGAGCATCCAGAGATTCCTCGGCTGCAGGAAGCATGGTATTCAGACATATCCTCGAATCGAATTTCAGGGGAACAGCGTATCCTGTCAATAACCAGACGACATCCATAAGCGGCGTGCGGGCCTATCCTTCCCTGGCAGAACTTCCAGAGCATCCCGAACTCGTTATTGTCGCGGTGCCTGCCCAGAATGTCACAGATGTAGTTGGTGAGGCCGCCTCCGTCGGCGCAAAAGCGATTATCGTGTTGAGCGCAGGGTTTGCCGAGTCCGGCGAAGAAGGTGCACGGCTTCAAAAAAAGCTTGTGGAGACCGTAAGGTCTAACAGCATGCGGCTTGTCGGCCCGAACTGTCTCGGGATATTGAACACTCACATCGAATCGGGCGTCAACGCGAGTCTTGCCGAAGCGATGCCGCCCCCCGGGAAGGTAGGTTTCTTCTCGCATACCGGGGCGCTCGGCATCGTCATCCTGGATTACGCGGCGGAAAGAGGAATCGGCTTTTCTACATTTGTCTCAGGAGGCAATCGTGGCGACGTTTCCGGCAACGACCTGCTCGAATACTGGGAAGAGGATCCGGCTACCGACGTTGTCATACTTTATCTGGAAGGTTTTGGAAATCCGCGGAGGTTTGCCAGAGTGGCAAGAAGAGTGTCATCGAAGAAACCGATTCTCTGTGTCAAGAGCGCCCGAAGCAAAGTCGGCCGCGAAACCGCTCAGGTGCGGACATCATCGATGGAAACGGATGTCCAGGTCGATGCGCTCTTTCAACAGGCAGGAGTGATACGGACAGAAACACTCGAAGAGATGTTCGACGCCGCAATGCTGCTGACCAGCCAGCCCCTGCCGGCAGGCAACAGAGTCGCAATCACAAGCAACGCCGGTGGAGCCCTTACCATTTGTGCGGATGCCTGCGAATCTAACGATCTGTCGGTTGACCGCGACAACACCATCAATCTTGGCCCGCTTGCGACAGCTGAAGACTATGAGCGATCTGTCAAATTACTTCTCGAAAAGGAAGAGGTCGACTCACTGATTGCAATCTTTGCGTGCATCGGAGGTTGTGATCCCGACCCGGTCGGTAGGGCCATACGCCGCGCCGTCGTCTTTGCCGAAAGATCTTCTCACGCGAAGAAACCGGTCGTCCTGTGCCTTATGGGAAGTGCGAACGCTGTTCAGATTGCATCGTCAGCCGCGTTTCAGTCGAACAACACCGACGGGCATTCCGTGTTTCCGTCGTACAGATTCCCGGAGTCCGCCGCGCGCGCGCTTGCCCGCGTAACGGAGTACGCGGACAACAGGCGCCAGCCGCAGGGACGGATGCTCTGGTACGAAGATGTGGATTTCGGCGGGGCAAGAGCCAAGTTGGCGAATATCATGGAACACACGGACCAGCCATCGAATCAATCTGCCGGACGAAAATTCCTGAGGATCGGCGGCGAAGAAGCTGCCGATATCCTCGCGTGCTTCGGTCTGAAGACCGAACAGGCAGAATTGGATAGGGAAACCCGCCCGGCCGCGGAAATTAGAATAGAGTACGATCCTCATTTCGGTCCTCTCATTTTGCTCAAAGTTTCTGGCCGACCACCGTCGAGAAGAATTACCCCTTTGACCGACAGAGATGCCGGAAGCATGATGGAAAATGTCGGCATACCTCATTCGGACAGCTTCGTAGAGATCCTCGGAAGAATATCCCAACTTGTCGAAGAACTTCCGTGGCTTTGGGAAATGGAGGCGAGGGTAGCAATCAAAGGTGATGATACACCGATCCTCCAGAATGCGGAGTTCACTCTCAAGCCTTAGATGGTACGCGCCGGACATTTCAAACATACTTCGTCGGGATTAACCATTCCTACATGGTTTCCGCTCGCCCTCGATAAAGCACTCGACATCGATAGTTTGTAGAAACTCCTTACTGTGATGCCACGCCTCATGTAAGGAAAGACAACGGTCGTCAATATGGACTTTGTGCCCCTTCTGTCCCAATTTTTTGACATTCTTTCGATCCTACCTATTGTTTTGTTTGGTTTCGTCCGTACGCATCGGCACACTCCTTGAACTTCAAGGCGGTGAGAAGGGAGAAGATGACTCAAACATGAACAATCCTTTCCGATTGAATATCGAAGGTCTTGAGCGCGTCCTAGTGTCGCTTCAGCAGAAGGGTTACGAGGTGATCGGCCCGCGACATACGGACGGCGTCATCGTGTACGATAGAATTCATTCAATTGATGATCTGCCGGCAGGTTTTGTGGATGAACTCACTCCGGGAATGTACCGCCTCACAAATAACGGAAGCCGGCAGTTTTTCGGTTACACGCTTCCTCCTCAATCCTGGAAACGGTTCCTTTATCCCCCTCGTAGAGAGCTGTTCACCTTCAGAAAGGATGGCAAGTCTTTCGGGCTTGCCCCGAAGGAGGATCAGACACCCGCTTACGCATTTGTTGGTGTACGGGCGTGTGAACTCGGCGCAATCTCGATACAGGACAGAGTCTTTTCCTCCGGCGATTACAGGGATGAAGCCTACCTCTCGGCAAGAAGGCGTAATTTCATAATAGCTGTCAATTGCAGTCATGCCGCAGAGAATTGCTTCTGCACATCGACGGGGAACGGTCCAAAGGCGGGGGCGGGGTTCGATATCGTTCTCACGGAAATCGTAAATGAAGACAGTCATTATTTCGTAGCTGAAACCGGAAGCGATGTGGGTACATCATTGATGGAAGGTATCGGCGCGGGAAGAGCAGATGAAAGTGATGTCGATGCGGCTGAGGAAACGATCCGGAAGGCCTGCGACACCGTTAGAAAATCCCTCGATACTTCGGACTTGCCGAAGCTCCTGGCTGATAATACAGACCATCCTCAGTGGGAAGATGTCGCGAAGCGGTGCCTGACTTGCGGAAATTGCACGATGGTTTGCCCGACCTGCTTCTGCTCGACTGTGGAAGACACGACAGATCTTACAGGCCGGATCGCAGGGCGCACCAGAACATGGGATTCATGTTTCACGATGGACTTCGCGAAAGTGTCCGGCGGAAATTTCCGCATATCGGCAAAGTCCAGATACAGGCAGTGGTTGACACACAAGCTATCGTCATGGGTGGAGCAGTTCGGGGTTTCGGGCTGCGTCGGGTGCGGGCGGTGCATAACATGGTGTCCAGTAGGGATCGACCTGACCGCCGAAGTCAGCGCGATAAAAGGAGGGGCAACCAAACAAGAAAGTGGAGGTTCGCGATGAAACCACAGGACTTGACGGAATCGTTACACAAGCATCCGTTCCTCAGCAATATGAACGAGGAACTTTTGAAAACGCTGACCTCATGCGCTTCAAATGTGATATTCAGCGAAGGCACATACCTGTTCCATGAAGGTGAGGATGCAAAGACTTTCTATCTCCTTCGCAGCGGGAGGGTCGTGCTTGAAGTCCGCGGCGGCGAACGCGGACAAATAAGGATCCAAACCGTTGGAGCGGGCGAAGTGCTCGGGTGGTCCTGGTTGATTTCACCGTACAAATGGCACTTCGACGCGTTCGCCCTCGAACAGGTACACGCCTTCGCGATCGATGCCTCGTGCCTTGTCAGCAAGTGTGAAACCGACTGTCACTTCGGCTATGAAATGCTGCGGCGTTTCTCGGAGGTGCTGGAACGCAGGCTTGAAGCGACACGCCTCCAACTCCTCGATGTCTACGGCTCGGCCATAAGTGAAAGAGGGGAGAACTATTAGAAACTCTCAGCTTCATACATACCGGAGCAAGGTTAAATGACCGACACAAGCATCATCGAAAAGAGAAAAGGATCTTCCCTTTCCATGGTCCCCTCACTCGCGACCATCCGTCGAGTGATCTGGGAGACCGACGATACATACACACTGCTTATCGACCCGCCACGGGGAGACGGCCGGACCTTCGCCTTCAACGCCGGACAGTTCAATATGATTTACGCGTTCGGAACCGGTGAATCTGCGATATCGATCAGCTCCGATCCGTTTAGGTCGAACTTCCTTGCGCATACTATCCACAGGGTCGGCACCGTGACGTCGGCACTCTCCCGGCTACGGCGGGGCGACACGATCGGACTGCGCGGCCCATTCGGTTCCTCGTGGCCTTTAGAAGAAGCCGTCGGGAAGGATGTTTGCATCGCTGCCGGAGGTATCGGGTTGGCTCCGTTGCGACCCGTGATTTATACTCTCCTCCGCAGAAGAGAGGAATTCGGACGCATCATGATTCTATACGGTTCCCGAAGCCCTCTTGACCTTCTTTACAGGGTAGAACTCGAGGAATGGAGCAAGGCTCCGAATACAGAGGTAATCATAACGGTGGACAGGGGCGACTCAAGCTGGAAGGGCCATATCGGTGTCGTCACCAGTTTGTTTTCCTACTTGAAGATGGATACTCCGTCGACACTGGCGATGGTCTGCGGACCTGAGGTGATGATGAAATATACCTGCGAAGAGCTGGAACGTCGAGGACTGTCGGCGGGACAGATTTACCTCTCTATGGAAAGAAATATGAAATGTGGTATTGGACTATGCGGGCACTGCCAGTTCGGACCGAAATTCATCTGTAAAGACGGGCCTGTTTTCAGACTCCCGCAGATCAAAGATTTGCTCGATAAGAAGGAAATCTAAAATGCCGCAAAGAAAGAATGCCGGTACTCCAAAAGTAGCGGTCTTTAAATTCGCATCGTGCGATGGTTGTCAGCTGTCTCTTCTGGACGCGGAAGAAGAGCTTCTCGACGTAGCCGGTGCAATAGACATCGCCTTCTTTCCGGAGGCGAGCAGGCGCATGCTAAGGGGGCCGTATGATATCGGTATCGTGGAGGGAAGCATCACTACCCCGCACGACGTGGAGCATATCCGGGCGATTAGGAAATCGTGCGGCGCGCTTATCACAATCGGCGCCTGTGCCACTGCCGGAGGGATACAGGCTCTGCGTAACTGGAAAGATATCAGGAATTTCGTCCATATCGTTTACGCTTCCCCTGAATACATATCGACTCTCGACAGGTCACTTCCTGTCGGCTCTTTCGTACACGTCGATTTCGAGCTCCGCGGCTGTCCCATAAACAAGTATCAGTTGCTGGAGGTTATCAATGCCTTCCTCAACAAGAGGAAGCCGAACATACACGCACACAGCGTCTGCATGGAATGCAAGATGAAAGGAAACAGCTGCATCATGGTCGCCCGCGGCGAGCCGTGCCTCGGGCCAGTGACCCAATCCGGCTGCGGCGCAATCTGTCCCTCCTTCAACCGCGGCTGTTACGGCTGTTTCGGTCCTATGGAATCTCCCAACGCTCCCGCGCTCTCAGCACGGTTCCGCGAACTCGGCCAGACTAGACACGACATCAAGCTGGCGTTCCGTACATTCAATGCATACGCCGATGCTTTCAGAAAAGAGAGCGAGTCGCATGAACAATAGATCGATCAAGGTCGATTACATCGCTCGTGTCGAGGGAGAAGGAGCCTTGACCGTGAAGACAAAAGACGGTCAAGTGAGCGATGTCAAGTTCAGAATTTTCGAGCCGCCCCGGTTCTTTGAAGCGTTTCTACGTGGAAGGAAATTCTCCGAAGCGCCTGATATCACAGCACGTATTTGCGGTATCTGCCCTGTCGCTTATCAGATGAGCTCCGTGCACGCCATGGAGAGCCTTTTCCGGGTGAAAGCCGAAGGGCAGCTGCGGGAGCTGAGACGTCTTCTCTACTGCGGCGAGTGGATAGAGAGCCATGCCCTGCATATCTACATGCTCCACGCCCCCGATTTCCTCGGATACGACGACGCAATTCAGCTGGCAGGCGACCATCCCGACGCCGTGCAGCGGGGACTCCGTTTGAAGAAGAGCGGAAACGACCTGGTGGCGGTTCTTGCCGGCAGGGAAATTCATCCGATTAACGTCAAGGTCGGCGGTTTCTATAAACTGCCCGACAGAAGAGACTTCGACGAAGTCCTGGAGAGCCTAAAGCGCGCCAGAGATGAGGCTTACGAGACCGTACTCTGGACCAGCAAGCTTAACTTCCCGAATTTTGAGTCCGATTATGAATTCGTCTCCCTGAGCCATCCGGATGAATACCCCTTCAACGAAGGAAAACTTGTCTCCAACAAGGGATTGAACATTGACATCCGGGACTACGAGCTTGTGTTTCATGAAAGCCATGTTCCGTATTCCAACGCTCTCCAATCCACCATAAGGAATCCGAGGACCTCAGACCAGAAGGCATCGTCAGAAGATAACCGGGGGGCTTTCCTGACCGGGCCGCTCGCGAGATTCAATCTCAATTTCGAGAAACTGTCTCCGCTCGCCCGGAAAGCGGCGGAAGAGGCAAACATGCGCCCTCCCATACTGAACCCGTTCAAGAGCATCGTGGTACGGGCGATAGAAACACTCTATGCATGCGATGAGGCGATCAGAATAATCAATGCGTACAAGCCCCCGCTGGAATCAGCCGTCGACTACCAGGTGAGGCCCGGCTTCGGATTCGGATGCACGGAAGCACCGAGAGGCATACTATATCACAGATACCTTGTCGGCGAAGACGGACTGATCAAAGACGCAAAGATCGTTCCTCCCACGGCACAAAACCAGAAAATGATCGAGTCTGATCTCCGAAACTTCGTCTCTTCAAACATCAAGATGTCGAAGCAGGATCTCACGCTCAGGTGTGAACAAGTAGTGCGAAATTATGATCCGTGCATTTCGTGCGCGACACATTTCCTGAGACTCGACATATCCGAGGAACGGTGATACGAAGATGGCTGTAAAAAAGGAAGCCGCAGATAGCGGCTATTCAGCCCGCACTATTCTTCATGGTACCCGGGTCACTATAGTGGGTATTGGCAACGAGTTTAGGGGTGATGATGCTGTCGGACTGAAGGTCGTGCGCAGCCTCGAGAGCAGCAGGCCGGCCGGTGTAAGAACGATGGAGCTGACGGGCGATCAATCCAATCTCCTTGAGTTAATGCGTTCCACAAACGCAATGATTATCGTCGACGCGGTTCAATCGTCTGCACCTGCCGGCACTATATTCAGGATAGAGGCCGGCAAGGAGCGTGTGCCGGAGAATTTCCTCTTCTTCTCGACTCACTCCTTCAATTCACTAAGCGCAATCGAAACGGCTAGAACCCTCGGTCTTCTCCCTCGTTGCTTGCTTCTGTACGGAATAGTGGGAAAAGACTTCTCGCACAAGATTGGATTGGCAGAAGAAGTCGAAGACGCGATAGATGTAATCCGGGAGAAAATCATAGAAGACGTCGAGTCTGTCCGCGCACATCAAAGCGTCTGCAAGTAGCGGGCTCAATTTCGTGGCGTTCGAATCCACGACCCGCTCACTCAAGATCTTGAATCCGTATCCGCGGTTGGTCATACCTTCGGGTACAGAGGCATCGCCCCGACGCCTAAGCGGCAGAATAGTCCGGGTCAGATCTTGAAACGGGTGGAATCCGGCCAAATGAAGGGCGAGTCGCCGTAATCGGCGGGGCGACGAGCTGCCGGCCGGGAGAGAGCCCGGTAAATCAGCCCGACTGTTTTTCGGACAATTGGAGCTTCGCCTTCGCCATTAAGAAGTCGATATTGCCGGCATATTCAGAATTTGGGAAATCCTTTTTGACTCTCGTGAGAAGGGCGATAGCTTTCTCGTTATGACCGATCATCATATAATTCCTTGCCGCACCTACCAGGTACTGCGGCGCAAGGAAATTCTTCGAGTCGCTTGCAGCTGCGCGCTCGTAGTATTCGGCAGCTTTCGAATAATCTTTCTGTATTGCGTAAACCTCGGCAACGCCGGCATACGCACTCGCCTGCAGGAACTTATCGCTTCCATCATAGTCTTTGAAATACTTCATCGCGTCGGCATAATCACCGAGGTAGTAATAGCAATCGGCGAGATATACCTTCGCCTCCTCACCCGTCTCGGAGCCGCCATAGTTCTCCACAATATATTTTAGCCCACGAATATTGTGGGTGGGATCTCCGTTTATAGCAACCTGATAGGCGCCGCCGTTGAAGGCGTCCAGAACCTGGGACAGCTCCGTGGCCGCCTTGTTGTTGCTCGAACGAACGTTGTTCATATAAGCAACCGCTACGATTGCCGCTATGACCAAGCCGGTTACCACACCGCTTACGACCTTCCTGTTGTTCCGCAAATACTCGGCAGCGGCGAAGTACCACGTGACGAGTTTATCCTGCTTGAGTTCCTTCTTGGTAATCCTTTTTCTCGGCTTGAGCATACGGTATTCCTTATTAGTACGTTCTTGGCATTAGGGTGAAACCGGATTAAAATTTAGACAAAAAAAACGTGCGGTAAAAGGCAATTTTTGGGCGAACATGCGAGCGCGGAGAAACCCGGCATGCGAACCTATGATGCGGCCTCCAGAAACCAGCGGTTAGAGCGCGTTCTCATCCCCTGATCGTCTTTGCGCCCTAATCAACCCGAAAATGGTCTCGTTTCTCTGGGCGTCCGAATTCGAGTTCCTTCCGCGTTTTGCCCGTGCTTTCATTAATAGCACGCTGCCATCAGCCTTACATTTTTTCCGGGGCGGAGATGCCGAGTATCCGGAACCCGTTTGCCAGCACAATTTTGGTGGCCAGGCAGATTGCAAGCCTGGAGGCCGCGAGCTTTCGGTCAGGAATCACGACGCGCTGGACATGGTAGAACCGATGGAAAGACTCCGCCACTTCCTGAAGATAACCGATTATCCGGTGAGGTTCGTAAGTCGATGCAGCTGCTTCTACGACCTCCGGGAAAGTCCCGAGAGTCTTGGAAAGCTCTATCTCTTCCTTTTCCTTGAGGAGTGAAAAGTCGGTTTCGCTTCCGCCCTGCCGTATCCTGCCGACCGGGATCCCTTCATCTTCTGCGAATCTCAAAATACTTGCTATCCTTGCATGGGCATACTGGAGATAGAATACCGGGTTCTCCTCGCTTTGCTTCTTCGCGAGGTCAATATCGAAATTCAGATGCGTCCCGATGTTTCTCATGAGGAAGAAGAATCTGACCGCGTCGGCGCCCACCCAATCGATGAGCTCATCGAGAGTAATGAAGTTGGCTTTCCGAGTCGACATCTTTACGACTTCGCCGTTCTGAAAAATCGTGACGAACTGGTGAATCAGCACCTTGACCTTCTCCGTATCGTGACCGAGCGATCTGAGTGCAAGGAGTACGTCCGGGTATGTGGCTATATGGTCCGACCCGAAGATATCGATTACGAGTTCAAAGCCGCGCCGGAATTTCTCTATATGATAGGCTATGTCGGGCAGACGATAGGTCGGTTCGCCGGTGCTTTTGACGATTACCTTATCCTGCTCACCACCGACGGCAGTGGCCTTGAACCATTTCGCTCCGTCTTTTTCGTACGTAAGCCCGGCTTTGTCAAGTGCGGCGATTACCTCTTTGATTTTCCCCGTCTCGTAAAGCGAATTCTCGTTGTAAAAAACATCGAAAGCAATTCCAAGTCTGCCGAGCGATTTCTTGATGTCCTCGAAAATTTCCTGTTCGGCCCTTTCTTTGAAAATTCCTTCCGCGGACGCGTCTCCCAGAGATGAGCCATGTTCATCGTAAAGATGTTGAGCTATCTCACGGATGTATTCTCCCTGGTAATGGTCCTCCGGGAAATCGATCTTCTCTCCAAGGATCTCTTTGTATCTCAGTCTGACCGAATCCCCGAGAACGCGCATTTGTCTTCCGGCATTATTGAAGTAATACTCCCTTGTAACGTCATGGCCGGTCCACTGAAGCACATTCGCAATAGTGTCGCCGAAGACGGCGTTTCGGCCGTGTCCTACGGTCAGAGGGCCGGTTGGGTTCGCGCTGACGAACTCCACCTGCGTTTTCTTCCTCCCGCCGGATTCCGATCTGCCGAAATTCTCTCCAGCTTCGAGTACCCTTTCGATGAATGAAAGAAAATAACCGTCGGTAAATTTGAAATTGATGAATCCGGGCCCCGCAACCTCAGCCTTCTCGACAAGCTTCGGATCGAGATCGATCGAATCAAGAACTTTCTGAGCGATGTCACGAGGCTTCATCTTCAGCACTTTTGCGGCAAGCAGGGCAACGTTGGTGGAGAGATCGCCGTGCGACTCGATCTTTGGCTTTTCAAAGGTTATATCGATACCTGTCTCTGTTAAAGACTGGGCTGAGAGCCCGCTCTTACTCAACGCTGAAATTATTCGCGACTTAAGATAGTCCTTCATACTTCTGTCTGTTTCCTGTCCCGGCGAGCCACGCCGTCTTTAGATGCTGTCGTCACTCCCCTGGGCTTTCTGTCGGCTACTTTCTGTATCTTCGCGTCGCCCCACAGTTTTTCTAACCCGTAAAATGCTCTCGCGTCCTTGTGGAATACATGTACCACGACATCGACATAGTCCAACAGAACCCACTGCAGGTTCTGCAACCCTTCGGAATGCCAGGGTCTCTCTCCTGCTTTCGACATTCCCTCCATTACCGCGTCGGCTATAGCGCGCACCTGCGTCTCCGATTCTCCCGTGCACACCACGAAGTAATCCGCCATCGTCGTGACCTTCCTCAGATCCATGATTACGACGTCCTTGGCCTTCCTGGACAAGGCTAATTCGGCTATTTGACGCTGGAGGGTTTTAGTTTGTGCCATATTATTCTATGCCCATTCTTGGTTTTAGATTCTGATAGTCTTGTCCGACAAGCACTTCCACGTCCACGTAACTTCTGGGGTCGATGCGTGTAATGACGTACTCTTTCTTAACTCCCAACGCCTCGGCGACCCGCAAAGCGTTTTCATAATCGCCGGAGGTGTTCACCACGGCAGTATGCTTCCTGTCGAACCTGTTCCCGTTTGTGGTTTCGACCACGTCAAATCCCCTCTTCCGAAGATAGTAAGTGAAATCCATGGCCACATCGTTTTCGCCACACTCGTTCTTCACGGTAATTTGAATTACCTTTTCGACCTTTGTGGGAGAATCGGCATCTGCTCTTAAAGGACTTACCGGCGGGTTTATGAGAAAACGATCTGCCAGGGAATAGATAAGGACGGCAGCGAAAACAACCACGCCCACAAGTGCGAATGCTGACAGCAACTTTCGGGCGATGGAAGAAGACTCGCTGTTATCCCTTGACCTCTTCATCAATTACGGGAAAAGACAGGATAGAGTAATCGCCCACCGGGACGAAACCCGCCCGACCGACTACCGAGAGTAACAGGTGAAACGGGAGTGCTTTTCAACTTAAGGCAATAAGCCCCTACCATCCCATAGGACCATAGTACATATACGGATTGAAGTACCTGTACAATGGGTTCTGGTTAAACTGAACGTCGACCGAGAAGTCCTTCGTCGGATGGTAGTTGAGCTCGGCGCGTGTAAGATAGATACCGCTGATGCTCTTAGAGAAACTGTTGCCCAATGTATTGTATGGAGAACTCATCACGCTGACATCGGCACTTAGTGTCAGCGGCTGGCTTATCCTGTAGGACATGCTGTTTGTGTAAGTCGCCAACGAGAGCGACTGGCTACCCAGCGTCATATAATTCATCGAAATAGATTGATGCATGGAGAAATTCGCCGGATTAAAAAAACTGAAAAGTGAACCGCCGCCATTGTCGTTCGAGCGAAAGAGGGAGTTATCAACGCTCGAACCATCCGACAATTGACTCTTAAACTGGGCATAGCTGGCTGAACTGAAGACCAGCATCACCGTCAGCAAAACGGCAACTTTTTTCATCGTTTCCTCCGCATTCTGAAGAAATTTTAAACAAAACCCGAGTAAATGTCAAATCACAAACTTAGACGTTCATTCCAAATAACGGTTCAACACTATGTCTTCGTTCCAGATCCGAGAGTGTCGGCTCAGACAACTCTTCTGGAGAGACGAATGCTATTCAGACGCAATCCCACAAACGGCCGACCCGAAGCTTATTCTTGCGATTGGAGCATTGAGACAAATGTTCGGGGCCGAGCTGTTGCATTAGGAGTTTTCAAAAAAAGAATTAACTTCAATAGACATAAAACGGAGGGTTTATGATGGAAGACAAGAGTAAGACTCTCGGTATTTTTCATCGTGCTTTTCCGGTTCAACTGCCCGAAGAACCTATCACGTTCATGACGGCAGACGTCAAGAAGGTTGCAGATATAGATCGTTTGAAGTATCAGAAGTGGGTTTCAAAATCGGAAAGCTCGGTGTTTACGTTCGGAGGTCGTGCTTTCGGTTACGGAAACGGCATGGAGAAGTTTGCGGACGACGGCTTTTCCGAAACCAAGCTTGTGCTGAGAGATTCCCCCGAACTCGCTGAAGGCCTTATAATTGAGGGGCTGGTTGACGAAGCGAGGACACGGGAGCGGCATTATTTCGGCATCTACAGAAATTGCTGTAAGATGATTCCCGATTCGGGATTTGCTGTTCGTAACGGGTACATCGTGAGGATCGGTCACTACGTCAAGGCTGTGCATTGGGATCTTGAGGACGAAACCATGTTCGGTTTGATAATCGAACCCGCGTGGACCGTCGAGCGTAGCACAACACCGGATCGGAGGGCCGAAGGGTTCACGCAGGTATCCGAAACGGATCTCCTGAGAGCACACGGCGTAGACACACCTGATGACTGGATACTATCGTTCGTCTACACGCACTCGGAATTTGTTCTTCCGTGCGGCGGGAAAGCAAGCATCGACGACGACCCGATAACGGTTTTCAGCGAGACTGCCGACTGAGGTTTTTCGGTAACCTTCAACCGGTTTTGCCACGGTTGTGAGCCGGAAGCTGGCTTAATGCCTGCCTTCCGGTTTACGGCCGGGCTTCGTGCGGTCCGTCGAGGACTTTATCCCGTTGACCACCCTGCACGCAGCGTAAGCCGCCGAGAACCCGCCGTTGATATTCATCACCGCAATTCCAGGAGCGCATGACGACAACATGCTGAGGAGTGCAGTGATCCCTTTCAGGTTCGCGCCGTACCCTACATCCGTCGGTACTGCGAAGATTGGCTTTGAGATCAAGCCGCCTATCACGCTTGGAAGAGCGCCCTCCATGCCTGCAATGACTACAAGCGCCGAAGCGTTTTCCATTATCTCTATATGCTTCATGACACGGTGAATTCCAGATACGCCTATGTCATTCAGCTTGATGAAAGCAACTCCCATGGCTGTGCAGACTTCCGCCGCTTCTTCCGCGACAGGGATATCGCTTGTTCCGGCCGTTATGATACAAACGTACGGCTCATCCTTTCCGCTGTCTTTCGGCGGGATAGGATTCACCGTGAATGTCTTTGAAACGGCATTCGCCCTTCCCTTCCGGAATCGTCTCTTAAGTGCTTTTATTTTCTCATCAGAGAGACGCGTGATCAATATCGGCCCATTGGACGCAGAGAGCTTCTCTGCAATTCCGATGATCTGACCGGTGGTCTTGTTCTCACCATAAATCACCTCACCAAGCCCCAGTCTAAGCGCCCTCCCATGGTCGACAGTTGCGTATCCAAGCTCTTCCATGTCGAACGGCGTGAATCTTATTTTTTCATAAGCGCCACGCGCATCGAGCTTACCGTTCTGCAAATCGTCGAGAATTTTCTTCAGCGTTTCTCTTTTCATTCGACCGTGCCGCCCCCAGTTCGATAACCGTCGAGATCGAGCGTCACCCAAATGTATCCTCGCTTCTTCGCTTCCGCAAGCAACTTATCTTTGAGCTGAAGGGCAAGCGTCATCTCACCTGGCGGCGTTTCCAGTCTAAGGAAATGCTTCTCGTTGATCTCGTGAACTCTAAGGCGGAAGACTTTCATTCCTCCTTCACGAAGGATATCCTCAAGGTCGTCGACGTTTATCAGGTCCTGTTTCGTGATTTGCACTCCTCTCATTATTCGGGAGCTGAGGCAAGGACTGGAGGGTTTGTCGTAAAGATCGAAGCCGTTCTCGCGCATAAGCTCCCTGATTTCCGGCTTCGTGAAGCCATGTGTTGCCAGAGGATAGAGTATTTCGTTCTCAAGAGCCGCCCTGTGACCCGGCCGAACATCGGATCTGTCCGACGCGCTGTAACCGTAAGCGATCTTTTTGCAGTCATTCTCGACCGCGACCTGCTTCGCTATCGCGAAGAGCTCGCTCTTGCAATAATAGCAGCGCATCGAGTCGTTCTTCAGATATTTTTCATCCTCGACTTCGGAGCTTTCCTTCCAGATATGATCCACCCCGAGTTGTCGCATGAACCTGATGACGTCATCTTTATCATGCTTCGGCATACTCTCGCTGTTTGTCGTTAGCGCGACGAGCCTGCCGCCGCGTTCCTTCCTCGCTTCCTCAGCAGCCCACACCAGAAATCCGCTGTCCACGCCGCCTGAGAAGGCGACGACAAGACCATCAGCCGTATATTCTCCGAGAGCTTCCTTCAGCGTCTGAAATTTTTCTGCCAGTCCGTTCATCGTGTATCTAACTTCAATAGTTAATTCTTATCGGGTTCTTTTTGCCTGTAAATTTAACATCCCGGGGGAATTTATGTAAGGAGCTTCGCAAGGAAGTCGAAGTTCGTCAAATTGATCCGTCTCAGTGGGTAACCACATCCCTTCTGTGAATTTCGCTAACTAAGCTTCGTCCCGCAAAAGGTCACCCTTTGGCATGAGACAGCCGGACGCCACAGGAGGTACTCGTTGAATCTATGCGTATGGCCGTTTATTTTTCGTCGATAGCTTTTAACCAAGAGGAGGTTCTTCTGCGGTTCTCCGCATTTCAATACATGGAACGTTTATTCGAAGGAGTGTTTTCCTCTTTTGAATACAAACTAAGAGTCGGGTTCATCCGCAGTGCTGATTTCCCTGAACGGCTGGTCCAAAAATTTCCCGATTCATTCCGCGGCTCCGGCGCTTTCGTCGCATCGGTCGGACAAAAACTTCGGGAACGGTTCTTTATCAGCGATCTTAACCGAAAGGATTTCTATCTGGATCTCATGACTTCCGTAGGCGATTTCGACACCATACTCGACGACGCCGACCTTGTAGACGAAGACAAGTTCTCCGCCCAGGCCTCGCTTGCGATCGAAGCCGGTCGGTTTCATCAGGCGATCTGGCTCGGGAAAGCGTACTGGCTAAGCCGAAGCGAGGAGCACACCGATAAATTCAAGGCGATCGTTGAGCGGTGGATCGTCGGCAATCCGCCAGGATCCGGAATCAACCGGACCTCGCCGAAGGAGTCTTCCATAAGGGCGATGAATCTAATCGTCGGTTTGCTTTATTTCTCGGGCTCTGCGAGAATCGACGATGGCTTTCTTCTCAGACTGTTGTCGCTCCTTTTCGAACACGGGGTGTTCATACGCTCTGCCATCGGACGTCGCCGCAACACCGCCAGGACGACCATCTTATGCCTCACCGGACTTCTCTTTCTCGGCGTTCTTTTTTACGATACTCGCGAAGGAAGGCGATGGACCGATTTCGCCCGTAGAAAACTGGATAATGAGATTCGTGACAAGGTATCTGAAGACGGTTCGCTCTCCGAAAATTGGATGAGCAGCCACTCCCTGGCAACTGAATCTCTGACATGTGCGTATATCCTTTTAAAACTGAACGGCTATCCGGTATCCGATCTCTTTTCAAACAAACTGGAAAGCATGTTCCACTTTCTAACATCGGCGACGATGCGGGACGGAACGCTCCCACAACCGGGCGGGGCCACGGACGGGCGAATCTTCAGAATGAGTTCAAAGACGCCGGTGAAAGAACATCGCGACCTTCTGGCCGCGGGCGCAGCCATCTTCGGAAACGCAGAGGCAAGGACAGCGGCGGCTGGTTTCAGCGAGTTAGCGCTCCTCCTCCTTGGCGGTGAAGGTTTTGAGAAATATTCTGCGATCGAGGAAGGAGCGACGATTACGTCAGCGATTTACCGGGAGAGCGGCTATGCCTTTATGAGAAGCGAAAAGGATTTCGCGTCCTTCAAGTTCCGGCATAGCGGCGGTTTCGGGAAAAATTGTCGGCGCAACGATCTGCTCGGTTTCACTTTAGCCGGGAAGAATCAGTTCATAGTCGATCGAGAGTGCTGCAGCTCGCCCGGTTCAGCCAACCGGGCCGGATCCGATTCGACAACCGTCAACAATACTCTACTGATAGACGGAGTCGAACAGGCGAACCATTTCGGCCCCGGCGGCGGGAGTCCTGTCCGTCCCGAACTCCTCGGTTGGCAAACAAGCGGAGAACAGGACTCCGTTGAAGCACAGTACCATTTCCGGACACGAAATGCCGGAATACTGACTCACAGAAGGACCATAACATTTAACAAACACCAGAGAACGTTCAGCGTCGAGGACGACGTTCTCGGCGAAGGTGTGCATTCCATCGAGATGGTGTTCCACTTTGCACCGGGACTCCAGATACTAGATCTCGGCCGCAATTTTCTCGCTATCGAAGGAGAAGAATTCGCGCTGATGAAGTTTCAACATCCGTTCACGCTTGAGGAATGTGAAGTTTCTTATGGAAGCAACGAGCGCCGCCCTGCCAAGACCGCCAGGGTAGCTCTGGAAATCAGCCTGCCGGTGAGGATTGAGACATTCGTCTTCATCACTTCGAATGAAGATGAGATGAACTACCTCCTGAACAGAATACAGCCGGGCAGCACTGAGTAGCTACTTCTACTAAGGAACCGAATTACCACCAGGGATAAAAGAGAATAAACGATGAGACTAGTAGCAGCACAAAAACTGAATCGCGAGATGACCGATCTCATCATGGGTAAGCTCCACGGAGAAATCGAGGTGAGTTTACTCTCGGGCGCAGACGAAGGACGTCGAGCTCGGCTTCTGGAGGAAGCGGATGTATTGCTCGCGATGAATTTCAGAAGAGACATAAAAGAAGAAGAGCTCGCGCGTCTAAACAACGTGAAGTTAATTCAAATAACTCTCGCCGGGGCGGACATCATTCCTTACGACGGACTAAATCCCGAGACGGTGATCTGCAGCAACGGGGGAGTATTCAGCGAGTCGATTGCGGAACACAGTTTAGGGATGATGCTCGCTCTTGCGAGAAATTTCCTCCCCCTCCATAAAGGACTTCACAACGGCACTTTCGATCAAAAGACCCCGCATAAGATGCTGTCGGGTTCGACACTCGGCATAGTCGGTTTCGGCGGCATCGGTAAGAAAACTGCGGGACTTGCTCGGGGATTTGGAATGAAAATTATGGCGATAAATTCCAGCGGGAGAACCGATCTGGACGTCGATTTCATCGGGACTCTTTCAGATCTCGACAAGGTACTAGCGGAATCCGATTTCGTATTGCTGTCGATCGGCCTCAACCGAAACACACGCGGATTCATGGGGAGAAGAGAACTCGAACTGATGAAACCCGATGCCGTACTGATAAATGTCGCCCGCGGAGATCTGATCGACGAGCAGAGTCTTTACGAACACCTCAGGTCTCATCCGCATTTCAAGGCGGGCATTGAAGCATGGTGGATCGAGCCGTTCAATCACCCGAAATTCGAAATACATTATCCCTTCTTTGAGTTGGATAATGTCCTGGGATCGCCTCATAATTCATTCATGACCGAAGGGGCACACGTCATGGCGCTCGACAGGGCTCTCGATAACGTCCTACGTTTCATTCACGGCGAACCGCTGAGAAACGTCCAGCGCCGGGAAGACTATATCTGAAGTCTATTGAACGTCGAGGCCGCCGCGAAACTTCTTTTTCTCCGAGCGGATCCTTTTCTTTTTGAGTCTCTCTTCCTTCGAAGCTCTTGAGGGACGCGTCTTTAGTCTTTTCTTGTGAGGTTTCAGAGCTGCCCTGACCAGACGGACGAATTCCTCGACCACAATCTCCCGGTTCTCCAGCTGGCTCCGCGAAACTTGCGACGATAGGTGAAGTACGCCTGAAGCATCGATCCTTCTTTGAAGCCGCTCCATCAGCCGCGACCGCTGAGTATCGGTCAGCGACGGAGAGTTCGCCGCGTCAAAGAGAAGTTCGACCTTCGACTCGACCTTGTTGACGTTCTGCCCGCCAGGACCTCCGCTGCGTGACGTCCTGAACTCCAGTTCCGAGAGTTGGATTATTATGCCGGGTAGTATGGCGAGGCTTTGTGTCTTCATTTAATTTAGCTAAAGGTATCGTGTTCATGCTCAAATATGCAAACATTGAACACGCAGGGCCCGCTTACACGTCAAACGTTCTTCATGAGGTAAGCGATGCAAGGAGCATGTTAAGCAATGCCGATCACGAAATTGGGAAAATAAGGAAGGGCAGCGTATTGGATCGCAATTACGCCGCCGCTTCTCCTTAAGTATAACGAGGAAAAAAAACGCTTCGATCTTCGAGACTGAGGTCTCACACCCAAAGTGACCACATCAGCCCAATGTAGCGGCAATTCACGGATACCGGAATTACTCTTCTTCGTCGTCACCGGAGAAACCGAATTGTATGACGGAGATATACCCGGTGCCGCGGCACTTCTCACATTCTATGAACTCGAACTCTTCACCCTTCCGGGCTACTCCGACAAAGCGAGTCCCCCTGCATACATCGCAGACGATTTCCCATTGCGACTCCTTGTGAAACATCTCGCTTCTCCTATTCTAAAACACGATTGAATATATTCATGAGTGAGCAGGGTGTCAATATTCGAGGATGTCCCCACTGGGGTCCCCTAAGAAACTCAACGACGCGAACGAGACCCGCCGCCAGGCAACTGCATTTCCAAATTCAGAGTTGCTGGCCTTGAGCTCAATTCAAAATCAGCATTAAAACTATCGCGGACATAGAATATCCCCGCAGGCTAAGTGAAACAATCAGGAGTTTCCGTGGGAAACTCCACACCACCCGTATTCTCCGCGTGCAGCATTTCGTTCCTTGAAGGACGACTTTCCCGGAGAAAGCCCGCCGCCGGCTGCTGAATCGGCGTGCCGATCGTTGTTTATCCAACGACCTCCGGGAATCGAATGCGGCTTACAGTTCTTCGAACACGTAGCCGCTTTCCCCGTGTTGAGCCAGATCGAGTCCATCAATTTCATCTTCAGGCGAAACACGGAGCCCCATAGTCTTGTCGAGAAGTTTCAGAATTGCCCAGGTAATTGTGAAGGCATAAATGACCACGACGACAAGCGCGATGAGCTGATCCCCGAGTAGCCTGATGTTACCGTTGAAGAGGCCGTTCGCACCGGCAGGATTTATCATGACGGAAGCGAAGAGACCGGTGGCAATAGCTCCCCAGGCACCTCCAACACCGTGCACACCTACGGTGTCGAGAGAGTCGTCGTAGCCAAATTTCTCCTTCAGCCTTATCCCGGAGAAACATATGATCCCGCCGAGGAGGCCGATGATCAATGCCGCCATGGGTCCGACGAAACCGGAAGCGGGGGTGATGGCAACGAGCCCGGCTACCGCTCCTGATGCCGCGCCGAGAACCGTCGGCTTTCCCCGGGTGAACCATTCAGCTATCGTCCATGATAGCGCAGCTGATGAAGCCGCTATTTGAGTCGCAAGAAATGCCGAAGTCGCAAGCGCGCCAGATGCGAGTGCACTTCCGGCATTGAACCCGAACCATCCGAACCAAAGCAGCGCTGCCCCAATAAGAGTCATGGTGAGATTGTGGGGCGGCATCGGCTCCTGGCCGTACCCTCTCCTTTTTCCGATAAGCATAGCCGCGACGAGCGCAGAGACGCCCGAGCTTACATGGACGACCAGTCCGCCGGCGAAGTCGAGCGCACCGAGGTTTCTCATCCATCCTCCGACTCCCCAGACCCAATGAGCAAGAGGGTCATACACGAATGTGGCCCACAAGAGAAGAAACACGATATAAGTCTTGAACTTGAACCTCTCAGCAATCGCGCCTGTTATTAAAGCAGGAGTGATAATGGCAAACATCATTTGAAAAAGCATGAATGCTTCGTGAGGAATCGTAGGAGCGTACTCCGGGTTTGGAGCGAGGCCGACGCCGTTAAGCCCGAACCACTTGAGGCTGCCAATCACATGCCCGATGTCGGGACCGAATGCGAGCGAATAACCGAACAGAACCCACTGCACCGTAATCACTCCGATAGCTATGAAACTCTGCATTATCGTGCCGAGCACGTTCTTCCGGCGAACCATCCCGCCGTAGAAAAGCGCGAGACCTGGAGTCATCAGCATGACAAGTGCGGTCGATATGAGCATCCAGGTCGTATCTCCAGGATTGACGCCCACCGTCCGGTGAACGTGCTGAATCGTCTGTGCTATGGTTGCCTGATTTGCCCCTCCCTCCGTTGATTGCGCAAAGGCAAGCCGCGTAAAAAGGAGAAATGTCGTCGGTGCACCGAAAAACAGGTATTTCTTCATCGCTTGATCTCAAAAGCTTGTTGTTTCTTGATTGTGGTATAACAGCGCTCTGCCAGGATCGATATCCGTTTAAACGACAAACAGGCAATGGCAGAATTGGCTTTAGAAAATAATATCTATCGATTCATAAACAAAGCTTTTTATGGATTACTGGCAAACAAAGTTTAATTCCTCAATATTTGAACCCGGCAAACAAGATGAGGAATAAACATTCCCTGGATTCACATCAGATGAGGAGCAGCGTATGTCAAAACTTATTTCGGTGACAACCGAGGATGCACCAACCAAAGTCGGACAGGATGAAGTGAAGGAATTTGCCCGACAGGTTTTCTCTGCAGAGAGGGCCGGTTTCGACCGCCTTGCGGGCGTATTTACCAACTCATCGATCGAATCGCGCCATTTCACCGAGCCCAAAGAGTGGTATGGCAAGGAGCATGGCTTCGCCGAGAGGAATGCGCTCTACGTCGAAAACGCCGTCAGGATGTCTGCCTCCTGCGCCCGACGATGCCTCTCTTCGGCCGGGTTAGGGAGCAACGAGTTCCAGCACATCATCTTCGTATCGAGCACCGGCATCTCCACTCCCAGCATAGATGCGAGGTTGCACAATATACTCGGCTTCGACCGGCACGTCCGCAGGAGTCCGATATGGGGGATCGGGTGCGCAGGCGGTGCGGTAGGAATGAGCCGAGCCCTGGAATATACTTCCGCCTTCCCTTCGCAGGCCGCCCTGGTAATAGCTATTGAAATCTGCGGACTCACTTTTCAAAAGGACGATTACAGCAAGAGTAATATCATAGGCACCTCGCTTTTCTCAGACGGGGCAGCGGCAGTATTAGTGGTCGGTGACAAGCATCCGCTCGCCGGTCGGCACGGACTCAGGCTCCTCGATTCGCTCTCTACCATATATGACGGTTCACTCGACGTCATGGGATGGGAAGTCAAGGACAGCGGCCTCAAGGTCATCTTCAGCAAAGACATACCCACGATAGTTCACGGGAGTGTCCGGGAAAACATTCAAGAGCTCGCCGACCGCAACAACATCGGTCTGCGGGAAATAAGACATTTCGTAGTACATCCCGGTGGACCGAAAGTCATAGACGCGTACGAAGAAGCGCTCGGCCTGAAAAAAGACGAGCTGAGATTCACACGCAACGTCCTTCGAAAACACGGGAATATGTCTTCGCCCACGGTGCTTTATGTTCTGAAGGAATTCCTGGACAAAGGCGACTTCACCCAAGGCGAGTACGGCCTGATCTCTGCACTGGGACCGGGCTTCAGCTCGGAACTCATTCTCTTCCGGACAGAATGATCCCGCTGATCGTCTCCCTTGCCTTTATCCTGGCACAGAGAATCGCCGAACTCGTCATCGCACGCCGGCACGAAATTGCCCTCAAGAAGCTCGGTGCCATCGAGATCGACCGAACCGGCTACCGTCTCATAGTGGTCATGCACGCGGCGTTTTTCATATCGATCGTTGCCGAATACATCATCTTCAGGCGCTCCGTGAGTGGTTACTGGCAGGTGCTGGTGGCTGTCTTTCTTGCGGCGCAAGGCCTGCGGTACTGGGCCATCTCTTCTCTCGGTGTATACTGGAACACGAAGATACTCATCGCCCCCGGACAACCAATCGTGAGGCACGGCCCATACAGGTTCATTAAGCATCCGAACTACCTGGCGGTCGTGACGGAAATAGCGGTAGTGCCCCTGGCGTTTTCATGTTACTACACCGCCTCACTTTTTACGATAATGAATGCCGCCGTGCTTTGGAGAAGGATAAGGCGTGAAACGCAATCTCTTCGAGGATCAAATTCTTGAAAAGAAAAATGCCGGACGGAATTACCACCAAATGCTTATTGTGACACACCTTTCTTCGACCGTCCGGCGTTTAAAATCCCAACACAGCCGGTGCACGAATAGTTCAAAGTGACGATCCCAGTACAATGTCCCGGCGATCGGGAAATTCGTGGCGCGAAGTCATTTGAGTCTTACGGGAGAGAGTGCGCTCTGTCGGAATGGACCTCATGATGTCCTATGATGTGAAGAGCTTCGATCTCTCGGGCGACGAAAGCGACCCCTGAGACAACGTCTTCCTGCCCTCTTTGCCGGCGTTTGTCGGGGGGACTCATCTGGCGGTCCGATTAGAATCAGGGATTCGAGTGTCAGCACTGTCCACCCGCAGCCTGGCTACAAACTTACTTATGGAGCTACACGAGCTATCCGGTATCCTTGGTTGAACTACACATCGATTCATCCGGACTCATTCAAGCGGGAGTTCCCCTGCCGAAACGGCCAAAGGTGTAAGCTCCACAACTTCAACAGGTTAACAAAGCCGCCGCACGTGGTCGTTTTCTATTTGGCCCGATTGTGTTATCTTATGCGACTGAAATAAAGGTTCCCGTTCGGGGGCGACTTCAATCAGAGCTGTTCCCCGGACGAAGCACAAAACAGCGTTGATGCCGTTGCACCTCGTCTGCCTACGCGGCGGACCGCAAAGGCAGGGCGCGCAAGCTCACCGCGGTGCAATCACCCGATTTGGAATGATATCAGATGGAAAAGAGTAATTGAAATGAGAGAGTATAAACTAAGAAACATAGCCATAATCGCTCACGTTGACCATGGAAAGACGACGCTCGTCGACCACATGCTCAAGCAGACCGGGACGTTCAGGGAAAACCAGAACATGGGGACCCGTATCCTCGATTCGAACGACCTCGAGCGGGAGAAGGGAATCACGATCCTCGCGAAGAACGCATCGGTTCGCTACAAGGATGTCAAAATAAACATCGTAGACACGCCCGGTCACTCCGACTTCGGCGGAGAGGTAGAGCGAACGTTGAAGATGGTCGACGGGGTTCTTCTCCTCGTGGATGCCGCCGAAGGCCCGCTTCCGCAGACAAAGTTCGTTTTGCGCAAAGCGCTCGAGCTGAACCTCAAGCCGATTGTAGTGATAAACAAAATCGACAGGAAGGACGCACGCCCGTCGGAAGTTCTGAACGAAGTCTACGACCTGTTCATCTCGCTCGGTGCGAACGACGAACAAATAGATTTTCCTGTCATTTACACGATCGCGAAGCAGGGAATCGCCCAATACTCTCTCGATCAGGAAAACGGAGATCTGTCGCCGCTTTTCGAAACAATACTCAAGACAATTCCGGAGCCGCCCGCAGACGCGGAGTCTCCCTTCCAGATGCTTGTCATGAACATCGAGTACAACGACTATATCGGGCGCCTTGGAATCGGAAGGATATTCAGGGGCACGATCAAAGACGGCGCGCCGATGCGAGTAGTTCACAAGGACGGTAAAGTCGAGGACGCAAAGATCACCAAGATATTCACATTTGAAGGCCTAAAGAGAAACGAGGCACTCGAAGCGAGCGCCGGAGAGATAATCGCACTCGCGGGGATGGAAGACGTAGATATCGGCGAAACGATCTGCGATCCGGCCGACGTCACGCCGCTTCCCTTCGTCAACATCGAGGAGCCTACCCTCTCGATGAACTTCGTTGTCAACAATTCTCCGTTTGCAGGCAAAGAGGGCAAGTTCGTCACGACACGGAACCTGGCCGAACGCCTCGCGCGAGAGCTCAGATCCAACGTTAGTCTCCGCATCGAGCCGGGAGACACCCCCGATGTTTTCCGCGTCAGCGGTAGGGGTGAACTTCACCTCGCCATACTCATCGAGACGATGCGCCGGGAGGGCTACGAGTTCCAGGTCGGCAAGCCGCAGGTAATATTCAAGACAATCGACCACGAGCTGCACGAGCCCGTCGAGCATGTTATCATCGATGTCCCCGACGAATTTGTCGGCACGGTGATAGACAACCTCAGCAGGCGAAAAGGCGAGATGAAGAACCTGATGCCGAGCCATGGCAACACGAGATTGGAGTTTATCGTGCCCGCCAGAGGACTTATCGGTTTCAGGACCGAGTTTATGACTCAGACCAAGGGCACGGGGATCCTTCACCACAACTACCACGGCTATGAGCCGTTCAAGGGGGAGATCGAGGGACGGAACAAAGGCGCCGTCGTCGCACTCGAAACCGGGACTGCCGTCGCTTACGCGATGTGGAAGTTGGGCGAGAGGATGACGTTCTTCCTCGAGCCCGGCACAGAAGTCTACGCAGGCATGATCGTCGGAGAGAACGCGCGAGAGGATACAATTGTTGCGAACGTCTGCAAAACGAAGCATTTAACTAACATGCGCGCCTCGGGCGCCGACGAGGCGATCCGTCTCGAACCGCCGGTTATAATGACGGTCGAGAAGGCGATCGAGTGGATCAACGAAGACGAGTACGTCGAGTTCACGCCGAAGTCAATTCGTCTACGTGAGCGGATACTCGATCACGATGAGCGGTACAAATCTAGGAAAAAGACGGCGGTCGCGTAACCGCCGCCCGGCTGGTTCCGCCAGTCCCCTCAAGTCTTCAATCCAAAATTGCGGCTCTCCCCTCCCTCCAGGAAGAGAGCGAGTCGGGTGGTGCGTTCACAATTCAAATAGCCCCGTTTTATACTATTCCCGGGTAGGTTATGTTCTGTTGCGGATATCGGGAAAAATCCTTAACAAGAATTGTGATGAAAGGAAATCTATGTGTCAACAATCGAGGATATAGGAGAAAGGATGTGAATGACTGAACCCACGGGAGGATAAGGACAACTCTGGGTGAGTACCTGCTTCCGCAAGAAAAATCTCAAAAGATGCCTTGCCTTTGTAAGGATAGGGGGCATACTATCCGAGCATCATCGGTGATGCTTCAGCACTTTCGGAAGTGCAGGCAAAGCCGCGGAGCGATGAGACAAACGGATGCGTTGGTTTCGAGGGAAGAAAGAGGAGAGCGAAAGATGAAAAAGAATTCGGAAGAGAATTACAAATACACGGACGAGTATCGCCATATCCCTTAGCTACCGATAACGAACCAGGCGACCGGTCCGGAGACACTTGAGCAACATCTGGATGTTGCCATTTAAACAGTACCGCAAGCTTTCGGTTCATTGTAAAGGAAGGATGCGGAGATGAGATACAGAAGAACAATATGGTTGGCTTCAGTGTTGCTGCTCACTTCGGTACCAAGAGGATGGGCACAGGGCGTCGCCGGCACTATTGGGGATTTCCTTAATTACCCCGTTACACCAGAAATGGCGGCGATGGGCGATGGAGGCGTGTCTGTTGTAACAAATAATGCGATGTCCGTGATTGCGAACCCCGCCCAATTGGGGATGTTGAGCATGACCAATAGTCTCTCTATCGGAACCGGTTTCGATATGCATACCGCTACTCATACCGATACTCCTCTCAACAGGAACTTTGGGACTGCATTTGGATTCCGGGATGCGTCTTTTTCAGTTTCCGCTGTCTCTTATGGCGCCAGGCTGAATTCTCTCTGGGAGGCGTTGCCCTCCTATGTGGGGCTTGGACTACAATACTCATATGAGAAATTTGCATCCCCATCTCCGGTGACGCTAAGCGTCAGCCCGTTTATAATTGGAAACGAGGCTGAGCATGCCAATGCTTTCACCATTGGCCTGGGAATTCACTACTTCCTCAGGCTGGGGCTTGGATATTCCGTGAAGTTCATAGGTGGTGAGAACGGATACTACATTTCGAACTTAGATCAGACAGCCCGAGATTTTGGTGCTATCCTTCAGATACCTGTTCTCCGGCTCCTTCACGGATCGCGAGATGGATCATTTATTTTGGGCGAAGACATCCAACCGATTTTCAATATTACCGCAGGCTACAGCCTAAGAAACGTCGGCGGGTACGTCCACGTGGTTAGGCCTTTGAGTGGCGAAGTGCCTCTTGCCCGCCAGGCGAATCTTGGATGGAACTGGCGGCTTGCTTTTCAGTCAAGAGTGGCGGGTTTCAAATGGGACTGGTTCTCCTTTACTTGGGACAGAGAAGCGGCAAATTCACCTTTCAATACGGATTCAAGTCTTGTGACCAACCCCAACGGATATAGCTACTGGAATTACTTCTGGTCATACTCGAGTGGTTTGGGCAGTTTCAGCCCATGGAGCAACCTGATCGTCGGAAGGGGAAGCGCTAGCGTAGCTGTGAGCAAAGGCTGGCAAATCGGGCTGGGAGAATTCTTGTATCTGCGGGGAGGGTCGTTGACAAATCTGAGCCAAAATCCTTGGTCGTCGACGTTTCCTACCTCAGGATGGGGAGTCAAACTGGACGGGCTTGTGAAAGCTCTCGTGTTCCTGCACGGTTTGAACGCAAATGATTCTTTCACACGGTTCATTCTGCATCACTTTAATCTGGAGTTTGATTACAGCACCGCCTCCGGTGGAGTCTTTGACGCAATCAAGCCTTTCGAAAGCCTGAATCTGGCACTTCGATAGCGATCTGGCTTGTCGGTTGCCTAACGACAAACGTCGGAGTGCACGAGCTTGACAAGTGCTGGACCTGGGATTAATATCGAAACGGCTCGGATTATCTTGAATTTGTGCAAGGAAGGAGGTGACAGACCGAAGCTTAAGGGGGATGCGGATACCGGGCATGGATGGGACCCCGTGTATCCTGTCGGATTATTCATAGGCATTCTTCGATGACGAATTAAGAGAAAGGATATAAAAGATGACCCCCTTGAAGGACTACTTGATTGCCTTGTGCGCGCTTGTGCTGGTTGCCACAGCAGCGTTTGCGCAAAGTTTCAATGACGTCGTTGTGGATGGCAGTTCCGGCGACAGGAGCGAGACTTCGATTGCGGTTCGCCTGAGTAAGTT
>JAJZNW010000016.1 GCA_021811615.1 Bacteroidota bacterium
CCTGGTCGCTTAAACTTTCGCCTGGATTCAATGATGGGTTGGAGCTGAAGGTGGGATTTGAACCCACGTCCCGATTGACCTTCGTCATTCGGGATTACGAAACCGCTGCTCCTCCACTTGGCAGGCTCCGGCTTCTAATCGGCTCTCCCTGGTCGCTTAAACTTTCGCCTGGATTCAATGATGGGTTGGAGCTGAAGGTGGGATTTGAACCCACGACCTGCGGTTTACGAAACCGCTGCTCTACCGCTGAGCTACTTCAGCAATAATTACGATAGGTGGACAAAATATAAGCGGCGCGAGTCGAATTTTCAATTTCCAGGGCCGTCTATTTATCGCATCCGACCGTGCGTTCTCCCCTTACATTGAATACCAGGCGCCGCGCTGGTAAATTGTGACATGAATCAGAAAAAAGTCCATATAGTCACGCTCGGATGCCCGAAGAACCAGGTAGACAGCGAGGTGCTTGCTGCTCAGTTGCAGGCAAACGGCTACGCGCTTTCGAAAACGCCGGAAGGGGCCGATGTCGCGGTTGTAAACACTTGCGGCTTCATCGACGCCGCAAAACAGGAATCGATTGAAACCATACTCCAGATCGCGGAACAGAAGAAATCGGGAACGATAAAGAAATTGGTCGTCACCGGCTGCCTTGTCGAGCGGTACAGAAAAGAGCTTAAGGACGGATTGACCGAGGTCGACGCGTTCTTCGGCACCTCCGAGCTGAAGAACGTTTTACAGAATTTCGGTGCCGAATACAAATTCGACATGATCGGCGACCGCGTGCTCACGACGCCCCCCCATTACGCTTACCTCAAGATATCGGAGGGCTGCGACAACCCATGCTCCTTCTGCGCCATCCCGCTCATGCGCGGGAAACACGCGTCGAAGCCTGTCGAAGAGATCATCCGCGAGACGCGGCTACTCGCCGACAAAGGAGTGAAAGAGCTAATAGTCGTGGGACAGGACACTACTTACTACGGCCTTGACATCTATGGCAGCCGGGAGCTGCCTGCATTGCTGCGGAAGCTCGACGACGTAGCCGGGATAGAATGGGTTCGCCTGATGTATGCATACCCGGCGAAATTCCCCGAAGAACTGCTCGATGCCATACGCGAGAGCCGGAAAACAGTGAAGTACATCGACATCCCGATCCAACATATCTCGGACAAGCTTCTGAAATCCATGCGCCGCGGAATTTCCAGGCGCAAGCTGGAAGAGCTCCTTCATAGCATCAGGGACAGAGTTCCGGGCATCGCAATCCGTACGACTCTGATCGTCGGTTATCCCGGTGAAGGAGAAAAAGAGTTCGAAGAGCTTCTTCGGTTCGTCGAGGAGTTCAAGTTCGACAGGCTGGGTGTGTTCACCTATTCTGTGGAAGACGGCACGACGGCCGCGATACTCGGCGATCCGGTCCCCCAGGAGGAAAAAGAGAGACGTCAAGCCGCGATTATGGAAGCACAGAGGAAGATCATCGCTGAATTGAATGACAAGAAGGTAGGCACGAAGCAGGTTGTCCTCATCGACTCGAAGGACGGCGGGAATTATGTCGGCCGAACGAGCCACGATGCGCCTGAGATCGATACGGAAGTAATAATAACATCTGAAAAACCGCTGGAGATCGGAAGCTTCGCAGAAGTACAGATCGACGATGCTCTTGAGCACGATCTCTACGGAACTGCAATATTCAAAAGTTGACAACACCGCTTAAGATCCTCTTCGTCTGGCATCACCACCAGCCTTATTACAAGACCGACGGAACTTTCCTTATGCCGTGGGTAAGAATGCACGGCATCAAGGATTACTGGGACATGGTCAGGATTCTCGACGACTACCCCGGTATAAAACAAACTTTCAACTTTGCCCCATCCCTGCTCGAGCAAATCGCCGACTACCTGAGCGGGAGTGCGACCGATGAGGCTTACCTTCTCTCCATGAAAGACCCGGCAAGTTTCTCCGAGGAAGAGAAGGTGGCCGCGCTCAAGACATTCTTCCTTGCAAATCCGGAACGGATGATCAGGCGCTACCCGCGCTACGCCGAACTCCTTTCAAAGCGCGGCCCGATAAGGGGTGACGCCGACTTGTACTCGGCGAAAGGCCGATTCAACGTACAGGATTTCCGGGACCTGCAGGTATGGTGGAACCTGGTGTGGGTCGGAGAGTACTCGAGATACGACAAGCCATTTAAGTTCTACCTCGATAAGCAAAGCGGCTTCACAGAGGAAGAAAAGAGAAGACTACTGACTGCGCATCTCGACATCATGGCGAGGATCATTCCCCACCACGTCAAGGCGATCAAGAGGAAGCAGATCGAAGTTTCAGTCTCACCATTCTACCACCCGATACTTCCGCTTCTGTGCGACACCGAAATAGCGACCGCGGCAAACCCGGCTGCGGTGCTGCCGTCGTCCAGATTCAAGCACCCCGACGATGCTGAAAGCCAGATAAAATCGGCACTCGACTTCGGAAGGAAGATTTTCGGCCACCGCCCCGACGGCATGTGGCCTAGCGAAGGCTCAGTCAGCGACTCCGCCCTGAAGCTCGTCGCACGAAACGGGATCTCATGGGTGGCGACGGATGAAGCGATACTACACAAGTCTTTGCTGAGTTCAGGAAAGCAGGTGTCGAAAGACTTCCTGGAAAAGTATTTCCCGTACAACTACTCCGGCGGCACAAAACCGGTAAAGATATTCTTCAGGGACCACGCGCTTTCCGACAAGATCGGATTCGTTTATTCGCATTGGTCACCGGACGACGCAGCTCACGATTTCGTCTCCAGCCTTCTTGGGATCAGAGACGCGATACTGCGTTCGTATGGAGAGTCCGGAGTAACTTCCGCAATGGTTCCGGTGATACTCGACGGCGAGAATGCCTGGGAGTTTTACCAGAGCGACGGAAAGGACTTCCTCCGCACGCTCTATTACGTACTCGAAAACGAGGGGAGACTTAAAACTGTCCTGCCCTCGGAGGTCAATACCAAAAAGGAGTATTCACTTCGTCATGTCGAACCTGGTTCATGGATCAACGGCAACTTCAATATCTGGATCGGGCATGAGGAGGACAACAGGGCATGGGACCTTCTGAACGACGCCCGGAAGGCATACCACAAGCATTCCGGTAAGTCAACCGCAAAAGCCCGGGCAGTGGCGTTCAAAGAGATTTCCATTTGTGAAGGCTCCGACTGGTGCTGGTGGTACGGCGACGAGCACAAGTCTGCGCAGGCCACTGAGTTCGACGTCTTGTTCCGCCACAATCTGAAAAAAGTCTATGAGGCGATGGGTATCGAGCCGCCGGCCGTTCTCGAAATTCCGATCAAGAGGAGGGTAGAACAGCTTAGCTACAGGCAGCCGCTCGGCATCACGACGCCCAGCATGGGCAGGGTGACGGGGACCGAAGAATGGAAGGACGCCGGGTATGTTGAACAGGAACAACAAACGGGGGCCATGCAACAGTCAGGCATGCAAATCAAGCGCCTGTGGTTCGGCAACGACGAGTCTTACATTTACCTTATGATCCAGACAACCAGGCCGTTGTCTTCAGAGAAAGTCATCATCGAATTCTTCACGCCCGCAAGATTGACGCTGGAAATAGGAAGCGATCTTGGAATCAGGATGGAGGGGGTGAAGGAGGAAGAGAACGTTTCGGTAAACTACGTACGCGGGGAAGCGATCAAAGTCCGGCTCAATATCGGCGAGAAGAAGTCGGTCGAGGCGACTCTTGCCGTGAGCATATTTGACAGGGAGAACCACATCGATTCCCTCCCCCGCCAGGGAGTGGCGAAGTTTACGCTGATTCAGTAACTCCTGATATTCACACCGCCCATCGCGGATTCGATGTGAATCCTGAGCTGTGGGCCCTTCTTTTCGGTTGAACGATACACTCCCCCGCCCTGAGAATAGAAACCTGCAACATTCACGGAAGTCAGGAAGCTCTCCGGAGTCGTGATTGTGGTGTTGATGTCGGAAGGAATTGCAATATCCACGGACCCCAAACCGGTTTTGACCCTCACGTCGCAGTCGGTGACGAGTTTTCCTCCGAAGTCTATCTTGATTGAGCCGAGTCCGCCGTTGAATTCTATAGACTTGGCACGGGCATTGGAAAGGTTTTCGACCGTGACGCTCGAGATTCCCGTCTTAACGCTGAGATTGTCGCACTCAATTTTGTTGGGTTTCGAAAAATTGAGGTCGAAACTGCAGACCCCCGTCGAAAAATTCGCATCGGATATTTCCATCCCTCCCAGGTCGACCATGGCATCACAGACACCGAAGGCCATACGGAGCGAGATGGGGACTTCGCTCGACAGTCCGAGATCGACCGAGTCCTTGACTTTGTCAAATTCGAGAAATGGGAAGCTACTATGATCTTTCTCGTTTGAAAGTTTGAACACGCCGTCAGAACCGCCGACCTCATACATGAGCTTCGGCACTTTCTGGTCGTTCTGGTAGGCGTAGTTAAGCTCGAAGGCCTTCTGAGGATCACTGACAGCAGTCAAGTGGAGGTTCACGGCACCCAGGTCAATTTCGGCCCTGATCTTGTTCGCGCCTCCGAGGTCCTCACTTGTTCTGATGTGCCTCTGCGCGAACGCGGATGAGTAGAGCAGCAGAATCGCAAGAATGGTTTTCATACTGCCTTGGATTACGGCATCACAGAGTTTTGGTTTCAATAGTGCCTGATTTTATCCTTGAGGTACTTATACATCATTTCGCGCGCCCTGAAAAGCTGCACCTTAATGGTGTTTACGGGCAAGCCTGTCTCCTCGGCAATTTCTTCATAACTTAGCTCATCCTGATGCCTTAAGACGATCACCTCACGGTATTTCTTCGGCAACGAGTCGATTGCGGAGCGAATGAGACGCGCCTTCTGCTCTCTGAGCAGGTGGAGGTCCGGCTCATAAGTAGAATCTGGGATTTCGTGCTCCATTTCCCCTTCTTCGGTCCTGATTTGCTCGTCGATTGAGTAGACGCGAAGGCGCTTTTTCCTGATGTAGTCTATGCAGTGATTATTTGCAATTTTGAAAAGCCAGGAAGCGAACTGGTGTTGATAATCAAAATCACTCAAATGCTGAAAAGCTTTTATGAAGACCTCTTGTGTGAGGTCCTCGATCTGACTGCGGTCTCTTATCAGCTTATAAACGATTTGGGCGACCGGATTTCTATACCTTCTGGCGAGCGCCTTGAAGGCTTTTTCATCGCCCGCAATCGCTCGCCTGACAAGTATCGCGTCCTCTTCGGCCCTTCTGTGACGTTCCTCTTCCTTCATCCGTTCCTATTTGTTCAAGCGGCGTTTGTGACCCGACATTGTCGCTGAATCTTCAGAATAATACTCGACGCCGAGGTGCGTTATCAGTTCTTCATCCATCAAATATCGAAGATAGTTCTTAAGCTTGGTCATCTGAATAAAAAGATCGTGTTCGGGATATAGCTCCGGCGCGCACATCGGACTCTTGAAATAGAAAGAGAGCCATTCCTGGATTCCGGACAGGCCGGCGCGCTGGGCCAGGTCGAGAAAGAGAACGAGGTCGAGCAGGACCGGAGCCGCAAGTATCGAGTCGCGGCAGAGGAAATTGACCTTGATCTGCATGGGGTATCCAAGCCAGCCGAAGATGTCGATGTTGTCCCAGCTCTCCTTGTCGTCTCCCCGTGGAGGATAATAATTTATCCTGATCTTGTGATAGTAATCCGAGTAGAGATCGGGATAGAGATTCGGCTGAAGTATGTGCTCGAGAACTGAAAGCTTGCTTACTTCCTTCGTCTTGAAGGATCCCGGCTCGTCAAGCACTTCTCCATCCTGGTTCCCGAGTATGTTTGCCGAGAACCAGCCGTTCAACCCGAGCATACGTGCCTTGAGCATCGGCGCAAGTACGGTCTTGAGCAAAGTTTGCCCTGTTTTAAAATCTTTTCCGGCGATTGGAAGCTTCTGCGCCCTTGAGAGCTCGTTCATCGCGGGTATATCGACCGTAAGGTTAGGGGCACCGTTCGCGAATGGGATACCCTCTTTCAATGCGGCGTAGGCATAGATCATGCTCGGAGCGATATTCGGGTCGTTCTTCGACAATCCCTTTTCGAAGTTCTTAAGGTTCCTGTGAACTTCCTTTTCCTCTATGTACACCTCCGTGCTTCCGCACCACGCCATTACCGCACGCTTTGAACCATGCTTCTGCATCGTGGCACGGATGTCTGCCCTGAGCTGTTCCGCCAGCTCCATCTTCGATTTGCCCCTCTTAATCACTTTTGGCTTAAGACGCTTCACATACTTCTGCTCGAAGACTGCGGGCATTACATCGATCGAGCTCAGGAATGGCCGTACCAATTCCAGGTCGTCCCTGTTGAGGACTCCTGCCTTGCTTGCAGCATCGTATGCAGTTCCGCCGAAGATATCCCATCCGGCAAACCTGAGGTTGCCAAGATCGGCGAGCGGGACAAAATCTTTGATAAGCGGGTTTCTGTTCTCGGTTCTCTTGCCGAGACGGATTGCGGCCATCTGAGTCAGCGAGCCGACAGGTTCGCGTAATCCCTTCCGAATAAGTTCGACTCCGGCCATAAACGTAGTGGAGACAGCCCCGATGCCCGGGGTGAAGATTGTCAGCGGTCCATCCGGGTTAGCGATTTTCTTTCCCGATTTAGGCACCCGGTGTTTCTGATTTGAATTGTTTGTAGACATAATATAACCTCTGAATTGCCGTTAGATTAGTGAGTACGGCCAGCAAGACTATAGACACCGCCAGTGCCAAAGGCGGACCGGAAGTCCCTCTTCCGATCGCCTGCCCGAACACTCCCTGAAGCAGCCGGTCGAGAGAAGGATCCAGAGCGTTGAGCACCAGCCCCAGCCCGAGGATGATGACGCGTTCCTGGCGTCTGGCAAGACCGACGTTTGCCTTGAACCCGAGCGTTTCGGCCCGGGCGCGAATGTAGCTGACCATGATTGAGCCGCCGATAGCGAATACTGCAGCCACCGACGTCCAGTAGAAATGATTTCCAATAAGATAAAATCCAAGTCCGAAAAACACTGTAACCTCGGAGTACCTGTCCATCGTCGAGTCATACACGGCTCCGAACCTTGTGACACGCCCGGTTTTACGGGCGACGGCACCGTCGATCACATCGAACAAGCCGCTCACGAAGACAAACACGCCGCCAAGCACAAGGTGGCCCGAGGCGATTTCACGCGCGCAGACAATGCTGAGGATAAAACCGAGAGTCGTGAACCAGTTTGGGTTGGCGTTCCTTTTCCCGAGCCAGCGGGCCAAGGGTTCGAGCAGTCCTTTGAACCACTTTTCAGTAGAAGACGGGATGAGGCTTCTCACTCTTCGGACCCTTCCACGATAACGACGAACTCTCCGCGCTTTTCTCCCTCACCCATCATGCCAAGGACCTCAGTGAAAGTACCTCTGTAGAAGCTCTCGTGAATTTTCGAGATCTCTCTTCCGACGACGCATCTCCTCTCACCAAAGTGTTCGGACAATTCGCGGAGAGTCTTCTCGATCCGATGTGGCGATTCATAGAAGATTATGGTTCTCTTTTCCGATGAAAGCTGCTGAAGCTTCTTCTGTCTCCCTTTTTTCAACGGGAGGAAGCCTTCGAAGATAAATCTGTCAGTCCTCAATCCGCTTGCGGAAAGGGCGGCGACGAAAGCAGTCGGACCTGGTACAGGCACGACATCGATTCCCTCCGCAACGGCGTCACGGACGAATGTATAACCCGGGTCTGATATGCCCGGGGTGCCGGCATCGGTTATCAGTGCGGCACTCTCGCCCCGGAGCAAACGATCTACCAGTTCCATAGACCTGTTCGCACCACTGTGGCTGTGAAAGCTCACCATCGGTTTGGATATCGAATAATGCTTGAGCAGTATGGAACTTGTCCTGGTATCTTCCGCGGCGATAAAATCCACAGTCTTCAGGGTTTCGACCGCACGGAAAGTCATGTCGGAGAGATTACCCACCGGCGTGGCCACAACGAATAATCGGCCTGACTGATCGCGGTCCCCGCGAGGGGCTGCTTCGGACACTATGCCCCCCAGTCTCTAAGGTATCTGAAATCTACGTTTATCGTCCTGTGTCCGACTTTGGCGATAATCGGCGGAGTTCGCTTGAACTGACTCCTTATGATCCGTCCGTGCATATCGTTCACGATTTTGGGGCCGAACCCGGACGAGACGACCTCGTCGATTTTCATTTTCTGATCTACAAGCAAATACAGGACTCTGTCAATTTCCTCGTAAGTGTAGCCAAGTTCCTGCTCGTCCGTTTGTCCTGCCCAGAGGTCGGCACTCGGTTTCTTTTTCACAATTCTTTCCGGGACACCGACGAATTCCGCGAGCTGCCAGACCTGCGTTTTATAAAGGTCGCCTATCGGGTTAATAGCATGCGCCATATCGCCGAAGATGGTTCCATAGCCAAGGAGCATTTCCGTCTTGTTGCTGGTTCCGAGAACCAGCGCCTTCTCGCGGGCCGAAGTATCGTAAAGGAATATCATGCGAGTCCGGGAGAAGATATTCCCTTTACGGACATTTTCCATGTTCGGTTCGCGGGATATGATCGCATCGGCGGCAGTGGTAATATCAACGGTTTCTGTTCTGACTCCGAACTTCTGCGCGAACAGCTTCGCGTCGTCGAGACTGTCCTGCGATGAAGTCTTATGCGGAAGCAGAACACAAAGCACGTTTTCTTTTCCGAGGGCCTCAACGGCGAGAGCCGCAGACAATGCCGAGTCTACGCCGCCGGACAATCCCACCACCACCTTGTTCATTCCTACTTTATGGGTCTCCTCCCCGATGAATCTTACGAGGAGTTCCATAACCAATTTGGGGTTAATCCTGAGGTCTTTAGTTTGGGTTTCCATGAGGACGAGTCACGTACCGTGCCGTTTGTGTCTTACGACGTATGATAAGTGAGCCGATGAATGAATACTATCGGGACTGGCACACGACGAATCGCTATGCTTTCTTTGAACTGCCATCTGTTTGCAAATTAAGAAACGTGGATACGTTAATCAATGTGATGCCGCGGAGTGACTGCGGCGTATTCGTAAATAAGTCGGCCGGACAGAGGGAAAGATGCTCAATTTGATCGCCGATGAGCGGGGACGGTATCAGAAAGGATGACCCGGCACATTGCGTGCCGGGTCTCTTTCGCCATCTGGTACAGGAGGAGGGAAAACGAAACTCTTAGTTGTAAGTCACTTGCAGGGTAAACGTGCCGGTATACGCGCCGGGGGTCTGCGCGCTTGGAAGGCTTGCAACGCTGCCACCGAGCCAGAAGTAGTAATTGGCAGAACTATAATTGCTCCCCGAAAGGGTGACGGTAGCACCGGTCGAAATTGGCGAAGCGCTTGCCTGATTCGCAGACACTGAATCTCCCACAACCGTTGGCGTGAAAGTCAACGACGAGCTGCTCGGCCCTGAGAGTGTAACAGGCGAAAAAGTAACACTGACGACGGAAGATCCATTTCCGGTCAGTGTGAACATTACGGGGCTGGTGGTTGCAGATATCGATGGAGGGGGTGTTCCCGCGACCATATTGCCCAGGCTCAAGGTTGAGGTACTAACACTGAGTGTGATGGCCTGTATCACTGTACCGTTTATTGTGACAGTCTGGTTGGCTGAACTCTGTGCAGATGCAACACCCGCAATTCCGAGGAGCATCGCCGCCGCCAGCATTAACTTTCTCATTGTAAACCTTTCATGTATTTAGAAAACTTCCCAGGCCTGAAGGAACTCGCGACTTCTTCTTTTTTGTCTTCTGTCACCTTCGGAGCCATATCACAATCGAGCAACGAGCATGCCAAGAAAAGGCTTCCAAAGAGAGGTAAAATCGCTTTGTCTAAGGACGTTCAATAGCGGACGTTACCAAACCGTAACACGGTATAACAATAGGTTAACATGCGCATGGGTGACTAGTACACGAAGGACATCGGGGTGAGAACCTGCCGGAAGCGAGCATGACAGGTAAGCATTCAAATGGATTCCAGGACTGAGCGAATCGTCCGAAGGAGCCTGTCCGAAGTGTAAGGTTTGGGGAGATACTCGTTAGGAGCAGCCATATCCTCTATTTTGAGTTGTCCCTCCGGAACGATTCCGCTGGATGCGATTATTTTGACGCCAGGATTGAGTTTTCTAATCGCCCTCATCGTTCGCGGTCCATCCATGATTGGCATCGCTATATCCATCAGCACGAGCAAGATCTGGTTTTTCTTCTCAGCGAAAAGTGCGACTGCTTCGGTGCCGTCAGAAGCTGTAATGGCACGGTAGCCGAAAGCCTCGAGAGTTTGCTTTGTAATCTGGCAGACCGAGACTTCATCATCAACCACAAGAAGGAGCTCGCCATGTCCAGCCAGCGATTTCGAGTCTGTCTCCTCGGGCCTCTCAAGATCCTGCGACTCGACCGCCGGTAAGAATACGTTGAACGTCGTCCCTTTTCCGGGTTCACTTTCCACCGTCACGAACCCGCCGTGGTTTTTCACGATGGTGTGTACTATCGAGAGCCCCAGCCCTGTTCCCTTTCCGCTTTCCTTTGTAGTGTAGAACGGCTCGAAGATGTGATCCCTGACCTCTTTCGACATTCCGACGCCGGTATCCTGGACAGTAATTCGAACATATGGACCCGGCTTCGCCAATGGCTGCATTGCGGCATATTGTTCGTCGATCATAGTGTCTTCAGCGGACACGTACAGGATGCCTCCTTCCGGCATGGCATCCCTTGCATTCACGACGAGGTTCATCACGAGCTGATCTATGCGTGTCGCGTCTCCGTTGACAAGCCACAGTGCCTTCGGAACATTCTCGACAATCGCGATCGATTTCGGGAAGGTCTCTTTGATCAACGACACTGCTTCCTTAATGATGTGCCGTATCTGAATCAGCATCATCCCACCTTCCACACCGCGGGCGAAAGTCAGGACTTGCTTGACTATATCGCGGCCTCTCCCGAGACTCGAACCGATGCTGTTTAATATGGCCCGACCCCGTTCTTCCATTTGCACCCTTTTCAGAGCTTCCACACCGAGGATGACTGGAGTGAGAACATTGTTGAGGTCGTGAGAGATTCCGCCCGCCAGGGTACCGAGGCTTTCAATCCTCTGGTTACGAAAGTACTGGTCTTCGAGCTTTCTCCGCTCAGTAACATCCCTCCCGACGATTATACCTTTGGTCATGTTACCCGCCGCATCGCGTGATGCTTTACCGCGTGCTTCCACAAAGCGAATGCCTCCGTCTGAAGTCAACAGCCTGAATTCTATGCGCTGCTCCATGCCGCTGGACAATCCCTCTCTTAATACGACCTTTACTTTCTCTCTGTCATCAGGATGAACCAGGCCGAGCGCCTCATTTCCAAGCAGCTTTTCCCGGCTGCCGATGATGTTATTGTACGAAGGATTCAGATAGACGTGCCTTTTTGCAAAATCGATTACCGTTATCAAGTCCGGGACGTTTTCTGAAATGAGGCGGAACATCTCGTCGCTACTACCGAAATCCCTTTCAGCCCGATACTCATGTTCCACAGCGCGGACGGACGCGCAAACCGCATCGTGAACGTTTGGACCGGTCGCCGCAAATTCTATCTCCCCGCTGACGAGTATGCCACTCACGTGCTTCAAATCGACTTTCATTACGAAAGAGCCGAATGTACTTCTCGCGCCAAGTTTCTTTTTCCAGTCCTCCAGATCCAATCCTGCAGTAATTTCGGAAAGGCCCAGGGTATGAATCTCCTCTTCACCATACCCCAGCAAACTGCGAAATCGTCTGTTAGCGGATATGATCTTACCATCCCCCTCAACAAGGAGCGTTGGGAATGGGATTACTTCAAAAAGGGTTCGCCAGTTCTCCGTCGGATCTTTGAGAGCGGAGGCCGACATCGGTTGGTCCGCAGCCTCGCGGCCGGCTGGTCTGTACTCAAGATCCTTGAGCTCTGTCACATCGGTCGCGTGGACGAGCACATAAGTCTCAGCGTCGTGGGGGTTGTATAACGACACAGCGTGCGAGAGAAATCGCTTACCCTTGTACTCCACCTCGAATGAAACCGTATCCCCTTTCAAAACCCTTTCGATATTCTTCGCAATCAGAGCGGCGATTTCGGCGTCAACAACATCAAAGATCGACTTGCCGGCCGGAAAACGATTCCCCTTTTCGGCCCTGCTTCGTTTCGGTTTAGAGCCGAACAAGTACTTCATCTCTTTTGTGAATAGATGGAGCTCATCCGGCGGAAATCTCCGAGCGATTGAGCCGAACCACGCTTTGGTGCTCAAGGCTCCGGGCCCGGCAGTGACATTTACTTGTTCCCTCATGCTCTCCTCCTCGTGGCTGCCGCATTCACCGGCAATTGCATCAGGGTACGCCTCAAATCTCCGATAAACGATCGAATGGAATCACGCCACTTCTCGTTAGAACGGAGACAGGCCATCCCAGGTTGTCTGAAATGAACGGGCGGCGACCCCATATTCCGGTGTCTCGCGCCCTCCTGCCACGATTTTAAAAATATATAAAAACTTCAGAGATGTGCAAATATCGCCCGACACGCACAGTAACCACTCAGTTACGGGGCTAGAATAAGAAGAAAGACGGGTTAGGGGCTGGACTCGCTGGGAAGGGTTGTTTATATTGGGGAAGAGACAATGCCAGAGACGAAGAGGTTCATAGAGACAGCGACG
>JAJZNW010000132.1 GCA_021811615.1 Bacteroidota bacterium
GTAATTTTTAGAAAATGACAAGAAGAGAAGGCACATTTCTGATCAGAAAGTTCTTAAGAGAGAATTCAAAAGCAGGTCAGAAAATATGAAGTGTTCCAGTGAAAACCGGAACACTTTTTTTTTGCTTATTTATAATAAATGAAGCTGTCAGAAGCAGTTAAGAAGATTCGAGAAAGACTTCCAGTCGAGTTGGTGGCGGACCAGGACAATGTTGGGCTGATTGTCGGCGACTATGATGATGAATGTGGAAAGATGGTCGTAGCATACGAATTGAACGGTGGCGTCATTGAAGAGGCAGTAGAATCAGGATCCAATCTTATAGTAACCTACCACACACCCCTGTTCCGTGCGGCCAAGTCGTTCACGACATCATCCTCAAGGCCCGACTTTCTGGTTCAGGCGGCCAGACGGCTGTTGAATGTCTATGCGGTCCACACGGCGCTTGACGTGGTCAGGGACGGGATTAACTTCGACCTCGCGTCACGGCTGGGTCTAAGGAATCCAAAGTATCTTTCGCCTCTGCCGGATACGCTCCGGAAAATTGTCGTCTTCGTTCCGCGGGACCATCTTGAGAAAGTCCGCTCTGCGATGTCGAAGAGCGGTGCGGGGATGATAGGCAATTATACCGGCTGTGCCTTCGCCTCGGAGGGGGAAGGCTCGTTTCTGCCCGGAGACGGCGCTACACCGTACGTCGGCACGCCGGGGAAAACCGAGAGAGCGAGTGAGTCACGGCTCGAGATGGTTGTGGAGAAGTCGAATGCGGAAAGAGTAGTTCGGGCGATGATGGATGCCCATCCTTACGAAGAAGTCGCTTATGATGTTTATCCTCTGTTGAATAGCTCTGCAAACTATGGCTTCGGGGCGATAGGGGATCTCGAAGAGAAGATGTCCGGGGAAAAATTTCTTGAGAGGATCAAGAATGTGCTCGGACAGGCTTTCCTCAAAGCGGCTCACGCCGTCGACAGCGAAATAAAGAGAGTCGCCCTTTGTGCGGGGTCAGGTGTTTCATTTTACGGAGATGCTGTCCGTGAGCGCGCGGACATTTTCATAACCGGAGACGTCAAGCACCACGATTTCAGAGAGAGCATGATGTTGCCGACTGTTCTTGTGGATGCCACGCATCGCGGCACGGAGAGATTTGCGGCCGAGTTGCTTCATCGCATAATGAATGAAATCTTTAAAGATAGAGTTGTTGTCAATCTTAGCAAGCACGAATATGACAGTGCAGTCATTGTTTAACTTACCCAGGAGACGAAGGTGGTTGTCAAGGATAAACTGAAGACGCTTTACGAACTTCAGCAGGTTGATCTCAAATTGGATGGATTGCTTGAAGAACGAGGGGATTTGCCGGCTGATGTGGAGGAACTGGAGAAGAAGATATCCACTTTAAAAGGCCAGATCAAAGAAAACGAAGATTATCTGAAGAAAGCTGTGTCGAGAAAGAAAGAAATCGACAAGGAACTCGACGAAGTGAGGAAGAGGATCGATAAGTTTACCGATATGCGGATCAAAGTGAAGACGAATCGCGAGTATGACGCTCTTAGTAAGCAGATCGACAATTCCAAGGACAAGCTTCAGGAACTGCATAAGGAACTAGAAAACATCCAGGCTAAAGAAGCTGTCGCCGGCAAGGAAGTTGAGAAGCTGAAGTCGGAATACACCGATGAAGAGCAGGTATACTCGTCGAAGAAGGTCGAATTGGAGGAGCTGGTCTCTCTCACGCACGACGAAGAAAAGCGTTATGTGAAAGAGAGAGAGAAGTTTGCGCAGAAGGTCGATCGCCAGACGTTATCGCGTTACGAGATGATCAGGAAGGCGACGAAAGGCAAGGCAATCGTACCTGTTGTTAGGCGCAACGCCTGCGGCGGGTGCTACAATGTCCTTCCGCCTCAGAGACTCCTCGATCTGCGGCAGATGGACAAAATATACTCATGCGATCACTGCGGGAGGATCCTAGTTCCGAACGAGATCGTTGATGAAACGTCCACCGATAAAGTAGGTTAATACAAAATTTTCGGGATTCAGGCCGCGATCGGTGTCCCCGGTCGCCAACATGATCGCAATCATGATAATCCGGCGAACGGGGAGGAATTGAAGGAATCTCCCGGCAAACTGGCGGACGTATTTGACTGAGCACTGTTGAAGAGGGCCGAACTTGCGGAAAAGCCCGGCTGTAGCGAACTTAGTACGCGGTCGGGCGGTCAGCTGGTTGTTCTGCATATAAGTTGTCCTTTGTGATTGAAATTCAGATAGAAAGCGATTTCCTGATCGCGATCATAGAGTTTGTCGAATCAGGGATAGAAATGAGTAACCATGGCTCCTGCAGCAAGTCGGGCAGGATGAAACGCAGGAAGAGAGATTGGAGCGCGAGTTGATATTAAGAAACCCGGTGAGAGACATGCTGAGATCGGGGTTGACAGCGACGGTCGCCGGCAGGGCCGAGGCGTTGAGCGAAATTGGTGCAGAGCGGCGTTCAGGCGGTCGGCGGCAGGAAGAATTTGCCGATCCAGACGGGAGTTTTAGGAGTGGGCCAGGCAGCCGCTCCGACTACGGTCGGGGAGGAAAGTCCGGACTCCAGATGGCAGCAGGCTCCGGTGTTCACGCAGGTGAGTACCGGAGGCGGGGCGACCCGACGGAAAGTGCCACAGAAAATATACCGCCCGTCCCGCGTTGCGGGACGAGTAAGGGTGAAATGGCGGGGCAAGAGCCCACCGTTCCCGGTGGTGACACCGGGATGCATGGTAAACCCCCTGCGGAGCAAGACCAAATAAGGGAGGAATCCCGAATGGGCTTCGTCCGTTCGGGACCGAGGCGGCCAGTCTCGGTCGACTTCCGGGTAGGTTGCTCAGATAAATGGCTGCCTCTCCTTCGCGAAAGCGGAGGGAAGACAGAATTCGGCTTATCGGCCCACTCCGCTTATAGTCATATCCTGGACGGGAGCTTCCGTTGAAATACGATTGGAAGCTGCTCGGACAGAGCGATGATATCATGGTGCAGGAGCTTGCGCGCCAGCTGGGTGTAAAGCCTATTCTGGCAAGACTTCTTGTGCAGCGCGGGTTCGATTCGGTCGAGAGGGCAAAGTCATTCTTCTTCTCGAGCCTGAAGGATCAACACGATCCGTTTCTCATGAACGGGATGTCAAAGGCGGTGGAGCGGGTGCTGACGGCTCTCGAGCGCTACGAGAAAATCCTTGTGTATGGCGATTATGACGTCGACGGCACCACGGGGGCGGCACTTCTCTACATGTTTTTCCGGAAGCTCGGCGCCAACGTCGAGTTCTACATACCGGACAGGCTCAAGGAAGGGTACGGGGTCAGTACTGCGGGCGTCGAGTTCGCTTCCGCAGGCGGGTTCACACTTCTCGTAAGCGTGGATTGCGGCGTCGCTGCGGGGAAGGAGATCGAGTACGCATCGTCGAAGGGAATCGACACGATCGTATGCGACCACCACGAGGTCGAGGAGACCCCGAAGGCCGTTGCCGTGCTCGATCCGATTAAACCGGGCTGCGATTACCCTTTCAAGTTCTTGTCCGGATGCGGCGTCGCATACAAGTTCGCGAAGGCCGTCTCGATGAGACTCGGCAAGCAGGACCTCCCGGACGAATATCTCGATCTGGTTGCAATCGCAGCGGCCGCGGACGTAGTGCCGCTGGTCGGGGAGAACCGCATACTGGTACAGGCAGGGTTCAACGCGATAGCACTCCAACCGAGGGCGGGTATCAAAGCGCTTCTCGAGAGTTCCAGGGTAGATGTGCGAAGGTTGACGACGGGCCAGGTATCTTTCAACATCGCGCCCCGGATCAACGCGGTCGGTAGGCTCGGCGATGCCAAGCGCGCTGTCGAACTTCTAATAACGGATAACGCCGACGTTGCGGAGGAGTTTGCCGGTATTTTAGACAACGAGAACTCCCACAGGAAGCTTCTCGACGAGAAGACATTCAATGAAGCTTTCGAAATGGCCTCGCGGATGATGGCACAGGGTGACAGGAACTCGCTTGTTCTTCACAGCGAGGAGTGGCATCCGGGTGTGGTCGGAATAGTCGCATCCAGGATAGTCGAGACATTTTACAGGCCTACGATCATGCTTGCGACCGTCGACGGGGTAGTGCGGGGGAGTGCCCGGAGTGTGGCGGGTTATGACATATTCGCCGCGATCCGGGAGTGCTCAGATCTGCTCACACAATTTGGTGGTCACAAAGTCGCCGCCGGTCTTGCCCTCCAGCCGGAGAACCTTCAGAATTTCATCGATACCTTCGAAGAGGTCGTATCGCGGACTCTGACTGACGACCTGAAAACGCCGGTCATCTCGATCGATTCAGAGTTGGATTTGGGAGATGTCAACGGCGAATTCATGAAGACTCTCAAGATGTTCGAACCGTTCGGACCTCAGAACGCGAAGCCCGTTTTCCGGACTTCAAACGTTTACCTGGCAGAGGCCAGGATCGTGGGGAGTTCTCACCTGAAAATGAAATTGCGGTCGAACGGCGTGACATTCGACGCGATCAAATTCAGGAACGGCGACAGCGGCGTAAAGAGAGGGACCAGGCTCGATATCGTCTATTCGGTTGATGAAAATCACTATGCAGGTAATGTATATTATCAATTACAATTAAAGGATTTTAGAAACTCATCCGGCTCAGAAGATGCCACCGGGCATGCGGCCGGAAAAGAAAGCTTAGGAGGTTGAAAAATGTCCGGACATAATAAATGGGCCAAGATCAAGCACAAGAAGGCAGGCACAGACGCTCAGAGAGGGAAGCTGTTCAGCCGATTGATCAAAGAGATTACGATTGCGGCGAGAAGCGGCGGAGGAGATGTGAACGGTAATCCGCGTCTGAGGCTCGCCGTACAAACGGCAAAAGACAACAATATGCCTGCCGACAACATCAAGCGGGCGATCCAGCGTGGGACGGGAGAACTGCCGGGCGTGCAGTATGAAGAGATTACTTATGAGGGATACGGTCCTGGGGGCGTAGCTTTGATGATCGAGCTGGTCACTGACAATAAGAACCGGACGGTGGCAGAACTTCGCCATTTGCTTGACCGGAACAACGGCAAGCTTGCGGAAGCCGGATCGGTCGCGTGGATGTTCCAGAAGAAGGGGGGAATCGAAGTACCGAAGTCGGCGGTCGGTGAAGAGGAACTATTGAATATCATACTCGAGGCCGGGGCCGACGACATGAGTGTCGAGGACGACTACTTCGATATCACGACGTCGTTTGAAGCGTTCGAATCCGTCAAGAAGGCAATCGAGGACAAAGGTCTCAAAATCAACAACGCTTCCGTCCAGATGCTTCCCCAAAATACCATCCGGGTCGAAGGGAGAGAAGCGGAACAGGTACTGAAACTGATGGAAGCGCTCGAAGAGCATGACGACGTTCAAAACGTCTACGCAAACTTCGATATCGACGACAGCGTCCTGGCACAATTGAACCAGTGATTATACTTGGCATCGATCCCGGATCGCGCAAGACCGGGTTTGCCGTCATTGAATATAAAGGGAGTCGAAAGTCGATTGTCGACTCTGGAACGATTTTTCTAACGGAAGCGAAGTCGATGCCGGAAAAACTGGTTCGGATATTCAACGAAATCGGGACGCTCTTCGTCAAGTTCGACATAGAATCTGTAGCAGTTGAGGCCGGCTTTTACGGAAAGAATGCACAGAGTGCGTATAAGCTCGGTTACGCGCGAAGTGCGGCCGTTCTGGCAGCGGCATTGAAGGGGGTTGAAGTTGTCGAGTACTCTCCCAGAAAAGTGAAGCAATCTGTGACGGGGAACGGGAACGCCTCGAAGCCGCAGGTCATGTTCATGGTTAGAAGACTTTTGTCGGGTGCGGAGCGATTGCCGCTTCGCGAAGACGAGGCCGATGCATGCGCAGTTGCAATTTGTCACGCACAGAATTCCGGCGGCGGAAAAGGGGGGTACAGGAACTGGAAAGAGTTCGTAGCAAAGAACAGTCACATGGTTGTCAAACGATCCGGCGCGAGGCGGATTAAATGATTTACGGGATTAGAGGGAAACTCGCTGCAAAGAATACGACTTCAATAGCAATCGATGTGAGCGGAGTCATTTACGAAGTGAACGTTCCGATCTCAACATACGATGCAGTCGGCGAAGCAGGAGACGACGTCTCGGTGTTTACCGTCCTTGTCGTACGAGAAGACGACATGCAGTTGTACGGCTTTGCGACGGAGGACGAAAGGAGACTGTTCAAATTACTGATAGGGGTTAACGGCATTGGCCCGAAGACGGCACTGGGGGTACTTTCATCGGCAAGCGTTGCCGACATTTACGGTTTCATCTCCAGTTCAAATGCACAGGCGCTGACGGCGATGCCGGGAATCGGTAGAAAGACTGCGGAACGACTGGTGCTTGAGCTTCGCGATAAAATCGGGCGGATTGAATTTTCAGTTCAGGGTGAAGCGCTGGACGGCAGGGAAGAAGTGCGGTCGGGTGCGGTGGAAGCTCTCGTCGCGCTGGGGTATTCACGGATGCAATGCGAGCGGGCGATTAGAGAAGTCTTGAAACGTGACGTGTCTGCCGGGAAGTCTGTCGAGGACCTTGTGCGGGCTGCCCTCAAAGAGGTAAAATAAAAAGTCCGCGAAGTACAGGTAGCGCAGAACATGCCACGTGGTTGGCAATTCCCGTCTCTGTCCGCTCATTTTCCACCGACGCTACATTGGAGCCGTCATTTGCACTTCGATGAGACAGGGAATAAATTATCGCGTCTTCGAGAAGCTATCCCCGGTGCAGAAGCTTTTCTACGAGGGGAACCACTAAGTTTAGCTTCAACCAATCATTACAATAGACGTGAGGAGATGCAATTCTTATGGAACAGTCCAATTACAGGATCTACGGCTACAGATGGTTCATACTGGTCGTATTCATGCTGGTCGCGGCGTTCAATCAGCTTGTGTGGATCACGTTTGCTCCGATAACTGAGGCCTCGGCCGCATACTATCATGTATCTCAACTCGACATCGGGTTGCTGTCGATGAGTTTCATGATTGCATTTCTGGTCTTTTCGATACCTGCTTCGTGGGTGATCGACACATACGGATTCCGAGTAGCCGTCGGAATCGGAGCAGGGTTGACAGGCATATTTGGTCTCATGCGCGGACTGGTTTCCTCGAATTTCACGCTTGTGATGATTGCTCAGATCGGGACGGCCGTCGGGCAGCCGTTCATATTGAATGCCGTCACGAAGATAGCAGCTCGCTGGTTTCCGATCGAAGAACGGGCGACGGCCTCAGGGCTGGGATCGCTTGCCATGTACCTCGGGATACTCGCGGGCCTGGCACTGACGCCGGCGTTGGTGCTTGGCGCCGGATTCTCGAACATGCTGTTGTACTATGGCATCGGGTCGCTCGCAGCCGCGGTGCTCTTCATAATACTCGCCCGTGAACATCCTGCAACTCCTCCCGGTCCGGCCGAACTCGAAGAGAGGGCACTGATGTTCGATGGATTGAAGCAGATACTGAAGAACAAGAATTTCATACTCCTCATGTCGGTATTCTTTATCGGACTCGGGGTATTCAACAGCGTTACGACCTGGATAGAAGATATCATTAGCCCGCGGGGCTTCACGGCGACACAGGCCGGTACCGCCGGCGGTTTGATGATCGTTGGAGGTATAATCGGTGCAGTGATCCTTCCCACGCTTTCGGACAAATACCGGAAGAGGGTGCCGTTTATCCTGATCGGTCTTGCCGGTACCATACCCGGTCTGTTGGGCATCACATACGCGACGACGTCTCCGTTGTTGTATGCTGCTTCCTTTGCACTGGGATTCTTCCTTCTTAGCGCGGGCCCGATCGGCTTCCAGTATGGTGCTGAGATAGGAAGGCCGACGCCGGAAGGGACGTCGAACGGTCTTCTCTTCCTCATGGGAAATGCTTCAGGAATCGTTTTCATTTTTGCCATGGACGCTTTCAGGTTCGGTCCTGAGGGATCCATGACCCCTTCACTCCTCGTCATGACGGGTCTTGTGGCGTTAAGCTTTTTCCTGGCGATGAGGCTCCGCGAATCGGGTCTCGTTGGAAAAGCAGATGCCCAGACAGTGCGGGCGCCGGAGGTGTCGAAGTAATCTTGAACGGGTCAAAATTTTAGGCCATGCCGAACTTGAATTAGTATCGGGTGATATCATGAGACATTTCAGTTGGCAGAATGCCCTGACAGTCTTTAGTTTACTTCTTGTTACTTCCATAACGGGGTTTGGTAAGACCGTCGTTTTCTTTCAGCACGGTTTCCCATCAATTGAAAATGGAAAGATCGGCCGTGAGACATTGGAGCGTGCCCTGGCACCGATGCATCCGGTTTTTGCGGATATGGACAGCCTTTCTAAAGTCCTTGCGCCCGGGGATCTGCTGGTGCTTCCCTACGGCTCGGCTTTCCCCGCAGATGCATGGCCGGCGATTGACCGACAGATTCAGGACGGAAACCTTCTTGTCATCGGCGGGCGTCCGTTGCATGTGCCGGTGTATAATGACGGCACGGGTTGGCGCGAGGAGCAGCCGCAAGACAGCTTCTCGAAAGTACTCGGTATCATGTATTCGTACGCAGCGCCGCAGCATGGTCCCTGGAGGCTTGAGTGGGGAGTGGACGCGCCGTTCTTCAACGTCAAACAACTCGACGCCCGGAAGGTCTTTGTCAACGCAGGGTTCGGCGGGATGTACCGCGGATTGGGCTTCCTCATTGATGGAGAAGGAAATCGGTTGGCCGCACCTGTGGCTGCCGAAGACAGGGTCGGATTTGGCAAACCGAGGAGAGAGGTGTACCTCAGTTTCGACGGTCCTGAGAGCTACTGGCTATCGAAAGATGGGATAAAGCTCATAGGGGAGAGTGCCGCGTACGCGTCATTCGGTGGCCTGAGACTCTACCTGGATATGTCGTCGCTTTCGCTCGATCCGGGCGATCGGGTCGCTGGCTCGGTCAGCGTATTGAGAGAAGGCAGGCAGGCTAAGCTAACACTCGAAGTACTCCTCGGCTCCAGGATGATTCAGAAGAGAGTCCTCGAATGTGGAGACTTTTTGCATGAGGCGCTCGGTTTCACGCGTCGCCTTACCAAACCTGGTATGTACACCGTCAGGGCTATGCTTTCGTTCGGCGACACCGTCTTCGATCAATACACTTCAGGGGTGGAAGTCCGTCAGCCAGGTCTCCTCGAGTCCGGGGAGAGGATGACAGCCGGTCGAAACTATTTCAGACTCGGAGACAAACCGTACCTCCCGGTCGGGGTCAACTATTTTTCAACCGACCCGTATGGACGCGCGTTCTTCCTCGGTCAAAGCATCGGCGGGAACCCGTATATATGGGAACACGATTTTGCGGCCATGGAAAAGGCCGGATTCACAATAGTGAGAACGGGTATCTGGGCAAACCGATTTCGGTACCTCGAACAGGTCGGTGGAGCGGCCGACGAGCGGTTGCTTGACGCTATCGAGGCATATCTTGACGCGGCCGCGCGTCATAACATGCAAGTGATATTTACATTTTTCGCATTCAATCCCGGAGGTGAATTCGGCAGGGGCCCCGGCGGTATGGAGGAAGACCGCTATAATTCATACATGAACCCGATGGCAATCGAGCAGGAAGCTACTTACGTTCACTCGATAGTCTCCCGATTCAAGGACGTTCCGTTTTTGAGTTACGACCTGATCAACGAACCAAGTTTCGCTAATCCCGAGCACATCTGGAAGGGAAATTCACCCACCAAAGACCCTGTCGAAAAAGGATCATGGCAAAGGTGGCTCAAAGCGCGTTATGGTACAATAGACAGTCTTGCTGAAGCATGGCACGTCGATCCGTCATCGTTAGGTACTTTCGAAAACGTGCCTCTCCCGACATTTGCCGACCTGCAGCTGACCAGGGACAACAACTCGATGAACGTCAGGGCGGTGGATTACAACCTTTTCGCACAATATGCCTTCGACAATTGGGCCGACGATATGATCCACGCAATTCGCTCCGCAGGCTCGGAACAGATCGTGACTGTCGGTCAGGATGAGGGAGGTGTCACTAACAGGCTGCTTGACCAGTTCATTGCCTCGGGGACCGATGTTACTTTCACGGTCAACCACACCTGGTGGCAGGACAATGCGCTCCTATGGGATTCGGTAGTTCCGAAGAGCCCTTACAAGCCGAATCTTGTGGAGGAGACGGGACCTCAGCCCGTGTGGTCGCTGGACGGAACATGGCGGCTCGACGACATGAACGGCTTGGGACTCGAAGAAAGAAAACTTGTTCTTGCATTCGCAAATGCCGGGGCGGGTGTGCTTCACTGGGACTGGACTCACAGCGACGACTTCGGCCTGATGAGGCGCGACGGGTCGCAGAAAGTATGGTTCAATGCGTTGAAAGGTGTGGCCAATTTTGCGCGTGAAGCGGAGCCATATGCGGAGGACGCAAGACTTCCTCAGATTGCGCTTGTCCTGCCGCAGTCGTTACAGCTGTCGATGTTCAACGGATACGCAATCAAAGCGCAGCAGGAGGCGGTACGCGCCCTGTACCAGTATGCCCGCGGCACTGCATTCGCAGCCGGAGAATATCAGCTTTCCAAAATGCCGGACGCCAAATTGATAATCGTTCCCTCTCCATGGGTGTTCAACCAGGCATCCTGGGAAGAGCTCATGGCGAAGGTGAGGGCCGGCGCAACGCTTCTGATATCCGGAAGGATCGACGCGGATGAACACTGGAATTCTATTCCGTCGCGAACTAGTTCTTGGGGCGTTGGTTATTCGGAGGAGCCTCTAAGGACACGATACGCGGAGATATCATGGCCGGGAGATTCTGCCAGAGTCTGCTACCCGGGGGACGAAACCACTTATCTTGACAGAGGTGTGCTGGCTGACGGCAAGACTTTTGCAGACATCCGCTTTGGCAGCGGCCGGATACTTTACTTTGCGCTGCCGCTCGAGATGTCCCAAAACCTTTCTGTGATAGGAAAAGTTTACAAGTTCGCCATGGAGAAAGCCGGCGTCGAGGAGCCGTACTCGACGACCTGTTCCAATCCCGGCTTCCTGATCGCGCCCACTCAGCTTCGCGATGCTACCCTGTATGTTCTGACGTCAGAAACGGCCAGTGAAGCGCCGGTCAATTTTCGCGATTCGATGAGCGGCGCAGAGTTTACCGTCCACATTGCCCCGGGGAGAGGTGCTTTGATGCTTGTCGGGAAAGACGGGAAGGTCCTTGCTACCTACAACGTAGACGGTTCCGATTAATGCTGGCCCGGTAGGTTAGGGCGATCCGATGCCAGCCTGCGATCGGTAAGGAGGCCTTCACCCCACAGCAAGCGAACCGGCGTGTTTGCCGCACCCAGGACGCACCAGCCGACAAGGCGATGACAAGGATTACCATCGGTTTGGATCTGGAAGGGATTGTATTCCGTTCGGCGGGTGTTTAAACTCCTTCCGTCAGAGATCAGGAGGTGTCTTGAAAACGGGGAAGGCAAGTTCACAGGCGGGTTTGAAAACGATACCGGCGCTGTTCGAGGCGAGTTCGTCGCGGTTCTCCTCGAATATCATGATGTGGGAGAAGCGCGGGAAAGCCTATGTTGGGACGTCATACCACGATATAAGAGAGTCGGTGCACCGTTGTGCAGCCGGGCTCATGAGTCTCGGCATAAACAAAGGGGATAGGGTCGCGCTTATATCCGAGGGGCGAAACGATTGGGTCATTGCAGAACTTGGGATCCTTTTTGCCGGTGCTATAAACGTTCCACTGTCCGTGAAGCTCGGGGAGTTATCGGAGCTTAAGTTCAGAATCGCTCACTCCGGTGCCGCGATGGTGATTGCTTCCGGAAGCCAGGCAGAAAAGATCCGGAGTATCAGGAACGACCTACCTGAGGTCCGTCAGCTGCTTCTGCTGGACGGAGGAGCTAACAACTCGCAGGACGAGCTCGGTTTTGAAGAGCTGCTCGGCAGGGGAGAAGCTTACTTAAAGGCGTACCGCCAAGAGTTTGAAAGAAGGTGGACGACGCTACAGGGCAGCGATCCTGCAAATATCTGTTATACTTCCGGCACAACCGCAGATCCTAAAGGGATTGTTCTTACGCATCGAAACTATACGGCAAACGCTGAACAGGCATCTTCACTTCTTCCGATTCCGGAGGAATACTGTTCGCTTCTGATTCTCCCCTGGGATCATTCATTTGCCCATACTGCCGGGATTTACACTCTGATGATGAACGGTGCAAGCATGGCCTCGGTACAGACGGGGAAGTCTGCGATGGAGACGCTCAGGAATATTCCCGTAAATATCCGGGAGGTAAGGCCGCAATTCATGCTGAGCGTACCCGCGTTGGCAAAGAATTTCAGGAAAAGCATCGAAGCGGGAATAAAGGAAAAGGGGGAAAGGGCGGAAAGGCTTTTTCACCGCGCACTCGAAGCGGGATATAAGTACAACGGCATTGGGATCGACAAAGGAAAGCATTCATCGCTAAGGTCGATGGCCGCATACAGATTGTACGATCTGCTCCTTCTCCGAAAGATCAGGCGGAATTTCGGCGGGAGGCTCGAATTCTTCATCGGGGGAGGTGCTCTGCTTGATATTGAACTTCAAAGATTCTTCTATGCCATCGGGCTTCCGATGTTCCAGGGATACGGCCTGACTGAAGCCGCTCCGATTATTTCCGCCAACGTTCCTGCCCGGCACAAACTCGGTTCCTCAGGGGCGATCGTTCCGAACTTAGAGCTCAAGATATGCGATGAGGCGGGAAATGAACTCCGGAATGGCCGGCAGGGTGAGATTGTAGTCAAAGGGGAAAATGTAATGGCGGGCTATTGGAGAAACGAAAAGGCAACAGGTGAAGCCTTACGCGACGGCTGGCTTCATACCGGCGACATCGGTTATGTAGACGAAGATCGCTTTCTTTACGTCCTGGGGCGTGAGAAGAGCCTTCTTATAGGACACGATGGGGAGAAATTCAGCCCAGAGGGAATTGAAGAGGCGATCGCCGATAACTCGCGATACATCGACCAGTTAATGCTTTACAACAACCAGTCTCTCTATACCGTCGCACTCCTTGTTCCGAACAGAACGTCGATACTCGACTATCTTTCGGCGATGCACCTTCAACCTCACACAGAAGAAGGACAGGTAGGCGCGCTTAGGATTCTTGAATCCGAGATCTCGGCATACAGGGACGGTGGGCAGTTTTCAGGTATGTTCCCCGAGCGGTGGATCCCTTCGTCATTCGCCGTTCTAGGTGAAGGGTTTACCGAGGAGAACAAGTTTCTGAACAGCACACTGAAAATGGTGCGGGGTAGGATTACCGAATTCTATCGTGACAGGATCGACTTCATGTTTACGAGTGAAGGAAGGGATATTCTCAATCATCAAAACAAAATGATCATCAAGCGTATGAAAGGAGACTGAAGGGAGCGCTCCGGACAACATGGTACGGATGTTAAGGGGCGATCAGGGGACTCATTGAAATAGGGGAGACGCGGTTGCTGTCGTTTTTGGGAAGCCCAGAGGGAAGGCACATTAACCTTTGAAAATTTTTCCTCTGGGGTTATATTTTTCGAATGAGAGCAACACAAGCAGAAGTTGAATTGTCCTCTTTGCGGTACAACGTGAAGCAGGTTGTGAAACGTGTCGGAGCTAATGTCCGCGTTCTTGGAGTTGTGAAAGCGAATGCATACGGCCACGGGTTAGTATCGGTATCGAAAGCAATCATAGAAGCGGGGGCGAGCTACCTAGGAGTGGCCTTCATTGAAGAGGCACTGGAACTTCGTCAGCACACAAACCTCCCGATTCTCGTTTTATCTCCTCCCTTCGACGATTCTCTCGAGGCATATGTGAGGTTCGATCTCGATGCGACGATCTCCTCGATCGAGATGGCACACGCACTCGACGCAGTGGCGAAGAGTGGAGGTAAGAAGGCCCGGGTGCAGATTAAGGTGGATACCGGGATGGGACGTATCGGCTTCCTGCCCGAGGTGGCTATCGAAGCGATAAGGGCGGTCTCGGCTCTGGAGAACCTCGAGATAGCAGGTGTTTATTCTCACTTCGCTACATCCGACGAAACCAACAAGGAGTTCGCCCGGAAGCAGCTTTCGACGTTCAGAGATGTAGTCTCCTCCGTGAAGGATACGGGCATTACCTCGGCGCTTTTTCACATTGCCAACAGCGGAGCCATACTTGATATGCCGGATTCGTATTTCGATATGGTCAGGCCCGGGATTATGGTTTACGGATATTATCCGTCACTCGAAACATCCGAGTCCGTGGATATCAGACCCGCTCTGAGCCTGAAGTCCAGTGTTGCGCTCATCAAGACGATGAAGGCTGGAATGAGCGTTAGTTATGGCCGAAGGTACTTTACGAAGCGGGATTCCCGCATAGCAGTCGTACCTATCGGTTACGGCGACGGTTTCACGAGACTTCTGACCGGCAAGGCCTCCGTTCTCATAAAGGGGAAGCGTTACCCGGTGGTCGGCACAATCACGATGGACTATGTGATGGTCGATCTTGGGCGCGATTACGAGGTGCAGCAGGGCGATGAGGTCGTCTTGCTGGGGAAGAGCGGGACCGATCTGATTACGGCGTGGGAACTGGCTTCCAAGCTCGGGACGATTCCATACGAAGTATTATGTATGATAAATGGCCGCGTGCCCCGCATTTACACCGGTCAGAGTGTTTCCTTAAAAGAAAAGGCCGCAGCTCAATGAAAGTCTTTGCAGTGATAATGGCGGGTGGAGTCGGCGCCCGTTTTTGGCCACAGAGCCGTGAAAATATGCCGAAACAATTTCTCGGTGTCTTCGGCGAAAGGACTCTCTACCAGAGGACGTTCGACAGGATATCCAGGCTCGTGGCGCCGGAGAATATCTTTGTCGTTACTAACAGGGTACAGCGTGAAGCGGCTGTATCCCAGCTTCCGCAGTTGCCGCAGCGGAACATAATTGCCGAACCCTTCGGTCGGAATACCGCGCCCTGCATTGCGGCTGCAGCGTCCGTAGCTTCGTCGATTACAGAGGATGCGGTCATGGTGGTCCTTCCCGCCGATCACCTGATATCTGAAGACGATAAATTCATAGCACAGCTCAAGGACGCTATAAGGCTGGCAGACAGACAGCGGGCCCTGGTTACGATCGGGATCAGACCCACACATCCGGAAACGGGATTCGGATATATTCATTTCGACAAGGCCAATGTGGAACAGGAAGCCGCCGACCACGGTGGATACCGCGTGATCTCATTTAAGGAAAAACCGAACCGGGAAACGGCCATCAAGTTTATCGAGAGCGGGGATTACCTCTGGAACAGCGGCATGTTCATCTGGCGGGTCGGTGTAATACTGGAGGAACTCAGGAAGAACCTGACTCATTTCTCCGATTTTTGGGCCCAATTGAGAGGGACTTACGGTAAACCTGATTTCGATAAAATACTCGAGGAGTTCTATTTGAGGGTCGAATCGATCTCGGTAGACTACGCCGTGATGGAGAAAGCCACGAACGTCTACACGATACCGAGCAACTTCATGTGGAGCGATGTCGGGTCGTGGGATGAGGTCTACAGGTTGAGCGACAGGGATGGCGAAGGAAACACATACAAGGGTGACGTCGTTGGTGTGAGAACCCGGAACAACCTCGTCTGGTCTGAAGATAAGACATTTGGTCTCGTGGACGTTGAAGATTTGATCGTCGTAGAGACGAAGGAATCGGTCTTAATTTGCAGAAGAGGCCAGTCTCAGGGAGTCAAAGAAATTGTCGATGCTCTAAAGAAAAGGGGAAGACAAGACCTGATTTGAAGACAGCGTACTTCATCGCTCTGGCGGCGCTCTCCATCTATATGGTTGGGTGTTCCGCGACGGCGCGCTTCACCGCGACGGGCCCGATGCCGGAAGGTTCCGCTCCTCCGTCCTCGATAACGCCTGGCACGTTTAACGGGAAGCCGCTTCTGACCGTCGAAGGGGTTGCCTCGTATTATTCGACGGGCTTCAACGGCAAGCTGACGGCGAGCGGACAGGTCTTCAATAAGAATGCTTTCACGGCGGCTCACAGGGAATTCCCGTTCGGAACTCTTCTTCGCGTTACCAATCTCAGCAACGACGAGAGCGTAGAAGTCGTCGTCAACGATCGCGGCCCGTTCGAGAAAGGAAGGATATTGGATCTCTCTGAGGCTGCGGCTCGCGCGATAGGCATGATCCAGTCTGGGACGGCGATGGTAAAGATTCAAGTACTGAAGTGGGGCGATAACAAGATTCAGACGAGCAATTGAAAACACTTCCGTGAACTTAATATTGGAAAGTGTCCGCGCCATTCCATTAGGAAAGAGACTCCGGAACTTCGCGGGGAACAACGATACCTTCTGCCACAGTGAACGGAAGAGCACTCGTTGAGTTTTGATCCCAGAATTCGTGGGTACCTGAGCATCTTCACAGCGGCATTCTTCTGGGGGGCTGCATCGACGGCGGCGAAATTTCTTTTCCTGCACGATATACCTCCAATGCTCGTGGTCCAGTCGCGCGTAGTGATTGCCGCCATCTTCATGACCGCACTCCTGTTTGTGACGGACAGGAGGCATCTTTCAATTTCAATAAGGGACCTGAAGGACTTCGCACTTCTGGGCATCTTTGGAGTTGCCGGCTCGAACTACACTTATTACATGGCTATCCAGGTAACAAGCGTCGGCATCGCGATACTCATGCAATACACGGCCCCGGCAATGGTTGCGATTTACGTCCTTCTTGCCGGCCAGGAAAAAGTCAGCAAGACGAAGGCGCTTGCCGTTCTCCTCTCTCTTGGCGGCAGTATGATTATGCTCGGAGCGTTTGATCCCAAGTTGCATATTACCGCCCTCGGTATCTTTTTCGGAATCGCGTCCGCGGTTTGCTTTGCTTTTTTCAACGTTTACAACAAAGTAGCAAGTAAGCACTACTCTATTTGGACGGCAGTGACCTGGACGTTGATCTCCGGCGGATCCTTCTGGCTGCTCCTGGACATTCTCGTCGGGCCGAAGACGTTTAATATCGGGGAGGTCGGATTTTCCGAAGCAGGTGTGCTGACGTTGTTTTCTTTCTCATCCATAGTAATTCCGTACTTCTTCTACTTCACGGGGTTGAAGTACCTTGCTCCTTCGACGGCAATAATTGTCGCTACCCTGGAGCCAGTGGTGGCAATTGTATCGTCGTTCATTGTGTTGGGAGAGTCGCTGAGTCTTTCTCAAATAGGGGGAGGTATTCTTATCGTTTCCGCAGTAATTTTACTCGAGGTCCGCAGGGAATGAAGACTGAGCGCAGAGTCGAGAAATTGTCGCGAGCTATCCGGTACACCCAACCCGATCTTACAGTTGTGCTCGAAAACGTCCATGATCCTCATAACGTCAGCGCAATCCTCCGTTCGTGCGATGCGGTAGGGGTGCGAAGGGTGGACCTTATGTACACTTCCGAATCGTTTCCCAAGATCGGGAAGAAAAGCTCGGCGAGTGCGTATAAATGGGTGGAACGCCGCCATTTCAAATCGGTGGGAGAGTGTTACTCCCGGCTGCGTGAAGATGGATTCATCGTGGCCGCGAGCGTCGTCAGCGAAGATTCGGTTTCCCTGTACGACATCGATTTGCGCGGGAAAGTAGCTCTGGTATTCGGGAACGAGCACCGCGGGGTTACAGAAGAGGCATCGGCCGCAGCTGACATCAAGTTCCAGATACCGATGCACGGGATGGTTCAGAGTCTTAATGTATCGGTTGCCTGTGCGATAACGCTTTTCGAGGCTCTAAGGCAGCGTATCAGCTCGGGAGAAGCCGGGAAGAGCAAGCTGAGCGAAGCGGAATTCGAAAAGATGCTCGAAGAGTGGACTAAGAAATAGCGAAGTTGAGTAGGCTCTCATTTTTCTCCGCGGCGAGCTGTTTATAGCCGGTCCAATTCGCGCGCGATCGTTCGTCGATGGCCATGTATGTGGATACCGGCAAAGGTTGACTTTGTCGGGACGGCTGAGTAACATTCTGTGAGTCGAGGACGCAATGGCAGAGACTTTGACACTGAGAAACATACTGGAGGAGCATACAGTTGAGGGTGAGCTTTATAGGAAGCTCGACAATGACTGGGTTCTCTGCTATTCATGCGGTCACCGCTGCAAGATAAAACCGGGCCGGGAAGGAGTCTGCCATGTCCGTTTCAACAAAGGCGGCAAGCTGTTCGTACCGTCCGGATATGCCGCGGGCGTGCAGCTTGATCCGATCGAGAAGAAGCCATTCTTCCATGCGTTCCCGGGTTCCAATGCTCTAAGCTTCGGGATGCTGGGATGCGATTACCACTGCAGCTACTGTCAGAACTGGCTTACCAGTCAGAGCTTGAGAGACCCGTCCGCGAACGCGCTCCCCGAAGTTGTAAGTCCGGAGAAAATTGTGGAGCTCGCGATGGTGTACAAATCACCCTTCATAGTATCCACATACAATGAGCCGTTGATAACGAGCGAGTGGGCCGTTGAGATTCTTAAGCTGGCGAAGCCTTACGGTATCCGCGGCGCTTACGTTTCGAACGGTAATGCGACACCCGAAGTTTTGGAATACATACGCCCCTATGTCGATCTCTACAAAGTCGATTTGAAGGGCTTCGACGAAAGGCGATACAGGCAGCTTGGCGGGAGGCTGGATGTCGTTCTCGACACGATCGGCTCTCTGAAGGAGAAAGGCTTCTGGGTAGAGATAGTAACGCTAATTGTTCCGGGTTTCAACGACAGCGAAGGCGAACTCAGCTCAATCGCGCGATTCATCGCGTCCGTTTCTCCTGAAATTCCATGGCATGTGACGGCGTTTCATAGTGATTACAAAATGCTCGACAGGGACAATACTTCTGTTAAGTCGTTGAGAAAAGCTGCGCTTATCGGAAGGGAAGCTGGGCTCCAGTTCGTGTATGCGGGCAATCTTCCGGGAATGGTCGAGAATCTGGAGAATACCTACTGCCCAGGATGCGGGGAGGTTCTGGTGGAGAGAGAAGGCTTCAGAATACTTAGGAACTCCATCACATCCGGAAATTGCCCGAGATGCGGCAGAAAGATTCCGGGAATATGGAAATAGACCTTTCATTCACTTCGGAAGAGAAAGCGGAACTTCTTAGGATTGCGAAAGAGTCTGTAACTGCCGTGGTCGGCGGGAGGAAATATGAACCTCCTGTGCCGGAGGGGGCGAGGCTCCGCCAGAAGGCGGGAGCATTCGTTACCCTGCATCTTCATGGCGAACTAAGAGGGTGCATCGGCCTTATCGAACCTCATCTGCCATTATACGAGACCGTCGCTGAGATGGCGGCAAAATCCGCCATGGCAGATCCTCGCTTCGAGAGCGTGACGAAGTCGGAGTTGGCAGATATCGAGTTTGAGATATCCGTCCTCTCTCCTCTGGAGAGAGTCGTCAATACCGGAGATGTCGTCGTCGGCCGACACGGAGTGATGATCGAGAAAGGATATTATCGCGGCCTTCTACTGCCCCAGGTAGCGACGGAGAACGGCTGGGACAGGGAGCAATTCCTGAGGTACGTTTGCGTCAAGGCCGGACTTCACAAGGAAGCTTATCTTGATGCCGATTCGAAGATTTCCGTCTTCACTGCGGAAGTTTTCGGGGAAGAATCGAAAGGCAAAAAGGAGAGTGATATTGCCGAGAGAAATTGACTATGTCCGCCCCCCTTCGGTCGCCGGGCTGTTCTATCCCGCAGATAAGGATGAATTGGAATCGACGTGTCGAATGCTCCTTGACGAAGCAAAATCCGACGTGAAGGCGGTGCCCTCTCGCAAAATTTTCGGAATCGTAGCGCCCCATGCCGGGTATCAATACAGTGGTTACACCGCAGCACACGGTTACTCACTCCTGCGGCCGGGCGAATTCGAAAGTGTAATTATCGTCTCTCCGAGTCATCGCGAGTACTTTGATGGCATTTCAGTCTTCTCAGGGAAATCATACTCGACACCCATTGGCGAGGTGGAGGTTGATGTCAAGATGCGGGAGCTTTTCATGGAAACGGCTGCGGAGTGGGTAATTGAATCGAGAGCCGGGCACAAGGCCGAACATGCGCTTGAAGTTCAACTCCCGTTTCTGCAATTGAGCTTAGGAACCTTCAAGCTGCTCCCCATTGTGATGGGAGACCAGAAGAGAAAATATTGTGAGTCGTTAGGTAAAGTGATAGCGGACCTCACCGGGAAGGGGGACACACTCGTGGTGGCAAGTTCCGATCTGTCACATTATTACGATTACGACACGGCAAATGAGTTGGATAGGGTCTGCACTGCAGATGTTTCGGCGTTGGACCCGGATAAGCTGATCGAAGATCTCGAAAGTCGGCGTTGTGAAGCTTGCGGTGGCGGACCTATCTCGTCATTACTGTTCGCAGCGCGAATGAAGGGCGGCATGGAAGGGAGTATTCTTTATCACTGTAATTCCGGAGATACGACCGGCGATAAGAGCGGTGTGGTCGGATACTTGTCCGCTGTGATCGCGTGAACGGGATGGGTCGTCGATTCTCTCTGGTCGGTCCCGGGCGAGTCGGCTCGAGCCTCGCGCTCGCCTTGACGAAGCGCGGATGGAGATGCGACACTCTGGTCACGGGACGAAGCCCGAAGTCCGCGGTAAGAGAACTCCAGAATCACTTTCCCTCAAGCAGGATCGTTCAGACTTCCTTGTCGCTCGGAAGCCGATTTGACGTACTTTTCCTGACCGTGACCGACGATAAAATTGAAGAGACAGCCTGTGAGCTGGCTAAGAGCGCCAGCTTTGATTGGGAAAGGAAATCCGTCTTTCATGTCAGCGGTTTTGCGAAAGTAGACGTCTTAAGTAGCCTGGAGAAACTTGGTGCTGCAGTCGGTGCGTTTCACCCGATTTCGCCGTTCGCTGTAAGATATGTCCCCGAGAGGGCCGAGGGAATTTCCTATGACTTTTTAGGTGATGTTACGGCGCTGGCGATGGCACGGCGGTTGGCTTTGGCGCTGTCGTCGAGGCTCATTGTCCTCAAGAGTGAGAGGGAGAGACAGATTCTACATATCGCCAGTGTAATCGTTTCGAATTTCACCGTGATAGGCTCTCGAGCCGCCGAAGAGATGCTGGCTGGATTTGTAGACCGAAGGGATATCGACAGGCTGACACATGATTTACTCGCGTCGACTCTTGACAATCTTGAAAATTCCGACGGGGGAAAAGCGTTGACAGGTCCGCTGGCACGTGCAGACGAAGAAGTAATTTCGAACCATCTTAAGTCGCTTGCAAATAAACATACATTGTTGCAGTTTTACAGGTCTTCGTCGCTGCTCGGAATAGAAATGCTGATAAACGAAGAGCGCGATCCGAAACGGAGGCGCAATCTGACAAAAATCAAGAAACTTCTGGAGGGATAATGCACTTCAAGGCGCTCATCGCCAGCGGCGGTCGCGGAACCCGTTTGAGGCCGATCACCCACACACAAAACAAACACCTTATCCCGATAGCTAACAAGCCTATACTTCACTATGCGATCGAGGCGGCTGTGTCGGCAGGGATAAAAGAAATCGGAATCGTCACGAATGCAGAGAGCGATGAAGTGCCGAAGGCGATAGGCGACGGGTCCCGATGGGGAGTGAAGATTACTTACATTCCTCAGGATGCACCGAGTGGGCTCGCACATGTGGTGAAGATATCGGAAGCTTTCATCGGCAAAGACAACTTCATATTTTACCTTGGCGACAACATGGTAGTTGGGGGGGTCAGGAAGTATCTTGACGAATTTGAACGTAGCGGGGCCAGTTGTTTTTTGACACTGGCAAAAGTAAAGGATCCCGAGAGATTTGGAGTGCCCGAGATCAGGAACGGCATGATAGTCGGAGTCGAGGAAAAGCCGAAGAAGCCTAAAAGCAGTTTCGCCGTTGCCGGGATATATATTTACGATCATCACATCTTTGAGGCGGTAAACAAAATAAAGCCGAGCGCCCGCGGCGAACTCGAGATTTCCGATGCCCACCAGTTTCTCATCGATCACGGTTTCAAAGTCGGGTTCTCAGAGATCACCGGGTGGTGGAAGGACACGGGGAAGCCGCTGGATCTCCTTGAGGCAAACAGATTGATACTCGAGAACATAGATCCAAATATCGAGGAAAATGTCGACGTGGATGAACATAGTGACGTTGCGGGCCGTGTTGTCCTGCAGAAAGGATGCAGGATAGTCAATAGCAAGGTACGCGGCCCCGCAATCATCGGGGAAGGTGCAGTTGTGGAGAATAGTTATGTCGGCCCGTTTACGTCTATAGGTGCCGGGACGACCGTCGTCAATAGTGAAGTTGAATACAGCATAGTTCTCAAAGGCTGCAAGATACTCGATGCTGGGATGCGAATCGAAGGGAGTCTGCTCGGGAACGACGTGGAAATTGTCCGCGCGGATGGAAAGCCGCGCGTACAGAGATTTATGATCGGAGACCAGAGCCGGGTCGAAGTCTCTTAACATAAGGAGTAAATTGCCATGGCACCGGAATCAGTTCTGTATCAGATTAAGGGGCACGCGGCCATTATCACGATCAATCGGCCCGATAAATTGAATGCTCTCAATGAAAGTGTTCTTGGAGAGTTGAACGTTTCTCTCGACAAGGCGGAGGCGGACCGCAATGTTTCGGCAGTGGTCATTACAGGTGCCGGGGATAAAGCTTTTGTGGCAGGTGCCGACATTGCTCGGCTCAGCGAGTTGACCGTCATAACAGCGAGGGAGTTCGTCGAGCGGGGGCAGACTCTCTTTAACAGAATTGAGAAATTTCCGAAACCAGTAATTGCCGCAGTCAACGGCTATGCTCTCGGAGGTGGTAGCGAACTCGCCTGGGCATGCCACATCAGGATTGCTTCCAGGAACGCCAGATTCGGTCAACCTGAGGTGAATTTGGGTATCATACCGGGATATGGGGGAACCCAGCGGCTCCCGAGGCTGGTCGGTCGCGGCATCGCCACTGAGCTTATCGTTACCGGGAATCAGATTGAAGCTGAGACTGCACTTGCAATGCGCCTCGTGAACAAAGTTGTCGAGCAGGCGGAGTTACTTCCAGCAGCACTTGAACTTGTGGAGTCGATTTCGCAACGCGCGCCCTTTGCCGTGCGCCTCGCACTTCAGGCCATCGATGCAGCAGTTCAACTCCCGCAGGATGAAGGGATGAAACTGGAAGCTCAGCTGTTTGCACTTTCGTGCGGTACTGCGGATCATAAGGAGGGAGCCTCAGCATTTTTGGAGAAACGTAAACCTGTCTGGAAGGGAGCCTGAACCGAGGTCCGGTGTGAGATGTTTTCCCGAATTTGACAGCTGACGGAGTCATCTTACCATCTGGCTTACCTGATGAGGAATGGGTGCGATATAGATTTCATAAGTCGGCTCCGGAAGTGTAAGCGGGGGTGGACTTCGGTGCAAACGGGGGCCGGAGCTTGCCAGCTGATTCAAATTAGGGAATCGTAATCTCGCGAAGACTCGTGGAATGCAAGTCAAGAACGGACTTGAGATCGGCGAAGGTTCTGATTGAGGGTACAATCGGGTACGTGCGTTTTTTAACCCCTCAGATTTTCGTAAATTACAGTGCAATGAAAGATCCCGCAAAGAATTCCCGCGTCGTTGTGGCAATGAGCGGAGGAGTGGACTCCTCTGTTGCCGCCGTCCTCATGGCCGAGCGGGGCTACGACGTTATTGGTGTGACTATCAAGACGTATGACTACGAGGATGTCGGAGGCAACGACAACCGGGACTCGAGCTGCTGTTCTATCGACGGCATCAATATGGCACGGAGCATCGCGAACAAATATGGCTTTCCACATTACGTGTTTGATTTCAGCGACAGGTTCAGGCGTGAGGTGATCGATGAGTTTGCCAACGAGTATCTGGCTGGCAGGACTCCCAACCCTTGTGTCATTTGTAACAGGAAGATCAAGTGGGAGTATTTGCTGGAGAAAGCTGAGAGTCTCGGTGCCGATTCGATTTGCACCGGGCATTATGCAAATGTCAGATACAGCGAAGCGCTTGGGCGCTTCATTCTGTCCAAAGGTAAAGACAACAGTAAGGATCAGTCCTACGCACTTTACGGTTTGACACAGGAGAGTCTGAGTAGGACGGTTTTCCCGCTCGGAGAAATGACAAAGGCGGAAGTCAGGGAACTGGCTGCTAATCGCGGCATAGCCAGTGCTTCGAAACCGGAGAGCTACGAGATCTGTTTCGTAGCGGACAACAACTATGCAAGGTTCCTTCGTGACTACGTACCGGGGCTCGGCGAGAAGCTGCAGGGAGGGAACATTGTTTTTGACGGCAAAAACGTCGGAGCACATCAGGGCTACGCATTTTATACGATCGGTCAAAGACGAGGACTTGGCATCAGCCATAGCACACCTCTTTATGTAAGAAGCATCGACCCTGTCAACAATATTGTAGAAGTAGATGTTGATGAGAAGTTATATTCGAGAGGGCTCACTGCCGAGCAGGTGAACATGGTAAAATACGACGCTATCCCTGCCGGTGGGAAGTTCAGAGCCAAGATTCGTTATAAAGATGGCGGCGCAGACTGTACCGTAACATCTACAGATGTAGAACAGCTTCAGCTCACATTTGACAAGCCCCGCAGGGCAGTTACCCCCGGGCAGAGCGTCGTCATTTATGAAGATGACGACGTGGTTGCCGGCGGAATTATTTCCAACACATTAGAATGAAATGCCAGCATTTACAATATTAGTCGCAGACGACGACGAATCGCAACGGAATATCCAGAAATTGGTTTTGGCCGAGGTTGCGAGAACATTGGGAGCCGAGGTCAGGATTGACGAAGCCAAAGACAGTCTCCAGACCAGGAAGTTCCTTGAGAAACAGAGATATGACATAGTTGTCCTTGATAACGAATTCAAGGATGAACTGTCACCCGGCCATCTTCCGGGCATCGCTCTGCTTCAATTAATGAGGAAGGGGGGGCTCAACATGAAGTCGCCGACTATTTTCCTCACAGGCGATCCATACGAGACTCTGAGACCGATGGCGGAGAAGTACAGCGCTATATATTACCAGAAGGCGAAGGCGGATACCGAGGAAATGACCCAAATGTATATCAAACTTCTCTCCAGGTAGAATTCAGGACGCGGCGTAACTTCGTCACTTTTCTATCACTACAACCAGGTGCTGCGCCTTGTCCGTAAGCTTCACCAGCGTCAGATCGAAAGCCCTCCACAGCCAGAGCGGCAGGTTTTTGAAGAGCCTGGGCGCGCGAGCGAGTACGAGTACCTTACTGCCAAATATATGTGCCTCTTTTCGGCTCCGGTCGGGGAAAAGCGACAGCAATCCGCCTTCATCGAAGCTATGAAGATGTGAGTTCCAGGGGGTGATTTCGTTGCAATGGATGCAGAGCGTGTAGCGCAACTTTTCCTTGTAAGGGGTTGATATGATCGCTTTGCCGCCCGGCTTGAGGACTCTCCAGATTTCTCTTGCGGCCATTGAAGGGTCGTTCAGGTGCTCGATAATCTCCGAGGCGACTACGAGCTCCTGCGACTCGTCTTTGAAAGGAAGGTGGTGGGCGTCAGCCAAAACGGGTATCGAAGTATCCGACTTAAGGAGTAGAAGATTCTTCGGAGACAAATCGACGAAGAGAATTTCTTCGTGTGGTATGAAAGATGTCCAGCCGCTCCCGCTCCCGATGTCGAGAACCTTTCTGGTTTTTCCCGACAGATTCAGAAGGAATTTTCTGAACAGCTTTTCGTATGCTTTGTCGGTCGGATCCTGATTGGTGAAGTAATCGAACTTTTCGGCATCATTACGATAGTGCTCGACATAATTTTCGCAGCGATTCACTTTTGTAGTCCCGAGATCTGTTTCCGGAATGCGTTGTAGGCCTCATCGCCAAAGAGGATGAAAGTCACCCTTCTGAGTGCGGAGGATTTTTGGAGGAATGAGGCGGCGGCCTCGATCATTAAGGCTGCTGCGTCGGGGAGTGGAAACCCTCCCACTCCGGTGCCGAGCGCGGGGAAGGCGATTGATTTTATCCCTCTCGATTCGGCGAGCCGGAGTGAAGACATCGTTGCAGCCAGGATTTTTGAGGAGTCCGTCTCGAGATCTTGGCCCATGACCGCCGCATGTATGACGAACTTCGCCTTGAGACTGCCTCCTCCGGTAAGCACCGCCTCTCCGACGGGTTTTGGTCCGGCGCGCATCGCTTCTTCCTCGATACTCTTCCCGCCAGCGCGCTTGATTGCTCCCGCAACTCCTCCGCCCATCCAGAAGTGATTGTTGGCGGCGTTCACGATCGCCTCGCCGTCGTATTCAGTTATGTCGCCCTCGATTACCTCGAGGACTTTGTCTCCGAACTCAATTTTCATTTTGCCTGCTCTGTCTGAGTGGCAGCTCAAGAAGAATCTTTGTCCCTTTGCCTGGCTCCGACTCTATTTCGATCAGACCATGGTGCTCGTCGATGATTTTCTTCACGATCGACATGCCGAGGCCTGTACCGGTTTTCTTCCCGTAAGTGACGAAGGGTTCAAATATCCTCTTCCTCACGTTCTCCGGCATGCCGGTCCCGTTGTCTACGAGTTCTATAGTGAGCCTGTCCACGGACGAGCGCGCGGATATTCTGAAGATTCCGCCATCAGGCATGGCGTCTGCGGCGTTGCCCGCAATGTTCAGGATTGCCCTGATCATCCTGTCGGAATCAATTTCGATGTCTCCCTGATATTCTATTTCCTTCCTGATATCGATCTTCCGCTTCTCGAAATCCCTTTCGAGGAACCTCACGACATCAGAGACAAACCCTTCGAATTTCACGGGTTGGAAATTCATCTCGGACACGCCTCTTGAAAAGTCGAGGACTTCCTGTGCGAGATTCAACAACCGGTCGATCTGCAACATAATCTCGTCGACGAGAGGGGAAACGTCCTCGTGGCCTGCTTTCTTCTTCAGCACCTGTGCGTAGAGCCTGATGGTGGCCATCGGGTTTTTTATGTCATGGATGATTGTGCCCGCCATTTTCCCGACTGCCGAAAGCCGTTCGGTCTGTACCATCCTCAGGGCCAGCCGGGAATTCTCTACTGCTAATGCTGCGTTGATAGAAAAGGCCCTGAGGGACTCCTCATCGTCGCTATCGAAATCGAATGTCCCATGTCTCTTGTTGATGAGCTGAAAGACGCCGATTATTTTCCCCGTCTTATTACGCATAGGAACGCAAAGGATGTTTTTTGTCCTGAAGCCCGACTTCCTGTCAAATTCCGGGTTGAACCGGTCGTCTTCGTATGCGTCGGGAATATTCACCGTCTCGCCGGTTTGTGCCACATAGCCCGAAATTCCTTTTCCCATCGGCTGGCGGATCTCCCTTATCTCGTCTCCGGCAATTATTCTCGCCCATATTTCATTAGAAGGGTCGTCGACGAGATAGATCGTGCCGCGTTCGGCCTCCGTGATCCTCAGAGCTTCCTGCAGTATCAGTTCGAGTACGCGATCGAGTTCGAGCGAGCTGTTCACAGTTTGCGTCGCCTGCACGAGGGAATTTATGCGGGCGATTTCTTTTTCACCGCTGACACGCTGAATATCTATCTGGTCACTCAGAAAGCCGTTACAAGCATTAATGATGAAGGAGTGCTCTTTTGCCAGGTTCAGCGTAAGCCCCGGATATGTTTCGATCATCATACGTACTGTATGCTTATCAAAAATGCGAAGCGTGGAGTCCAGTTTGGCCACGAACGAAGCATAGTTCTTGCCATCCCCGATCGATCCAGGGTCACCGAAAAAATCGCCGGGACCGATCGTTCCAAGTATTGCCCGTTTTCCGCCAGCTTCCTTCTGAATCTCGACCTCACCACTTTCGAGGAGATAAAGGTTTTCGGTTCGTTTGCCTTCCGCAAGAATGACATTACCCGATGCGACGGCCTCCTTTCCGGCATTCTTCAGCAGAGTATCGGCAACTTTTTCGTCGAGTCCTTCGAAGAGAGCATTCAAATTATTTCTCGGTTGTTTTCAGGAAATTAAATCAACGTTCACATACACACAACGGTCCGATTTCCAAAAATCAAAGCGGGCTGGCCAAATCCGGGGTGCCGGTACGACGAGCTAACGGAAGCGCCTTGATTTTGAGCCATGTGCTCAAGTAATTTAAGCGACAATTCCTGTGAGTAAAAAGACTTATACATTCGTAGCCATCGTCTTGATGTCGTCGACTTTGGGAGGCTGTTTTGCCTGGAATTACGTGAAAGTCGGATACGACAATTTTTCGGCATATTTCAACACGTTTTATAACGCCAGCGTCGCGTTCAGTGCCGGGATGAAAGATGTGGTGGCGAGCAAACGCGCCTATGACATTAACCTTATCGCGGGGGACCATCCTGCGCCCTTCGTGATCAGTCAGAATGCCAAACAGGATTTTGAACAGACGATTGTCGAGGCGTCAAAAGTTCTCCAGTACCATCCTCATTCCGAATTCACCGAAGACTGTCTTTTCATGATCGGGATAAGCTACTACTACCAGGGGGACAACCTCAGCGGTGAAAGGAAATTCCTCGAAGTCGAGGCCACATTTCCCAATACAAAGCGCCTGGCAGAGGCTGAAATGTATTATGGAGCCATGGAACTCGACGGCCAGAAGATGGAAACCGGGCGCGACAGGGTGCTGCACGCGATTCGGCTCGCCAGACAGGAGAAAAAGCGCAACATCGTCGCGATGTCTTCGGCCATTCTTTCCGATTTTTATCTGAAGCAGGGCGATACGCTTTCGGCCGCAGCATATCTCGACACGGCCTCGGTATTTTCGCAGGATGACGAGGCTGCAATTTACGCTTGCCGGGCCGGGCGTCTGTTGGTCGATGCGCAGGAGTACGCTGAAGCTTCAAGGGAGTTTTCATACGCAAACCTGGTGGCACACGATGTCGAGATCAGATTCTACTGCCGGTATTACCTCGCACGAGCGCAAAGGCTGATGGGACATTACTCAAGCGCGCTTGATGGTCTCGAGAGCCTTCTCAGGGACGATAATTTTTTTGACTACTTCCCGCTGGTCAAATACGAGCAGGCTACCGTTCTCTACGATTCTGGAGAAGTTTCCCGAGCGGTTACTTCTTATGAGAACATCGACACAGCATATTCGACGAGTGTAGCGGCAACTCGAAGCGCCTTTCGTCTTGCCAGGATTTACCTGTACCAGGTAGGCGATTTTCAGACGGCTCTCAAATACTATCAGCGAGTGTCCAGTCACCCGAATGTCTATGCGGTATCGGACAGCGGACAGATGATGGCACGAGTGCTTCAGGATTATATGATCGACAGCTACAGAGTACTGATGAACGACAGCCTCTATTATTCAGCATTGGACGCCGAGCGGAAGAACGACACCTCTGCGGCCTACACGAAGGAGAGAATAGATACGCTGTATGAACATGCGGCACAGTCACGGGACCAGTTGGCCGGAGTATATATGTTCAAGTTGCTTATCCCGGACTCGGCGATTGGCTGCTACAAAACAGTCATCAGGGATTTCCCGAACTCCGGCGTGTATCAGTCGGCATTGTACAGTTTGGGAGAGTATTACTATTCTTCAGGAGATACTGCTAACGGCAGGAAGTACCTTGGTGAACTCATAAATAACTACAAGGATTCCCCGTATGCCATCTCCGCATGCTCTGTGCTCGGTTTACCGCCACCTGTGATTGTGGACTCTGCGAGGATTAGCTACGATCAGGCGGTTGAATTAAGTCAGAAAGGGAAGTATTCCGCTGCGGTTGACAAATTGCACCGGCTTCTGAACAATCCGAAGTCCAGGCTTGCACCTAAGGCACTTTATACGCTTGGGTGGATATACGAGAACAAACTCCAGGCACCCGACTCTGCTTTCATCTATTACCGGCTACTGTCGACTGAATTCCCAAACTCGGCGTACGGAGAAAATGTCAAGCTCGCAGTGACAGGTTACGAGACGGCCCAGAAAGACAGTGCCCTCGCGAGAAAAGCGCGTGCGGACTCAATAGCGGCTGAAGCCAGGTTGAGAGAGAAGGCGGATTCGCTGAAGAATGTACCATCGGTGGGCGGACACCCTGAAGTCAGGACTGAAACGAAGATCGGACCGGCTCCCGACTCTTCCCGGGAACCGGTGAGCGTGCCACGGGATACTTCGGCCCCGGGTAAGGAAAGGTCCGGAGACTTAATTAAACGCGGGAAACCATAATTGGCGGGAAAATCCATTCTTGAGACTGCTGTAATTGTAAATACACGGGTAGTAGCTGAACGCACTTACATTTCAACAATCCGATCGCCGCAAATTGCACCGATCGTGGAAGCCGGTCAGTTTGTTATGGCATCGTTCCAGAACACATTGGATCCGCTCCTACCGAGGGCGTTCTCTGTGTGCGACGTTATGGACGACACCCTTTCGCTTCTCTACGTGGCGGTAGGGAGAGGAACGAAAAAGATATCCGGGCTCCTTCCAGGCGAGAAGCTGATACTGAACGGCCCTCTGGGAACCGGCTTTCCCCGGATGGAGAGAGGTCAGAATATCTGGATTGCGGTGGGCGGTTCGGGCGCCGCGATCGTTCCGATTCTATCCAGGAGCGCTGTGCGAGCCGGGAGTCGACTGCGGTTCTTCTACGGGGCCAGAAGCAAATCTCAGCTTGTGCCATTCGAGATATCTTCGGATATCGCCTATTCTACGGATGACGGCACGGCCGGTTTTCACGGCAACGTGGTCGGCAATTTGAAACAGGAGTTGAAGCAAGCTGAGCCGGATATGCTATTCGGATGCGGACCGACGCCGATGCTTGTCAGCATGCAGAAGGAGTTCGGGGACAAGATACCGACTTATCTGTCCGTCGAGACCCCCATGGCATGTGGAATGGGATTCTGCCAGGGGTGTCCGGTTAAAAAGAGGGGTGATGCCAGTTACTATCTTGCGTGTAAAGACGGGCCGGTATTCAGATCAACAGATATCGAATTCGAGGTGAAGCCGTGATGCCGGACATGAAGGTAAGAATCGGAGATCTCGAACTCAAAAATCCTTTGATGACTGCGTCCGGGACATGCGGTTACGGCGACGAACTCACGGGATACTTCGACATTTCGATTCTCGGAGCGGTTGTTTCGAAATCGCTCACGCTGAAACCTAAGGTGGGCAACGAGCCGCCGCGGGTCGCTGAAGTCGCATGCGGGATGCTGAACTCGATCGGGCTGGCTAACATCGGCGTGAGGCGCTTCGTTGACGAGAAGATCCCGGTACTCGACGGACTGGGAGCCCTCGTCATTGCAAACATAGCCGCGAAGCGTATTGAGGATTACGTGTCGTTAGCCGAGATACTGGCGGCGAGCAAATCCGTGCGCGGGCTGGAACTAAACCTGTCATGTCCGAATGTCAAGGAAGGCGGGATCGAGTTCGGCACAGACCTGAAGACGCTTTCAAACATAGTGAAGCTTGTCAGGAAAGTATTCAAGAAAACGCTGATCGTGAAGCTGACCCCAAACGTCACCCATATCGAAGAGTTCGCGGCAGCAGCCGAGGCCGAAGGGGCTGACGGCGTCACAGTCGCAAACACGTATGTCGGCATGGCAATAGACATTTACACGATGATGCCGAAGATCCATACCGTAACGGGAGGTCTCTCCGGTCCCGCCGTGAAGCCGCTTACCATGGCAAAAGTTTTTCAAGTATCGAAGGCGGTCAGCATTCCTATTATTGCCAGCGGGGGAATCTTTACGTGGCAGGATGTTGTTGAGTATATGGTCGCAGGCGCAACGGCCGTCGAGATTGGCACCGCGCTTTTCATTCAGCCGGACGCACCGGGCAGGATCCTGAAGGGAATCGAGGAGTACATGGGAGACCGGAAAATTGAGCGGCTCTCGGGCCTTATCGGGGGTCTTCGCTTCGACCGGGATAAAGTCCCGCACATCAATCGTAACCGATAAGGAAGTCTCTTTCGCAACGAAGCCACGCACCAGGTCGACAACTGAATTTCCGCATTATCTTTACAAAGACTATTCGCCGATATTTATGACAGACACAACCGATATTGCCGCGGGTGATTCGCCGGTGCGCGAGGCTACAGAATTTCTCTATAGCCTCGAGAAATTCGGCATCAAGATGAACCTCGAAAATATCGGAGCCCTGATGAAATTGTCGGGGGATGTACACAGGAGATTGAAAGTCATACATGTGGCCGGCACCAACGGTAAGGGAAGCACATGCGCCATGATCGCAAGCGTTCTTACCGCACAGGGGCACAAGGTCGGGTTATATACCTCTCCGCACATCGTGAGCTTCACGGAGAGAATCAAGATAAATGGTGTTCCAATTTCGTCTGTCGACCTCGTAAGGCTCACAGATTTCTTTCGTGATGAGATCATCAGGCTCCGGGCCACTTTCTTCGAAGCGACAACTGCCATTATGTTCAGGTACTTCGCCGAGAAGGATGTAGACTATGCGGTCGTGGAGACCGGTCTGGGGGGCAGGCTCGACGCCACGAACATCGTAGATCCACTCATCTCGGTCATCACTGGTATCGGCTTCGATCATATGGATGTTTTAGGCGATACGCTGGATAAGATCGCGTTCGAGAAGGCAGGCATCATCAAGCGCGGCAGGCCTGCCGTGGTAAATGCGTCTTCTGAGGTGTTGCGGAATGTCTTTTCTGAAGTTGCCGCGCAAAAGGGAGCGGATCTTTTCTTTACAGGTGACGTAACGAATTTGTCGCAGGCTGAGGTCGGCGTCGAAGCTTCAGTTTTCAAAGCTTCGGTGTTTGGGAAAGAATACGACGGCATGAAGATCGACTTGGGTGGGAATCATCAGATCTCGAATGCACTGACTGCGCTGACGGCGATCCAGCTGCTCAACCGGGGCGGTGCAACAATCCGGCAAGAGGCCGTTCGTAGAGGGCTTGCGTCGGTCAGGTCGAATACCGGGCACAGGGGAAGGCTGGAGGTACTTTCGCACGATCCGCTTATAATCCTGGATGTCGCTCACAATCCAGATGGTATCAGGGCGTCAATCGAGAGCCTTGAACCGCTGCTTGGAGCCAGGCGTGGAGTTGTCCTTTTTGCAGTGATGAGGGACAAAGATGCAATAACGATGTTAAATAGCTTGCGGGATAAGTTTACGCGTGTTATCTTGACCCAGCTTGAGATAAGCCGCTCGATGGGTGCTAATGATTTGAAGAAGTTGTGTAAGGATATTAAATTACAGTCGCAAGTTTTCGACAATTCCACAGACGCGTTAAGAGCTGCATTAAGCCAAACCGACAATGATAGTTTTCTCTTGGTAACGGGATCGCATTATTTGGCTGGCGAGGTATTGCCGGTTCTGGATAAATCGGTAATTAAACTTGAGAGCCTGTAGTTTTATTGACCCGTTCTTTTTGAACCCCAATCCATCGGATCCCCGGATCGAACCTTATGAAGGGTAATTAGATTACACACACCGAGTCTCGTTTGCGGTTTTCCTGTGCCGAAGTCAGGAAGTTTTTCAACATATCAAAAGTGATAAAATCTCGTAGGAGGTAGTTTTCAATGACTGTAGATCTTGCGGAGCTGCAGGGAATGAAGGTAGCAGAGTTGCACAAGTTGGCAAGAGAACTTGAGATTCCCGGTTATAGCGGGTTGAGGAAAGAGGAAGTCATATTCAAGATCATGGAGAAGCAGAGCAGCATGGTGAAGGAGTCCGCTCCCGTGCCTGAGACTGCCAGCCAGGCGCCGCCGGAAGCCCCCGGTATTTCGGTAAGCGCTGGAGTCCTGGATGTTCATAGTGATGGGTACGGATTCCTCAGGTCTCCAAAGTACAATTACCTCTCTTCTCCGGATGATATCTATGTCTCTCCATCGCAGATCAAGAAGTTCGGACTGATGACCGGGGATACTGTGAGCGGGCAGATCAGGCCGCCTAAAGAAGGCGAAAAATTCTTCGCCCTATTGAGAGTAGAGCGTGTAAACTTCCGCGATCCGGAGTTCACACGTGAAAGAGTGATGTTCGATAATCTCACTCCGCTTTATCCCAACCAGAAGCTGCACCTGGAGTCGGTACCCGGCGAGTACTCGATGAGGATCATCGATCTGCTGGCTCCGATTGGCATGGGACAGCGCGGTATGATTGTTTCCCCGCCGAAGGCAGGAAAGACAATTCTCCTCCAGAAGATCGCAAACAGCATCACTCGCAACCATCCTGACGTGAGGCTGATCGTTCTTCTCATAGACGAGCGCCCTGAGGAAGTCACCGACATGGAGCGCTCTGTGAACGCCGAGGTGGTGAGTTCGACCTTCGACGAGGAGCCCCAGCGGCATACTCAGGTTGCCGAGATGGTGCTCGAAAAAGCCAAGAGACTCGTGGAAGCGAAGAACGACGTTGTGATTCTCCTCGACAGCATCACCCGCCTGGCGAGAGCATACAACGCAACCGTACCCCACAGCGGCAAAATACTTTCAGGCGGTATCGATTCGAACGCCCTCATAAAGCCGAAGAGATTCTTCGGAGCAGCGAGAAATATCGAAGAGGGAGGAAGCCTGACAATAATTGCGACCGCGCTCATTGAAACCGGAAGCAGGATGGACGAGGTTATTTTCGAGGAGTTCAAGGGCACGGGCAACATGGAAGTCGTGTTAACGCGCGAACTTGCCGACAAGAGAATATTCCCTGCGATCGACGTGAACCGGAGCGGAACGAGACACGAAGAGCTCCTTCTCTCCCCCGACGAACTGAACAGGATCTGGGTTTTGAGAAAAATATTGAGCGATTATTCACCGGTGGATGCGATGGACTTTCTGCTAGACAAGATGCGTGGAACAAAGAGCAACAAGGAATTTCTCAAGGCAATGAACAGCTAAAAGAGGAGGTCCATATGAGACAGGTAGTCATTACGGGCGCCTGTCGCACTCCGATCGGCTCATTTCAGGGGGCACTCAGCACTCTTTCTGCGCCGAAGCTTGGCTCACTCGCGATCCGAGAAGCCGTAAGAAGGTCGGGCCTGTCTCCCGACCAGGTCGAAGAAGTTTTCATGGGATGTGTCCTGACCGCAGGGGTCGGCCAGGCTCCCGCAAGGCAGGCTGCTCTCTTCGCGGGCATACCTAACACAGTACCGTGTACCACCATCAACAAAGTCTGCGGCTCGGGCTTGAAATCGGTAATGCTCGGCGCTTTGACGATTATGGGAGGCGAAGCCGATATCGTCGTATCGGGCGGAATGGAAAGCATGTCCAATGCTCCATACCTGCTCGAGAAAGCCCGAACCGGCTACCGCATGGGCGACGGTAAGATTGTCGACTCTATGGTTAAGGATGGCTTGTGGGATGTGTACAACGATTATCACATGGGGAGTGCGGCGGAGCTTTGTTCGAGGGAATGCCATATACCCAGAGAAGCGCAGGACGAATTTGCCGCGGAGAGTTATCGCAGGGCTCTCGACGCGATGGAGAAGGGGTATTTCAAGGATGAAATCGTTCCCGTAGAGATAACGGCGAAGGGTGGAACCTCTGCCGTCGTTTCGGAGGATGAGGAGCCGAGGAAAGTCAAGTTCGAGAAGCTGCCGCAATTGAAACCGGCATTCGAGAAGGATGGGACGGTTACAGCGGCGAACGCGAGCAAGCTTAACGACGGTGCCTCAGCCCTCGTGCTGATGTCCGAGGAGAGGGCAAGAACGCTCGGAGTGAAACCGCTCGCCCGCTTGGTGGCACAGGCTTCCACGGCCCAGGCACCTGAATGGTTTACCACCGCGCCGGCGAAGGTGATTGAGCGGCTGTTTAAGAAGACGAATTTGAAGAATGAAGACATCGACCTTTACGAGATAAACGAAGCCTTTTCGGTTGTCTCGCTGGCGGTTACACGAATGCTCGGACTCGATTTGGATCGGGTCGACGTGCATGGCGGTGCCGTCGCATTAGGTCACCCGATAGGCGCAAGCGGCGCACGTATCCTCACTACGCTCATCTACGCTATGCAGAGGCGAAATGTCCACAGAGGATTAGCAGCGATATGCATCGGCGGGGGTGAAGCGGCAGGAGTAATAATTGAAAGGTGAATGATGGAAATTACGAACGTAGCAGTAATAGGCGCGGGAACCATGGGAAATGGAATAGCCCATGTCCTCGCGCTTTCGAAGTTCAGCGTGAGTCTGATAGACGTCAGACGCGACGCGGTAGAGAAAGGCATGGGATATATCAGGCACAATATGGACCGGCAGGTGAGCAAGGGGTTCCTCACGGAGGATCTGAAGAATGAGGCGCTTTCCAGGATAGCCCAGTCGACATCACTCGAAGGAGGAGTCCGCGACGCCGACTTTGTTATCGAGGCGGCTACGGAAAACGTGAAGGTCAAAAAGGACGTATTCCATACTCTCAGCGATATATGCAAGCCTGAAACCATTCTCGCGAGCAATACATCGTCCATATCCATTACAGACCTTGCAGCAGCTACACCTAAACCGGACAAAGTCATCGGAATGCACTTCTTTAATCCGGTACCGGTAATGAAACTCATCGAAATCGTCCGCGGACTTGCTACATCGAATGAAACTTTCGAGGCGGTACGCAACCTGGCTTACAAGCTGGACAAGGTCCCGGTCGAGGTGCAGGACTTCCCGGGCTTCGTCTCAAACCGGATACTCATGCCGATGATTAACGAAGCAGTCTTCTGCCTGATGGAAGGGGTTGCGACTGCTGAGGCCATCGATACAGTGATGAAACTCGGCATGAACCATCCCATGGGACCGCTCGCACTGGCCGACCTCATCGGGCTCGACGTGTGTCTCGACATAATGAACGTGCTCTTTTACGGAACAGGCGACACGAAATACAGACCCTGCCCACTTCTCAAAAAGATGGTGGCGGCGGGTTATCTTGGAAGGAAAACCGGAAAAGGATTCTACACCTACGAACCGAAAAATTCGTAGCACCGTTTACGTCGTTCACAATCTCAAAACAGGAGGGTGAAATGATTGACTTCGAGTTCACCGAAGAACAGGCGATGATCAGGGATGCCGCGCGTGATTTCGCAGACAAAGAACTTGTTGCGGGAGCGGCGGAGCGCGACGAAAAAGAACAGTTCCCTTCAGAGCAAATCAAGAAAATGGCTGAGCTCGGTTTCATGGGAATGATGGTGCCGGAGGAATCGGGAGGCGCCGGTATGGATACCGTAAGTTATGTGCTGGCTCTCGAGGAAATAAGCCGGGCCGATGCCTCAGCCGGAGTCATAATGAGCGTCAACAATTCCCTGGTCTGCTGGGGACTCGAGACATTCGGTAACGATGCACAGAAAGCGAAGTATCTCAGGCCGCTTGCTTCCGGGAAGAAGCTGGGCGCCTTCTGTCTTTCCGAACCGGAGGCGGGGAGCGACGCAGTCAACCAGCGGACAACGGCGGTCCGGGGCAGCGGATATTACGTTTTGAACGGGACGAAGAATTTCATAACAAATGGGGCTAACGCTGATATTCTACTTGTGATGGCCACGACCGACAAGTCTAAGGGAGCGAAAGGCGTAAGTGCATTCATAGTTGAAAAATCCTTTCCCGGTGTGATAGTCTCAAAGAAAGAACACAAATTAGGCATTCGAAGCTCCGACACTGCTCAAATAACGTTTCAGGACTGCAGGGTCCCGGCTGAGAACGTCATCAAAGAGGAGGGGTTCGGTTTCAAGTTTGCCATGATGACGCTTGACGGAGGAAGGATCGGCATAGCCTCTCAGGCAATCGGCATCGCGAAGGCGGCGCTCGACGCATCCTTGAAATATGTGAAGGAGCGGAAAGCTTTCGATCAGTATCTCCGCGAATTCCAGGCGATCCAATTCAAGCTCGCCGAGATGAACACAAACATCGAGGCGGCCCACCTTCTTACCCTTAACGCAGCCATAAAGAAGGACCGTGGTGAGAAATTCACGAAGGAGGCAGCTATGGCGAAATTGTTTGCCTCAAAAGCCGCCGTGGACTGTGCTCTTGAAGCGATACAGATCCACGGAGGATACGGGTATTTGAAAGACTTCCCGGTGGAAAGATATCTGCGGGACGCGAAGATCACCGAGATTTATGAAGGGACTTCCGAGATTCAGAGGATCGTCATAGCGAGAGAAGTATTGGGCTTGAAATGAGCCATGTCTACCGGTCCGATTATTCTGTAATGCCGTGGGTCAGCTCTGAGTATCACGATAAATGGCGTTCATGAGATGATGGGGAAATGTCTTTCGAGAGGGTCTACATTCCGGCTGCGACCCTCTCAATGGTCTTTCGTCTAAACTCCCTAATCATGTCTGACATCGGCATAGTTCCATCGCCCAAATACTCAAAGAAGGGGAAAGCGACTTTTCGCTTTGTCAATCTCTCAATGGATTTCCCGGCCGAGGCCAGCGATCCTGCTGCCACCTCTGAGCTGAAGAGGTTCTTCGGAAAATCGCTCGTCAAAGGAAAGGCGCCTCGGTCCGGCGGTCTTACAATTCATGGCAGCCTGACCGGCAAAGACTCATTCGTCGATTCCACTATTCCGCTGGCTGCAGTGGAAAACGCTCTCCACTTCGATGAAGGATACGTGCTTCTCGTGAGGAGCCGAAAGGTCGAGATCGTTGCCAGGACGAAGGCCGGAGTTTTTTACGCGATTGCGACTCTTCTTCAGCTTGTTGAGGAGGATGGAAGGGGGTACACCTTGCCCGAGATCGCCATCGCCGACTACCCGTCGATGACGATTCGCGGCATCAGTGACGACATAAGCCGTGGCCAGATTTCCACGATGGCAAATTTCAGGAAGATTATTCGATTCCTGGCCATGCACAAGATGAACGCTTATATGCCGTACATTGAAAACCAATTCGCGTTCAAGTCGTACCCCGGTTTCAGCGAAGGAAGAGACCCACTTACGGCAGAGGAGGCAGCCGAACTGGATGCTTACGGAAAAAAGTACCATGTTCAAATCATACCCGCCTTTGAGACTCTGGGGCACATGGAGGACGTCCTTCAAAAACCAGAATTCGAGAAGTACGCGGAGTTTCCGGGTGCGGCATCTCTGAATATTTCAGACGGTTCTTCCTTTGAGTTCATGAGAAGACTCCTCACCGAAATCGCGCCTGCGTTCTCGAGTCCGTATTTCAATATGACGGCTGACGAGAGTTCTGACGTCGGATTGGGAGCGAGTAAAAAGCTCGTGGAAACATCTGGCATCTCCGGGACACATGCTCAATACTACCTTAGGCTATTCGACGTATTGAAATCGCTCGGCAAGAAGGTCATGATGTACGGAGATATTCTCCTTCAGAATCCAAAAATCCTGGAGCTGATTCCCAAGGACGTTATCATAATCGACTGGCATTACAGTGCTGCCTTTGAATACCCGAGCATAAAAGTGTTGAAGGAAGCGGGCTTCAACTTCATCGCATGTCCGGCTGTTTGGAACTTCAGCGGTCCCTTCCCGAATTTTCATAACAGTTTGTCGAACATTCGGGAGTTCACTCGACAGAGCTACCTTGCGGGCGCTCTCGGCACGATAGTGTCGACGTGGAACGACAACGGTGGTGCAGAGTTGCGTGAGCTTAATTATCCGGGATATGCGTGGGGTGCGGAGTGCGCCTGGAATCCGGAAGGCGCCGACCCCGCCCGTTTCGAGGCAGCCTTCTTCCGGCATTTTTTCAAGACAGAGTCCTCACTTCCGAGGATTGCCCACGAGTTGTTAAGTTCGGTCAACAACCAGATCACCTGGCACGAATTCTGGCGGGCTCCATTCATGCATGTCCCGGCGAAGGATGCTGCGCTTCGTGTAGAGAGCGTAAGCGCCGATATGCCCGTGGTGCATGCCCTTGCGATTGAAGCGGGCGGGCTGGCCGGAGCGAACCGTGACATACTCGGTATCTATAGGCTCGTTGCAAGTATGAACAAGTACTGGTCGGACAAGGTAAAAGGCATCAAGCGCATGCGTGAAGTTGCGCGGGATCCCTCCCTTTCTCACCGGGAAAGGAATGCTGAGATCAAAAAGATCGAGAGGAATCTTCTCATTTTTCTTGGACGGATCAGGAAAGATTATGTCAGGATATATCTTCGTACAAACCGCCGGCGCATGCTTCACCTTATCGAAAGCCGATTCGATGGGCAGGCAGCTCAACTGAAGTCTGGTACGAGGGAGATGCTGAAAGGAAACGCAGATTATGATCAGACAATGCAGTCGGGGTTCATCTACTATCCCGATAGCCTTCCATACGCATCTGGGGGCATCAAGGTAGGCTCCGCGACATTCATGAAGACAATCAGCCTCTCGCGGAAGCCGGCGACCGCAATGGCGCAGGTGATAGGAGATACTTACTGCCAGATCTTCGTGAACGGCAGATTTGCCGGCAGTCTGAATGCCCGGCGAACTCTGACATGGAACGTCGAGTTCACGCGCGTGAAGGTTTTCGATATCTCGAAGTTACTCAAGAGAGGCTCCAATACAATTGAGATCCATGCCGTGAATTATGACAGGAATGGATCGGCGGGATGCAATTTCTACGCGGTCATAGAAGATGAAAAAATCATGAGCGACGGGAGCTGGCAGGTCGTAAAGGGCAACATCCTTTCCCGGCGAAGCAAAAAAGGCCGACCGCCAGGTGCTATGTCATACGACAATGGATGGACCATTTCGGCGCCGGATTTTTCGCTGGGCCTGAAATCGTGGATAGAACGTTGACTCGTTTGCATTTCAAATCAACCATCAGGGACAATTAGGCATACAATGACACTATTCAGAAAGGTGACAGCAGAGGAGCTGAACAAGCTCGGCTTGAATACTATGGCGGAACGCATTGGGATCGAGATTACCGAAGTCGGAGAAAATTATCTGAAGGGACGGATGCCGGTCGATTCTCGGACCGTCCAGACTTACGGAATCCTGCATGGTGGTGCATCGGCGGCACTCGCGGAGACACTGGGAAGTATCGCGGGGGTGCTCGCTATAAATCCAGAAAAAGAATACTGCGTCGGGATGGAGATCAATGCCAACCACGTTAGAAGCGTAAGGAGCGGGTACGTTTACGGTAAAGCGACCCCTCTACATATCGGTAAGAGGTCGCATGTTTGGGAAATTCGAATCGAGGATGGAGAGGGAAAGTTGGTTTGTATAAGTCGCCTTACGCTCGCAGTGGTAGCCGGAAATCAGGAATCGATCAGGTAGGACTTCCCGCGCCGCCGCCGAGGATTTCAGAAACCATCACCACCACCGCCTCGGAGTCTTGATATCCGCCGGATTTGAGTTTCGAATCTATGTCAAGGAGGACCGCGATAGCCTTCTTCAGCTCTGAGACCGAGTAGGCGTTGGCGGCAGAGGTGTATTCAGTGATAAAAGGGTTCCATCTTCCGAAAACCGCGGAAGAAATGTCTTTCGGGTTCATACGTTTCCCCAAGTCGTGCTTTACTTCGAGCAGATTGAGAAAGTATCGGGCGAGCATGAAGTTTATATATACCGGCTTCTCGCCGTTCACCAGCATCTTGTAAGCAATCTCCTGGGCACGTGCGGCCTTCCTTTCGCCGATGGCGCGCTGAAGCTCGAAAATGTTGAAGGCCCTGGACTTCCCGACGGCCGTTGTCACATCATCGATCCCGATTAACTTGCTGTCGCCGACGTAAAGGGAGAGTTTCTCCAGTTCTAAAATCGCATCTCCCACCGAATCGCCGATCATATCCACGAGAAGGTCCGACGCGCCCGGACCAAGCTCCTTGCCGAGAGAGCGGGCAGTATCTTTGAGAAATTCTGAAAGCTCCGCCCCTTTCAGATGATTGAAAGTAACGACTTCGGCACTCCCGGAAATTTTTTTGAATGTCTCGTCAGTGGTTTTGACTTCGCCGGCAACGAGGCATACCACATTTGAGTCGGGGACGTCGCCGAGGTGATCCGCAACATCGATCCTCTGTTTCTTCTCCATTTTATCGAATCGTCTTACAACTGTCAGTCTCCTGTCGCCGACGAAGGGAAAACTGAGAATCGATGAGAGTATTGCCTCCGAATTGGTCTCCGTTCCGTCGAAGACGTCAAGATTGAACGACCGCTGATCCTTTGGAACGACGTTTTCCAGCAGAAGGTCGATCGACCGAGAAATGAAATATTCCTCGTTCCCGTGAATGAAATATATTTTCGAGAGTTGTCCCTTTTTGATGGAGGCAGCGAACTTCCCGAAATCGCTCATTATTCGACGTAGGCCTTCAGAATGTACACCGGTTTCAGCGGAATGTCCCTTTCATCGTGAGGTACCTGCGCGATGCTATCGACGACGTCCATCCCTTTCACCACTTTCCCGAAAACGGTGTACTGTCCGTCAAGCTGAGGAAGGTCGCGGAGGCAGATGTAGAACTGGCTACCGTTCGATCTTCTCTCCGGATTCACCTGGTCGGGCTGGCGTGCCATGGCAACGGAGCCTCGGAGATTCGGCTCCTGAATTTCCGCCGGAAGCGTGTAGCCCGGTCCACCCATGCCCCAGGTTGCCCTGTCGGGAGTCCTGGTATTCGGATCGCCCCCCTGAATGACGAAGCCAGGTACGACGCGGTGAAACTGCAGGCTGTCGTAGAAGCCTTCCGAGACCAGTTTCCTGAAATTCTCGCAGGTTACCGGTGCAGCGTCGTCGAAGAGTTTGATTTCGATGTTTCCATAGTTTGTTTCGAGTACCACGTTATGACCTTTCATGCTGCAGCCGGCGAAAGCCATCGCGGCCGCGAGTCCTAAGATTAACCGTTTCATTGTTCCTCACTTAACATAGAAAAAGATAATGATTACCGCGGCAAAGATAAACCTATACCACACGAAGACGTTCATGGTGTGTCTGCGGAGATACCTCATGAAGTACTTGATAGCAAGAAATCCGATCAGGGCTGAGAACAATGTCCCAATGAGAAGCGGTGCGATATCGTTCGGCGGGACCCCGTGTGCGAACATTCGCAGCTTGAGAATCGCCGCACCTGCGATGACCGGTATAGAAAGTAAGAATGAAAAGCGGGCGGCTTCCTCACGATCATACCCGAGAAAGAGTCCGGATGAGATGGTTATTCCTGATCTTGATGTCCCCGGAACGAGTGCGAGCGCCTGGGCGAATCCTATTATGATGGCGTCCTTCATGCTCAGAGAATCGTTCTTCTTGATTCGGCTGCCGGTTCGTTCGGCGTACCACATCACAACGCCGAGCACGATGAGTGCACCAGCCAACACTCCCGGTGTGCGGAATTTGGTCTCAACCCATTTCTCAAGTAAGACTCCCAATACACCTGCGGGCAATGTCCCGATGAGGATGAGCAGAGATAGCCGTGACTTCGGATCGGCGCTGAAACTGCGTTTCGAGAGCCCCCGGAAGAAGCCGGCGATCAATTCTGCAGTGTCTTTGAAAAAGTAGGAGAGCACGGCAAGAAGTGTACCAAGGTGCAGCGCTACGTCGAAGGTAAGACTGTTGAGGAGTTGAGCATGCCAGCCAAAAAGTTTAGGTATGATTACGAGATGCGCCGTACTGCTTATCGGAAGAAACTCCGTCAGCCCCTGTATTATTCCAAGTATAATACTCTCCACTGATGTGCCCATTTAGCCTCCTGATTTTGTTGCCCAAGTTCTAGAAATAATAAACAAGCCCGAATGAAACGCCGACGCCGAGAAGGTCCATATTGACCGGGACAAAAGCATTGGAGTTATAATCGAGATAGGCGAGCTTAGTCCCGTCTTTGGCCTTCAGGTCACCAATGAATTCGGCATCTCCCTCGACGGCAATTCTCACATATAAACGCTTATCGAGTTGAGTATCGACCGACCCGTTCAGCTTAACGCCTGCTCCTGCCGCTGAGTAGTCCTGTGTCTGGCTCGAGTATGGCGAGGATGTACTTACGCTCCCGAAGTGGTAACCGAACTCACCGCCAAGCCTGATCGAGTATCCCTTTTCCATGAAGATCCTTCTGATCGCGAGCGAGGGAAGTGAATATGACATGTTGATTTGCTGAGATCCGATCGAGTTGCTGCCGCTGACGCTTTTCGTAATATAGCCGTAGTCTATGCCGATCGCCCAATTGTGAGTGACGGCATAATCTCCTCCGATAAAAAACCTAATTGCGCTCGTGAAGCTATTTGGCACTATGCTTCCGGGCGCAGCGTAGTTGAGATAGTTGGAAAGGCCATCCGCTCTGTAGTATACAACGCCCATTCCGCCGTACGCCGAGAATCTCTGCTGAGCCGTTGCAGTGCCGAGAGAAACGAATACCATCGCAAACATAAGAGGAATGATCGCATTGCCCCGATTTGTTCTTCTGAACATGAGTCGTTCGTTCTCCATGTTAGTTATTCGTTGATGAAAAGAACGAGCACATCCCTGGGCCCGTGGACCCCTTTGACAAGCTGCTTCTCAATATCAGCGGTCCGGCTTGGTCCGGTTATCATGAAAAGATTGCTCGCGTCTGCATTCCCAAAAGTGTCCGTGAATAGTTCGTCAAGCGATGCAACGAGCTGCTTTTGCTCTACAACGACGAACAATTTAGGGGCAAGGGCCGCCGGGAGGCGCATGTCGGTCTGAATAACTACGGTCCCGGTCTCGGCCACACAGGCGGCACAGCCGGTTACGGCGGCGTCGAAGCTCGCAACCTCTCGTTTGTCATATCCGGCGGCGAATTCATTTCCGAATCTCAAACGCCGCGATTCGCTGAGCGATCCCACGAGCGATCTGAAGCGTGTAGCGACCTGGTCGTAAATGAAAATGGAAGACGCGGGTTCGGTATGTTCAGCGATAAATTTGGAGGCATCAGTTTCGTATTTCAGAGATTCGGCAAACCCGCCAAGAGCTTCAAGTTCAGTCCTGAATTTTCTGAACGGCGGCTCCGGATCTTCTCGATGCACAGATGTCAGAGGTGAGGCGGGGCTTCTCAAGGCGTCAGACCTCTCTGTTCCGCGCAGGCTGCGCCTGATAGCGGCGAATATCTTCTCGCGGTCGTCGGTCAACCTTTTCCTTTATTGGATTTATAGATTTCTCTGAATGATCTGGAGGGTAATTGCGGAAGGTCGCGATAGTCGGTCCATCCTTTGATCGCTTTCCTGGCTATCGGGGTCGAGGAAAATATCCGCGCAAGCCTGCTGAAAAGTCTGTACCGCTGAGGTCTCAGCATGGTCTTCCTGAAGTTCTTAAAAACAAACTTTTCTAGTCCGCCTTTGGTTTCCGACTTGATCTCTTGTCTCATGGCAAGCAACTGGTGGTGTATGCTTATCCCGACCGGGCATACTTCCGTACAATTGCCGCACAGGGAAGAGGCGAACGGCAACTCCGGCGCATTCTCCGGTCCGAAAAACAGTGGAGTGACCAGCGAGCCGATCGGCCCCGGGTAAACCGAGCCGTAAGCATGTCCGCCAATGTTGCGGTAAACCGGACAGACGTTCAGGCAGGCCCCGCAGCGAATGCAGTGAAGGACCTCCTGATGTTCACTCCCGAGCAAGCGGCTTCTGCCATTGTCGAGCAAAACGATATGTACTTCCTCGGGGCCGTCTTTCTCTTTGTCTGTGCGAGGTCCGCGAATGAGGGAGACGTAGCTTGTAAGTTTCTGTCCCGTAGCGCTGCGGCCGAGGAGCCGCATGAAAATTCTCAAATCGGAGAATCTCGGGATCACTTTTTCAATGCCCGTAACGACGACGTGAACCTTCACTGCGGAGGTGGAGAGACGGGCGTTGCCTTCGTTTTCGACTACTACGACGGTTCCGTTCTCCGCGACGAGGAAGTTCGCACCCGAGATACCCATTTCCGCCGAGAGGAATTTCTCCCTCAAGGCTTTTCTCGCTTCTCCTGTCAAGAAGGCCGGATCATCGTTCAACTCGATGCCGATCTTGTCATGAAGTAGCTGAGCGATTTCTGTCCTTGACTTATGGATTGCCGGTGCCGTGATGTGCGACGGTGTTTCACCTGCCAGCTGGATTATGTATTCGCCGAGATCGGTCTCGACAGTTTCGATGCCGTACTTTTCGAGGAATGGTACGAGCTGAATTTCCTCTGTGACCATCGATTTGGATTTCACAATCTTCTTAACCGCATTTTTCCGGGCGACCTCGAGTATATAAGCGTTCGCTTTCTCGGGGGACTCGGCGTAAAAGACGGTGCAATTGTTTTTGTGAGCGCGGTCCTCGAATTGTGAAAGGAGATCGTTCAGGTGTGAAACGGATTCCTGCTTTATCTTCTTTGCTTCGTTTCTCAGGAAATTGAAATCGACCTCCGCAAAAGAATCGTTTCGCTTGTCTGAGGCCTGGATTGTTGCCTTCTTTAAATTTGCCCGGAGTTTTTGATCGGCAATCTCTTTCTTATAGAGCCGCTTGAAATTTCTTGATTTCAGCTCTGTCATTCCGCGCGCTTCCCGTCGATGCTTTCAGACATGATCTCTGCGATGTGGGCGAATCTTTTCGTGGATCCCATTCGTCGTGCGCGCCCTTCGAGGTGCATGAGGCAACTCGAATCCCCCGACACGAGAATGTCCGCGCCAGTATCATAGAAATTTTTCAGCTTTTCATCTCCCATAGCTGTCGAGATTTCCGGGTACTTTACCGCAAATGTTCCTCCGAATCCACAACACACCTCGCTGTATGGAAGCTCGATGAGACGCAAGCCGTAGATTCTTTTCAGTATTTCCCTCGGTCCGTCTTTGACGCCGAGTTCGCGAAGTGCATGACAGGAGTCGTGATATGAAACAGTTGCATCCAGTTTCCCGGTGAATCTTTCTGTGCCGATTACCTTCGTTATGAATTCCGAGAACTCGTAAGTCCGTTTTGACATGTCCTTGGAGACTTGTTCGAACCGCGGATCGTCTGCGAGGAGTTCAGGATAGAAATTTCTTATCATCGCCACGCACGAGCCTGAGGGGCCGACGATGTAGTCTTGTTTGAAATTGAAGTCGTACCTGGTTGAGGGTGCGGGAGAAGGGGTGAGGGTAAGCAGCGCGTTCACCTCGTGCATTGCCATTAGGCGGGCCTCGTCGCGGTATCCGGAGTTATAAGCAGGTTGGCCGCAACAGGTCTGGTTCTCCGGGAAGACGACGTCGCATCCAAGGTGCTTAAGGACCTTCAAAGAGCTGACGGCGACGTTAGGAAAAACCTGATCTACGAAACAGGGAACAAAAAGAAATACGCGCATTGAATTTGAAAAAATATAAAATCACAGAGGCTAAGATTCAATAAAATGACAAATTGCCATTCATTGCCACATTGGCATTGATCTGTAATTATCTTCATGTCGAAGTCGT
>JAJZNW010000043.1 GCA_021811615.1 Bacteroidota bacterium
GGTGGTCGCCGTATCATTAAAAATATTCTTGACTGCCTCCATCAGGGGGTAGTCCGTGCTTCCCGGAGGATAACCCCAGCCCAGCTCATAGATGATCAGGCCGCCCAGATGTTTTTGCCTGATGTAGTCGAATTTTGCGGCGATGGAGTTCGAATCGTCGTAAGTGATGAAATAGCTGGGAGACAAGAGCGATAGTATCCCCGCCGGTATGCTGAGATATCCGACCTGAGCTACCGGATCCCAGTGATAGTAGACAGGGTTGAAATACTTCTGCATGATGCCTGTTCCGCTCGAATCATAAAGGGGAACGTCGCTTGTGGAAGACAGCGTGATGGACAGAGGGAGCACATCCGGAAGGCTCGCCCCTTCCCATACGGTTCCGGCAAATTCGCAGCCTATTCCAATCTTCGCCGAATCGACGCCTGCTTTTTCGAATTGATGCACCATGCTGTTCACATTCGGGAGTGGCTGCCCATCAAGTGAGTCACCGTCGCTGTACAAGGCTGAATTGTACCATGTGGGCCAGCCACCGTATTCCGCGGATAGGTCGTAAGTCATCAGGTTGATCTCGTTGAAATACTTCTGAGTCGCCGCCATCAAATTCTGATTGCCGCTGCTGCTCGTCGACGTCAGGAGCATTCCGTTGCCCATCTCGTTCAAGCTGTCGCGGAGCAATTTAGCAAGACGCGTGAAGTTCGGATAATCGGATGACGGTATCGGCCCTGAATAAGTCTCCCAGTCGAGATCGACGCCGTCGAAACCGTATTCTTTGACCAGGTCAAGGATGTTCTGCACGAATGTGCCGATATTGGAGGAATCGGTCGCGCCGGCAAACCCGCTTTGAGTATTCCAGCCTCCTATGGAGACCAGAGCTTTTGCTCCTTTCGCGTGGGCGGCGCCGGCCAGGAGCCTCGCGGCTTTATGGTTTGCGTATGACGTATCGATCGTACCGTCGGAATTGGGTCCGAACCCGAAGTAGGCGACTGCGGTCATGGAGGAAAAGTCCAAGGCGCTTAGCGGCGGCGTGCTGTTGGTGCTTCCGTTGCCGAGCTCCCATCCGGGGAAATAACACATTACCCACGGCTTCGCTTCAGCTTGTATCGAGCCGAGGAAAAGCTCAAGAAGAACAATTGCAGCCAGGCACACCCGCCGCTTCCGCGAACCGACACCCCTCAGCATCATGGCACATCATCCTCTGCGGAATCGCCGTGCAACTCCGGCCCGGCTACAGTATGCTCAGGCGGTGTGAAGCTTCTACACAGTTTTGTTTCCCCGTTCCTCCCCTTTTCGCCAAATTCCGTCCGCCCGTTCCATATCTCTATCTGGAACTTCTCCGTTACACTTCTCCTTCCAAACAAAAATATAGACCGCTTAAGATTCCGTGCCAATTCCTGGTGCAGCTGCCTTCCTCGCTTGATCGCAGCTCGTTCAGTCGTTTCACCGGGGTTAAAATCGCATTACCTTCTCTCCAGGCCAACGGATCCCCGTAATCCGCATCGAAATCCCCCGCAGCATAAGATGATGACGAGATTCGCATTCTGGTACGATCTGGCCTTTTCGAACTTACTATTGACTCCAGTGACCGCGTAGGATTGAAATCGGTCGACGCCGGCCCGGCCTGCAGGAGCAGCCGGATCCAATCCGATATTTTCACCGGGCAGTGTCGCGCAAGGACGACATCCTGCTTGTTCTGCTCTCTCTCTGTGGTGGCCACTTTTCCGATAGCCCGCATGCTTTAAGACCTTCGGCTCACTCTATTCCACCGCTACCATCCCGGCAGGATCAGCGGCCCTGTCAACATCGCGTCCACTGAGCAGCGCGATATGATATGCGAGTAGCTGAAGCGGAACGATTGACAGGACAGGAGTCAGTACGTCCAGCGTCTTCGGTATCCTGATGGTGTATTCGGAAAGTTCTCGGATCCTTTCGTCTTCCTCGTCGACAATCGAGATCAGGCGGGCTCCCCGCACTTTCACTTCCAACATGTTCCTCAATACCTTTTCGTATGTTGAGTCGTGCGGAGCGATGAAAAGGACCGGCATCCCGCTTCTCACAGGTGCTGTTGCGGCGTTCCTCGTTTCCGCAGCGGGATACCCCTCCGCCTGAATTCCCGATATTTCTTTCAGCTCCATGGCCCCTTCCAACGCTACCGGGTAGTTGAAACCGCGGCCGAGATAAGTCAGGTTGGCCGAACCCGCAAACTCGTCCGCGATCTCGCGGATGTACGGCTCGAGCCGAAGAGTCTCCGACACAAGATCCGGCAGCCTGCAGAGTTGTTTTGTGATCTCCAGCCATTCCTTGAACTCCAATTCACACCCGCGGGTAAGGGAAAGCGTCAGCAGCACGAAGGTAGCCGCTTGTGAGGTGAACGTTTGGATGGACGCATTTCCACTTCCACGGCCTGCATTTATGAATATACCGGCATCGCATTCACGGGAGAGAAGTGTGCCCCCTGCACTGTTTATCGCAAGTGTCGCTGCTCCCTTCGATCTGGCAATCCTGATCGCCGCAAGTGTTTCGGGTGTTTCGCCGCCGTGACTAATCGCGATGACCGCATCCTCCTTTCCGACGACTGGGTTCCTGTCCGTGAAATCGTACGAGCGCTCCACATCCACGGGAATCTTGAGGTACCTTTCGAGGACGCACTTTCCGTATAACGCGGAGTGCCATGACGTTCCGGACCCAACGAGCACTATTCGCCTTGCAGATTGGAGCCTCGGCGCCACGCGGAGGAGACCGCCCGCATTTTCGGAATTGTCCTCTTCCGTTATCCTCCCTCGCAATACATCGGTAAGCACTGCGGGCTGTTCAAAGATTTCCTTCTCCATGAAATGGTTGTATCCGCCCCTGCCAATCTCTTCGGCAGACCGATTTACGTCCTCCATATCGAAGTGTACCTCCGCATTCTCCAGCGTCCTTATGCTCACCCCTTCTCTTGTAATGAAAGCCGCCTGACCATCCAAGAGATGAACTACTCTCCCCGCATGCGAGACCAGGACCGCTTCATCGGAAGCGACAACGAACTGCCCTTCTCCTACACCAATCATCAGCGGGCTTCCCTTGCGGGCCGCAATCAGCAGATCCGGAGAGCCTGAGTGGACGATGGCCAGGGCGTACGACCCATCGAGTTCAGAAAGGGCAGCCAGGACTGCGGCCTCTATCGTATTGTTGTGCTTCGATCTTTCCTCGATAAGATGACAGATCACCTCCGAATCCGTTTCAGATTTGAACGAATGGCCGAGTTCCACCAACGATTCCCGCAGCATGCCTGAGTTCTCGATGACTCCATTGTGAACCACGGCAATAGATTGCGTACAATCGAACTGCGGATGTGCATTCTGAACCGAAGGGCCGCCATGTGTTCCCGACCGGGTGTGCGCTATTCCAAGATCCGAATCGGGCAGCTTTCCCACCACTGAACGTGCAAGGAATTCCACCTTTCCGGGACATTTGACGTAATGGATTTTCGAATTGCTTACGACTGCGACTCCCGCTGAATCGTATCCGCGGTACTCAAGGTTGTAGAGTCCGTTTACAAGAACGCGTATGGCAACTCTTTTGCCTATGTATCCTACGATTCCACACATAAAACTGCCTCTCCGGTATTATGTTCATACGCTCCAAACGTCCAGAGCTTCCTGCAACTCTCCGTATGCGATCGAGTGACATTCTTGGACGCTCTCCCATTCACTTGCGCAGAGCTGAAGGCCGTTACAGTCACAAATTCTCTCCAAGGTCTCTGCCGTAAAGGAAGGACGCTCTTCAACGCTCAATAGCTCAAGCAGCGTGCCGAGCGGAAAGATGCCGTGAATTGTGTCCAAACGATCCGCCATTTCGATCAAATGAGCTGCAAACAGTGTTGAGACCGTAAGGTACATCGTATCAAGGAACACATCAGCTGTTTCGCAACTACACACGACTCAGACGTAATGTGATTCCAGATTACACATTGCCAGATTCTTCCGGATATCGGCTGGGGTTGTCTGTTCACGAATCGCCATTAACGAAGTCGTTTCTTCAAAGACCGTTGGTTCACCAAGCGGCACGAGCTTTGAGCCGGTTGGTATGGAAGATACGGTGCATATTAATCTCAGCGAGAGAAAGGAGAGTGTTGATTGGTCATGCATGTTGGGCAGAAATGCAGCGACATCGGGGAACGCTGGAGCTCAGTATCGCTCTACGTTGGGACAGATATGCCCGGCGGAACGTCCATTCGAATCATCGACGACATGTGCGATCTGTTTGCCATGAAGGAGAGATGGGAAGAGATCGCGTCCGTGTGTCCCAAAGAAGACTGTCTCTCCTTCCAGGATCTCCTGGAAACCTGGAGACAGACTTTCACCGGCCAAATGTACTCTCTTCACGTTCTTCTTGTTTATTCCGGCGGTAGAGTCATCGGCGGAATTCCAATGTATGCCAGGCATGAAAGCGCTTGGGGTGTAACGACCCACAGGACACTTCTGATGATGAATCGATGTCTGACAGACAAACGGACGGGGAGCACTGCCGGGCAGGAAAAGCGCCCGACTTGTTCAGATGTACTGACGGCTGCTGAGAACAGGCCTGCAGTATTAAATGCCCTCGCAAGTTACATCCGTTACTCGGGTCAATATTGGAACTCAATTGAATTTAGAAACATACATCGCGACAGCCTTCTCGTCACGGAGCTCATTTCGATACTTCGTACTGAAGAATTCGACATCAAGGTGAAACCCGCTCCAATCATCCGGCGAATAGGTCTCATCAATCAGGCAGGTTTCATTAACGAGAGATTGGTGTGGATAATCGATCGTGCCCGGCACTTTTCGACCTCGTTCAGCGATCAGCGAAAACGTCACCGGATCATACCGGATCCCGGGTACACTGATGAGAGCAATCCGGGCAAGTTCGCGAACCAGAGCACCTGCTGTGTCACCATAAGGCGCAAATGTCGGGCATCGCTTGCAATGATATACTTGTACCATGTTCTAGGCACCTTCACTCATAGAATCAAGACGATCCCCCGACGGGTAATCGTCGACAAACTGCACACGCCGCCTGCAGGGTGGCTGAGTCCGATCGTGCCGTTTTCAAGTTCTCCTGAAGGAATCTTCCCTGTGACCGGCCAATTACACCTACCCCCCGGGATAGGCAATGCGGACGAATCGCCCCGGACCGAGACCACATCGAACGGCCTGAAATCCCGGGCGCCAAGCGGCGAACGAAATAGGCGGAGAATCCGGCGAGTCACATCATACATAACTTTGGAACAATAACAGAAATGGAGGTCGATAGATGAAATCCGTAGAGACATTCAACCCCAATCCGACAGGCAGTGCGGTGGAGGAAATGGAACCGTTAACTTCCGTATTCGATCCGGATTGCTCCCCCGAATTGATGGAGAATTGCCTTGAGAATTACTTCAACCGCATTTCCGCCATAAGGGTCCTGATCGGACACAATGAGCACCACAGGAAACTCTCTCCCAGGCAGACAATACTCACGGCTCGCCGCTTCGGTATCCCGACAATCACCCGGATCGAGTCTTCAAGTCTGAAGCTTACAAAAGACATGCTGCCAATTTATCTGGACCTCTGCGCTGAGACCGGTGTGAAGAGGATACAATTCAGAAGTGAAAGCCTGCATTCGGATATCAGACCAAGGGAGGCAGTATCGCTTGCGAACTGCCGCAATCTCGACGCACTGTTCGAGATGGATGCACCGCGGTTCGTACCATCCGTAGCGGATGAAACTATGGACATGCTGATCGGCAATGCTGCCGAGTGGCTCGACGCAGGTGTCGTGAATATCGTGGCGGATGTGACAACGGTGCGTCCGGACTGGAGGATCGATCTCAATACGGAGCTGGCCGAATATCTCGCCGGCGCATTTGGACTGCACACGGTTATGTTTAAGGCATCATTTGAGGCCGTGCACCAGGAATTGTTCGCTACATTGGGAGATGAAGTCCATGTCGGGGAAGTTCCTTTTGAAAGCGTGGCGGCGGTCGAAAGAATGCGCGTGCACGCGATATCGACTTTCGCGTTTCCCCCGGATCGTTCGGATCCCTATTCGCACTGGCACTGGTCAGACCGACAAAGCTAACAAGTGGCCTGAAAGGGTATCATTGTCCTAAGATCCTTCTCGTTCCACTTTCTGGAATCAAGTGAGGTTTGCCGCCGAATGATACGCGTGATACAAGGTCTCGAAGAATTGAAGAAACTTAGAGCAGTGTGCGACGAGTTGGCATATATTCACGCTACTCCATTTCTTCGCCACGAGTGGATTGAAGCATGCGTGATGAACTTGTGCCCGCCCGGGACTCTCAGGATCCTCGTGGCCGAATCGGGGGGAGAAGTAACTGCGCTCGCTCCCCTCGTCAGAATAGGAAGCCCAGTCACTCCGCATCTGGAAATTCTCGGAGCCTCCGCATTCGGCAGCGGATCGGGCATACTCTTTTACAGAAACGAACCGGCACTCTTGGATATTCTGGATGCATTTGCATCCTTCCGCTTGCCGGTTTACCTGAGCGGCGTCAGAACCGCATCCATCGATGCTGTCGGGCTGGAATCGTCTCTGAGAAAACAGGGTCTCCACTTCTACGTGAAAAGAGAGCTCACCCCGTGGATAGAGTTTGCAGAAGACCAGGACCTATTACGTATCCCCGTTCACCGTCGAAAGTATCCGGAGGATGAACCGCCTTTGAGGCCAGTCGCTGAAAACATCGGTTTGACTTCAGAGGTCCATACCCCCGAGCGCCAGGAACTCGAATCGGTTTTGAAGATGATGCAGGTCCCCGCCCGACGATCAGACGGTGAAGCCTGCTCGGGAAAAATCGCCTATGACGGAAATCTCATCCGATTCCTTATTGACTTAGCTGAACTCTCGACAGGGACCGGCATGTTGAAAGTCTGCTATCTGCATGATGACGGGAGAATCGGCGGCGTCATGAGCGGTATCGAATACTCGAACAGATTCTGGCTTCTGGGTATCTCATGGGCGAAAAGGCCATCCCAGCCCGACGCGGATATCATTCTCACACGCAAGTTCATCCGCTACGCTTTCAATAGCCGATTCGATTCACTCGAGCAAATCGACTTCAACCGGCCGTGGCTCGAGCCCTGGACCGACAGGTTTCACGACTACTCGAGTTACCGGATTTACGACAGGGCGGCGGAAACCGTACTTGCCGTATGTGGAGAATTACTCACTTCTATCACAGGGAAATTTCTCTTAGGATTCGGCAGTAAGTCGCGCGTGAACCGATAAGGGTCTTAACAGACCGAAAAGAGATGCGCTTTAAGAGTCTGCCGGCATAGCGTGTCAAACAATTTACGCCCGAAGGAATCGTTCATCCGAGGAGGTTCACGGTGGGGCTGATGACGGTCAATGAAGTAAAACCATTTTCGTACTGACCCGAAGTCTTCCCATCACCAGTGTGCAGATGTAAACTCCGCTCGCGTGACCGAATCCGCTCCAGCTCAAATCGTGAGTGCCTGTCTTCATGTAACCGGAATAAAGCGTGGCAACTCTTTGGCCGAGGACGTCATATACTTCCACGTCAGCGTCCCCGGCAGCGTTAATCACAAGAGGAATCGTAATACTGCGGCTAAAAGGATTCGGGTAAGGCTGTTGGAACTTCGCCGCAATTGGCGGTTGTGGTGGGGGCGGCGGTGGCTTGACCAGGAACTGGCTGAACTGTTGCTTGACCGTCTTCAAAAGCGGGTAGGTCCCATTTCCAGGATATCCCATTCCTAGTTCATAGAGAATTATTCCGCCGAGGCCTTTCTCTTTTATGTATTCGGCTTTAGCCGCGATGGAGTTCGAATCGTCGTATGAAATAAATAGCGCGTCGACGGGAAGGAGTGAAGGTATGCTTAGATAGCACGCCTCGGTATTCGCGTCCCAGTGGTAATACGATGAACGATAGTATTTCTGCATTATCCCCATGGTATCGGGTGAATATAATGGTACATCATACTGGACTGAAAGGAGTCCGTTAAGCAACTGCCCAGGAAGATCTATCCCTTGCCACACTGTTCCTCCGAATTCGGCTCCTATCCCGAGTTTAGCGGCAGGTATCCCGGCGGCCTCATATTTTTTCACCTCCTCGTCAATAGAAGGGACGTATTCCTGGGTGCCGGGGAAAGTAATCCCGTCGTTGTATATAGGGCTGTTAAACCAACTTACCCAGCCGGGGAAATCGCCGGACATATCGTAAGTCATTATGTTGATTTGGTCGAGATACTTTTGCGCGTTTGCCATGACCGAGCTGGACCCCGCGGTCGAGGTTAATATGAAATTCGTCCCCACTGAATTCCTCAGAGATTTCACGAGTGCCACGAATTGTGAGTCATCTCCATGAGTGAGAGGTTCCCAATCGATGTCTATGCCGTCATACCCTCCCGTCCTGGCGAAGGTCACAAGGTTCGACACAAATTTGTTCAATATCGCAGGCGCTGTGGCAGCCAGAAAGTCTTTTTCGGTTGCCCAACCGCCGACGCAAATCAAGACATGGGCCCCCGCGGCATGAGCGGCTTTAACGAGAGCGGCTCCTCCCTCCTTCGTGATATCGTTGTCGGCAGTGTCCAGGGTCCCGTCCGGATTCGGGACGAGCGCGAAATAAACAACGTCGGTCATCGCGCTGAAATCGACGTCGGACACGGGGAGATATCCGTCGCTCCCTGTGCCCAATTCCCATCCGCCATAATACGCGGTCACCCAATGTGATTGCAACGGGCCGGCAATCACCGGGACGCCGTTGAAAGGCATGACAATCAGTGCGAAAACTACCAGGCTCCAGCATAACCAAGCTTCGATCTTCTTCATCATTTACAAAGTACCAGTTCATCCCGGAGAGAGGCTAATGACGCTGCCTTGCGCTCAGCCTGATTCTTTTCATTCCATGGAACATCGAAAGCCGTTCAAGTGACTTGCCGAAAGCGTTGCCGGCCGCTCCCAGCAGAGGGTATTTCCCATCGCCGGGATATCCCCAGCCAAGCTCATACAGGATGATGCCGCCGAGTCTTTTCTTCTTCACATAGGCTGCCTTCGCCGCAATCGACGCCGAGTCGTCATATGAGACAAACATATCGCCGGAATTTCGCGCGGCATGAATACTCAGATAAGGCACCTTGGCGATTGGATCCCAACGTTCGTCAGACTTTGAATAGTATTTCTGCATTATTCCCGATCCATCGTGCCAGTAAAGCGGGACATCGAAGCGGACGGAAGGAGGAGATATCCATTTCTGATCGGGGCCCGTGACTCCTTTACCGTCCGACATAAGTCCTCCCCGCCAAACCGCGCCCCCTAATTCCGCACCGATGCCGATCTTTGAAGCCGGTACTCCTGCGCCCGTAAACTTCCTCACTATGTTGTCACACGCCGGAACCGGCTTCGACCAGCCTACGGTTATCCCGTCGTCGTACAAGGCGCTGTTGTACCATGTTACCCATCCATCCGACGGGAACGACAGGTCGTAGGTCATTAGATTTATTTCGTCGAAGTATCGATACAACGAGGCCATAAGATTCTGAGCCCCCGAACTCGTGGCTGCGGTCAGGATGTAAGGATGCGGAAGAGCCGCTCTTAATGCTTTCGTCAGATTTGCGAAAGCAGCATAGTCGGAATTAGTCAATGGCTCCCAATCGATGTCCACGCCGTCGTAGTGATTTCTCCTGACGAACTTCACGATATTTCTCACGAAGGTGTCGAGTTCGGCTGGCCGGGTCGCTCCTTCAAACTGCTTCTGAGTCTGCCAGCCGCCTATCCCCATTATAACCGCAGTCCCTGCCGCATGCGCATCGAGTACAAGGGCATTTGATCCCTCGCTGCTCATGTTGTCAGAGGTGTCGATCGCGCCATCCGGGTAAGGAGTGAAGCCGAAATAAACCACGGCAGTCATGGAGGAGAAGTTGACTACGTTGAGCGGAGGATTGCTGTTCGTGCCGTTACCGACTTCCCAGCCGGGATAATAGCAAGTGACCCAGTGCCGTCCCTGCGCGAAACTGTCGGACGCGGAAGATACTGAGAATATTACTACAGCTGCCAAGTACAACCATTGAATAATCGGTACCCGGCGTACCGGGCTGCTCAGGCTATTCAAGCGTGAACATTCTGATCGACATTTCATGTGAAATAATCCTTTCAAGTTATGGTTGAGGCGATATCCATGTGATTTGGGTACGACCTCTTCCCTACTTGACATTCCTATTTGAGAAGAACCATCTTTCTCATAATTGATACATTGTTTATCCGGAGGGCGTACAAGTACACGCCGCTCGCGTCCCCGCTCCCGTTCCACTCCCTCGAGTATGAACCTGGCAAAAGGTAACTATCTACCAGGGTAACGATTCTCTGTCCGAGAATATTGTAGATGTCGAGCGTTACGTGCGCCGGTGCATCGATCCGGAATGAAATTGCGGTTACCGGATTAAAAGGGTTGGGATAATTTTGATCGAGATCTCCGAAAAGGCCGACATTACCGCTGTTGATTGGAACGTAGGATAGGAAGTCCGACTCGATCGACTTCAGAAGTGGATAAGATCCATGCCCTGGGTATCCCATTCCAAGCTCGTATATTATGATTCCACCGAGACCTTCCTTCCTGATGAACCGCGCCTTTGCTTCGATCGACCCTGAATCGTCGTACGAAACGAAGCAAGCGGGTTTTCCTTGCTGCTGCGGAATGCTGAGATAACCGACTTGCGCCAGGGAGTCCCAGTGATAGTAATAAGGCTTGTAGTAACGCTGCATTATTCCGGTGCTGTCATTTGAGTAAAGAGGGACGTCATACATGATGGAATTGAGTGAGAAGAGCGATTCGTCCGGTTCTGTTACGCCCGTCCAGACTGTCCCGCCAAGTTCGGCACCGATACCGATCTTGTCAGGAGCGACCCCCGCCGCCTCGAAGTTGTCAACGACCGCTTTTATGGAAGGGAGATGCGTCTTCAAGCCTGGAAATTTCAGACCGCCGTCGTAGACAGGCGAATTGAACCAGACGACCCATCCGCCTGTAGGAAAGGACATCTCATACGTCATAATATTTACCTGATCAAAATAATTCTGATCGAGCGACATGATCTTCTCATTTCCGGGAGTGCATGTTGTAGTGAGCAGATCGGCATTTGAAATCGCCTTGAGAGAATCGTGGAGCGCTCTGGCGAGTGCTGTGAAGGGATAGTAATCCTGAGCGTTGATCGGTTCCCAGTCGATGTCTATTCCGTCGAATCTATTTACCCTGACAAATTCGATAAGATTTCGGACGAACTTGCTGAGGTGCCCGGTATCGGTAGCACGCTCGAAGTCCGTTCCGCTTCCGGCTCCTCCGACGCATATCAACACCTTCGCGGAGGCAGAGTGCGCCGCGTGAATGAGTTTCTCCGTCCCCTCGCTTGTAATTCCATTTGTGGAAGTATCAATCGTGCCATCGGCATTCGGCACAAGAGCGAAATCGATAACGTTGGTGAAGGCGGAAAAGTCGACATCTGAAACGGGGAGGTAACCGTTCGAGCCGTTACCGAGTTCCCAGGCTCCGTAGTAAGCTGTTACCCAATGACCTGGATTTGCGTCACAGGATCCCGGCGTACATAAAAGAGACGACACAGCTATAATACTGAAAACCAACACAGTGAAGGCTCGCGCGAGCATATATGAACGAGAATCGGAGCCAATTGATTGCGTATTCAATTCCGGCAACTCCAATGCGATGTCTTTTGCAGGCTCCGTAACGGCGATACCCAGTCGGCCTCGCCCGGGATTCCCTTCTGATAGAGTACAAATCAAGTCGCGTTCTGTAAGGATGGCCTGAACTCGGCCGGACCCGCCATCGCACGCCGACCGGTTGGCCGGACGGCCTGTTCATGACGGCCCCTCCTTCGACTTGGCTCCTTGGAACCTGATAGGAGAATAATATTCAATCCTCAGGCCGGAAGATTCTCTCGAATATTCATCGAATCGCATCAGGCCGCGTATAAATTTTACACGATCATTCCGGTGAATTGGTTAGGTGGTACACATTAATGGCGGACGAGGCGGCTCGTCGTGAGTTGCACAAAAAAAAGGTCGCCCCATTTCTGAGGGCGACCTTGTGGACATCTTGATTTATGGCTGCTCGACTAGTAAGCCGGGCCTTTCCTATCGATGCATCACTTTATTAGAATCATCTTCTTAATCATGGCTTTGTTGCCTGCTTCCAGCCTGTAGAAATAGACTCCGCTCGCGCAACTCGAACCGTTCCACACCGCAGAATGCATTCCGGCACTCATGTAGCTGTCGACAAGTGTCGACACCTGCTGGCCCAGCGTGTTGTACACCTTGAGCGTAACATGCGCTGCTTCCGGCACAGAAAACATAATCGTTGTAGTCGGGTTGAAAGGATTCGGATAGTTTTGCTCCAGGGCAAACTTCGAGGGCGTTTGCACCGAGGCGACAGTATCTATTCCGGTAGCCGTCAGCGAACTGGAGGCAT
>JAJZNW010000074.1 GCA_021811615.1 Bacteroidota bacterium
GCGCAGTTGGCAAAAGAACAACAGGCTGCAGTCGGTACGGGCGGTGTCGTTGTGGAAGGAGAAGTAGTTCATGGGTAAGCCGACAGGATTCATGGAATATAAAAGAGCCGTTCCGGAGCATGAAGCGCCGGCGGAGCGGTTGAAGGATTACAGAGAATTCGAGAGAAGGTTTCACTCGGCGGATGCGAAGATCCAGGCCGCTCGCTGCATGGACTGCGGAATACCTTTCTGCCATGGCGATACGGGTTGTCCGGTACAGAACTATATCCCTGAGTGGAACGACCTGATATATAAAGGTCACTGGCGCGAGGCGCTGGACAACCTCCTCTCGACGAATAATTTCCCCGAGTTCACCGGTAGACTGTGCCCGGCACCGTGTGAGACGGCTTGCACTCTCGGCATCCACGAGGAACCGGTGAGCATCAAGGGGATCGAGCGTACCATAATCGATAAGGGCTGGGAAGAAGGCTGGGTGAAGCCGCGCATGCCGTACGTCATGAGTGGAAAGAAGGTGGCGATTGTCGGCTCGGGGCCTTCCGGACTAGCTGCGGCTCAACAGCTCTGCAGGGCAGGTCATATCGTGACTGTCTTCGAGAAGAACGACAGGATAGGCGGCCTTCTGAGGTACGGCATTCCGGATTTCAAGCTCGAGAAATCCGTCATCGACCGCCGCCTCGAACAAATGACCATCGAGGGAGTCGAGTTCAAGACCGGTGTCAACGTAGGGACAGACATCCCGGCAATGAAGCTCGTCGAAGATTATGACGCTGTAATACTGGCCGGTGGTTCCGAGAAGCCGAGGGATATCGAAATCCCGGGAAGGGAACTAAAGGGAATACATTTCGCTATGGAATTCCTGCCGCAGCAGAACAGGGTCAATGCCGGAGATGCAGTGAAACGGCAGATACTCGCTAAAGGAAAGGATGTCGTCATAATCGGCGGTGGTGACACCGGTTCCGACTGTCTCGGGACGTCGAACAGGCAGGGCGCAAAATCCGTCACACAGCTCGAGGTTCTTCCGAAGCCGCCCGAGCAGCGTCCCGAAAGTACACCATGGCCTTACTGGCCGATGATCCTTCGCACATCGTCGAGCCACGAGGAAGGCGTCAAGAGAATGTGGAGTATCAATACCAGGTCGTTCAAAGGCAATGAAAAGGGCGAAGTCACTGCGCTCGAATGCGTCCAGGTCAAATTTGAAAACGGAAAGTTTGCCGAGATCCCCGGAAGTGAGTTTGAATTGAAGGCGGATCTTGTGCTTATTGCTGCCGGGTTCGTGCATCCGACGCATGAAGGGATGCTTAACGAACTCAAAGAGGCGGGGCTAGAACTCGACAAGCGCGGGAACGTCAAAGCCGAATTCGGCGACTCCGAGAATGCGCACGCCACAACGCTCAAGAAGGTGTTTGCCTGCGGAGACATGAGGCGCGGACAGTCGCTCATCGTCTGGGCGATCGCGGAAGGAAGAAAATGCGCCGCCGCTGTCCACAGCTACCTGATGCAGGAAGCTGCGGTAGAAGAGAACAGCTTCTGATTCATCGGCCCGGTATTGCGGAGCGAACAAAAGAGTATTACGGTCCGAAGCGGTGATGTGCTGAGCGAAGGATCGAAGTGAGCGGCCGTAAAGCGGTATTCAACTGGAGCGGCGGAAAAGATTCCGCCCTTGCGTTGCACAAGATCATCCTGGCGGGTGAGCCGCATGTCTCATGTCTTCTAACCACCGTCAACGAGCATTTCGACAGGGTGTCGATGCACGGAGTGAGGACCGAACTTCTCGAACGACAGGCTGAGCTTATAGGGATACCTCTGGTACAGGTCAAGCTACCTGAAATGCCCGATATGCTGACCTATGAGAAGCTTATGATGGAGCACCTTGTGAAGCTGACCAGGGACGGGATCAGAACCGCAGTGTTCGGCGACATCTTCCTGGATGACCTTCGTAAATACAGGGAAGATGCCTTGTCGAGAATTGGTATGACTTGCCTGTTCCCGATTTGGAAAATTCCGACCAAGAGGTTGATAGAGGAATTCATCGAACTAGGTTTCAAGGCGATCACGGTTTGTGTCGACGAAAAATATCTGGATAAGAGCTTTGCCGGGAAAACGATCGATCGCTCGTTCATCGATAGCCTTCCACCAAACGTAGATCCTTGCGGCGAAAACGGCGAGTACCACTCATTCGTCTATGACGGACCTATATTCAAAGAACCGATCCGTTTCAGAAAGGGCGAGATCGTTCATAGGAAATACTCAAGAACTCAATCGGAATCTGGCGGCGAGTCAGGTCCTTCGGATCCATTCGACACCGGGTTTTGGTACTGCGATCTGATCCCAGTCCAGGACACGTATTGAGTCCCGGCCCTCAGACATCGCTCACCGTCTTGAATAGCTCTACATCATCACTTTCCGCAATAATGGATTGGAATTTAAAGAAGCCTGAGGTAATTTTTCACGAGAAGGAGACTCGGGCAGTGTTTCTGAAAGATTTATCTTACAGGAATTTCGATCCCATACATTTCACAGGTAAGCTCCAGGACTCCTGCAGCATTGCAGTCTCTGCTTCGTCGCTCAATTTTCACTAACCTTGCCAGGAATTCGCATGAACAGGCACGCCATATTATTGTTCACTATCGTTTCGGCCCTCATCGTTGAAGGCTGTAACAAACAGGGAAGTATAGTCGGACCACCCTCCGGTGGGGGGAGCTGGTCACAGGTAAACGGGCTTACGGGGTTTTACAATATCGTCGCGAGCGGATCCGATTTGTACGCAGCCGGCAACTACGGAGTGTTTCGATCGACGGATGGCGGCAACAACTGGGTCATCACGGATTCGAGTCTCGCATCGGGTGATTATACGATCGCAGCCGTGAACGGTAATTTGTTAATTGGCGACTATAACTATCAGACCGGGATCATGAGATCTACGGATGGTGGTGCAACCTGGACAGCAAGCGACTCGGGGCTCGGCACGCCGTTCAGCGGGGCGTATCAAACCATCTACTGCATCAAAGCAGTTGACTCCGTCATATTTGCAGGGACTTCTTCGAATGGAATTTTTAAATCAACCGATAACGGGCTGTCATGGTCGGCCGCGAACAACGGAATTAGCTACGGGACTTCCGTCACTTCGCTGGTCGTATCAGGGGCGAACATCATTGCCGGCACACAGTCCGGTATGTACCTGTCGTCGGACAACGGTGCTAGCTGGACCGCGAACGACAGCGGACTTGTGAACACCAGCCCGTACTACACGGGCGCCCCATATATTACTTCCCTCGCCGCAGTGGGATCGAAAGTATATGCCGGGGCGTATGGATCGCAGGTGTATCTCTCAGAAGATAACGGCATGAGCTGGTTATACATCGGCAGCGGAGTCCCGGGAAGCGGCCAGTCCGGAGTTGGTGTGGCCGCTGTCGATACGAATCTTGTCGTGGTAGACGATAATGGTGTATTCCTGACGACCAACGACGGTACGAGCTGGACGAATATCACGAGTAATCTGCCGAACCCGTCGGTATACTCATTCGATGAGGCGAACGGGTACTTGTTCGTGCAGCTCAGCGGAGGAAGTGTCTGGCGCAGGCCGATCTGACGCCGTCCGGCATGTAGCTCTTTTCAGAAGTATGTCTCCAGCTTCAAGTAGTATGCCTGGGGGTAATACCAGTATTCTGTCAGTGTCTTGCCGAAAGTGTACAGCGAGCCCAACGCGATCGAGGCATTGTCGCTGGCGGAATAGTTGATTGTACCGGCCAGGTATCCGCTCCCATCGCTGAAATTGGAGATGGATGCCAACGTCACTGTGATCAGGGAAGTCGCCTGATATGAGCCGCTCAGCGCGAGGTAATCCTTGGCTACGTTGAGTATCCGCCCTTCCAGCACGCCAGCAAAATCGTATTTCGACCTGTCGAGTGTTCCCTGGCCGTTGTGGTAGTATTCGAACAGTCCGTAGAGTCTGTCAGTGAATTGATAATCCATACCGAGTATCCACCTCACGTAATACCCACCAGACTTGGCCGGGTCGCGCGAGACCAGGGCCTCTCCGCGTATTCCGGCGGTCCAGACATTCCCTGCAAAGTCTCCTCCCGCGATCGGCTCCCGGTCGAGCGATCCTCCGAGTACGGCGAAGTCGTAACCAAGAATGTTCGTTCTGAACCTCGCCGCATAGTTGGAAGATTGAAAATGGTACTCCGAGTTGTAGACGATCTGGAGGTCAGTCAACTGGCCGAGAAAGAACTTCATTGATACGGCGTCGGCGCCGTCCTTTTCGATTTTTCCAAAGTCGGCAGGGTTTATCGGGTTGAAAATGTCGGTCGGGTTCCACACTCTTCCGGTCCCCCAGCTTATTCTCTGCCTGCCGATGACGAGCGTCCCGAATGAAAATTCGTGATCGATGTAAAGCCGGTCGATGTAATCCGATACCGTCGCGTGTTTCGTGTCAACGGGCTGCCAGCGCAAACCGACGACCTGTCTGAGCGGAGCTGTCGAAGCGAGTCCGAACGAGACATTCTGAGAATAATAGAGCCCGTCTACTTCGTAGGCCAGTCCTATCTTCGTATTATCGCCGATGTGAAGCGTCGGGCGGAGCCGCAATCTTATCAGGTTGGAAAATTCGGAAGGGGAAACACCGGTCAATTCAGCCAGGGTCGGGTGAATATTCTCATAGACCGGCATCTCCATGACGTACCCCTGGAAATTGAGATCGGTGCCCGGGAGAATAGACGATTGCCCGAATGCCGGAATGCTGACGAGAACGAGAAATGAAGTGGCCGTGAATAGACTCAAAACCGGGCGGCGCTCGGTCTTCCGTCTGCTTTTGCGATCGTTTCCCATGGTTACTCTGGTCAATAAACTTTCAGACGTTAACCTTGTCGTCTACAATCTGGCCATCCTTGAGTATCAGAAGCCTGTGTGCTCGCCCGATAACCTGCGGATCATGCGATGAAAAGACGAATGTTATTCCGTCTTCATGATTGAGCTTCTCCATCAGTTCGAGGAGTTTGACTGCAGTATCGGAATCGAGGTTCGCGGTCGGTTCATCGGCAAGTACAAGCCTCGGATCGTTCGAGATTGCGCGTGCGATAGCAACGCGCTGTTGTTGTCCGCCGCTCATTTCGTTGGGACGTTTCCTTGCCAGCTCGCCGATACCGAGTTCTTCCAATAAGGCGAGTGATTTCCGTTTTCTCTCTGCGGCGTCTATCCCTCTGAGCATCATGGTGAATTCGACATTTTCGAGAGCACTGAGAACGGGATTTAGATTATACGCCTGGAAAACAAATCCTATTTTCCTGAGACGGATGTCGGCAAGCTGCCTGCGTGTTTTTGAAGCTACGTCTTCACCATCGAGGTATACCGCTCCTTCGGTCGGTTTGTCGAGCGTGCCGACTATGTTCAGCAAGGTCGTCTTGCCGGAGCCCGATGGTCCAGCGATGACAGAGAAATCGCCGGGTAACACCGTCATATTAATACCTCGAAGCGCGTCCACCGGTACACCGTTGTCGCTGTAAACTTTCCGCACGTTGTCGACCCGAACAATTTCAGATGCATTTGTATTCATAATTTGTTTTCTCCGTGACTTTCTAATTTCATCAAGTCTGCCTGCCTATTCCTTCTGAATGAGAGACCATCGGCTTCTCGTGTCGCTGCATATACACTTAACCACATCAATCCACTTAGCTCGTTATTCAACCGGCCAATTGTTCTATTCCATCATTCCAACTTTCCGTAATTCCATTTCCCCTCAACTTGCCCTGATCGCTTCCACCGGTTGCAACCTTATTGCTCTCATGGCGGGATAAACAGCGCCGATTACCGTGGCAAGAGGAATTATCACAGCTGCGTTCAAGACAGTGGAAGCACCGACGACAGGATATATTACAGTGCCGATGCCGACGGATTTCAGGCTATCGGAGAACGCTGCGAGGTTCCAGCCGCTATGAGACAACGGAATATTTATAGCAAGGGCAATCGCGAGGCCAACAATAGTGCCGACCGCTCCCAGGTAGAAGGCTTCTGTTAGAATCATCAATACGATGCGCTTGTTCGACATTCCTATTGCCATGTCGATGCCGAATTCATGTGTCCGCTCCATGACTGCCATGAGCATTGTGTTTATTATTCCGAATATCAGGGCGATGGCTATGATCGCGTAGAATATGTATATGATTTGGTCATATAGTTGTATCTGCATAACAAGGAGGGGGAGCATCTGTTTATATGTCAGCACCTCGAAGTCTGCCGGCAGTCGCGACCTCAGCTGCCGCGCGATTGAATCGGTCTGCTTCGGGTCCATTGGATTGACGACAAACTCCGACACCCTGCCTCCCGCGGCGAGCATCCGCTCCACAGTCGCGATCGGAATATACACATGTGTCTGGTCGAAGCCGGAATCGAACGTCTCGAACAATCCCACGACACGGCATGCCTCCGAACCTACGCTTCCTCCGATACGTGACGCCATGATGACGACCTTGTCACCGATTCCCACCTTCAGTTTCTCCGCCGTGGCAGTGCTGATGATTATGTCGTCAGGCTTGCCGGTTAAGTAGGTACCTTCGACTATATACTTGTGAACCGTCGTAATGCGCTCTTCCTCCTGAGGTATTATTCCTACTATCGACACGCCGGACGAATTGGAAGCGCTGCTTATCAGGCCGAAGGTTCTTAGGCGTTCTGAGATGTGGACGAAGGCGCTGTCACTCGCAAGGGCAGCGCGAACGGGAGCGGTATTCACGATCGAGTTCTTCAACGCAGGGTCGTCATGGTAGCCTTTCCTGTGGATCTGGATGTAGCCCGCGTCTGCCCCGATCTGATTCGTCAGCATCTGCCGCATCATCCCTATCGAGAAGGCATCCGTCATGACAAGGGCAATCACGCCTACCATTATCGACAGGATCAGGATGAACGATCTGCGTTTGTTTCTGAGTATGTTGCGCCACGCGATCCGGCTTAACATGAAGTTGTAAAGGATTTAGAATTTAGGATGCCGATTTTCATTTCAGGTGTATCTGATGCCTTTCAGCGGTTCCAGCCTCAGGACTCTCCAGAGTGGATATACCGCCGCCACGATGGAGATACCGAGGATTGTCAGGCTCGAATCGAGAAATACTTTGAATGACAGCGACGACTTGAGCGTCGGTGCAAACCCGTATTCCTGGTAGAGCTGCGCCAGACTCCCGCCGAGCATTATCGGATGGCTTACAAGGTACGAATTGACTGCGACTCCAATGCAGTTGCCTGCAACGAATCCGATGACCAGCATGAAAAAGATCTCAAGCGCGACGGTTGCGGCGAGCTTTTTTTCAGACATGCCGAGAGCAAGCATAACGCCATATTCCCTGAAGCGTTCGGTGATCGACATAAGGACCGTGTTCAAAATGCCGAATCCTACTACAAAGAGAAGGACTATGATGTAAAGTACGCCGCTCGAATCGTCGAGCTCTATCATCTGCCTAAGCTGGGGCAGCATCTCCTGCCAGGGAAGGGCGACAAGTCCTTCGGGTTTGAGAATGCGGTCCAAATGGAGAACGACCGCGTTCAACTCATTCGGATCCCTGACCGAGACGGCTATCGCATTTATTCGGTCACCCATATTGAGAAAATTTTGGAGCTCGTTAATGTTCATGAAGACTCCCATCCGATCGAACTCGTTCGACCCGGTCGCGAAGGTCCCTACGATCCTGGCGAACATGTTGCCGAGTATCCCGTCAAATCCCTGCGCGAGGGCTACTACAGAGTCGCCGACTTGAGCCCCGAGATTTTTCAGCAGCTTGTCGCCGACGACTATCTCTGCGACAGGTTCGGCGCTAAGGGCTGAATCCGGCGAGAGAAAACGGCCTTTCCTGATCTTCTTACTGAAATCGGTAACACTGCTCTCGGTGTTGGGTTTTATTCCCATTATCAGGACGCCGAGTGATTGGTCGCGAAAGCTAAGTAGCGCGTCCGACTCTATCCTTGGTGAACTCCCGTCGATGTAAGGTGAGCTATCCAGCGCTTTACGGATCGCGTCAGCTTCGATGAAGCTTTTCTGAAGTGTGGGACTTTTGTTATAGCCCTCTCTCTGAATCTGCAAATAACCTGTGGATAGGCGAACCGCAGTCTTTATGGTTTCGGAATATGTCCCGTACTGAATCCCTCGTTGTATGATGGACAATGTTATTGCGAAAATTACGGCAGACATCGCTATCAGTGTCCTTCGCCAGTTCCGCCACAAACTCCTCCAAGCAAGTTGTATCAGCATCATTGCATTACCGGAAAGTGACCGGAATTACTGAACCAAGAAATTTACGCATCTGCTTGAGTGATCTCCTGTCGTGTCTCCGGACCTCTCTACAAGCAAATGGATTAACAATCACCGGAGGGGCCTTCCGGCAATAAACTATCAATCCACCATTCCATAATCCCATCGTTCCCGTATTCCTCAGCTTGCTCGTATTGCCTCCACTGGCTGCAGCCTGACGGCCTTCATTGCGGGGTAGACTGCGCCGAGGAGTGCTGCGATCGGGATGATGAGCACGGTCTGGATAACAGAAGATGTCTGTATCACCGGATAAATCACGCTCCCAACTCCGAGCGACCTGAGGCTCGCGGAGAACATGGAGAGATCCCAGCCTGTGTGAGAGAGTTGCGACATGACTACATATGATACCGCGAGTCCAATTGCCGTCCCTGCAATCGCGAGGAACAGAGCCTCCGTCATCACCATCATGAACATCCTTCCGTGCGACATGCCGACGGCCATCGAGACTCCGAACTCGTGCGTCCTCTCCATGACCGACATAAGCATAGTGTCGATGATTCCGAATATCAGCGCAAAGGCGATGAGGACCGCTATGAGATAAAGAGCCTGTTTGTACAACTCGAGCTGCGCGACGAGGAGCGGAAGCATTTGCTCGTATGTAAGGACTTCGTTCCGGTCCGATGCACCCGAGAGAGCTTGAATGCTGCGACGGATCAGTGACACTACCTTATTCATTTCATGCAGATGTTTGGGATTTATCACGAACTCCGACACAAGCCCACTAGCGTTAAGCATTTGTCTGGCCGTCTGGATTGGAATGTAGACATGGGATTGATCGAATCCCGAATTGAGCGTCTCGAACATCCCGGCGACCCGGCAAGCTTCCGAGCCGATGCTTCCATCTTTTTGCGAAGCCATGATTACGACCTTGTCACCAAGCCCGACCTTCAGCTTCTCCGCCATCGATGTACTGATGAGTATCTGTCCAGGTTTGCCTGAGAGATAAGTTCCTTTGGTGACATCCTTTGAAATCGTGGTGATCCTACTTTCCTCGTTTGGCACTATACCGACAATGGAGACTCCGTACGAGTTGTAAGCGCTGCTAATGAGTCCGTAGACTCGCAGGCGTTCCGAGTAGTCGAGCACGGTGCTGTCTTTCTCCAGAAGGCGGCGCACAGGTCCCGGGTCGGTCATTGAATTTTCAAGAGTCGGATCCGATTGATAGCCTCTCTTGTGTATCTGAACATAGCCCGCATCCGTCCCGATCTGGTTTGTCAACATTTGCTGCAGCATGCCGACCGCGAAACCTTCGGTCAGTACGAGCGCGACGACTCCCACCACGATCGACGAGATGAGGATGAACGACCTTCTTTTGTTCCGAAGTACGTTGCGCCAGGCAATCCGGCCTAACATGATCCGGGTCAGTATTTAGAGTTTAGAATTTCGAGTTTCATTCTACGTGTACCTTATTCCTTTCAACGGCTCCAGGCGTGAGACGCGCCAGAGAGGATAGATGGCGGCCGCAACCGTTATCGCCAGGACGATGGTCCCGGCGGTGACGAATATGCCGGCAGAAAGGGAAGATGGGACGATCGGCTGAAATCCCCACTCATGGACAAACGAACCCATGCTGCCGCCAAGCACGATCGGATGTTTCATGAAATAAAAATTGATCGCGGCTCCGGCGATGTTTCCCATCACGAAACCGATCACGACCATGAAGATCATCTCTATCGCGGTGGTCAGGGCGAGCCTGGAGTTCGACATACCGATTGAGAGCATGACGCCGAACTCCCTGAAGCGCTCCGTGACCGACATAAGGAGGGCATTCAGTATCCCGAACCCGACGACCGCAAAAAGGATGCTGAGGAACAATATGTGAGCAGCATGACTGAACCCCATTGTCTGGCTGAGTTGCGGAAGAAGCTCCTGCCAGGGTACAGCGACGAGTCCTTCCGGTTTGAGAAGAGGGTCGAGCCTCTTGACGATTTTTGCGACGTCGTCCGGACTTCCGACGGAAAGCGCGACTGCGTTCACACTGTTGCCCATATCGAGGAAATTCTGCAGCACCGGCACGCTCATGAATGCGCCCGTGCGATCGAACTCACCGGAGCCGGTCCGGAATGCTCCCACAACCCGGACGAACATATTTCCGAGGACACCATCGTAACCCTGTCCGAGTACGACCAGGGAGTCTCCGACCTTAGCACCTAGATTCCTGAGCAGTCTATATCCCACAACTATTTCAGGGATACTGTCGTTATCGAGAAACGTTCCTTCGACGACCTTCCGCCGAAAGTCGGTAACCAGGTTTTCACTCTTTGGCTCGACACCGGTAATCATCGCACCGAGCGAATGATTTCTGTAACTGAGAAGGGCGCCTGCCTGAATTCTCGGTGAACTTCCTTCGATTAGAGGATCGGTTTTTATGTCTGTGCGAATCTGCCGGGTTACCGTGAAACTCTTCTGAAGCGTAGGGTTCTCGTAGTAGCCGATCTTCTGGATTTGGATATACCCGGTGGAGGATCGGACCGCCGTCCGTAATGACAGGGCGAAGGTCCCTTCATCGAAACCGAGTCTTACCACCGCGAACATTACGGCGAACGCGATCGCGGAAATCGCGAGTATCGATCGCCTCCGGTTTCGCCAGAGACTCCGCCAGGCAATCCTGACAAGCAGCATCGACGCTATTTCTCCAGCTCTCTAAGTGAGAAAATACTACTCGGTATTTTCTTGTCGAAAGAAGCCTTTTCCATCTTGATCTCGGTGGAGTGAGTCTTATCGGAATTGTACATCGTCCAGATTGTCGGTATCGTTCGCCCGCCCATCTCCCTGAAATCGCTCATCACCATAGTTCGCATGAGTTTCCCTCTTTCGTCGAAGTATTCCACCTGCGCCGGAAGGTCGTCCCCCTTTCGAACCCAATAGAGAAGTTGTCCCCATACGACTGGTGCGTTGGGTTTAGGAATGAGCTGCAGTTTCCAGCAATCGACACCGGCTATCTTTTCGCTTCCCACGAGTTTGATGTCGTAGTCCTTTGTTAGAGTCTCCTCGCGAACCATATCGTCATAGGTATAATCGGAGCCGTTCCAGGATTGAAGCATCATCGACGGAGGGATGCGGATGGTTGTCTCAGTGTTTCGAAGGTACATCCAGATGTCGTTTCCGAGTTTCAAAGTGCGGTTGCCCGCCTCCCTGACGGGCGATAGGATTTTGACAAGGGCTTTCGAAGTGCCGCTCGTCCAGCTCTCCATCGTCATGGTCCTCGTGTAATCCGGAGTCCGGACCGTCATTTCCATGACCGAATAGCTGGATGTCTTTCCCTTTATGGCGTCTTCGGCCCTCTGGATAATCTGCTTCGCGTCCTGCGCCCGACAGACTGAAGGCATCAGGAAGCATATCGTTAAGAGGTTAAGAACGGCAAACAGGACCGGTCTGACGGACTTCCTGCCGCACCGCCTGTTTTCGGAGATTGGGAGCCGGTCCGCCGAATGTATTTCGGGCACGATCTCCTCTTTGTGGAAAGCTGAAATTGTCGGTCTGGTTCTTTTCATTTCTTCACCTTGATCGAGTCCAATATTAAATCTATCCCTCCGCGGAGCTGCTTATCAAAATCGACGTCAATCAGGTCGAGCGACCAGAATAATGCCGTGCTTTCGATGATTTCAAATATTGCGAGTGTGACATGATACGGATCAACCCGGCGGAACTGTTTACTCTTAATCCCTTCCTCAATTATACCTTGCAACAGAGCGACTGAGGCCTGAAAACTTTTTTTGGTCATCCTTCTGATCTTTTCGTCGCGGAAAGCCAGGACGAAAAGCTCCTGGATGACAGGTCTGAAGCGCCGCATCTGGTTCATCTCATCGATCATATAATCGACCAGCTTCTCGATCTTCTGCAGGGGGGCGCCGGTCGAAAGCATGACCTCAACCTTCTTGATATCCTCCGGATCGAAGAACTCATTCAGAAGCTCCGCGATTATCTCGTCCTTGCTCTTGTAGTACCAGTAAATCGCTCCCTTGCTCATGCCCGATTCACGGACGATGTCGTTCATGCTCGTGTCTTTCAGTCCGCTCCGGGCAAAGGCCGTTACTGCAGCCTTGAGTATCTGCTCTTTCCTTTTGGCGATGTTCTGTATGTTTTCTTTTCTCGGCATAAACTCCTTGCGGTAATAAACCGACCGGCCGGTTTAGGAATAAGATAGCGAACGCCTGCCGCGATGTCAAATAGTACCGTCCTTAATAGTTTTGCCGGAAAGGGACATCTGTGGCCTTCGTCAATTCTTTTGCCGGCTTGTGATCCCGCGTCAGTGACATTGACCGGTCAAGGATGATTTCTTACTTTTAGGCATCTAACCAAGGGCTGCAAATGAAAATACTTTTCGTTTACCCGCGCTATCCGGATACTTTCTGGAGCTTCCGGCATGCGCTGAAGTTTATCTCCAAGAAGGCTGCATTCCCGCCGCTCGGTCTTCTCACCGTAGCTGCCATGGTTCCGGATAAATGGGAAAAAAAGCTCGTCGACCTGAACGTGCGTTCTCTCGACGACGACGATATCAAATGGGCCGACTATGTCTTTGTAAGCGCCATGACTGTCCAGAGAGAATCTGCGAGAGACGTGGTGGACCGGTGCAGGCAGCTCGGTAAAATAATTGTGGCAGGGGGGCCGCTGTTCACCGCATACTCCGATGAGTTCGACGACGTCGACCATCTCGTTTTGGACGAAGCGGAGATTACGCTTGGTCCTTTTCTTGAAGATCTCGCCAAAGGTTCTGCCGGACACGTCTACAGATCGACGGAGCGGGCAGATATCACAATGACGCCGTCGCCTAAATGGGAGCTGATCGACTTCAGGCAGTATGCCTCGATGAATCTGCAATATTCGCGCGGCTGTCCGTACGATTGCGAGTTCTGCGACATAACCGTGCTGTACGGCCGGGTTCCAAGAACGAAAACAAAGGAACAGGTGATAGCCGAGCTGGACAGTCTTCTCGCACACGGATGGAAGGGGAGCGTCTTCTTCGTGGATGACAACTTCATCGGCAACAAGAACAAGCTTAAGAAGGAGATACTTCCGGCAATCGTAAGTTGGATGGAGGAACACCGCCATCCTTTCTATTTCAACACGGAAGTCTCGTTGAATTCTGCAGATGACGAAGAACTTATGTCATTGATGGTGAACGCCGGATTCAACGCGGTTTTTGTCGGGATCGAATCTCCGAATGAAGAGAGCTTGCAGGAATGCAGGAAGATTCCCAACAAGAGCAGGGACCTTGCGGCGAGTGTCAGAAAGATTCAGGAATTTGGGATGCAGGTGCAGGGAGGTTTCATCGTCGGGTTCGACGTCGACCCGCTCTCGATTTTCGACAGGCTGGTCTCGTTCATCCAGGAGACGGGCATAGTTACTGCGATGGTCGGACTTCTGAATGCGCCTCGCGGCACCAGACTATACAAAAGACTGAGCGCCGAAGGCAGGCTGCTTCACGCCTTCTCGGGGAGCAATACCGATCTTTCGATAAATTTCGTGCCAAAGATGAACCGGGACGTCCTTATCGATGGATACAAGAAAATCGTCGGTAAGATCTATTCACCGAATGAATACTACAAGCGAGTAAAGAACTTCATGAGGAATTTCAATCCTCAGCAGGCGAAGGTGTTCCGGGTAAACTTCGACGACATTAAGGCACTTCTGAAATCCGTGCTCGTCCTCGGTGTCATCGCCAAGGAACGAGTATACTACTGGCGGCTCTTCTTCTGGTCTCTATTCACCAGGCCGAGGCTGTTTCCTCTTGCCATAACGTTTGCAATTTACGGATTTCATTTCAGAAAGGTCTTCGAAGATCAGGTAATGGCAATACGATAGAAGTGTTCTCGGCGGGGAGCGCGCAGCCACCTGCGAATAGGCTGCGCGAGCGGCTTCGCCGTGTGGAAATCAGTTGACTCCTTTAGAATTGAGAAATGCGCTGTATTTCTTGTCGCTCTGCTTGATATGGTTGTTGAGCCAATCCTTCAGAAATGTCATCACTTCGACCGTTATAGTGGCTTGGCCACTCTCGTATTTCGTCTTCAGATCAATCACCTGCTTCGTAAGATCGTCGTGTTCCTTCTTGTGACGGGCGGACTCCGCGTAACCGTACTTTGCGAACAAACGTTCTTCGGTACCGAAGTGATAGACTGTGTAGTCGGTGAGGTCCTTGAGAACCTTCGCTATCACGTCTTTGCCTTTACCCATTCTCATGGAATCGTGGAGGAGATTGATTAAATCGATCAGCTTCTTATGCTGCTGATCGATCTCAGTGATGTTGACGCTAAGGTCGGGCGACCATTGGAAAAGGGACATATGCTTTCTCCGGAATTGAGGTTCCCAAAATCAGTATTATGAATTATCGCAAGCCTTTGGAGTTCAGAAAGACTCCATATTGTTTGTCGGATAAAAGTATATGATTCTTTAGCCAGCCCGTCAGAAAATCGAGTATCTCCTTTGCCTCTACTCCCTCCCCGGACTCATACCTTGTCCTCATATCAAGAACTCGCCAGGAAAGTGTGTCATGTTCCTTCGTATGGTTTTCCAGACGTGGGTATCCGTATTGCACGAGAAGTCTTTCTTCCGTCTCGAAATGATAAGCCGTATAATCAAGCAGCTCATCGAGAATCACCTTTATGGCGTCGCCGTGATTCCCGGACTTCATGGATTCGTCCAGCTTGTTGATCATATCAACAAGCTTTTTGTGCTGCTCGTCCAACTCCCTGACATTTACGCTGTATTCCTGGGTCCATTCAAACAACGGCATGTGAATTCTCCTGGATAAGGTGGGCTGCTTTGTGAAATGTCTCCGCAGAGCCTGGGCCTGAACCGGCGGCAGGCGTATCTTCTGTTGACTCTATGATAAGAAAAACCGAGGTGTTATCAAAAAGAACTGACTGAATGATAGTGAGGAGATAAGGTTGATTTACGCGATCCGGTCAGGCCCTCCTCCTTCGACTACTTCCGGTATTAAACCTTCGGTTCCGTTTATTATATTGATGATGGCGCCCGTGATTCTCGGGCAAGGTGGACTTCTCCCGCCGGGCGGCGCAGTTCGTAATGTAACTCGACCCAATAGAAGGGATATTTGAGCACTAAGGTTAGTTCCGAATCATTCATCCATTCTTCTGATCTTGCGTGGGAGGATGCCGGCGAAGGGGTTCGCCGAAAGATCCTCAGTTTCGCTAGCGAGATCATGATGGTGCGTGTCGTGTTCAGGCGAGGCTCCGCCGGACCTGTTCACCGGCATCCGCACCGCCAGGTTACCTACGTCGAATCGGGAAGGTTCGAAGTCGAGATTGAAGGAAAGACGGAGGTGCTTTCTGCCGGGGACAGCTTCATAGTCGGCCCGGAGACGGCACACGGCGTAAAAGCTCTTGAGGACGGATGTCTGATAGATGTTTTTGCACCGGCGCGCGAAGACTTCTTGAGGGAATCGAATAAATGAGAGCAGTGCTAGGATACTGTGCGGGCATGGGCGCAGCCAGGCTAAAAGATATAAACTCTTCGGCTCGACACGGGCGGTCTGTAATCATCTAATTTCAGGGAAAGGCTAAAGGTATGGAAGTAAGATATTCCCCCGACAATTCAAGTTACCGGTCACTTAAGACGGATGAGCTCAGGAAAGCTTTTCTGTTGCAGAACCTCTTTCAGGAGGGGAAAATCGAGATGGTCTATTTTGACCTCGATCGTGCAATTGCCGGAGGTGCCCTGCCTGCAGCCGAACCACTTCAGCTTCTGAGTTCAAAGAAAGAAATGGCCGCCGATTTTTTTGCCCAGCGCAGGGAGATCGGGGTCTTTAACGTCGGCGGTCCAGGTAATGTGAAGGCCGACAGCCGGGTGTTCCCGCTCCGTTATAAAGATGCGCTATACATCGGACTCGGCACGAAGGAAATCGCTTTTTCGAGCGACGACCCATCGAAACCGGCCTGCTTTTACTTCGTCAGTTATCCGGCCCATGCCAGCTATCCAACTGCTCTCATGAAGTTCGGCGAAGTCTTCTCTGCAAAGTTGGGACGCGCCTCTGACGCCAACTCGAGGACGCTTAACAGGTATATTCACCCGAAGGGCGTAAGGAGCTCTCAGCTTGTAATGGGACTTACTGAGTTGGACGAAGGAAGTGTCTGGAACACTATGCCTTCGCATACGCATCAGCGAAGGACGGAGATATATTTCTATTTCAACCTCGACATCAACTCCGCGGTATTCCACATGATGGGAGAACCTTCCGAGACCCGGCACATCGTGGTACACGACAAGCAGGCGGTCATATCGCCGAGCTGGTCTATACATTCCGGTGGAGGGACGAAGAACTATTCCTTCATCTGGGCGATGGGCGGGGAGAATCAGGAGTTCGAAGACATGGATAACGTGGAGATGTCTTCATTGAAATGAGGCGGGATATGACGGGCATTGCAACTTATCGAAGGGGGTCAATATGATCCTGGACAAATTCAGACTCGAAAACAGGATTGCGCTTGTGACCGGCTCGAACCAGGGAATCGGGCAGGCGTACGCCGTAGCTCTGGCCGAGGCAGGCGCCGATATCATCGGCGTGTCGTACTCGAATAATTTTTCAGAAACAGAAAAGGAGGTCAGGGATCGAGGCCGGAAGTTTAAGTCGTATCTGAGCGATTTCTCCGACAGGGAATCCCTCTACAGTTTCATAAGGGATGTCAAGCGGGACTTTCCAAAGATCGACATCCTTGTGAATAACGCCGGCACGATCTTGAGAAAACCTGTCTCCGAACATCCGGACGAGTACTGGGACAAAGTCATCGAGGTGAACCTGTCGGCGCAATTCATACTGACGCGTGAAATTGGGAAGGAGATGGCTGCGAGGGGTTACGGCAAGATCGTCTTCATCGCTTCGCTCCTTTCGTTTCAGGGGGGGATTCTCGTCCCCGGTTATGCCGCGTCGAAAGGCGGTGTGAAGCAGTTGACGATGGCTTTCGCAAATGAGTGGGCCGCGAGAGGAGTGACTGTGAATGCTATTGCGCCGGGATACATTTCGACGGAGAACACGAAGGCGTTGCGCGAAGATCCGGTGAGGTCAAGGAGCATACTCGACAGGATTCCTGCCGGACGCTGGGGCGAACCTGAAGACCTCATGGGAACGGTGGTATTTCTCTGTTCGGATGCGTCGAGCTACATGAACGGAAGTGTCGTCACCGTGGACGGCGGTTGGATGGGGAGGTAGGCGTTTCGATGAAGGTAATTTGCATCGTTTTTTTTGAGAATAGAAGAATCGGGCCGCGTGACCGGCTCGCAATTTTGTACAATATGGAGTGAGATAATGGCAAATTCATACGTGGAAGAGACATTCGGACTCAAAGGTAAAGTCGCGGCAGTAATCGGCGGATCGGGAGTGCTGGGCGGAAGCGTTGCAGAGTCGCTGTCCAAAGCCGGAGCGAAGGTCGCGATAATATACAATCATGGCAAAGAAGCCGCGGACCAGCGTGTGAAGGCGATCCAATCTGCCGGCGGCGAGGCGCTGGCTGTCCAGGCGGACGGTCGGGTGAAGGCCGAGCTCGAGAAGGCGAAGGATGCGATTGTCGCGAAGTGGAAACAGGTGGACATACTCGTAAACGCGCCCGGTGTAAATTCTACCACACCTGTGCTCGATATTCAGGAGGAAGAATGGGAGAAGATTATCAGTGTCAACCTGAAGGGAATGTTCCTCGCATGCCAGGTGTTCGGAAAGCACATGATCGATTCGAAGGTGAATGGGAGTATCATAAATTTTTCTTCAGTCTCTTCGGAGATACCGCTCTCGAAAGTGTTCACATATGCAATCTCGAAGGCCGGTGTCAATAACATGACCCGTTTCCTGGCGCGCGAGTGGGCCCCATACGGAATCCGTGTCAATGCTGTCATGCCTGGGTTCTTCCCGGCTGAACAGAACAGGAAGATACTTACCGAGGAGAGACGAAAATCGATATTCGGCCATACACCGATGGCGAGATACGGAGAAGCCGAGGAGCTGAACGGCGCCTTCATCTGGTTAGCGTCGAACAAAGCTTCTTCGTTCGTGACCGGGACTATTATCCCGGTTGACGGCGGTTTCACTGCAATGACGATATGATAATTCCCATTTGAAATTAATCGAGACAGCTGATGAAGATAGTAGTAGACCAGAAAATCCCATTTGTCGAAGTGGCGTTCGGCGAGTTCGGGGAGATTGCAAAGTACGACAGCCGGGCGATCGATAGCACTGCGTTGAAGGATGCCGATGCGTTGCTCGTCAGGTCTGAAACCAAGGTAAACGAAAAACTCATTGCCGGCAGCAGCGTGAAATTTGTAGGTACCGCGACGATAGGAACTGACCATATCGATATCGACTACCTTAACAGCCGTGGGGTCGCCTTCGCGAGCGCACCGGGATGCAACTCGAACGCGGTCGTACAATACGTGTTCTCGGCGCTTTTCACTTTGGCAGAAAAGGGCGGCTTCACCTTGAGGGGGAAAACGCTCGGCGTCGTCGGAGTCGGCAACATAGGGGGTAAGATCGTGAGAGTAGGACACAAACTCGGGATGAACGTGCTTCAAAACGATCCGCCGCTCGCAAGGGCAACCGGCGATTCGCGCTTCCTTCCTCTCGACGACCTCATGGGTGCCGATTTCATCACGATTCATGTCCCTTATACAAAGTCCGGGCCCGATGCGACCCACCATCTCTTCGATGCCGGAAGACTCTCCAGGATGAAGCGTGGATCCACAGTGATCAATTCTTCGCGCGGCCCGGTCGTCGACAACCAGGCGCTTAAGTCCGCGCTGTCAGCCGGAGCACCGGGTTTGGCAGTACTTGATGTCTGGGAGAATGAGCCGGCGATCGATATCGATCTCCTGGCGAAGTGCGCAATCGGGACACAACACATTGCCGGCTATTCCATCGACGGCAAGGTGAACGCTACGAGGATGATCTACGAGGCGTTCTGCAGTCATTTCGGGTTTGAGCAGACCTGGGATGCTGGTAAGGTAATAGCTCCTCCAAGTGATCCAGTGCTTGAAATCGATCCGCGCTATTCCAGTCCCGAAGAGGCCATATCCGGGCTGGTCCGAAGCTGCTACGATATCATGCAGGACGATGCCGCATTGAGGAAGATTGCCGAGTTGAGACCAGATGAACGCGGTTCGTACTTCAAAAGGCTTAGAGGCAACTATGTCTTCAGATATGAGTTTTCGAATATGACCGTCGTTCTGAAACGCGAGGACAAATCTCTTAGCGAGGCTCTCGAAGCGTTCAAGTTCAAGACGGCAGGCTCGTAGAAATCGCGAGACATCTGCCCCCGCGTCACCTCTTGCCATTCGGGTACTGACGCGGTGCCTTGATTAAACTGCCGGGAGAGTTTAAAGGTCATATAGATTGGTTAATCACATTGTCATTTGTGTACGACTGATATTCTTTTCGATGAGAGGATGGATTGAAAAGATGAAAAGGACACTTTTCCGCAGCTTGCAGATCGCCTCTGTTGTCGTGACGGTCGCAGTTATTTTTTCTGTTCTTCCAAACAATGCATTTGCCCAGAGAGTAAGAACTGCACCCGGGAGATTTGCGCCTCCTCCTGTGATGAACTTACCGGGTAACCGCATGAGGGTGATGATCGGAAACATGCCGTATTTTTTCCACGATGGTCGTTTTTACAGACCGTGGAGGGGAAGATACTACTTGTATCGCCCACCTTTCGGCGCGAGGCTTAGGTTCATGCCGTACGGGCTTTGGCGCTTCTGGATCGGGCCGACCTTGTATTTCTACGGAGGAGGAGTCTATTATCAGTACCTCCCCGGCGAAAACGCCTACGTCGTTGTTCCTAAACCACAGCAGGCGCCGCCCACACCCAGCAGCGATGAGGATATCCTCTACATGACTGATGGGAAGACGATCTCCGGCGTTTTCATGGGCGCGACGGCGGACAGCATCCGGATGCAGGTCAAAGACTCGCTGCAGACCGTACCAATCACGGAAGTCAAGTCCATTGACTTCGCCCCTTCGTCGTTCAAAGAAAAAAAGTAGCCCGAACGAAAATCCACCGGCCCCCGATCTACCTGATCCCGGGCCTCCTTTCCTAACATGAGTCGACGGGGAGGGAGCTGCCGGCTAGCTCACATCCGAATTATCGGTCAAGTCCACGGCTTGTGCAGAGAACGGATGTGCCATACGGAACTTATGCGAGTGTGTATCGTAAAGTCTGGAAAATTTTGGATACGAGGATTTGAAAAACAATTCCAGAGGTCTCTGACATGCTTTACATACTCGCCTTTTTCCTCCCGCCGCTCGCCGTCTTACTTAGCGGCAAGCCGATCCAGGCGCTGATCAATTTTTTCCTGTGTTTCCTTTTCTGGATTCCGGCCGTCATACATGCTGTCCTGGTCGTGCGGGATCATTACGATGACAAACGGACGCGCAGGATAATCAAGGCGATAAAATCTGCCAATGCGTGATGCGAGACTTCTTCCGGGCTCGTGTTGCCGGCGCCATCAGCTGACAGAGTTCGCAGGAAAGAGATCAACGGTTATGTCATGGCATGAAATCAGGACTGTCCGGCTGATCCGAGCTTTTGTCGGAGTATGTCGGATGGATCGGCCTTTCGCGGGGAACAAATCGTGACAGGCCCACTTCCTAAGTCACGAAGGTTTATCTGTGGAGACGGGGAGGGGGCCGAATAATTGCCGAAGGCTCTCTTGACATGTGTTTCTGATTCAGTTATATTGGAAACGATTTCCGTTTAACTCGTTTCCGGTTGATGAGGTACTCGAAAGTTCGCAGTCTTTGACTGCTTTTTTTAGGACGTAATGGAAACGCTCGATACGGGAATCGTTTCTGATGAAAAAGGAAAATGATATGACAGAGACTGAGACCAAAAGCAACATACTCTCCGCGGCGGAAGAGATGTTTCTGCAGCATGGCTTCTCCAAAGTGACAATGGAGGAGATAGCCGCGGCTTTGGGCATCAGCAAAAAGACGCTGTACAAATACTTTCCCAACAAGAAGGAGCTCCTCCGCGAGCTGCTCACGGCGAGACAGTGCGAATTCATGGATCACGTGGAGGAGATATGGAAGCGCGACGATCTCGATTTTGTCGGCAAGTTCAGGACTACTCTCGACTTTGTCGGTGCACGGTCTTCCAGGATGAACAGACTTCAGGATGTCCAGAAGATCGCTCCCGATATCTGGAGAGAAATCCACGACTTCAAGAAGGGGAAGATATTCGACAAGGTGAGAAGATTGTTCGAGGCTGGATTCGAAGCCGGGGCCTTCAGGAGCGACATCGACCGGGACATTGTGATACTGGTCTACACTAACGCAGTGGAGTCGATTGTCAATCCGGAATCGTTGTCGGAACTTCCGTGTACGGCGGGTCAGGCATTCGAAGCGATTTCAAAAATAATCTTCGAGGGGATTCTCACCGAAGAGGGAAGATCGAAGTACATATTTCATAAGGCGGTCGCTTCTACGGTCCATTGACCGCCCTCTCGATTACAAAATGTAGCAAAGGAAGCACAAAGGCAGAGGCAATATATGAAGAAGCTGAAGGTCATTGCAGTGGTCGTCGTGGTATTCTCCCTAATCGTTGCGGTCCTGATTCGCAACCGGGCCCAGATACAGGCAGAGACCAGGAATCTCCACGTCGATTCATATTCGGTAACGATCGCTCCAGTCGAAAAAGAGAACGTGGTTCATAGCCTGGATCTTGTCGGGACGATAAATGCGAACAACGATGTCCGAATAATCTCACAGACCTCGGGGAAAGTCACCGATGTATTATGCAGGGTGGGCGACTACGAGACTGCAAAGTCGGTACTCATTCATGTCGACGACAGGCTGCAGGAAGCGGCTCTAAAGCTTGCGCAGGTCAGTCTGGAAAAGGCCACGAAGGACTACTCAAGGTACAGGCAGCTTTACAAGGAAAATTCTATCACCGATTCGCAGCTCGAGGATGCGCAGCTTGCATACGAATCTGCCAAGGATAGGTTCGTCATAGCGAGACGCCAGTATGACGACACCAGGATCAATACCCCCATCTCGGGCTTCGTGACTTCCAGGGCCGTGAACGTCGGGGACTACGTCACGCCAGGGATGGTCGTTGCTGAAGTCGTCGACATTTCTAAACTCAAAGTCACCGTTAGCGTCAACGAACGTGACGTGATGGATTTCAGGCCGGGCGACAGAGTGAAGATCGCCACTGACGTTTATCCGGGAGTCGATTTCACCGGGTTCATCAAGACGATAAGTTCCAAAGCCGACGCCGACCACACGTATCCGGTCGAGATCGAGTTCGCGAACAGCAGGCAACATCCACTGAAGGCAGGCATGTTTGCCAATGTTTTCCTGACTGCCCGCGCCGCCTCCGAATCGCTTATGATGCCCAGGCAGGCACTCGTGGGGAGTGTCGAGGATCCGGAAGTGTTTGTAGTGAAAGACGGCGTTGCGAGGATCAGGAAGATAGTGGTCGGTGCGGGATACAACAACTCTCTCCAGGTACTTTCCGGGTTGAATGCAGGGGAGACTGTCGTGACGACTGGCCAGGATAACCTCGAAGACGGATACAAGGTGAACATAGTCGACTAATCCTTCCTCCAGATTGGGTGAGGGCGATCTCCCTGTAATGCAGGAATAGATTCGCGTTTCGATGGGCAGATAAGAATGCAGGAAATTGAAAAGGACCATTTAAGATGACGATTACAGAGCTGGCAATTAAGAGGCCATCGCTTGTCGTGGTAGTGTTCGGGGCGCTGACGCTGCTCGGTATTTACTCCCTTGTGAACCTGAAGTATGAACTCATTCCGAAGATCACGCCGCCGGTGCTTTCGGTGACGACCGTATATCCAGGTGCGTCGCCCAACGAGGTCGAGAGTTCCGTTACCAAGCCCATTGAGGATGCGCTTTCGTCCCTTGACCAGGTTTACAGCATGACCTCGACGTCGAATGAGGGTGTTTCGCTGGTCATGGTTCAATTCGACCAATCGGCAGACATAAACACAAAGCTCCAGGATGCCCAGGAAAAAATCGACCAGATCACCGGTACTTTTCCCACCGGCGTGAAGACACCTTCTGTCTCCAAACTCGATCTGGAAGCGATCCCGGTCCTCAGGCTCGGGGTTACAAGCAATCTTCCCCCGACGCAATTTTATCAGTTCGTTCTGGACAAGATTCAGCCCCGGCTCTCGGAGATTTCGGGCGTCGGCCTCGTTACGCTGGTCGGCGGACTGCAAAGGGAGATCAGGGTAAACCTTCACGAGTCGAAGCTCAAGGCTTACGGAATATCGGTGCTTCAGGTGCTGAACGCAGTTCAAACCTCGAACATCGATTATCCCACCGGGAAGCTCGAGAATAACAGTCACCAGCTTATCGTAAGAATGGCCGGTAAATTCAAGACGGTCAATGCAATCCGCAATCTTATACTGAAACGCTCACCGGATGGCGGCGAGGTCCGGCTTTCGGATGTTGCAGATGTGGAGGACGGACACAAGTCCTATCAAACGATCACACGTATAAACGGGGTCACGTCTCTCGGTATTCTCGTGGAGAAGCAGACTGACGCAAATACAGTCAATGTGAGCAAAAGAGTGCGCGCCGAGCTGAAAAAGATCGAGCACGATTACAGAGCGGAAAACGTGAAATTTGTCGTCGCGGAAGACGGTTCCACTTTTACCACTCAGGCCGTCAACGGTGTCGAGTTCGATCTGCTCCTCGCGGTCATTCTAGTCGCGGTCATAATGCTCCTCTTTCTTCACAGCATCCGCAACTCATTCATCGTCATGCTTGCCATACCCGCATCTATTCTCTCGACTTTCATCGTGATGTATGCGCTCGGGTTCAGTCTGAACCTGATGACCTTGCTGGGGCTTTCGTTGGTTGTGGGAATACTCGTGGACGACTCGATTGTCGTCATAGAGAACATACACCATCATTTGGAGATGCACGAGAAGCCGAGGGATGCCGCTTTGAACGGAAGAAACGAGATCGGGTTTGCGGCACTTTCAATCACGATGGTGGATGTAGTCATATACGTACCGCTGGCACTGACAGGCGGGCTCATCGGAAACATAGTCAGGGAGTTCGCGCTGGTGGTCGTCATTTCCACTCTGATGAGCCTTTTCGTATCGTTCACGGTTACTCCTCTGCTCGCTTCGAGAATCAGCAGGCTCGAGAAAATGACGGACGGTACGCTCATCGGCAAGTTCGCAATCGGATTTGAGAAGTATTTCAGGAAGATGGTTGCCGAGTACGTCTCGCTCCTGAAATGGAGTCTAAACAACAGGTGGAAGGTGATCGCGATTTCGGCGGCGTTGTTTTTCGCCGCACTTTCGCTTGCCCCGCTTGGTTTCATAGGCGCCGAATTTATCCCGCAAACGGACATGGGGCAGTTCGCAGTCACACTCGACATGCCGCCGAACTATACTGTCAGGCACACGAATCTCGTGACTGAAAAAGTCGAAAGGTACGTCAATAGCCTGCCTGAAGTGAAAGAAGACTTTGTGCAGGTGGGAGTCTCTAACGAAGGTTTTATCGGACAATCTTCAAATCACAGTTCAGAACTCGACATACAGCTTGTTTCGAAGAACAAGAGAAAATTGTCGACCGACCAGATAGGTCAGCAGATAAAGAAATTTGCGCTTCAAATACCCGGGGTACGGGCGCGTGTCGACCCGATAGGGCTGTTCGGTATGGCGAATCAGGCGCCGATCCAGTTGATCGTCAGCGGGCCGAGCCGGTCGGATGTTCTGAAGTCCGCACAGGTACTCGAAGACGTTGTAAAGAAAATCCCCGGCACCGCAGACGTCCGTCTCTCGACCGACACCGGAAGTCCGGAAATGCGTGTCGATATCGACCGCCAGAAGCTTGCCGCATACGGACTCTCGATGGCAAATGTCGGCGCTGCACTTCAGGTTGCAATGCAGGGTAACGATGATGCGAAATTCAGGCAGGGAGGAGACGACTTTGACATACTCGTTACATTGGACAAGTTTGACAAATCCAATATCTCTGACCTGAAGCACATGACCTTCGTAAACGATAAAGGCAGGCAGATTCAGCTTCAACAATTCGCTAATGTATACCAGTCCACCGCTCCTTCGGTTCTCCAAAGGTTCGACCGCATAGACGCGGTCACGCTCTATTCGCAGGTCATAGGCCGTCCGGTGGGTACCGTAGGTCAGGATATAAAGAATTCGATGGCGAAGAAGGAGCTGCCGCCCGGTGTCAGCATTACATATTGGGGAGACCTTAAGAATCAGGCGGATGCCTTCAGCAGCCTCGGCTTAGCACTCGCGGCTGCGATCATCTTCGTCTACCTCGTCCTTATTGCGCTCTACGATTCATACGGCGAACCGTTCATTATTCTGTTCTCTATCCCCGTCGCCATGGTAGGCGCCTTCCTTGCGCTTGCCCTCACGATGAATTCACTAAACATATTCTCTATACTCGGTATAATCATGCTCATAGGTCTCGTCGGGAAGAACGCCATCCTCCTTGTCGACAGGGCCAACCAGAAGAAGAGGGAGGAAGGACTCTCGACGTTCGATGCACTCGTCGAAGCCGGCGAGAGCAGGATCAGGCCGATAATGATGACTACCACTGCGATGGTCATCGGAATGCTCCCACTGGCATTTTCGACGGATGCCGGCTCCGAATGGAAATCCGGACTGGCCTGGGCCATCATTGGTGGTCTTCTCAGCTCGATGTTCCTGACGCTCGTACTCGTGCCGGTTGTTTATGAGCTCTTCGAAAAAGTCCAGTTAAGAGTCAAATCCTTCCTTGCGCGCAGAGCTCGGGAAGAACAAACGGGACTCGGAGAGGAGATCCTCGGTAAATAGGAAGGCCGGGATTTCCTCCGAGGATGCATTGAACTGGAACGCCTCCGTTGGTATGATCAATACGATAGGGAAAGTCCGGCGGAATAGAAGTTCATCTCGCTCCCGACAGATTCATCATTACGAGGGAGATACTTAGCTGAAAAGTCCGCGTTGTTCTGAGCCAGCTTCTAATTCCGGCCCCGGGGCTGCAGCGTGACCACGTTCAGTAGTTTCAGCCCTGATCGGGCAGCAACCGGCTGGACTTTCCCGAACGCCATTCCGGCCTGGCGAACTGCTGGTCGTATAACTATGGATTCTAATTTCTAAATGAGAAGATCCAGGGCAAGAAAATATTCAATAACTTCTCTCGGAGAAGTCCTGATAATTGTTCTGACCCTATCCTCCTCGTTGTTCGCACAACAGAAGGACAGGGCTACCGTCAGCGGTTTTGTCTACGACAAATCGACGGGCGAAACGCTTATCGGTGCGACTGTTTTCTTCAAAGGCACAAGACTGGGCAGCATGACGAACAATAACGGGTACTTCGTGATATCGGATGTTCCCGTCGGGGAAGATACTCTCGTGGTCAGTTACTTAGGTTACGATAGGTTCAGGGAAAGAATATCGGTTCGTCCGGTTGGCGGCAGACTTCTCAAGATTAACCTGGTTCCGAAGGCATACAGAATCGGCGAAGTCCTGGTCACGGCCGATTCGCTGAGTATGGCCGAGAGAGCATTTAAAAGGCCGATATCCACGCTGGAGCTGAGTCAAAGCCAGGTGAACGCGATACCGAAGTTCATCGAACCCGATCTCCTCCGTGCTCTCGAAAGTCTGCCGGGCATCACCCCGATCTCTGATTTCTCCTCAGCTCTTTATGTAAGAGGCGGCACGCCGGATCAGAATCTTTACCTCATCGACGGGGCGGAAATCTACGAGCCGGAACATGCATTCGGCATCTTCTCGACTTTCAACACGGACGCGATCAAACGCGTCATGGTCTCGAAGGGCGGGTTCGGGGCCCAGTATGGCGACCGGCTCTCGTCGGTCATCGACGTCACCGAGCTGGACGGAAACACCAAGAAATTCGAAGCCAACGCGAACATTAGCCTCATTGCTGCCAGCGCCACCGTCCAGTTGCCCGTGTGGTCGTTCGGCTCCATAGCCGGATCATTCAGGCGGACTTACATCGACCAGACTTATTCTAAGTTCATCAAGGATTTTCCAAACTATTATTTCGACGATGGAAATCTAACCGGTAAATTCCAGCTTGACGACAGGGATAATCTCACTTTGAGCTACTTCGGCAGTGAAGACAACCTCAATTACCAGTTCGACAAGTCTTCTGCCCAGAGTCCGATCCTGAATTACAATTGGGGGAACAACGTGGCCTCAATCAAGTGGGATCATATATTCGGCAGCAAACTGTTGTCCGACTTTCTCGGTTCCTACAGCGGGTTCGTTTCGAATTTCGGACTCGAGAACCTTCAGGCATTCAATGAGCGCAACACAATATCGAATTACACGTTGTCGGAAGGACTCAGGTACTACGCTTCGAACAACACCACCCTGAGATTCGGAGCCGCGTATCAGGACGTGGGAATTACTTACGACCTGTCAACGAGCGACGGCGCAATCAACTTCGACGGCCCTACGCGCAAGATAACAGGTTATGCTATCCTTTCATGGCAGCCTGACCCTCTTTGGGATATCGAAGCCGGTTTGAGGTTTGAGCAGTTCCATTCCGATACGACCTTCACTCACGTCGATCCGAGAGTAGCGGTTAAGTACCGGCTCTCCGAGACGAGCAGCCTGAAATTCGCAACAGGTATTTACCACCAGTACATGGACAGCGTAGACAGATTGTTCTTCGCGAGCATTTGGCTGCCGGCGGGCAGCTATATCGACAATTCCAAGGCGACACATTTCATCCTCGGATATGACAAACAGCTAGGGAATATTTTCGAGCTGGAGGCGAACGCTTATTATAAGTCCTACAGCAATATCGATATCTATAATCAAAATTTGGGCGCGCAGGCGGTGCCGAGTTATTACCTGCCGAACGGCAATCCGGTGTATACGTCGGATCAGAATGTGTTCCTCGACGGCAACGGGAAATCGTTCGGGCTGGAGCTTCTTCTAAGAAAGGATGAGGGCGCCGTGACCGGCTGGGTCGGCTACGCTTTGTCCAGAACAGAATACACCTTCCCGGCGATTAACCAGGGAAATATGTTCATCCCGCGACAGGACAGAACCTCCGTGATCAACTTCGTATTGAACGGCGACATCGGGGATATAATGAGCGGGAAGTGGAATGAACCGGTGAGGAAATCGGCATCCAGCTGGCTCCTCGGGCTTAATTTCATCTTTACGACTGGTCAGCCGATAACAGTTCCGGCGTCCGTCTATTTCGTGAATACTCTTCCTGCCTGGGACAACTACGCCTCTGCGAACCAGAATCTTCCGAACTATCAGCTATATCCAGGTCCGATCGACAACTACAGGCTTCCCGATTACGCCAGGCTCGATCTTAGCATTACCTGGAAAAGGGACTACGGAACGTGGTCGCTCGCACCTTACCTGCAGATATTCAATCTTGGAAACAGAAAAAATGTCTGGTTCATACGCTATTCGAGCAAGAGCTCCAACGGTGAAATCGTGCAAAACGTCAAACCGGTATATATGCTCCCGTTTCTGCCGAGTATCGGAGTGACGATAAAATTTTGAAGAGGATGTCCGACTTAATTAGAAAATTCGCCGGCAGGGTCAAAAGATCCGTCAACTTGAGAATGCTGTCCGTGTCCATTGCCTTCCTTGCCGGATCAATCATTTCAGGATGCGGTCAATCAGGTGTGAATATCGATAATGCTCCCTATGTACCGAAGATCGTTGTCGAAGGATACCTCTACTGCGGCGAAACCGTCGGCAACATAAGACTCATGAGAAATTTCCCGATCGGTTCGCCGGTAGACACCAGTACACTCTACCTGACTCCCTCCGTAAACGATGTGCAGGCTACCATCAACGGAACTCCGCTCTCGTTCGATCCTGTTACCCAAACGTATTTCAGCCGGCAGATCAGCGTAGGTTACGGGCAGACATACACTCTTGACGTCAACGCCGTTGTCGACGGAGCGAGACTTCACACGACATCGGCAACCACCACTCCTCTTGAAGGCTTCAGAATCATTAACAGGAATATGGGGAGTTTCAGTTATAACAGTTCCCTCATGTCGTTGACCTTCCTGCCATCGCCGGGCACCGGCTTCTATGCCTTTTCGATAGTACCGGATACTGCCACCACGGCGAATTTCATCTACAACAATGTGTTCCGGAACAAACTTGATTCCGCCGACGTTGCCAAAAATCTGAACGATTACGAGTTCAACGGAGCTATCGAGGACGGCATAAATTCGTATGCCGGGACTGCCTTCGCTCTCCCGATTCGAAGTGACGAAACCTGGTTCTACGGGAAATATACCGTGGTTGGTTACGCAGGCGATTCAAATTTCAAAGACTACGTTTTGACGGCACCTTCCGTTCAGGAACCCGACGGCAATTTCCATGAACCCATCCTGATTTTCAAAGGCGACGGTATCGGCGTCTTTGCCTCGGCCATTGCGGATACGGCTACTTTCACAATAACCAGGTGAAGGTGGTCCCGGCCATCGATTGCTGAATGCAGAGTTCGAGTCATCCATGCAGGCAATCCGATCCCCGAACGATCGCCTCTACGGTCCTAACCCGGTCTGTTGATATCCGGTATCCCTTTCAGAATCCCCGCGCGCTGGTTATATTTTCAAAGATTTCCTTTTGATTGCAATAAGAGAGAACCCGCGCGTGAAATGCCACCACGAGAAAAATATGAACGCACGGTATCTGTCAATAACGTAAAAAACTCTTGAGGCGATGCGATGAAAACATCGACAACTCCGAAGGCCATTTCGGAAATGCACGATTGGACAAAAGAAGAGATAGCCAAAATATATAACATGCCTCTGTTGGACCTTGTCTACAAGGCCGCGACGGTGCATAGGGAATTTCACGACCCTTCAGAAGTACAGGTGTGCTCGCTGCTTTCTATAAAGACCGGAGGATGCTCGGAGGATTGCGGCTACTGCCCGCAGTCGGTACACTATGAGACGGGAGTGGAAGTACAGCCTCTCCTCGCTTTCGAAGACGTTCTCGAGAAAGCCGCTATGGCCAAAGAGGCCGGAGCCACCAGGTTCTGCATGGGTGCGGCCTGGCGCGAAGTGCGGGACAACAAGGATTTCGAACGCGTATTGAAGATCGTAAGTGCCGTCAACGACCTCGGGCTCGAAGTCTGCGCGACCCTGGGGATGCTCAACGAAGAACAGGCCAGGAGGCTTAAGGAAGCCGGGCTTTACGCTTACAATCACAACGTCGATACATCGGAGGGCTATTACAAGAGCATCATTACAACGCGGACTTACAAAGACCGCCTTGATACCATCAAGCACACGAGAAAGGCAGACATCACGGTGTGCAGCGGCGGTATAATCGGGATGGGTGAGTCCGATGATGACAGGATCGAAATGCTCATGACGCTCGCGAACCTCGATCCTCATCCTGAATCTGTGCCGATCAACGCCCTTGTGCCCGTCGCCGGAACGCCGCTGGAAGGCAGGCCGCCAGTCGATCCTTTTGAGTTTGCCCGAATGATCGCGACTGCCAGGATCCTGATGCCGAAGTCGATGGTCAGGCTCTCCGCCGGCAGGCTTGAGCTTTCAAAAGAAGCGCAGGCTTTTTGTTTCCTCGCGGGAGCCAATTCTATTTTCGCGGGCGATAAACTCCTTACTACACCGAATCCTCCCGTCGATGAAGACAAGGAATTGTTTCAGGAGTTGGGACTTAGACCGAGGAAGGCTTTCAAAGAGGAAGTGGTAAATTCGGCTCACCCCTCTGACAATTAGCCGGCAATAATGGTTGAAACCGAAAATAGACTTCGCCACGCGCTCGAACAAAGAGAATCACAGGACTCACTTCGAAGACTCACTTCAGGATGCGAGCTCGTCGACTTTTGTTCGAACGATTACCTCGGGTTCTCTCGTTCAGAAGTCCTGAAGGGAAGAATCCGCGACGAAGTAGCGAAGAACACCGGTTCCATGATCGGCTCCACCGGCTCACGTCTCATCTCCGGGAACAGTCAGTATTGCGAGGGGCTCGAAAAGTTTATCGCGGACTTTCATGATGCCGAAAGCGGTTTGATCTTCAATTCAGGGTATGACGCCAATATCGGCATATTCTCGTCGATACCGCAAAGAACCGACACCATCCTGTACGACCAGCTGGTCCACGCATCGATTCGTGACGGCATCCGGCTTAGCAATGCAAAGGCATTCTCATTCAGGCACAACGATATCGTTGACCTGGAGCGAAGGCTCAAGGCCGAAGGACGGGTGAGCCAGGAGGGGCGATTCGCAAAGAACGTCCTCGTTGCCGTGGAGTCGGTCTATTCCATGGATGGCGATTGTGCGCCGCTTACGGAGATGGTGGAACTCTGCGAGAGATACGGAGCAAGCCTGATTGTAGACGAGGCCCACGCGACAGGGGTCTTCGGCAAAGGCGGAGAGGGAAGGGTAGTGGAGCTCGGACTGGAGGATAGAGTCCTCGCACGAGTTCACACCTTCGGCAAGGCGTTAGGCTCCCACGGGGCCATAGTGCTCGGATCGAAGACTGTCCGCTCTTACCTGATAAATTTTGCGAGATCGTTCATATATACGACAGCGCTTCCATTTCACAGTCTCGCGTCGGTTCGTTGCGCGTATGAGTATCTGGCGTCAGACAAGGAACAAATCGCCGGACTAAAGGAAAGGGTGAAACTCTTCAAGACCCTGATCGGATCTGAGCTCGCCGATAAGATGATTCCGAGCGAAAGCGCAATCCAGTGCGTCGTTATAGCAGGTAATTCGAAAGTGAAAGCTGTCGCGAAAGGGATACAGGAATCAGGTTACGACGTCAGGGCGATCATGCATCCCACCGTTCCAAGTGGGGCCGAGCGTCTCAGGATATGTCTTCATTCATTCAACACCGAAGCTGAAATAGAAAATCTAACCAACAGATTGGGGGCATTGACCCAATGAAGCGAATATTCGTCACCGGAATCGACACGAACATCGGGAAGACGATTGTCTCCGCCATCCTGACAGAAGCTCTGCAGGCCGACTACTGGAAGCCTATACAGGCGGGCAACCTGGACAGCACCGATACCGACACCGTAAGAAATCTCATTTCGAATTCAAGGTCGGTTCTTCATCCTGAAGCGTACAGGCTTACCCAGCCTCTTTCTGCGCACGCAGCAGCGGCGGCAGACGGAGTAACCATAGATATGGATGCGATACGTAAGTCTTTACCCGCTTCCGGGGATCGCGACCTGATTATCGAAGGCGCGGGAGGCGTCATGTCGCCGGTGAACGATTCTTATGTCGTCATGGATCTTATAATGAGCCTCGATGCCGAGGCGGTGATCGTCTCGAAGCATTACCTTGGAAGCATCAACCATACGCTTCTCACAATCGATGCGATGAAGCGTAAAGGTATAAGGATAGTCGGCCTCTTCTTTAATGGCAACCCCGTTCAGTCTTCCGTCGATTTCATCCTCCGGTACTCGGGCGTAAAGGCTCTCGGATACATTGACGAGGAAAAGAATCTTGATCGCAGCGTCGTGAAGAGATATGCTCAATTGTTCAGAAAAGAATTTGCGTAATGGGTCTCTCGGAACGCGACCGGAAAGTAATATGGCATCCCTATACTCAGATGCAGACGGCGGGCTTGCCTGTACCCATAGTCCGCGGGGAGGGAGCGCGCCTCTACGATGAAGAGGGGAACGAATACATCGATGCCATCGCTTCATGGTGGGTGAATACTCACGGGCACGCGCATCCGTATATCGCCGAAAAAGTTGCCGTGCAGTTGAGTAAGCTCGAGCATGTGATCTTCGCGGGCTTCACGCACGAGCCTGCCGTAGAACTCGCAGAACGTTTGCTGAAAGTCCTGCCACCGAACCAATCCAGGGTCTTTTATTCCGATAACGGCTCGACGGCGGTGGAAGTCGGCATAAAGATGGCCCTTCAGTACTGGCACAACCGCGGCGAGAAAAAGCAGAAGATTATTGTACTGAGTAATTCTTACCACGGTGATACTTTCGGCGCGATGTCCGCGAGTGTCAGGGACCTTTTCACCGAACCGTTTTGGGATCTTCTGTTCGATGTGCTCTGTGTTGACGCGCCGGTCAAGGGAAAAGAAATTAAGGCGTTGGAGCAGCTCGCAGATGCTGCAGAAAGAGATGACATCGCCGCTTTCGTGTTCGAGCCTTTGCTTCAAGGAGCCGGTGGGATGATAATGTACGATGCGGGACCACTGGATAATATGATCGGCATCTGTAAGCAGAAAGGGATTCCGACAGTTGCTGATGAAGTGCTGACAGGCTTTGGCCGGACAGGGAAGTTCTTCGCGTCCGACTACCTCGCGAATAAGCCAGATATTATCTGCATGTCCAAAGGACTCACCGGCGGAACGATGGCGCTTGGGGCGACCTCTTGCACCGCAGGAATTTACGACGGGTTCCTTTCCGGCGACAAACGAAAGAGTTTCTTCCACGGACATTCGTACACGGGCAACCCCGTCGCATGCGCTGCGGCTTTGGCCAGCCTCGATCTGTTTGACAGGAAGGAAACATGGGACAACGTGGTGCGGATTATCGGACGCCAAAAGGACTTCGTAACAGGCATTGCTTCGCATCACCGAGTCAGAAATGCCCGCCAGACCGGAACGATAATAGCGTTTGACGTTGTCAACGGCAAGGAAACGAGCTACCTCAACGACCTCCGCGACTGGATGAACGACTACTGCGTGAACCGGAGAATAATAATCCGTCCATTAGGAAACGTGATGTATCTTATTCCTCCTTACTGCATAACCGATAACGAGCTGGACAGAGTGTATTCTACACTTCGCTCGATGCTTGACGACATCGAATCTTAATATTGGGCCGGGTTCCAAACACTTCAGAGTTTTCCTTATCTTGAATAGAGAATGGCCGGAGACAAAGAACATATCGCGATTACGGGAGTCGGATCTATCTCGTCGCTGGGTTCCGATCACGATGAGGTCTGGCAATCGTATATCGGAAAACGTTCCTTCCTCAGACCGCGCGTCTTTAACGGCGAGAAGACGGCAGTAGCAGGCCTGACGAAGTCATCCGACGCGATACTCGATTCGATTCGTTCCGAAGGAGCTTCGCAGAAACATCTCGACAGAACTGTGCTTATGGCGATTCACGCGGCGCGTCAGGCAGTAAGACGGGCCGGGTGGACCAAATTGGACAGGGCGAGGACCGGCGTGAACGTGGGTTCTTCGCGCGGGGCCACGACTCTCCTCGAAGAGCTTCACTCGGCTTACTTGGAGGATCCGTCCAAGCGGCTCTTTCCTCTCGCGTCGCCGATCACGACGCTTGGCAACATTTCGAGCAGCGTTGCACATGACATAGGTGCCGGTGGGCCGGAGATCAGTCACTCTGTGACGTGCAGTACGGGACTTCACGCTGTCTTCAACGGAATTGCATGGATGAAGGCGGGATTTGCAGACAGGTTCATTGTCGGAGGAGCCGAGGCTCCGCTTACCGGCTTCACGATAGCTCAGATGAAGTCCCTCCGCATTTACACAAATGACGCCGAGGCGGATTATCCATGTCGGCCATGCTCCTGTGAAATGCCTGCCCGAAATTCGATGGCGCTCGGCGAAGGTGCAGCACTCTTCGCGCTTGAGAAATTATCTGACGTCGAGTTGGCGAAGAGAAAGAGCGTCGTCCTTGGGATAGTGGAGTCCTTCGGGTATTCACTTGAATCGCCAGCTACTGCTACATCGATCACGGAAGAGGGGACAGCCATAAGGAACGCGATGCGAATGGCGATGGACGGCATGAATTCGAATGAGCCGATAGATTTCATAATCCTTCATGCGCCCGGTACGACAAAAGGAGACGCGAGCGAGTTGAATGCGGTGAAGTCGGTGTTCGGCAGCGATCTGCCGGTCATGGCTTCCAATAAATGGTTTGTCGGGCATACCTTCGGCGCTTCGGCCGCACTCAGTCTCGAATATGCCCTTCTGATAATTGAGCACGATGATTTTGTAGATTTTCCGTATGGTGTTACATTTCAAAACAGGCGCCGGCCGATTCGCAGGGTGATGGTTAATGCCGCCGGATTCGGAGGGAATGCCGCAAGCATCGTGGTTTCGAAACCGATTTAGCAAATGAATTACCGGGGGGTATATGGGTTCGAAGGTGACAATCTACGAAGTCGCAAAAGCGGCTGGCGTAGGCATCGGAACGGTCTCGCGCGTTCTGAACAACAATGCGAGCGTAACGCCGGAGACACGCGAGCGCGTGAAAGAGGTAATGAAGCAATTGAACTTTCAACCTCACACGTACGCTCAGCGTCTTGCAAGAAACCAGTCGGAAACCATTTCTGCCATAATCCCCTTTTTCACCAACTACTTCTTTGTTGAAGTGCTTCGCGGCGTGCAGGAGGGACTCGGCCGGCTTGGATACGATCTGACGCTTTTCGGAGTCAACGACATTGAGCAGGTGGAGCCTAAGATCGTGCGTGCCCTCCAGCGGGGAAGATTCGACGGTATCCTTTTCTTTTCGATGCGGTTGCCAGACAGAATCGTGCCGCGTCTCAAGGAGGCGAGTATCCCGATGGTTTTGGTAGACGCCTTCTATCCGAAATTCGACTCCATCTCTGTCGCAAACACGGACGGTGCATATGATGCAACCACCCACCTCATCAGCATCGGGCATCGCAAAGTGGGAATGGTCAATGCACTTCAACGAAGTGCTCCGGCCGCCGAGAGGCTGCAGGGATACAGGCGAGCTCTCGAAAGCAACGGAATTAATTACTCCGAAGAACTCGTCAAAACCGGCGTATCTGCCAGACAGGACGGATTCAATCGCGATGCCGGTTACGAAGCGATGGTCGATTTCATTAGGATGGGGAAGGAAATGCCGCACGCATTTTTCGTCTCATCCGATATTCAGGCAATAGGCGCCATGGCGGCTTTGTCTGAAAATGGATTCCGGGTTCCCGAGGATGTTTCCATCGTAGGCTTCGATGATATCGAGCTGGCGCGGCATTTCAAACTGACTACGATGCGGCAGCCGATGTACCAGATGGGCCAGATGGCAGTGGAACGACTTGCGGCGAGGATGTCGGATTCCGTTTTGGAAGTGGTACACACGACATTCATACCCGAGCTGATTGTGAGGGATACAACGCGGCCCTTCAGCTGACACCGTCGAAACTCGTGTCGGGGAAGGAACGGTCCACGCCGGGGAATCTGGGACGTATTGCATTTTCAGGTATCGATCGGCACACCAGAATCCGGAAATCGTCTTTTCGTCGGGAAACAGCTGTCGAATGTCGTGCGCCGATCGATTTCCCCATGACTTCCGGACGATCGGGTCTGGCTGTTTTCTCCTTTAAAATTGTCATATCGAATGTTAGATTTCTCCATGACGTGGAACCATTTCTTACCTGAAATTGTCATCGAAATTAGAATAGAGTCTGGCGTCTCGTAGGTCTCTTTAATGCGGCACCAGGCGCCGCTTTCTGGTTGCGTAACAAATACCACTTCTTTCTACAAGCGAAGGACCAATACGATGAAGAAACATCCATCCCTTTTCCTCAAACCGTTTCTCCTGATGATGATTCCCGCAGCTATGCTGTTGCTGGCTTCCTGTGGATCCGCGGAAGCTAAGACGTCCGTGCTTCAGGCGACTTATTCGAGTTTGAGATGGCGTCTGGTCGGTCCGTTCAGGGCGGGCTGGGCCACCATGGCCGAAGGAGTTCCGAGTGAACCTAACACTTACTATTTCGGCGCAGCTGGCGGCGGTGTGTGGAAGACCATCGATGCCGGCAGAACCTGGCAGCCTTTGATGCAGCATCAAGGGGCATCGTCCGTCGGCGCCCTCGATATATCTGCGTCAAATCCGAAAATCATATATGTCGGCACGGGTCAGGTCGCGTTCCGTTACGACATGCTCGCCGGCGACGGCGTCTATAAGTCCACGAACGCAGGCAAGACCTGGACGAACGTCGGACTCAAGGCCACCGAGCACATCGGCCGGATCATCATAGATCCCAAGAATCCACAGCACGTCCTGGTCGCTGCGTTGGGCAATGTCTTCACTCCGAGCAGCGAGAGGGGCGTATACCTCACGACGGACGGCGGTGCAAGCTGGCAGAAGACGTTATTCGTGAACGACAGCACCGGCGCAGTCGATCTTGCATCGGATCCCGACGATCCTTCGATCGTCTACGCAGCCCTATGGCAGATGCAAGCCCATCCATGGCTCGATTATTTCATGCCGCAGACCGGTGCAGGGTCGGGCATATTTAAGAGCACAGACGGAGGTGCGCATTGGACCAGGCTGACCGGAGGAGGTTTGCCTTCCGGCCAGTACGGACGTATCGGCCTCGGCGCGGCCACCGGCAGCAACGGTCTTATTGTCTATGCTACCATCATCACATCCAGCGGTGCGGACGGCCTGTACAAAACGACCGATGGTGGAACATCCTGGGACTATGTCAACAAATACTCGGGGCTTGCAAACTCATACTTCAGCCGCGTCACCGTCGACCCGACCAATCCAAATATCGTCTACGTAATGGACCGGTCGATCCACAAGTCTGTGGACGGCGGCAAGCGTTTCATGATATTCAAAGGCTCTCCCGGCGGCGACGATTATCATTTCCTTTGGATCAATCCGTTGAATACAGAATGCATGGTTGCCGGAGTTGACCAGGGATGCTGCGTAACGGTCGACGGAGGAAAGACATGGTCAAGCTGGTACAACCAGCCGACAGGTCAGTTCTATCACATCGCGGTCGACGACCAGTTCCCGTTCAGAATCTACGGCGGACAGCAGGACAACGGCACTGTGGGTATTTCCAGCCGCGGACCGAACGGGGTTATCAGCATACGCGAATGGCATCCGGTGGGCGGCGACGAGCGCGATTACGACGTCCCGAAGCCGGGCGATCCCAACCTCGTATTCGGCAGCGGACTCGGCGGTCACTTCTCCAGGTTCAATAACAAGACGAGACAGGTGGCGGAAATTTCACCCTGGCCAATCAATACTTACGGCGCTCGTGAATCAACTGTAAAGTATCGCTATACATGGATCACGCCGCTTGCGTTTTCACCTGTCGGAGACCACGCGTTGTATGTTGCCAACCAGTATCTCTGGAGATCCACCGACAACGGAGACAGCTGGAAGAGAGTAAGTCCGGATTTGACAGGCGAGGTGAGCGGCTCGAAAGACCACTTCGATCCGAGCAGGGAAGAGGCGAAGAAGGCAGGCTACGGAGTGATTTTTACGATCGCACCTTCGCCAAGGTCGGCCAGGATCCTCTGGGTCGGTACGGATGACGGGCTCATCCAGCTTACCACCGACGGAGGCACGCATTGGAAGAATGTGACCCCGAAGAACGTCCCCTTGTGGGCCAGAATAGATGCGATTGATCCTTCGTATTTTTCCGACGGTGCCGCATACGTAGCCGTGAATACCCAGCGGCTCGGATACATGAAACCGCTGATACTGAAAACGACGGACTTCGGCAAGACATGGAAGACGATTACAAACGGTCTCCCCGAGAACGAATTCACAAACTGTGTGCGCTGCGACCCTGTCAAGAAGGGCCTCCTCTATGCGGCGACAAACCGAAGTGTCTTTGTCTCATTCGATGATGGAACGGAATGGCATCCTCTGGGACTCAATCTCCCGACTGTCTGCGTGAATGATTTAGTTGTTCACGACAACGACCTGGTTGCCGGTACGCAGGGAAGGGCGATATGGATACTCGACGATGTTGAACCGCTCCGCGAGATCTCGGCTTCGCTTCCCGAAGAAGCGGTACATCTCTACCATCCTTCTGTGGCTATACGCATTCGCGCCGATGAAAACAAGGATACGCCGTGGCCGCCCGAAACTGCTCTCGGACAAAATCCTCCGACCGGCGCCATCTTCGATTACTGGCTGAAGAACGACGCGGCCGGACCGGTCACGATAACTATCAGGGATTCGAAGGGAAATACCGTGAGCAGTTTCTCGAGTGAAGAGAAACATGCCGAGCTTCCTTCGCACCGCTACTTCCAGGCGGAATGGATCAAACCGGCGCAGAGTGTTTCGGCAAGCGCAGGCTCTCACAGGTTTGTGTGGAATCTCCGTTATCCGCATCCGCCCGCACTCAGATACCATTATTCGATAGCGGCAGTGTGGCCCTCGGGTGCAACCAACGACGTCGACGCGGGTACGCCGCTTGACCCGCGCGGCCCACTCTGCCTTCCGGGGAAGTACACTGTGACACTTACGGTGAACGGGAAGTCTTACACGCAACCGTTCCTGGTGAAGGAAGATCCGAGAGTCCATGTGAGCACGCAGGCTCTTGCGAAACAGCTCGATGTCTGCAAACTCATTGACGGTGCCTTGAAGCAGGCTGTCGGAGTCCACGGCCAGATAGGCAACCTTCTTAACGAAAGTAGGGCCAAACTTCCCTCAGCCATCGTCGATTCGCTGATGAATCTCCAAAGCAACGGCGATCCGAGTTTTGAGTCGGTTGCGGGCCATCTCGCGAGTCTCGTGACAGCGATCGAAGGCGTGGATGCCGCCCCGACGCAGGGCGAGATGGAAGTCTATGCCTATAGTCGCAATCAACTTGCTGATCTTCTGGCAAGTTGGAAAAGGACACAAACGGCTGTCAAGAAGCTGGGAATGTAGCTGTCCGCTTTTCCAAATAGCTCAAATAGCGCGCAAAATCACGGTAAGCCCGGCAGAAATGCCGGGTTTATCTGTTTTATGCTTACTGGAATTGCGCCTCCTTCAACTCTGAAAAGGTGGAAAAAGAGGTGGAGTTTTGCCACCATTCCGCATCCCTCTTGGCAATACGCCGCAGTGCATCGAACTTCCTTATGCCGTTTCGCCGTTACAGAGGCTTTCTCCTGGCACGAACGTTGTAATTTCAGGGTCAAGGACCTTGAGTGGACATGCACAGCAACGAACCACATATCGCTTCGAGACTCGCTTTCGGGATCGACACAGCTCCGTTATCAGTTTTGTTCCGGTGGGGCGTAGAGCGATTTACGGGGGATCAACTTCATGAGGCACCGATCAACACCCCAATACTGTGTTTGCAGGACCCCTCAGGCCAACTATCAGGCGCTGACAAAGATAAAAGACCGGATGTGCCAGCCATTGAGTACAACGATTATGCAGTGACACGGGACTTTATTCCCATTCTTAACCTGCGGCGTTTTAAGGCTAATCATGCCGTTGCAGGTTTTCCTGCCACGGCCGATCACATGGAAAGGAACTTGATTTCATGATAAAGACAATAGCGATAATACTCTTTGTAGCTTTCATATTCATGCTTGGAATCAGTCTTACATTCGCATGACGAATGGTAAGATGAACGCGGCGTCAAGCTAAATAGACCGGCGCCGGGAATTAGAACCGGATTATTTGCCATGAAGAGGATTTCTGCGCTCTCGGCCTGAAAAAAATGCTTAGTTTGCGGGCGAGCCGGGCGCGAAGTCCGGCTCGTTGGCTAGCCTCGCGGGTCAAAAAGGCAGAGGGGTAAATTTCGAGTACCCGCGAGGCGATTTTTTTTTCCCAACCCTTCCTAACCTGACATCTTTTCTTCAACCTCTTTTATTGCTCAAGGCGCGATCACTATATTAAAACCGCTTCGATGCTCGCCGTCGGAGCGGGACCGTTTTGCCCCGTCTGATTATTTACTAAACCAATGTGGTGCTTGTCCAATGAAAAAGCTTTTCGGTGATGCGATAAAGAATCCGGTGAATCTCCTGACCGTCGTGGCGGTCGTTCTTTCAGGATTCACCGTGAGAACATTTGCGCAGACCTCAATCAAAGAGCAATACGCGGAGAAGGTGAAACAGGAGTTCCTGTTCGCGTGGAACAATTATAAGAAGTACGCGTGGGGACACGACGAACTCAAACCGTTGAGCAAGTCATATTATGACTGGTACGGCAAAGGTGAGTCACTCCTCATGACTCCGGTCGATGCTTACGACACGATGGTGCTGATGGGATTGAAAAAGGAAGCATATGAGGACGAACAGCTGATTGACGACAGCCTTTCTTTTGACAAAGACATTTCCATATCGAACTTTGAAATAACGATAAGGATGCTCGGTGGGTTACTCTCAGGTTACGAGCTCAACCATGATAAGCGCTTCCTCGAATTAGCGACCGATCTGGCGAACAGGCTCCTTCCGGCATATAATTCCGCCACAGGCATGCCTTATCGTTTTGTAAATCTGAAGACGGGGAAAGTTAGCGGAGTCGTTTCTAACCCCGCAGAGATCGGTTCAGAGACCCTCGAACTCGGCACGCTCAGCAAACTTACGGGCAACCCTATCTACTTCGAGAAGGCCAAGAGGGCGGTCGTCGCGCTCTTCGATCGCAGGTCAAAAATCGGTCTCGTCGGCTCGGCGATAAATGTGGAGACCGGGAAATGGGTGGATCCGGAGAGCCACATAAGCGGCGGCATCGATTCGTATCTCGAGTATCTCCTTAAGGCCTGGAAACTTTTCGGTGACAAGGAATTCAAGCACATGTGGGACGTGAGCGTCGCGGCGGTCAACAAATATCTCGCGCAGAAGGTGAATGGAGAACTGTGGTATGGCCACGCGAATATGAATACAGGTGTCATCAACCAGACGCAGTTCGGCGCGCTCGACGCCTTTTTCCCGGCTGAGCTTGCCCTCGGCGGCGAATTGAAACGCGCGGAGGAACTCGAGAACTCCTGCTACAAGATGTGGCTTTATTACGGCATAGAGCCGGAACAAATTAATTATATGAATATGAAGATCGTAAGTCCCGGCTACGTCCTGCGCCCGGAGAATATCGAGTCGAATTATTATCTCTACGAGTTTACGCACAATCCCGAATATGTCTGCAGGGCAGAGACATACTTCAATACCTTCGTATATAATTGCAGGGTGAAGCACGGGTTTGCGTCGCTGAAGAGCGTGATCACGAAAGAGAAGATTGACGATACGCCGAGTTACATGTTCGCCGAGACGCTGAAGTATCTTTACCTTACGTTCGCGCCCGCGTCGACGCTGAATTTCCACGATGTTATTTTCAACACGGAAGCGCACCCTCTCCACAAGAACTTCAAATAGTTCCCCCATTTTCACGCCCGGAGGGCCCGGTGGGCGGAGACGCCAGGATGCGAACGATTGAACATCGCGTCTTGGCGTTTTTGTCTGAATGGCCCTTCAGGCCGTGAAATCCAATCACTTGACTTTTTAAACGCGTGGGTATACATTTGTATACCATCCGCAAAAACATGCGGAGCGGGAAAGTGGAGTGGAAAAATGAAAGAAATAACGGAACGCCAGAAAGAAGCCCTCGATTTTATAGAGGAATTCACGCGTGAAAACGGCTACGCACCGAGTTTCCGCGAGATCGGTGCGGCGGTCGGTGTGACGATAGGTGCCGTCCAGAAACTCCTCAGGATACTCGAAAAGAAGAGCATGATAAGAAGGGAGGCAGGACGGTCGCGCGTCCTGCGCGTGACGCGTAAAGAAAGCCGCATACCGATCTACGCCGCGGCGAGAGGCGGCACGCCGAGGATCGTCGACGAGGATCCGAAAGAATATTTCGACGCGCGGGGCACGCTCGGACTGAGAACTGGCGACAGGGGAATCTACGTCGTCGGCGACAGCATGGTAAACGCCGGGATAGCCGACGGCTCGGTGGTGTTTTTCAGAAAAGTTCAGGACGTGAAAGACAACGACATCGTCGTCGCGCGCGTCGAGGACGGCGTAACAGTGAAAAGATACGGCCGCCAGGGAAAGAAGATCGTCCTGAAGCCGGACAACCCGCTTCATGAACCGATCGTTGTCGACCCGGCCGTCGACAGCTTCGAAGTGATTGGAAAAGTCGTGAGCGTGATTAAGAATTACGGCAAAGAATCCACGCAGAAAGAAAAGAAACAGAAATGATAGAAGAAGTCCTAGGGAAAGAATATTTCAGCGAGAAAAGGACTCCGTGTCACTCTGTGAAATGTTTTGCCTTATGGAGAGAATGTTGCACAGAGGTCCACCGGGAAAAGAAAGAGAAACACAGAAGAGAAATTCTCTGTGGAACTCTGTGCTTTCTCCCGATCATTAAATATCCCACAAGGATAATGCGGTCCCGCGGACCGGGATCCCGACATGCAAATAATATTGACGGGAGATGCCGCATTGCGGCATCTGTGTCGCTCTGGGAAATGCTTTAAATCATCGGGTGTGGCGAAACAGAGCATGATGTCGAATAAAGATCGAAATATAGATAACCGAATCCTGACTAGGGAGCTGTCGCACGACATAGGTGCCGTAGTGCCGGGAAAGACTGTGCTTCTCTGCGGCTCTTCGCTGGTTTACTACACGTCTCTCATCGTCATGAAGGAGACGCTGCGCCGGCTTCCGGGCATTGCCGTCGTCGACGGTGCGAACAGGTTCGACGCCTATCGCCTCGCGCGGATGGCGCAGATAGACGGGAGAGACCCGCTCGATATATTGAACAGGGTATACCTGTCGAGGGTGTTCACGGCATTCCAGATGGACGGGCTTTTGACGCGCGGCGTCGAGCCGTTCCTGACCGAGGCGAAGACAAAAGTGTTGATCGTGCTCGGGCTTCTCCACACTTTCTACGACGAGCAGATATCCGTCAGGGAAGCCGAGAAGAGCCTCGCCGGAATAAGTGCGAAGTTCAGCAGCATGAAGAAGAACGGGATCTCGATCCTGCTGGCGTCTGAAAACCTGATGCCGGCACAGAAGCAGCGGCAGGGCTTTCATAAGCGAATGCAGGCGATGGCGGACGACGTGTACGAAGTGAGCAGCGGCCCTTACGAAGGGATTGTATGGAACAGGCAAAAGAGAATGCTTGCGAGGTGAGTTATGGGACGCACTGTACCTACATTTACGATGGTCATACACGAGCACGAGTCGAGGTGGAGTAAATTCCGGGCGGCGCTTAGGAAAGAGGACCAGGAGCTTCTCGACGATCTTTTCCGGGCACCGAAGATACATCTCGCCGCCTGCGCGTACGCCGTCAACCCTATACCTTTCGAGAACATAGTTATCTCCATGCTCCTTGAGGAAAGAAAACGTTCCGCGTCCCTGCAGAAGCGCGTTGAGGAGCTGGAGAGACGTCTGGCGGCACCTGAGGGAAAACACGCAGAAAAATAATCTCTGTGTCCCTCTGTGCTTCTCTGTGTCACTCTGTGAAATAATTCAAGCCCGTGAAAAGAATGTACCACAGAGAGGTGTCACGAATGCACAAGCGAGGATGGCTGTTTGATCTCTATCCTTCGAGCAAAGGGATAACTCTCTGGATAATCGACGGCGACGGCGTGAAGACACGCGGTTACGTCCCGTTCATGCCCCGGTTCTACATGAACGTAAAGAACACAGACCGCGGCCGCGCAGAGATGCTCGCGCGAAAACTCCACTGCTCCGTCACCGAAGGATGGGCCGGGAAAACCGAGATATATTCCGGCAAACGGATACCTGTGCTGGAAATCTCCGTCCCCGGCACGCTTCACTTCAGGGAAATTGTCCGCCGGTTCGAATACGAATTCCCCTATTACGTCTTCTTCGACTCCGATCTGACTCCCGCGCAGATGTTCCTGTATGAGAAGAATCTTTTCCCGCTGGCATTCGGTACTTTCACGTTTGCCGACGACGACAGGCTCGTGTCTATAGAGCTCGAAGACAGCTTCGACGCGATAGACTACGCGACCCCGCCGCTTAGCGTCATGACCATCGCCCCGTCGCGCACGGACATACAGCCGAGATATCAGTCCGGGCGCATCATTTCGCTCGAAGCCGGCTACGACGGCCGCGAGTACACGATAGAAGCCGATACGGCCGAAGAGCTGCTCACGCGGCTGAACGCGCACATCATGCGGTGCGACCCAGATGTGATATTGTCGAGGTACGGCGATTACACTCTCTTCCCGCTTCTCGCCGACCTTTCGAGGAAGGCACGTATCCCGCTCCAGCTCAACCGCGACGCTTCTGCCGATTACACGCGCACCGCGGAAGTGAGCTACTGGAGTTACGGCCAGATAGTTCACCGCGCGGGGGCGTTCGAGCTCGCGGGACGTTGGCACATCGACGCGGAAAACTCGTTCATCATGGACCAGTCCGATCTTTCGGGTCTTCTCGACCTCGCGAGAATTACATGCATACCGGTGCAGCAGCAGGCACGGACGAGCATCGGGACCGGCCTCTCTTCGATGCAGCTCGCGTGGGCTTACCGTCACGACATACTCATCCCGGCGAAGAAGCAGGAGTGGGAGAAGTTCAAGACCGCGTCCGAACTTCTCCTCGCCGACAGGGGCGGTCTGATCTTTCTTCCGACGATGGGATACCACGAGCAGATCGCGGAGCTCGACTTCGCATCGATGTACCCGTCGCTCATGGCGATGCACAACATTTCGCCGGAGACGATAAACTGCGGGTGCTGCGACAACCATGAAGTGCCGGAGCTCGGCTACACGATATGCAAGCGAAGGAGAGGAATCGTGCCCGAGACGCTCGGCGCCATATTGAAAAAAAGGGCGGAGTACAAGAAGAGGGAAAAATCTGCCGCCGACCCGCAGACGAAGAACGAGTTTCACAAGCGTCAGACAGCGTTGAAGTGGCTCCTCGTGACGTGCTTCGGATACCTGGGCTACAAGAACGCCCGTTTCGGGAGAATCGAGGCGCACGAGTCGGTCAACGCCTTCTCGCGCGAGGCGCTTCTTCATGCCAAGAGGATTGCCGAGGATCGGGGATATTCAGTGCTGCACGGAATCGTCGACTGCCTCTGGCTGAAGAAGGAAGGCGCGACCGAGGAAGACTATAAAATCCTTTGCGATGTGATTAAGAAAGAGATCGGGGTGACGATCTCTCTCGAAGGGATATACAAATGGATATTGTTCCCGGCGTCGAGGATGGACGGCGAGATACCGACGGCAAACAGGTACGTCGGCGCGTACACGAACGGCGAAGTCAAGGTGCGCGGGCTCGAAGTGAGACGCGGGGATATTCCGCTATTTACTCGCAAGGTGCAGGGTGAAGTTATAGAGCTTATGTCGAAGGCTTCAGGTATTGAGGAATTGAAACTTCTCATTCCGGAGATCATGGAGGTTGTGAGATATCATCTCGAAATCCTGAAGAGTGGCCGCGTTCCGCCGCTCGAGCTTGTCGTCAGGCATACGATATCGAAAGACGCCGACGAGTATGAGAACAACAGTATGCAGGCGGTGGTGTCGCGGGCGATGGCGGAGGCGGGTGTCGCGCTCAAGCCGGGCGAGACGGCCGAGTATATCATCATCGATCACACGGGAAAGAAAAATCCGGTGAAGGCGAAGCCGTTTATCTTCTACAGGCCCGAGGACGGTTACGACGTCGAAAAGTACACCGAGATTACGATGAAATCCATCGAGATTTTGCTGGAACCTCTCGGATATAAAATCGAGGCAAAACCGCCGAAGAAAAGAAGGGTGATTCATTCGCGGTCC
>JAJZNW010000069.1 GCA_021811615.1 Bacteroidota bacterium
GGAGCAAACAGCATAATCGCCTTGAGGTGCATCCTCTTGAGCCATCACTGGGACGATTTCTGGGCATACAGGGCCGCCGCCTGATGAAATCCTCTTACAAATTTGTCGCACACCCAACGCCGACCGACATCTTGCAACGCCAGACTATTCGGCGTTAAATTGTAGCACGACGAAATAATCATGAAGATAAGATTCGGCAAATACGAGCTCGAGAACCCGGTAGCGCTGGCGCCGATGGAAGACGTCACCGATCTCGGCTTCCGGCTGATATGCAAGGAGTTCGGGGCGGACATAGTTTACACCGAGTTCATTAGTTCCGAGGGGCTCATCCGCTCGGCGAGGAAGAGTACTCAGAAGCTTGTCATAAGCGACAAGGAACGGCCGGTAGGGATCCAGATATTCGGAGGCGATCCCGCGGTAATGGCTGAGGCCGCGAAGATGGCGGAAGAGGCAGGCCCGGACCTGATAGACATCAATGCAGGCTGCTGGGTACCCAAGGTGGCACAGCGCGGAGCAGGCGCCGGTCTTCTGAAGGATCTCGGCCAGATGCGCGCGATAATACACGCCGTCAAAAGCGCGGTTTCGGTGCCGGTGACGCTGAAGACACGGTTAGGCTGGGATTCGAACTCCATCACCATTACCGAAGTCGCGAAGATATGTGCAGACGAAGGGCTCTCCGCCCTGACGATCCACGCTCGCACGAGAGCGCAGCATCATGACGGCGACGCAGACTGGGACTGGATACGGCGTGTGAAAGAAACTGCCCAGCTTCCGATAATCGGGAACGGCGATATACGGACGGGTCAGGACGCGCTCGACATGTTCCGGCAGACGAACTGCGACGGCGTCATGGTGGCGAGGGGTGCGATCACGAACCCGTGGATATTCAAAGAGATCAAGTCATTGATGAGAGACGGCACGCTCCCTTCGACGCTCGACCTGCAGGAAAGAGCCGACACCTGCCTGCGTCATCTCGAGATGGAGATTGAGTTGAAGGGAGAGAAGCGCGCGCTGATGGAATTCAGGAAATACTATCATGGGTACTTCCACAGTATTAGGAACGGTTCAGCACTGAGATCGACGCTTGTGAGGCTCGAGACTCTCGACGGAGTCAGGGAGGCCATACGCGAGTTTGTCGACAGCTCATCCAGTCAGGTGACCGCCGCGGCCAAGACACTTACGGACGCATAGTCCGACGCCTCGTACCGGTCTTGTGCCGGGCACATACCCCCGTTCCTTACGGCAAAAGCCGAATCTTCCCCCGCCCTTCTCCCGGCAGAGTCCCGATTGTATTGCGCTACTATTGCGCTACAATTGCGCTTCCAGGCCGTTTGTTCTTCGATTGAGTCCGCATAAATTGTCCTGTGCTTCCCGGATTTCCGGCATAAGAAGGAGGGAGAAATGGCGCGAGTCAGGAAAACCACGCTTGGAGGAATTAGCGGCAAGTTAGGGGACATCGTTTACCATAACAGACATGGGGAACGATTCATCCGAGTAAGGCCGAAGAGTTTTGTCCCGGGCACGGACGCAGCATCGGTGGACAGAAGGTCCAGGTTCGCATTTTCAGTGAGGCTTGCGCGCGCCATTTACTCCGTTCCCGAGCTCAAGCTGTTTTGGGAAAGAGCCGCACAGAAAGAGAAATCCATTTTCAATTTCGTCGTCGGATCGAATGTCAACCTGGTGACGGCAGACAGGCCGACAGAACTTGCGACGATCACTCCTCCCTCCAGGCGGTCACGGGATATTACAGGCTTACTCGCTTCTCCCGGGAAAGTCTCCACGTCGTCAGGAGTTGTTTCGGTTGATTCGTCCGCTCTTTGGGACAGGACAGTCGGCCCCGCTCCGGAAGGTGCAAGAGCCAATCTCGCTTACGTCCTGTGCCTGGGTAATCCTGCAGAGTCCCGGCGTGCTTCGCAAAGCAAGGGGAAGCCGGTACCGGAATTCATTACTGGATGCTCAAAGGCGCAGCAAATACTTACGGACAGCGTGATGACATTCAAAGTACGGCTGGAAGATCGGGAGGCGAAGAAGCTCAGCCGGTATAAAGAGAAGAACCTGCTTTGTGCCATACTCATGTTCGACAGTAAAGGCAAGCCGGTGAGATACTCGAAAACTGCCATCACGAGGATTTAGCTGCAAAGGCACAAGATGGCTCAAGCCGTTTGCCCATCCAACTCACGGCGGGGTGCTGACAAACACGGAGGCATTGAATCCTTTTCTTTAGGAATTAATGCTCTTTACTTGTTTTGCAATCGGAATGGTCTGTTCCATTAAGGGAGCCTGTGGTGAAAGGAGCCCGCTGGCAGGATTCCGGCGCCGGATTATCCTTTGAGCATCAGGTCGCTGTACGACTGATTTATCTCCCTGACGACAAACGGGCCCGCATATCCCTTCAGCCTCTCAAGCAAGGCGGCATCGGCTTTGCGGCCCGCTTCCGTTTCTTCCGTGGACACGACTTCGAATTCCAGGAACCTCCCTAACCCGACGACCTCGTCGAGGTGAATCCTGGCATTCCGAAGCATAAGAAGGAGCCGCTTCTTTTCAACGACAACCTTTACTCCCAGCGAGCCGGAAAGGAACTCCTTGAGCGACGGATCTTCGACCGGGAATATGCTGTAATTGCTTTCCATGCCCGAAGAAGATGTTTCATCCCTTCTATAGAAGATCAGTTCGGGCTTCTTCCCATCCGTTTCTCTCAACTTCAGTCGTCCTTCGACTACATTGAAATAAGTGTCGCGCTGATCGAGTGTGGCGACGTACCTCGCACCATTTTCAACGAATGTCTTTTGGAGTTCCTCCTGCTCTCTGACTTCAGCTTTGAATTCCAGGTTTCTCAAATCAGGCTTTCATTCCGGGAGACGAAAATACGGCTGAGTCCGTCAGAGAGGGGCGATCTTCATGTAAAAACCGGGCGGGCATCATCGTTTCGATTCGACCAGGGTATTAGTTCGACATTTTCTACAGGCCGCGGGCGGGGATGGTTCCGGATTCATCGCGGCATGCGGACAGAGTTATCTGCTGATCTCGAGTATTTTGTATTGCTTCACCCCGGCAGGGACTCTCACGCTGACGACTTCGCCTACCTCTTTCCCGAGAAGGCTTTTGCCGATCGGCGAGTCTGTGGAGATTTTTCCCTTCACGATATCCGCTTCTTCCGTAGAAACCAGCTGGTACTCTATTTTCTTGTTTGCGAGCATATCCAGGAGCTGAACCTTGCTGAAGATATAGACCTTGTCGGTCCGGACTTCAGTAGGGTCGATCACCCGCGTTCTTGTGAGAGTCTGTTCGAGCTGTGCGATACGGAGCTCGAGCATTTGCATCTCCTCCTTGGCGGCATCGTACTCGGAATTTTCCGACAGGTCGCCGTGGGCCCTCGCCTCCGCGATCTTGCGTGCAGCCTCCTGCCTCCCATTTGTTTTCATGTCTTTAAGCTGTGCTTCCAGCTCCGCCAATTTTTCTCTTGTCAAATAGACAAAGTTATTTGACATGGAAACCTCCTAGCTACTTTCTGGTCATTAAAACGCAAAAGCCTTCGCGCGCAGAGTTTGTGGCGAAGGCATGCCGATTCCCCGGGAATCCGGGAAAGAACGGCTTCGTTCAAAGATAATAAATTAGTTCAAGTCGTGGTATACTCTTTTTCAAAAAAGATGATCGCAGTGCCTATTGACAGATGTTCTCGTCTTCCGAGTCGAGTATCAGATGCCCGAGTTTGTCTCGTTTGGTCTCGAGGTACTTATGATTGATCGCGTTGGGTTCAATTTCGATCGGGATTCTTTCGACGACCTCAAGGCCGTACCCTTCCAGGCCGACGATCTTCTTGGGGTTGTTCGTCATCAGCCGCATCTTCTTTATACCGAGGTCGACGAGAATCTGCGCGCCTATGCCGTAGTCACGAAGATCGGCTTTGAAACCAAGTTTCTCATTCGCTTCAACGGTGTCGTTCCCGTCATCCTGGAGCTTGTAGGCTTTAATCTTGTTGACGAGACCGATACCCCGTCCTTCCTGACGCATATACAGAATCACGCCGCTCCCTTCCTTCTCGACCATTTCCATGGCACGATGGAGCTGCTCTCCGCAATCGCATCTTGCGGATCCGAAAACGTCCCCGGTAAGGCACTCGGAGTGCACGCGGACAAGGACGGGGTCGTCGCTCTTAATCTCGCCTTTCACGAGCGCAAGGTGTTCTTTCTTATCGATGGTCCCCTGGTAGAGGTGAAGCTGAAAACTACCGTATCTGGTGGGAAGTCTTGTGACGACAACCTTCTGAACCATCTTCTCACGCATCATCCTGTAATGGATGAGGTCCTCGATAGTGATGACATGGAGACCGAATTCCCGTGCAATCTTCATCAGCTGGGGAACGCGGGACATCGTACCATCGTCGTTCATAATCTCGCAGAGTACCCCGGCAGGATAAAGCCCGGCGAGTCTGGCGAGATCTATGGCTGCTTCTGTGTGTCCCGATCGCCTAAGGACTCCCTCTTCCATGCCGCGAAGCGGGAAGATGTGCCCCGGCCTTCCGAGATCGGAAGGCTGCGTTTTGGGCGAGACGAGTGAAATGACAGTCTTGGCCCTGTCTGCCGCGGACACGCCCGTCGTGGTTCCGTTCAGCACGTCGACACTGACGGTAAAAGCTGTCTGGTGAAGCGAAGTGTTTTCATCCACCATCGGGTCGAGCTTTAGTTCCCTGGTACGTTCTGGAAGGAGGGCCACACAAATCAGCCCTCGGCCATACTTAGCGAGGAAGTTAACAGACTGCGGGGTCGCCTTCTCCGCCGCGAGGACGAAATCACCTTCGTTCTCTCGGTCCTCGTCATCGACGACAATTACTATCCTTCCTTCCCGAATATCTGCCAGGGCAGATTCAATACTGTCAAAATCGGACATCTCTTTACTCGGGAATTACCGCTCCCACTGCAGATTTTTCAACTTTTACTTTGACGTTATCGGCAATTTCAACCAGCACAGTCTTGTCTTCCATGCCGACGATTTTGCCGTGGAGACCGCCGTTAGTTACGATCTTGTCGCCTTTCTTCATGGCCTCCAGCATCTTCTGACGCTCTTTCTGACGCTTACTCTGCGGACGGATTATCATGAAATAGAAAATGAAAATAATCAGCGCGAACATTATTACAGTGCTGATCATACCACCGCCAGCATCTCCACCCCCCTGTGGAGCCATAAACCCAAAAAGTAGATTACTCAATTTTCCTCCTTCTTGTTAGTGTTCATCTTATACAAAGTCTCATTCTTGAATTCCGTGAAACGGTCATTCAGGATGGCGGATCTTGTCCGCTCCATTAAGCTAATAAAAAAACGCAAATTATGTAAGGAAGCAAGCTGGAGCCCGAATATCTCGTTGACACTGAAAAGGTGCCTGATGTATCCGCGTGAAAAGTTTTTACACGTATAACAATCGCACTCGCCGTCGAGGGGGTTCTCATCGGATGCGAATCCGGCGTTTCTAACGTTGAGCTTCCCGGCTGAAGTAAACACCTGTGAATTCCTTCCGTTCCGGGTAGGGAGGACACAGTCGAACATGTCCACTCCCCTCTCCACAGACTCGAGGAGGTTCTCCGGAGTTCCGACTCCCATGAGGTACCGGGGTTTGTCGGCAGGGAGAAGGCCGGTCACGAAATCCGTGACCTTGTACATCTCCCGGGCTGGTTCTCCGACAGCCAGTCCTCCGATGGCGTAACCGTCAAAGTCGGCTTCGACAAGTCCTCTTGCGCTTTTTTCTCTCAGGTCGAGATAGGTTTCGCCCTGGACAATGCCGAAGAGGAATTGGGTGTGGCTGTAATACGGCGCAGAGCGGGAGAACGCCTCTTTGCATCGCATTGCCCAGTTGTAGGTCAGCCCGATACTCTTCGCGACATATTCCCTTTCCGATGGATAGGGCGGGCATTCGTCGAGTACCATCATGATGTCCGAGCCGATAGTCCGCTCCACTTCTATGACCTTCTCGGGGGTAAAGAAATGATAACTGCCGTCGATATGGGAGCGGAATCCGACTCCTTCGTCGGAGAGTTTTCTCAGTCCCGAGAGGCTTAATATCTGGAATCCACCGCTGTCGGTAAGTATCGGGCGGGGCCACGACATGAAACGGTGGAGCCCTCCGAATTTCCTCATGACATCCATGCCGGGGCGCTGGTACAGATGATAGGTGTTTCCGAGTATTATCGGTGCGTTTATTTCAAGGAGCTCGCGCTGTTCGACGGCTTTCACACTCCCGCGCGTACCGACGGGCATGAATACAGGCGTCCTGATCGTACCATGATCGGTGTGGATAAGGCCGGTGCGCGCTTTAGTGCGGCCGTCAGTCTTCTGCAATCTGAACTCAAGCATCTGGATTCTTGACGATTAATTCCATATGTGGCATTTGTGTCCTTACCTCTGTATGTCAGTCTCGATAAATATCCGATCAGCGTACATGGGACTCACGGCGACCATGAACCGAAACCTTCGTGAAGAGAGATTTCCTCCAACCCAGGTTGCCGCTGAGCCGCTTTTTCGACCGCAGCATACTCATGTCGCGTCAGTGCACCGCTTATCAGCAGAAGGTCCCGGTCAGATGAGACTCGCTATCGCAGACTCTCTGATATTCAGTATCATCTCAACCGGGAAAGGGATAGTACTCGAATAGTAATAGATTACCAGCCGCCCTGTACTTCCAATCGTCTTAAAGATTAGTTCGTTTCCTTCAGTACGCACAATATGAATCTTGTCGGCACCCTGATAGACGATGAACCTCCCGTCGACACGAGCGAACGGAACAGGGAGCCCAAGCTTGTTGACAAGAGTCGCTTTTACGACTACCGGTGAAGTGCTTGACGCGAAGATCTCCTCCGGACTGCTTTTCATCGAGAGACTTGTCGGGACAAACTCGACTTTGTAACACACAATGGCCAGGAGAACGACGACCGAGAAAGCCAAAACCGATTTCCAATTCATAAGTTCACCTTAGTTGTCTTGCCTTGAGCGCCGGCGGCGAGGTATTCAAGCGCCTCTTCGCCCCTCCCGTCGAAGGGGACGTAAACGAGCGCCGCCGTCGCTCCGGCGGAGATGCTTCCGAATGCGTTCGCGACCCCAAGGAATTGAGCAGCATCGTATGTGGCCGAGCGAAAGACCTGCTCAGGGGTGACGACGCTATGGAATTCAGAATAGTAAGCCGCGATCTCAGAGAACATGTCCAGGTCCGGGGAGCTTGCCCGGCTATCGGTGCCGATCACGACCCTTATTCCCTTCTGAAGGAATTTACCCACAGGAGGCACATGTCCAGACAATTCGCGGTTACTTCTGACGCAGACGGCGACTGCGCTTCCGCGCCTGCTTATTATATCCATGTCTCTTTCATCTGTAAAAACGCAATGCACGCATAGGGTCCTGTTATCCAGCAATCCGAGCGAGTCGACATATTCGACAGGCGACATGCCTGCCGGGTTGAATTGCCACTTCCCGACTCTCTGATTTAGAAGATCGGTCATCCTGCCTGTACCGGACATAACGAATTCGAGTTCATCTGAAGTTTCCGAAAGATGGATCGAAGTTACACTTCCCCTAAGATTATTATACGACTTGATGTCTTTCATCAACGACGGGGAGACGGAATATGGCGCATGAACTGCGAGTGCCGTCCGTACACGGTTTTCCGCGGAGACGGCCTCGCTCGACCGGGCGAAGATCTTCCCGGATGAGGACTCGTTTATGCCGATTTGTTCAAACGCGAAAAGCTGGTTGTCGCCGAGCGACCTGTTCAAGGCGAGATCATTGCCGACGTTGACGAAAAAACCGGTTCCCAGTTCTTCAGCTTCCTTCTTCGCCTTGCGGCAATCGGGTACGACATCCACATTCAACATCGACAGCCTGGCATTAACGAGCTTGATCACCCAGTCCACAAAATCGGAATGCCGGAACTGCCCATTCCTGAACGAAGAAAGCTCGAGGTGCGTATGAGCGTTAATCAGGGCAGGACAAATGATTCCGTCAAACTCGCGGACGTCTTCCTTCCCCGCGTTCGTCGAAACATCGCTGAATTTTCCGACATCGATTATAATACCGTCGTCGACGACGACTCCTGTGTCGCTATTTACACCGCGGAGGCTATCGACGACGAATCTCCCGCGAAGGATTGCTCTCACTCATCGAATATATATAAGCATTAAAATGTCTTCAAGAGTAGACGGCCCGGAGTGAATTTGCCACCAACTGCGGGGACCGGCTTCGACATCGTCGACAGACTCAGACGGCAACAATGGATTGCCTATTCCTTAAGGAGAGCGATCAACGTGACACTACCGGATTCCCATCCAGGTGCTTTTCATGGCACGATTTGGGACGCCCTTCCAGAATGTTTTATTTCATTTCCATTATCCTTAGATTGGCTGACGAAAATGCGGAGTCGTTCCAAATCTCCGGATCAAGGCGACAATCATCGTCGAAGGTGCTGCTTTGACGGTGACACGGAGACGGGAAGGGCCGCTTGCCAATCGTGCCGGGTCGAATCGACAGGGATGGCACAACCGGTCCGACTGACGGCACTCAATCACGCAAAAAGGGAGAAGCAAGGAGATGCATCTTGGCGTAGTTGATATCAGCATCATCATAGTGTACTTCGTAGGAGTTGTACTATTGGGGATGCTTGTCACGAAGAGGGCTTCCAAAAACATTCAGAATTATTTCCTGGGCGGGAACCAGCTCCCATGGTGGGCGCTCGGAGTCTCGAACGCGTCGGGAATGTTCGACGTGGCCGGCACGATGCTCCTCGTATACTGGCTGGCGGTATACGGGATGAAAAGCATGTGGCTTCCCTGGCTGTGGCCGGTGTTCAACCAGATATTCCTGATGGTGTACATGTCGGCATGGCTGAGAAGGTCCAACGTTATGACCGGCGCCGAATGGATAAAGACCCGGTTCGGGACTGAGAAGGGAGGAAATCTTTCTCATATCATCGTGGTCATATTCGCGCTGATAGGAGTCATCGGATTTCTATCATACGGGTTCAAAGGAATAGGCGAGTTCGCGGTCGCGTTCTTCCCTGCTCTTGTCACGAACCCGGCGACGCTCGCCAAGTATCCCGGCATAAACGCCAATCTCTACGGGTTGATTATCATGGCGATAACGACGATCTACGTCGTGAAGGGAGGCATGTTCAGCGTCGTGATAACCGAAGTGCTCCAGTATCTCATACTGACGATCTCCTCGATCGCGATCGGGATAATCGCGATGGCATACGTCTCGCCGGCGGCGATACAGGCGGTACTGCCGCACGGCTGGGCCAACATGTTCTTCGGATGGAATTTACACATGGACTGGTCGTCGATCACGTCTGCCGCATCATCTAAGGTCACCGAGTTCGACAAATGGATAGCGACTGACGGATATTCCATGTTCGGGCTGTTCTTCATAATGATGCTTTTCAAGGGAATATTCATATCGGCTGCAGGCCCGGCGCCCAATTACGACATGCAGCGGGTCCTTTCGACAAAGAACCCGGTTGAAGCGGCCAAGATGAGCTCGCTGGTCAACATCGTCCTGAACCCTGCGCGCTACCTGATGGTGGCAGGTCTCACCGTTCTGGCACTGACGAACTTCAACGCGCTTTACAGCGGTTCGATAGCAACGCCCAACTTCGAGACGATACTACCCGAAGTACTTGCCCACTATATTCCGGTCGGACTGCTCGGGTTCCTCATGGCAGGCCTGATAGCTGCATTCATGAGCAATTTTGCCGCGACGGTGAACGCCGCGCCCGCTTATATCGTGAACGATATCTATAAGAGATACATCAATCCAAATGCGGACCCGAAAGTTTACGTCAACTGGAGCTACGTGACTACAGTTATCGTTATCGTAGTCGGAGTCGGGATTGGGTTCATGGTCAGCTCGATCAACCAGGTAGTGCTTTGGATCGTCTCGGCTCTCTGGGGCGGTTACACCGCAGCCAACGTGCTGAAGTGGTACTGGTGGAGATTCAACGGTTACGGCTATTTCTGGGGAATGCTTACCGGAATCGGGACGATGCTGCTACTGCTGGTCCTCGATAATTTCAACCTGATTCCCTTTCTCCGCAATTGGCCGATATCGAACAATGCGAGCATGAATTCCTTCCCGATTATTTTTGTCGTCTCCATCATAGGCTGTTACGTGGCAACGTACATGACCCCGCCGGAAAGCGATGAGACTCTCATGGGATTCTACAAGAACGTACGTCCCTGGGGATTCTGGAAACCGGTGAAAGAAAAAGTCATGGCAGCGGATCCGTCGTTCCAGCCGAACAAGGATTTCAAACGCGACATGTTCAACATAGCAGTGGGAGTGGTTTGGCAGATCACCTTGATGGCAGCGCCTGTCTATCTCGTGATCCGCGACTGGTCCGGACTCATTATCTCCATGGTAATAATGATCGTGACATCGATAATTCTCAAAGTCAACTGGTGGGATAAACTCGAAGAGACGTTCGGTGAGAACGCCGCATCGAAGGAGCGTTTGGGCAACAAAAGTGTCGAATTAGCCGGAGAGACAAAATGAACAGGACACAATTCAACCAAAAAGTCAAACAGATGCTCTCCGCACAAGAGAGACTGATCAGGCGGAAGAACGAAGTGATCAGAGAAGGAAACGGAATATTCAGCAGGTACAAGTACCCGGTCGTCACGGCGGCACATGCTCCGATACATTGGCGCTACGATCTGGACTTCCGGACAAATCCGAACTTGCTCGAAAGGATCGGCGTCAACGCTGCCTTCAACGTCGGCGCGATCGAGCACGAAGGGAAGGTCCTCCTTTTTGTGAGGGTCGAGGGGGCCGACAGAAAATCGTTCTTTGCCGTCGCGGAGTCGCGGAGCGGAGTGGACAATTTCAGGTTCTGGGATTATCCGATTACAATCCCAGAGCTGCCGGGTAATCCTGACACCAACGTGTACGACATGCGCGTGACGAAGCACGAGGACGGCTGGTTCTACGGCATCTTCTGCACGGAGCGCAAAGATCCGGATGCCGCGAAAGGGGATTTATCATCCGCCATCGCCCAGGCCGGTATCGTGCGAACGAAAGACTTCAAGAGCTGGGAACGGCTTCCGGATTTGAAGACAAAGTCTCCGCAGCAGCGAAACGTTGTACTCCATCCCGAGTTCGTGGATGGGAAATATGCATTTTACACGAGGCCGCAGGACGGATTCATTAGTGCAGGTTCCGGAGGCGGGATCGGGTGGGGACTATCCGGATCGATGCTCGGCGCGTCGATAGACGAGGAGACGATTGTCGACGACCGCCAATATCATACGATAAAAGAAGTGAAGAACGGACTCGGCCCGGCGCCGATAAGGACCGATAATGGGTGGCTCCAACTCGCACACGGTGTCAGAAATACCGCTGCGGGTCTGCGTTACGTGATTTACATGTTTCTAACCGACCTGGAACATCCCGATCGGAAGATCGCATCGCCTGCAGGATACTTTCTCGCGCCTGAAGGCGAAGAGCGGGTCGGAGACGTTTCGAATGTCGTGTTCAGCAACGGTTGGGTAAAAAGAAAGAACGGCGACGTCCTGATATATTACGGATCGTCGGACACGAGGACTCACGTCGTGAAGACAACCGTCGACAAGCTTCTGGACTACGTCATGAATACTCCGCCCGACGGCTTGAGGAGCGCCGAGAGCGTGAAGACACGGAACGAGCTGATCGGGAGGAATCTCACGATCATGAAGAAACTGAAGAAGAAGTAGCCGTGGAACCTTGTCGAGGTGTGAAAACTTGGCAAGGTTCTCTTAAAAATCCTGCAGCATCCCGGAGTTATTTCAAGAAGGGACGCACGCCTTCCGATCGAATTCTCAAGTCCTTCTCCCGGACAGACTCTGCCAATCCCTCCCTGTAGGTTTTGACCTTCTTCTGAATCGCCGGATCGAACACGCCGGCAATCTGAGCCGCGAACAGCCCGGCATTCACGTAGCGGTTGATCCCCATCCCGGCGACCGGATGACCTCTCACCTTTCCTGTGGGAGCAGTGGAGCAAAGCATATCGCGGAAAATATCTCCTTCAATTCTCGGGTGGCTTCCGGCGAATCCCTTGGCAACCGGGAGTCCGATCGTGGGGATGTCAGTCTTCTCGGCTACGATCGCCGGGAAATGATTCGTCGGTTGCTCCTGCGCCAGCCCGCCGATGACAATTACAGCCACAGATCCTTCGTCCTCTAATTCTTTCACAAGCGAATTGATCGCATCCTGATCTGCAACGGGCACCTCGAAAGCCTTCGTCCGAAGTCCGAATTGTTCAATCGATGAGTTCATCTCCGCGAATTTGCGTTCGTTGGTTTCCGTTCCCGCTGCCTTTACGATCCCCACTCGAGGTGTCTGCTGAGCCGGAGCGGAGACACTTCCTTCGATTCCCCTGTACGCCCGAATTTTGCCGCGCATCTCAAGATCGTTGGCGTAAGCGATTTCCGAAGCGAGGATCGCAGCGCTCTCCGATTGCCCTATGCCGACACACCCGACCGGTATGCCGTCCGGCATTTGGATGATGGAGTATAGCGAATCGAGGCCGCCGAGGTTCGATGTGGTCACGGGCAACCCGATGACCGGCTGTACCGTTTCCGAAGCTGTCATGCCGGGAAGGTGGGCCGAACCTCCCGCGGCCGCAATGCTGACGAAGAACCCGCTTTCCGAAAGCTTGCGTGCTTCCGCGGCCATCGCCTGCGGAGTCCGGTGGGCGGACAATATTCTCGGAGTGTACGGGATTCCCACCGACTCGAAAAACTCATACGCTTTATTGATCTTAGGTATGTCCGAATCGCTTCCCGTTCTGACTTCAATCAGCACTCTTTGACTCTTCACGCTAATTCTCCCGAGCCACTATTTCAACTTTGTCTTTAATCCTCTCGGCGCGCCGGAGCAAGTCATCCTGCGTCTCACCTTTCAACGACACGATGGTAAAATGTCCCATCTTCCTGTAAGGCTTCACTTCATGCTTGCCGTAGTTGTGTACGAACACGCCCTCTTCAACCTTCACCGTCCCCGTGACCGTTTTGCCGTCGTACAATATCCGGTAGCTTCCAGATTGACCTTCGCAGCCGATTACATTGTACATGACTGCCGGACCCGAGATCAATCGAGTATCTCCAAGTCTGTCGCCAGCTATCGCCCTGAGATGCTGCTCGAACTGCGAAGTGCGGCATGCTTCGATCGTGTAATGGCCGGAGTTGTGGACGCGGGGGGCTATCTCGTTTATCAGGACTTCCCCTTTCACAACGAACATTTCTATTCCGAAGACGCCCGCTCCCTTCAAAGCCTCCATTGCGTCACTCGCAACCTTCTCGGCTTTCGCGATGACGCTTTCGCTCACCCTCGCAGGGACAACTGTGGTTTTCAGGATATTGTAATCCGCGCCATGTATGTTTTCGCCGACCGGGAAGTTAACGATCTCACCGCCGATGCCGCGGGCGGAAATCACGGAGACCTCGAGATCGAACGGGATGTATCTTTGTGCCATGAGCCCGGTCGCGTTGAAATATGCGAAGACCTGCGCCGCATCGCTTTCTTTCCTTACGACGAAGTTTCCTCTCCCGTCGTACGAGTCCTTCCTCGCCTTAATCATAAGGGGCAACCCGTATTCTCTTATCGCTCTTCGGAGATCAGCCTCCCCTTCTATCTTCTGAAAATCCGGAACGGGGATATCGTGAGCACGAAGGAAATCGGCCTGAGTAAATTTATCCTGGATGATTCGGAGCGTCTCCGGAGAAGGATGAACGGGTTTCCCTTTTCTGCTCAGGTCGTTCAGCACTTTGCTGTTCGCCAGCTCGATTTCAAAAGTGAGTATGTCTGAGAGTTCTCCCAGCCGCCTGATCTGATCTTCGTCCTTGTAATCGCCCACTATCTGATCCTCAAGGAACGGATGCGCGGGGCAATCGGGAGTGGGATCGATTGCGATCAATTTATAAGGAAGGTCTTTGTTTTTTATAGCCTCACCCATCATCAGACAGAGCTGTCCTCCGCCGACGACACCAATTGTTCTTTTATCCATTTATTGTCTTCAGTTGTTGATTGATCAATAAAATATAAGGCAAAATTGTGAAACAGAATGCGGGAAACGCTGTCTACAAATATCGCGTCCCTAATCAGACGACGATCCGTGTTCTACATTTTATACAAATAACCTGTCCCTCCGGACAGCGGACGTTTAAAACCAAAGCAAACCTTATCCCCGTTTATCATATTGAATCGAGGCGCATCACTATAATATGTTCGATGCATTACCTATTTTATACGGAATTGTCGAAGGAAAAACGGACAACCAATTTTAACCAGGGAGACGGGACCAAAGCCATACCGAAATATGAAGAACACACTCAAGTTAGCATTCATCGTATTGATCGCTTCTCTCCTCGCGTTCTTCCTGCTGACAGCGCTCAATGTGAAGCCGATAATCGCTTACACGGTCACGACGATTTCTTCATCGTTGATTTTCATCGCCGTGTGCGCAATGCTCCTGAAGGAGGATATCTCTCCGCGATATTTTTATGTCCTTATCGGGATTGGGATCCTTTTGAGAATCGCGTTCCTCACCGTTCACCCCGTCGGCTCTCCTGATTATTACAGGTATGTCTGGGACGGGAAGGTTCAGGCTGCCGGCGTCAATCCGTACAGGTATCCGCCGGATGCCCCTTCACTCTCGAACCTCCATTCCGATATCCTGCCCCGGCTCGTCACTTATCCAGACATGAGGACGATATATCCGCCATTGAGCGAAATTCTGTTCTATGTCGCGTACCTTATCGGCGGAGAGAGCTTTCTGGGGGTCAAGCTCCTTCTCCTCCTGTTCGACATTCTAACCATGGCGGGGATTTACCTCGCGATGAAGGAGCTTAAGCTTGACAGGAAGTATCTTCTCATGTACGCAATGTGTCCGCTCCCTCTGATTCAGTTTTTCCTCGACGGGCATGTGGACGCCTTCGGATTTACATTCGTGATATTGGGGATATATTTCTATCTGACGGAAAGAAAGATTCTGTCTTACGTCTTTATCGGGTTGTCGATGCTGATAAAACCACTTGCACTGATCATGGTACCAGTGTTCTTCTTTTCGGAGAAAGGGATACTCAACAGGATAAAGGCGGCGGCTATACCGGTTCTTCTCTTCGGTATGGCTTATGTGCCTTACATTTTCACCGGGAGTCCGTTTTCCGCGCTTATAAAGTTCACGGAGAACTGGACGTTCAACGGGGTAGTGTTTCATTTCCTGGACGCCTTCATCAGGGACAACCAGCGCACGCGAACTGTCTGTGCGGTCCTTCTTGTCATCGCTTATGTACCGATGGTACTGAGCAAGAAGGATCTCATGACAAAGATTTACCTTTCGGTTTTCATACTCTTCATTTTTTCGCCCATCGTACATCCATGGTACATCGGTTGGCTGGCTGCGCTGCTCCCTCTGCATCCGCGATGGAGCGGGATCGCATACGCCGGTCTCTCGAGCCTCACAGCTTTCACGATATTGAACTATCAATTGACCGGTATCTGGCACGACTATAACCTTGTACTTATCTTCGAGTACGGGCCGGTGCTCATACTGCTCCTATGGGAGCTCCTGCGAAAAGGTGAAGGCGAACGCACGTTGCAGGGCTGAACGGCAAGCTTCGCGGATCTTCGAACGGGGTGTATGTTTCAAGTCATCGGCAGAAACGTCTTCGACGGTTCAGATCATTCCCGCGCACGGTGTTCCACATCAGCCGGTATTTCTCATACCGGCCGCGATGCCGTTCACGGTGGATCGAAGGAGATCGAGAATTTCCTGCTTCCTGCCGTTATCGGACTCCTCGTCGCGATAGATCTGGAGAAATCTTATCTGAACCAGGCTTATCGGATCGATGTAGGGATTTCTCAGCCGGAGCGATCGTTGGAGAGAGGGGTTGGAATCGAGGAGATTCTTTTCGCCGGTAATGTTGAGAACGGCCCGGCACGATCGTTCATATTCTTCCCTGATCATCCCGAACAGCGTGCCAGCGATGCGAGAATTGGCCGACAAACGGACGTACTCACCGCCTATTGTCATATCGGACTTTGAAAGCACCATTTCCACATTGTCGGTAAGGGCCTTGAAGAACTCCCATTTCTTATAAATGTGGCGCAGGTCTTCCCAGGTGACGATTCCCTTTTCTACGGCGCGCTCGAGCGCGTATCCGAATCCGAACCATCCGGAAATCAGCTGCCTGTTCTGAGTCCACGAAAAGACCCAGGGTATCGCCCGAAGGCTCTTGAGGTCGGCCCCGTTGTTTCGAGACGGTGGTCGGGATCCGATCTCAATTCTTTCTATCACGTCTATGGGACTCACGTGTCTGAAGTATTCCACGAAGCCCGGGTGAGTGACGAGCGTCCGGTAATGCTTCATGGCTACGTTCGAAATCTCTTCGAACAACGACAGATACCTTCCTGCCACGTTTTTCTTCCCCGACTTGTATTTTGCCGTAGAGAGAACGACGGCCGACGCGTTCAGTTCGATGCTCCGAAGCGCGATCTCGGGCATGGAGTACTTCACAAAAATCATTTCGCCCTGTTCGGTAATCTTGATCTTTCCCTCGATTGTGCCGATAGGCTGAGCGAGGATGGCCTGGTTCAGCGGACCGCCGCCGCGGGAGACGCTGCCGCCCCTGCCATGGAAGAGGACGAGCGTGACTCCATACTTTTCGCAGACCTTCTTCAGATTTATCTGTGCCTTGATGAGCTCGAAGTTGGAGGCGACGATGCCGCCGTCCTTGTTGCTGTCGGAATAACCTATCATGATTTTTTGGGTCATCCCGCGGAGCCTTAGATGCTGGGCGTAGGCCGGGTTCCTGAACAAATTTCCGACGACGGTGTGCGCGTGCCTCAGGTCTTCGATAGTCTCGAAGAGGGGGAGGATGTCGAGGCGCGACTCCTGCATTTTTCCTTCCCTTACCTTCACGAGCCCGCTCTCCTTCGCAAACAGGAGCGGGATCAGCACGTCGCTGACGTCGGAACTCATGCTTATGATATAGTCGTTGCACGTTTCCTCGCCGGCAGTCTCTTTTCCGAATTTCATCGCCTGGAATTCCGAGATGACCTCCGCCGCATCGGAATCGAGCGAGACGTTGGAGTTCACAAGAGGTCTGGCTTTGAGCAGCTCGCGGGTGAGGATTTTAGTCATCTCGCCTTCGCTCAGTTTCGCGAAGTTCTGTTCGACCTCCGAAGATTTAAAGAGGCCGGCGACCGCGCTCCGAAGCACGGTAGAATTCTGGCGTATATCGAGCGAGGCAAGATGGAACCCGAGCGTCTTCACTTTATACAGCAGGGGCAGCACCCTGGATTCAGCGATGACATTTCCCTTGTTCACCATCAGGCTGTCGTTGAGCAGCTCCAGATCGTGGATAAATTCCGAAGCCGAACGGTAACGGTAGCCGCTGTCGCTTAGAGTATTTTTCAGCTTGTTATACATAAGGAAGACTTTGACGCGGTAGATCTCGGACTGATCTTTGAGATCATCCTCGGTGACCTGGCCAGCCAGGCCTTCTTTGTCTGTCTCTACCGAACGCATCAGTTCACCGGAGGCGCCGACGATGCGCGTTGAGCTGCTCATGGCTTCAAAGAGTGTATCCATATCTTTCAGGTAGAGTGACAGCACCTGTTTTCTCTGGAGAGTTATGGCTGTCCTGGTGACTTCGGCGGTAACAAAAGGGTGACCGTCGCGGTCGCCGCCGATCCACGATCCAAATTTCAAGATGACAGGTGCGACGACGTCCGTCTGATAGACTCCGCGGAGCGTCCTGTTCAGTCTCTGGTAGAACATCGGTATAGTATCGTAAAGGATCTGGCTGAAGAAGAAGAGGCCGCGTCTTATCTCATCATAGACCGTCACCCTGTTCATCCGGATCTCATTGGTCTGCCAGAGGAGCGTTATTTCGGTGTGGAGCTGCCGCCTGAGGTCTGCCAGTTCATCTGGCGTCAGGGTGGAGATTTCCCGCTTGAGAAGGAGTTCGCTGATGTTGAGAATTTTCCTGAGGACGGTCTGCCTTGTAGCCTCGGTAGGGTGCGCAGTGAAAACCGGGATCACGGTCGTCATATCGAGGATCTCTTTCGCGAAATCCACGTTATGCCCTTCTTTGGCGAGCTCGATGAAGGCCTCCTCCATGGAGCCTCTTTGCGGTGTGGCATCCGAAAGGGCATGGGCTCGTTGTCTGCGGATCCGATGGACCTCATCCGCAGTATTGCTCAGCAGGAAATAGAACAGGAACGCGCGGACTATTTTGTTCGCCTTCTCGATGTCGAATGAATCTATGAGTTTGTCTATCTCGGATTTTGTCTTTTCTGAGTACTGCGACCTAAGCGATTTGGTAAGGAGACGCAGTTGTTCTTCGAGGTCGAAGAATTCCTTCCCTTCCTGTTCGATGAGTACCTTTCCGAGGATGGCGCCCAGCTCCCGTATGTCGCGGTGGAGCGGCGCGTCTTTATTCTGGTCGTAATCTTTTTCGATGTCTTGTGTCATTTTTCAAAATTGATAGGGTATGACTATTTCAAATTCGATCCTGGAACTCGCGTGCGAATCCGTCAGAAGGAAGAAAGGAGAGTCGCCGCAGAGATAGCAGCGGTTTCGGACCTAAGCCGCCCTTTGCCGAGTGAGAGACTTGCAAATCCGTTTTCAATCAGGTAGGCGATCTCGTTGTCCGAGAATCCGCCTTCGGGGCCTACAAGTGCGACGACGGAAGCTCCGGGTTTCATTCCGGACAAATATTCCGCGGCCATGGCTTCTGCCTTTTCGTGGAGCACAACCTTCCGACCGTACTCCACACTCATTTGGACGGCCTGTTTCAGATTTTCAAGGAATACCAATTCAGGGATTCGGCTGCGGAGAGATTGCTTGACCGCCGCTTTGACGATAGCCTGCAGGCGTTCCAGCCGCGGGCTGGGCTTTTCGCTCCTCTCTGAATAGAATAACAGGAATTTATGTGTTCCGAGTTCCGTGCATTTCTCGATGGCCGTCTCAATTTTGGAAATCGGCTTCAATAGTGCCATGGCAATACAGAACTCCCGCGAGGGAGCGTTCAGATTTTCATATTCTTCGAGCACATAGCAGATGGAAGACTCCTTCCCAACCGAACTCACGACGCAGAGGAGCGACTTGCCTGCCCCATCCGTCGCGAGTATTTTTTCGCCGGTCCGCACCCTGAGAACTCTCGAGAGATGGAAGTTCTCTTCACCGTCAATCGAAAGGATCGTTTTACCGGACGGATCGCTTCCGAGGTTTTTCTTATCGAAGATGAATTGTTCCATTATATTGTAACACCAAAATCGAGTATGAACTCCCAGACTCTGTCGCTCCCGCGGGCGTAATCGGCCTGGACCACGGCATCGTACGGAAGCAGAAGGCAAAGTCCGCCGCCGTAGCCGTAAAGTGCGCCATTCATGTTGAAATTCAGCCGCTTGCTCATCGTCTCTCCTGCATCCGCGAAGAAAGTCCAGTACAATCCGATCCGGTTGGATACGTATTGTCTGAGCGGAACGTCCGGTATTTCGAAATACATCTGCTTGATGATAGGTATCCGGAGTTCCAGATTCGCACCGACGATGCTTTCACCTTCCGAAACGGTATTGAACATGCCGCGAATGCGCTCGTTGTATCCGATGAAGACATGACTGTACGGCGGGATCTGCGGGCCTTCGGAAAGATTTGCATGGACTCGTGCGGCAATTGTGAACATCCCGGAGAGACTGAGGAAGTCCCTTGCGTCGAGGGAAAGTCTGCCGAAATTGACGAGGCCTTGGCCGAGGCCGTACTTCTCGATAGCCATATAGACATAAGCGCCGCGAGTGGCAAAGACCCTGAGGTTTCTGGAATCGTAGGTATAGGCGAGTTTCAGCGAGGCAAACAAATCGGTTCCGGTGGGAGAAAGGACCAGGCCCGTGGTGTCGGCATCTCTTGCGACGTAGTTGTAGGCGGCGCCTAGAGTCAATGTGGAATAATATCCGAACCTTCTGCCGACATCCAGCTTGACGTTGCCGAAGCTGTCGTTGAATTGCCCGCTGGCGCTGCCGGTTTGCACGCCGAAGTTTCTGCCGTGGGAATAGCTCCCTTCCATGGAAAGTGTGTAGTTGCGTCCCGGACCGAAGAAGGGATCGCTGAAGCTCACTGCCACGAACGGGTCGTACCCCAGGGCAAAAGAGCCGGCCACCCTTTCCTCGCGCCCCTGAAAATTCTGGTCCTGGATCCCCGCCCCGAAGTACAGCCGTGTCCAATCCCTGTCCTGAAAGCCGACTACGGGATAGGGCCAGATGTACCACGATTCCTCGACATAGATGAGAAGGTCGATCTCGTTTTTGGCAACAGGCTCCGGCTGAAAGAGCACTTTGGTGAAAAGACCGGTGCTGTAGAGCCTTTCGCGTCCGTACTCCAGCTCGCCTGAAGTGACTGTGTCGCCACTTCCAAAGGGAAGTTCACGAAGTATTACGTAGTTCCTGGTTGTCTTATTCCCCTCGATGATAATTCTGTTGAGAACGTAATGGCCGGCAGAGTCCTCGGCCTTGAGTCCGGAAAACGCAACAAGTAAGAGAGATAGGACGGTAATCCGCCGGTACATGATTACCGCGCGGGGATTAGTAGGGTTACTTTTGTTCCGTCGTTTTCAGAGGAAGAAATATCCAGCGTACAATTGTTTATCCTGGCCAGGTTGCCTGCGATGTAGAGGCCAAGTCCGGCACCCTGCTGCTGTTGTTTGTCTTTATTTACCTGGTAGAACTTATCGAATATCTTTGAGAGTTCTTGCTGGGGCATCCCCACCCCGGTGTCTGCAACCTCCAGCCTGACCCGGTCTCCGTCGGTCGCAGCCGATAGAGTGACGGAACCCTTCGAGGTGAATTTTACCGCATTGGAGAGAAGGCGTCCGACGATATCCCTGATCAGCGTATCGGAAGCCACGACGCGTAGAGGCTTATCGACATTTACATTGAAAGCCAGCTCTTTGCCCGTCGCGAGCGGAGTATACTCGTCAACCACCGATTTAAGCGACTCTGACAAATCGAATTCACGTTTGTCCGATTGATAATAGCTTGCTGTCTGACCGGAATCGATCTGGATTGTGATCAGGAAATCGTCGACAAGGTTCTTCAGCCTGCCGCCGCCGTGATGGATCAGGTCGGCAAACTCTTTCAGCTCGTTCGTTGTAATAGACGTGGCCGCACTGCTGATTATCTCGGAGAAGCCGATGATGTAAGTCAGAGGCGTATTGAGTTCATGAGAAAGGGTCGAGAGTATCTGTTCCTTCAGCGCGTCAAACTCATTTTGCATCGCACTACGCATCGAAGCGGCGCGCTTGAGTTTGCCTCTTACAGTAGTAACAAGCTCGTCGATGTCGATCGGTTTGGTAAGGTAGTCATCCGCTCCAAGTTCCTTCCCTTCGCGCACGTGCGCACGATCGGAGAGGGCGCTCAGGAAAATGAACGGAACCGAGCGAAGTTCGGGGATGCCCTGGACTTTCTCGTAGAATTCAAATCCGCCCATCTCAGGCATATAGATGTCGCTGATGATCAGGTCCGGTTTTTCCGTCTCGAGGAATTGGAGAGCAAGAGATGCATCCTTCGCGCTCAGGGTCCGATACCCCTCATCTTCAAGGATTGTAGAGAACAACTCCAGATTAGCCTGCTCGTCGTCGACGAGCAAGATGAGTGCGGGGTCTGCCAATTTAATAGGACCCGGCTATTTCTGAGGAGTGGGTGCGGGTGTTTGAAGCGGAACCTGAGGGACCTGCTGCGCAGGAAGGCTTCGCTGGCCCTGTGTCTGAAGAAAGCTCTTCTGCTGATTGGTCGCCTTGTTCGGCAGAAAAAAGAGATTAATCAGGAATGCCAGGGCTATGAACACCGTGCCGAGAATTGTCGTCATCCTCGACAGAATATCCGCAGTCTTCCTGACTCCAAACATATTGCCGAAACCTGCGCTAGCTCCCCCGAAGGAACCAGCCAGACCTCCCCCTTTGCTCGATTGCATCAACACAACCACAATCAGAAGGATGGCTACGATGATTTCCAATACGACTAAGAATGCGTACAACTCTTCACCTTTGTTTTAGATAGAATTTAGCCCCTGCCGGTCTGAAATGCAATTATCAGTGTCATTTCAGGGTGAAACGATCACTCCTTCCCGGCGGCGGTCTGCCTGCTCCAGGCAAATGGGCTGAAATTTGTCGATGTGTCGAAAGTGTCCATACTCTCCGTCCGTTTCAGAAATCTGACGACGGCATAGGTCAGAGGCGTGGCTGTTGTCTCGTAGGCAGACTTCACCAGCCACTGGGAGACGATCAGAGTGACGAGACTGTTCCCCGGAATCAATCCTCCAAAGGCTAAAGTTACGAATATGAAGGAGTCCGCGAGTTGCCCGACTATTGTCGAGCCGATGGTCCTGGTCCAAAGGTATTTCCCTGCCGTAACTATCTTCATCTTTGCCAGGACAAATGAATTAAGGAACTCGCCGGCTAAGTACGCTACGAATGATGCTGCGAGTAAACGCGGGACCATGTTGAAGATGGAAGCATACGCCTTCTGTGATTCGGCAGGCGAACCCAGCGTATCCCAAATCGATGCCGGTGGAAGGTGGATGCTGACGAGAATTACCAACACAGCGAATAGGTTGCACGCGAACCCGATCCAGATTACCTGACGTGCGCGCGCGTATCCGTAGACTTCTGTGAGGACGTCGCCGAATATATAGGAAACCGGGAACACGATGGTCCCGGCGGGAAGGAACACCGGGCCGAATGAGAACAGCTTGACGGCAACAACATTTGAAATAACAAGGCTGGTGACGAAAACGGCTGCTATGGCCGGAAGCCATTTCTCCCGCCCCGTCGGAGCAACGGCCGCGTTCATCTCTCCCCGTGTTCCGCTTCCACGCTTATGGCGATCCCGCCCCGTACGGCGAAGTCAGCTTTGACCTTGCACCACTTTGGAGAAAGAGCCTCCACAAGATCGTCGAGGATAACGTTCGCTACATGTTCATTGAAGACTCCCTGGTTCCTGAAAGACCACAGATAGAGTTTCAGCGATTTGGACTCGACGATCTTTTTGTCGGGTATATACTGGATCGACAGCTTGGCGAAATCGGGTTGACCGGTGGCCGGACAAAGGCAGGTGAACTCATCGGTACCGAGCGTCACGACATAGTTTCTCCCGCGATGGTGGTTCGGGAAAGTTTCCAGTTTCTTCTCCGCCACACTTTTCTTTCCCAGCAGCGTAAGGCCGGAAAGATCGTCCAGGCGGGTCATTTTCGTTTTGACGACAGTCTTTCTATTCTTGTTTACAGCCATCTCATTCCATTGTTGGTTGTCTAAAGCACAACTTCGCCGAAGTGCAATTGCGGTAGGCAGTCAGACCTTATCGGTGCGTTGCCGGATCTCGGTGAGTTCCCTCAGTGCGTCTTCCGCTTCAGTGCGCGGAAGGTGCCCCGTCTCTAGCTCGGAGTCTGATTTTTTCAGGAGTCTCTCATAATAAGATATCCCTTCGCCAGCAAACGACGGCGACTCATCGACGATCTCGAAGATTACGTCCTCGGCTTTGTCGAATCGGGCGGTGTATTCGTAATAGTCTATCAGCCTTCGCTTCATGTCAGCAGGGAGTTCATAGTCTTTCAGTTTCCCGATAACGGAATCCACGTTATAGATGCCTTTCTGCCCGTCGACCTCTTCTATCCCTTTGATCGTGTCCGTCATCAGCCGAAGCGCCTTGAGAAAGAGGCCTGCGCTGACCGAGTCCTCATCTTTGAGCTCGAGTATCTCGCCTTTCTCTTTGAGAAGCACCCCTGCGGTGTAGAGTCTTGACCGGGCAAGAGCGGGATCGGGACCTAAAACATTTTTGAGATCTGAAACAGGCAGGCGCTCGATCGTGTCGGTGTCCAGACCGAGCAGTGAACGTCCGGTGTTCTCCACCTCGAGCAGAGCGGCGTCATAATTCTTCGTTTCCCTGAAGAAAATGATCCTTGCAAGCGCCCTCCCGAGCATGGAAAACATCCTGAGTATGTAGTCACTCTCAAACAAAATTCACTCAATCAATTCAGAATTTCTTTCACGATCTACGACATGGCATGAAAAATTAAGAAGCGGACGAGTCAGAAACCAGTGACTCGGGGGTAGATTCTATAATAATATCACCGCTTCGCGGTTGATGTTTATGCAAAATGAGTCACTACCCACTCGGGAAATGTTAGTGGATGAAAAAAGAGTATTGGGACATAAATGACCCGATGAGGATTCGGGGAAGACTCTTTCCCACGACAAGCCAAAGCACGATCTCAAAACAACGTATCCTGCGGCCCAACGCTCACCCTTACCGCCGCTTTCTCGAGCTCCGGGAAGTATTTGATGACGGTATCGGGCATCCTGACCCTCTGCTGGTTCCTGAGCCGCCTTACCAGTTCCAAAGCGTTTGCGACCGCTTTGCCCATCGGATGGTTGTTCGCCACGACGTAGATCTTACTGCATCTCTCGCCGACTTTCCTGATCTTCGCCTCGATTTCATCGAGTTCCGCCACGCTGTACAGATAGTTGTACCGGTCGTTTCTCCCCGGCTCGGTCAAATCGAAAGAGTCGCGTGCGGACCTTTTCTGCGCGAGAGATTTTCGACCGAGTTTCCAGGCTTCCTGGTTCCTGCCGTGCAACCTGAAATAGCCGACCTCGCCGACGATATCCGGATCGAGGCCGACCAAACCGTCGAGACCCGGCTGATCTATGGCAATGACATCCGCACGCCGATCCGCAATGAACTCGGACGCAGAATCGGTGTACCACGATGAATGACGCAGCTCCAGGAAAAGCCTTATGCCTGCAAACCCATCTACGATCGAAGCGATCCTGTCCCTGGCCGCAGGGGTATCCCTGAAATACTCTGAGAATTGCACAAGGAGACCGCCCAATTTTCGTGATTCCACGAAAGGGGCGAGGAATTCCGATACGATGGTCTTATCGGCTGAGATCTCACGCGACCCGACCGTCCGGCCATGACTGAAGCTATTGTGAAGCTTGACGAGGAAGACGAACCTTTCGTTGGGCTCGACCTCCCTGAGCCATTTTTCAGCGACTGCGGGGGAAAAATGCCGGTAGAAAGTGCTGTTCACCTCGACACAATCGAAGAAGCCCGAGTAGAATGCAAGCCGAGAAAAACCTCTTGGCGGGTCGATCGGATAAAAAGGGCCCACCCAATCTTCATAACTCCAACCGGCTGTTCCACCGACCACTTCCAAATCAAGTCCTCCATCGTAGCATGACTACGCAAGGTCGGTCAAACGGAGAACATCTTCAATTCACGGCCAACTTCTGCTTCACACCGGAAGCCTGAGGAGATAGAGTGAAGACTACCGGTTGTTCATAGAAGGATCGAGAAACCGACCATGATCCTTCTGGCAAAAACACTTTCCTTGAAGCCGTGGATATCGGCTTTGAATGCCTGATAGCGGTACTCGATCCTCACCAGCGATCTTCCACCGAGCACCATCACTTTCAGACCGCCCCCCGCATTGAGGAAGGTGATCGCGGAGAGATATGTGGCGTCTTTCTGGATTGGTTGGTAAAACGGGAAGCCGTTGCCGGCTCCGTAACCTGCGAGGACAAAGGGGACGACCGAATTGTATCCCATACCGTAGCTATAGGAGATATTGGCGCTCGCATTAACCGCAGGGCTTTGCCCTCTGAATGCGGCCCATGCGACCTCAGGTTCCAGAGAGAGACCCGGCACGACAAAGAGCCCCGGGCGGAAAGCCAAGCCGATCTGGTTGTGCCCCCCGCCCGGATCGGAAAAAGAGTTTGCATCGGTGGATAGCGACATTTCCCATCGAGGCAGGAACCCCTGGCAAAATGCGGTCGTGGGGAGAAAGGCCATTAAGAAGAGAAGCGTCTTCATATTGTTATCCCTTTCACAAGTTTTCACACGCAAACGGTGCCCGCGCCGATTTCGGACAACTCGCGGTTCAACTGTGAGATAATAGGCTTTCGGTACCGGATCTTAAGTGTCTTGGAGCACTATGTCGAAAGTTTATGCCGCGCATCACATGCACCTCAGGTCGGTTCCTCATGTCTCCCGCCCCACCTGCCCGGTTAATGATGACGGTATCAATCCGTTAATGTCGTAAAACACATTTACCAGGGACTATTCGATGTACTCATCGATCCGCCGCACATCTCAAACCAGACTGGATGCCGCCTGAGATCTTGCGGGTTCAGTGGAGATTTATGACGACCCCCTCGGTCGTCCATCTCGCGCGGATTTTGACATCGTTCGGATACACCCCAAAAGGTTCAGCAAAACGATACGGAAAACTTCTTCCGTTGAAGTACGTCATCCCCCGGCCATGCTGGACGTAAGCGCGAACGTTGTACACACCCGACAAGATGCCGTCCATCCTGAACGCACCGTCACTATCGGCATGTGTATAGAAAACTTTTCCCCTCTCGTTCATCGCGGCGACTATGACTCTTCTGCCCGGAATTACAGGCGTAACATTCCCCTCCAGTTCTCCCAGGAGAGACGAGTCTACCGTCATGAAACTTCTCTTGACGACAGAATCTATTTGGGTTCCGCTCGAATCTGTATTGTAGTCGAGATTCAATGTGTACCATTCCGAAGGTTTGAGTCTGTTCAAATCAACCGAGAAGACAGTTCCCGAAGCGCGCCCGATCAATCCAGGCAGGGCCTTTCCGACACTGTCGAGGAGCGTAACGGACGGATTTGTCCTGACTCCGTTGATAGAAGGGATAACGAACTGGCAGAAAACCGTATCGTATGTAGTGACACCTTTGAGTGAATCGGGGAAGTTGAAATAATACGGGGCGACGTTCGAGGAAACGCTGTCGGGTAGAAAGACCTGCATATTATTGCCCACTGACATCAGGTTATGGTAGGTATCCCTCAGGCTGTCAGTGGCGGTGATGAAGTACTTCCGGTGAAACTTGATGGGCTCAGTTGTACGGATGACAACATTATACTGATTCGATTCGAGTCGTGCTGCGAAATCGACAGGAAGTGTACGGTCTGTTGCCGAATCCCGAACCACGAAGTAAGACGGGGAAAGATACGACGTATCAAGCGGCTCGCTGAATTTGAGAAGAATGAGTCCGTCGTTTGCCAGGGACGCACTGTACAATTGAGGGCGTGATGTATCTTCCTTTGCCACGATGAAATCGACTCCCGGTACTTTCCGGTCTGTTTGCGTCACCTCAACATCGTGAACGGCGGATGAATAAAGATCGATCTGAGGGGCGTAGAGGAAATTTCTCATCTGATCGTCGAAGCAGATAAGCCGGTACTTGCCGTCCGCAAGGCCCTGCAGAACATAACGTCCGCTGTCGTCCGATTGTGTAATGTATCTCGGAAGCGTCAGGTATGGACGTAGGGTGTCAATATCGGGCGTGACCTGATAAGCCGCGACGGTGTACGGCTCCGGTTTAGGCGCGTAAATCTGTCCGGAAATCATCCCGGTGTCGATCTGTGCTCCCGTCGAGAAAACGATATTGATCGCTTTGCCGAGGTAGTTTCCATGATCGTCCTGTGCCCTGGCACCGATCGTCAGTATGTAGGTTCTGTCTTTCGCGAGGGGCTTTTCGACCTTTATAGAAACCTCCTTGCCGGACCAGTCGAACTTCAGGTCATCCAGGCTGTAAGGTGGAAAGAAGATCGCGCTTTCGACAGTCCTGCGAACCATGTATTTGTCGAATTTCAGTCTTATTTCGCGTGACGTGAAATTAAGTTGGTTCGGCGTCGGAGAAGACATCGTAATTTTCGGAGGGGTAGTGTCGATCGGGCCTCCAGTTGGGGGGTATTGTCCGGCACAGCCCGCGAGCACGAGTGCAAGGAGGACGAGGAGAGCTTTACTTACTTTTGCCAAGGCTCGAAGAGTTTTGCGTCGATATTGAAAAGCGCCAGGATCCTCCCGGCCATGAAGTCGGCCAAATCGGATATTGACTTGGGCTTCTGGTAGTAGGCGGGCATGGCAGGAACGATATGCGCACCGGCATCCGCAGCCGCGAGAAGGTTTTTCAAATGTATCTTGTTTAATGGTGTCTCTCGCGGTACAAGGACCAGCCTTCTCCCTTCTTTAAGCGTAACATCTGCGGAACGCTCGATCAGGCTGCCTGCTATCCCCTGGGCAATTCCAGCGAGGGTTTTCATCGAGCAGGGAACGATCACCATGCCGTCGGTCCTGAAAGAGCCGCTCGATACGGACGCGGCCAGGTCCTTATTGCTGTACCTTACAATTTCGCCGGTGAGCGTAGTGCCTTTGAATCTCTCCGCAAAGATCTCCACGAGGTTCGAACCCTTGAGGCTGAAACCCGTTTCGCTCTCCATAACGTACGCGCCGTAATCCGAAACGATCAGGTGGACTTCCGCTCCGTGCTGAAGGAGGGTACGGATGGTATGAAGTGCGTAAATAGACCCGCTGGCGCCGGTCACACCGACGATAATCTTGCGCTTGACAGTCTCAGACACCAGGCTTAACCCTCTTGTTCACTATGATCACAGACGAAAATTCCAGAACACCTACTAAGATAAAGGCTAAAGAGTTCACCATCAAAAGCTTCCCTGCACTCCCGTAAGCAAAGATCAGCGCCATGGCAGCAAGGAGTGAGTATGCCAGCATGAAGATAAGGTTTACTGTTTCGGGTACACCCAGCGGCGTAAACGGCACCGAAAACGGGAACCTTCTCTGGGCAATCGAGAACCAGCTGGCCGCCACATGGACGACGAAGTAATATGTTGCAGCCACCGTGATTGCAACGACCGGAGGATTGGTAAACAGCGACGCAAGTAACACAAGTATCGTCACAGGGACATGTACACATATAAGGAGTCCCTTCCGGACCCCGAGCACAAACTTTCCGGTATTGAAATCGCCTCGGACTCTGAATAGCCAGCCCGCCTCGTGGTCCCTCGAGCTCAGCACATTTTGCGAGAGAAAATACTGTACCACTATGCCTGAGACCACTATCGATGTCAACGGTGCGATGAAGTCCGGCGAAAAGTTGCGATACATCGGATCGAACCTCATAATCGGGAACCGCTGCATAGACCAGTAGATGGCCACCATCACGGGAGTACCGGCCACCGCTATCGTCGACAATCTGAATTGAGAGCCCCGGAAAAGATTTGAAAGGAAGAACATAAATCCGGCCATTTCCTCGCCGTCGCGAATGAGCAGCGGTTTCTTCACCCGTTCAGCGATACCGACAAGGTCGGCGATCGAGCCTGTGCTCTCGCGTCCCAGCTTATCTACGAGCATCTCGGAGAAAGGGAGCACGGCGAAGAGTAACGACAGTGCGAGGAAGATGAAAACAGCCGTGGGCAGCAGCGGCCCCGCCTCCAGCGACATGCCGACTCTTACCGAAAGCTGGAATGCCGCTAACAGGACCAGTGCCATTATTACCTGCAAAGTAGTCAAGGCACGATTAGCGATGCCTGCCGGAACAGACGCCACAGCGAACATGAGCAGGAGATATGCCGAGGCCGACACGCAAACGGAAACAAGCAGCCAGGTAATCCCGCGAACGATGAAGCCGGCCCCTCCCGGATTGAACAGCAAGGCAGGTATGAAGACTGCCGCCACGGTCAGGAAATTCAGGGCGATAATCCCGGATACGGAGGCGATACGAGATGCAGCGGTTGGCCGCACGAAATAGAAACGCTCCACATCGCCGCCGGAGAAGAAAAATCTTCTCGTTTCAGCGAGCGCAGTGAACAGCGCCACGCCTGCAGCAACAATTGCAATCCGCAGCTCAAAGTAATATGAGCGTGTCGCGTCCGGAGAAACGGCGAGGAATACTCCGATCAAAAAATCCGGCGCCAGGAATTTGAGAATACCCCTGGATTTCTCTCCCGCGATCGTTTGTTTGATCCTGAAGCTGATTATCGAGAAAACGGACACGGGGGCACTTACTCTCTCATCATGGCCCTTCGGTAAGCACGTATGGCGCGTTTATGAGCCTGGAAGGTAACCGTAAATACGTGCCCACCTTTCCCGTTCGCAACGAAATAGAGATAATTCGTCGTGTCGGGATAAAGCGCCGCCATGATGGACTTCAGACCGGGACTGCAGATCGGCGTCGGCGGAAGCCCGTAGTTCTCGTAGGTGTTGTAAGGAGATTTGATGCGCAGGTCTTTATAGTAAATCTCTGTATGTTCTCCGAGCGCATATTCGATTGTAGGATCGGCGTCGAGCGGCATATGTATTCTCAGGCGGTTGTAGTACACGCTTGCTATGATCGCTCTTTCCGAATCCAGTTGCGCCTCGGCTTCAACAATCGATGCCATCGTCATCACCTGATTTACGGTATAGCCGATAACCCGCGCCCTTGCCTTGAGCGAGTCGTTGAAATAGAATTTGAACTCGTCGGTCATCCGCCTCATAATTTCGCCCGGCTTCGTGCCGTAATAAAAGTCGTAAGTATCAGGGAAGAGGTACCCTTCCAAATTCGTCGACGGTATCCCGAGGAGTTCGGCCATCGAATCGCTAAGTGCCTCACCTGCGAACGCAGCCGAATCCACCCCGAGAGCATGGTGATATATCTCGGCCATCTGCCGGATATCCATTCCTTCGGGAATCGTAACAGCGACAAGGAGGTTGCTCTTCCCTGCCGAGATAAGCCTCATTACGTCGTAGTCCGAGTAGCGGCCGGAGAAGAGATACTTGCCGGCCTTAATTCTGCGGTCGACGCCGAGGATCTTCGAGAAGAACCTGAACAGGACTATATTCGAGACGATATGATCACGGGCGATTCCAGAATAGACCTGATCTGCCGAAGCACCGCGTGGGATTGTGAGGATGACTCCTTTCCCACCCGCGTCATGTATTGGCGTCACAAAGGCGATCAGCCAGGCGGCGGCCATTATCGCCAGCGCGCCCCAGACGACACGTGCGACATCCTTCCTGTGGCTCATACCTCTTCCTGATCGGAAGATCCCTTCGATGGATTCTTGCGGTGCTTACCCGTAACGATCGATGTCCGCCTTTCTTCAGCGCTTTCACGCTCCAGCCGTCTCGATTCGTCTATTATTCTCTCATAAACTCTTTTTACTGCCTCGTCGGTCAATGGACCGGGATTCGCCTTGCTGACATTCTCAAATACTTGTTTCTCTCTCGCGGGGGAATACACATCGAGACCGAGTTTTTCCTTTATCTTCCCGATCTCATCAGCGTACCTCGCTCTCCTGTTGAGAAGCCTCACGATCAACTTGTCGAGCAGATCGATCTTCCTTCTCAACGATTTCATGCCGCTCATTTGTCGATCGCCGTCCTGAGACTCTTGAGAAATGCCGATGCTTTCCCGGCCTCCCCTCCCTGCGGCGCCTCGGATATTTTTTGGAGGAACGCCGATCCCACGACGATCCCGTTGGCGTACCGAGATATTTCATAAGCGGTCTCAGGCGTAGATATCCCGAATCCTACGACGTACGGCTTCGTGGCAATCCTCGCGACAAGCCGAAGGAACGATTTCACTTCATCGCTGACGAGATCCTTCCTCGCACCGGTCACGCCGGTAACCGATACGCAGTAACTGAAGTCAGTGGTCGACTTGTCGAGCAGGGCGATCCTGTCGTCGTCGGAAGTCGGGGCAATCAGATGCACTATACTCAGACCGGCTTTTTCGATTTCTCTCTTTATATCGGGCGACTCTTCGTATGAAAGATCCGGTATTATTACACCATCGACACCGGCTTCTGACAATCTCGATGCGAAATCCTTGCCGATTCCGTTTAGAAATGAATTCACATATCCCATTAGGATAATTGGGAGCTGGGATTCCTTTCGGAAATCCTTCACCAGAGAAAGGATGACTGCGGGAGTCATGCCGTTCGAGATGGCGATTTGCGAAGCGCGCTGAATTACCGGCCCGTCCGCAAGCGGATCGCTGAACGGTACACCGAGCTCCACGAAATCGACCCCGGACTCTTCAGCCGCCCTCAGGACTCTCAAGGTAGAGTCCTTGTACGGAAATCCGGGCATCAGGTACGCGCTCAGCATTTTTCTACGGCTGCCGTTCGGGGCGGCCCTTTTTATCATACCTTTGATTCTGTTCAATTCAAAAACTCAGTGCGAGATTAGGAGTTGGTTTCAGGGTGAGGTCAGTAACCATACCTGACTTTAAATACTTGAAATGAGCCGCGATCCCTATCATTGCGGCATTATCCGTACAATAGAGCGGCCTGGGGAAAAACGCCTTTGCGCCGATGGTCTCGGCCGAGGCCTGCAGGGAAGTACGGAGTCCGCGATTCGCCGCAACTCCACCTGCAACCACAATGGACCTTACGCCGAACTTTCTCGCGGCGTTGATAGTCTTTGCGACCAGGACATCTATGACGGCCGCCTGGAAGGACGCACAAATATCCCGGACGAGTTTCTCATCGGGCTTTCCCGGATCATACTTCAGCTCTTTGAGCAGGTACAGGACGCTGGTCTTTATTCCTGAGAAGCTGAACTCGAACGAATCGCCGTCCATGAACGCGCGAGGGAATTTGAAAGCCTTCGGGTCGCCTTCCCTGGCCATCTTGTCGATGACAGGACCGCCGGGGTAGCCTAGTCCAAGGAGCTTTGCAACCTTGTCGAACGCTTCCCCCGCGGCATCGTCCCGCGTTTGACCGAGCAGTTCATGAGTAAACGGCGCCCGCACATGAATAAGCATCGAGTGACCGCCGCTAACGACGAGCGCAACGAATGGAAATTCAGGCTTATCTTCCTCGAGGAAGGCTGAGTAGAGGTGGCCCTCCATGTGATTAACACCGACGACCGGGATCCCACGTGATGAGGCAAATGCCTTTGCAAAACTTATCCCGACTATGAGAGACCCCGCGAGACCCGGTCCATACGTAACTGCGACCGAGTCGATTTCATCTTTTGATGTCGACGCTTTCTTAAGGCTTTCCTCGACTACGGGAACAATCAATTCCATATGTGCACGTGAGGCGAGTTCAGGTACCACCCCGCCGTATTCGCTGTGAATGAGCTGCGACGAAATTACGACCGACTTCAGGTCGCCGTCTTTCAGGACCGCGGCTGAACATTCGTCGCATGAGCTCTCAATTGCCAGAAGATTCATGAATGAATTATAAAATTAACGTCAAACATTTACAAGCTTCAATTGAGACAATGATCCACATGAGAAAACGTAAGCCGGGAATTAGACAAATGATTCTCCCGATTCGAATCACACAAAGGCTTCTCATCCGTGTCATTCGTGACCCGGACATTACAGTCTGTGGCTTTCGGATTTATGGGCAGGTGATCCGTCCCAATCGCCCGATTCAGTCCCATCGATAGATAATGTGCACGACGGTTCCAGGTGCAGAATAGTGCGGGTCAAATCGTGAAGTCGACCTGGACCAACGGCATAATCAGCCACCGGGGGTTCGAGCCTGTCATTCCCGCCGGGCTGATGAAATCGCAGCCGACCAGAAGCCTGTTCCATTTTGTAATATCGAAAAAAAGGCCCGGCGTCAAACTGAAAAACCCGACCGACGTAGCGATGTCCCCGTCTTCGGTGGCTCTCAGCATGTCATTACTTAGAATAGAAGTCACACCGTACCCGGCTCTCACGAAGCCGTTAACAGGAGAGCTCTCCACTTTCGTGTTGAGGACAAAGTCACAATAAAAATTGGCAGTAAGGTATCTGCCATATCTATCGATTGAATAGAGGTACCGTACCGTCGATCCGTCCGTTGACGAGTAACTGATGAGGTCGTACCTGTCCAGGATTACGTTGTAACTGATATCCTGCCACTGGACTCCCACCTCAAGCCTTCCTCCCAAAATCCGATCCTGAAAACATACGGCCATACCTCCGTCCCATTCGTAGGACTTATTTCCGTTCATGTCGGTATAGGTGGCGCCCGCCGAGAGAGAGACTGCCTCAGACAGACCGTAATCGAGACTAAGGCCGGCGACGTACGACGGGAGAGTCCAATACACGTTGCTTGTCGAATCGTAATTCCCGTATCGCTCCAGATTGGTATCGTTGTTCAGTCCAGTGGTGCCGTCAAGACTCTTCCTTCCTGAAAACTCGATATGCGGTGTCAGCCTCAATTGTCCCTTCATGCTGCCATCAGTGACCCTGACAGGCACCTCGTGGATAGGACCTGTGATGTCGACGCTGCGCGCCAGCACCACTGGCCGGGTGCTGACACACCCCCATTGAATTACCGAAGCGGCGAGCGACAAAACACAAACAAAACCCCGACCGATTACGACTTTTGCCCGCGATACCGTTTTCATTTCTCCCTCCTGACATTTCCTGCGAAGCCGTAGGAATTTTACAAAAGAAAATGGTGGGATTCCACAAAACGGGATGCGGCCGGCCCTTCTTCCCGCACATTAATGACGCGAAAGTATTCCAGTCTTAGCGGACGCCGTGAAAGGGAGGCGACTAATGTAGACGGTCACTTAAGGAACAGAAAGGTGCCGCTGAAGTAATCTGCAAAACAGTCGGGAAGGTTACCCCCCCATCAGGATTTTCTCGATGAGTTTAGAGGCGAATTCGTTCCTTGGGTTGGCGGTGAGCACTTGCTGAAGCATGCGAAGAGCTTCGCCGCTTTTTCCTTCCCGAGCCTCAATAACGGCGAGATCTGTGAGTGCGTCTTCATTTCCCGGGTGGTTCTTGAGAATCATGTTTAGCGCCTCGCGAGCAATGTCACGCTGGTCGTTCATGATAAGCTGCTCGGCGTCGAGCAGCTCGTTCCTTAGGCTGAGTTCGTTCTCGATGAAGCGAAGGTTCGACAACGCCACCCTGTTTTCGGGTTCTACTTCAAGGAGTCGCTTAAGAACACCGACAGCCGAGTCGTATCTCTTTTGTATTATGTCCAGGACCGCGATGTTGTTCATGGCATCCGTATGGAAAGGAACCGAGGTTATTATGCCGAAGAAGACTGCGCGAGCGTCTTCCAGGCGGCCGTTTTCGACCAGTAATTCACCTTTCATATTCAGCAGGGCTGGAAAGCCCGGGTTGTTTTGGATAGCATCCTCAAGCAGTCCAAGAGCATCTTCCGATTCGCCCGACGCTCGCAATTCGGCGGCGGACTTCAGAGCTTCTGCGACAGGCTGCGGCATTTCCGAATCGCTGTGAATAGCAAACTTCGATTCCAGATCGCGCCTCGAGATCCTTCCGGCAGGTTTCTTTCGTTCGTACTCGACGGGTATAACATCGACGACATCCGGAGTCGTGAATTTGTCGGGAGTCCGCCATGATGGACCTGCCTGGCCCGCATCCCAGCTGGACGCCGGCTGCATGAATAGCCGTGGCTTGTCATTTTCAGTCCGTAGAGTCTCCCGCACAGCGGCCTCGATCACTTCGGGAGCTATGTTGACGACGCAGTGCGAGTACTCATACTTGCATACCCAATCACACCAGTAACAATCAAGCGGAAGCGCGGCTACGGATGTCTTCGGCATATACGGCATGAAGCGCCCGTAGTGACCGCCCCCAAGAACGACCACGTTAGGTATATCGACGGCGCATGCCATGTGAGCCAGACCTGTCTCAGCACCGACCGCAATACGGCACTTCTTCATTAGTGCTGCAGTCTGGAGAAGCGTAGTCCTCCCACTGAGATTAATAGAGCGGGCATTTATCTCATTAATACAGTTTTGATTGAAGCCGTATGCCGAAGCGTCCCCGAACGCAAGGATAGAGAATTCATTCTCGGCACATATATCCTTAAGCGCCGCGCCGTAAGAAGGGTAAGTCCTTAAATGCGACCGGCCGAATGCAAACAGCGCCACCGTCTTCTCCGGTTGCAGCGCGTTCTTCTCAAAGAAGTCTGCCGCGAAGATTTCGTCCTCTTCAGGTATCCAGACCGTAGCACCCAGTCGGGGAGAACTTATACCGATGCCCGCCAGAAATTCCCGATACTTCTCGACCTCCGGTTCGTAATTGGAGCTGAACTCGAGGAGGGAAGTAAATATCCCCTCTCTTTTCGACTTCACGTTCTTCGGTATGGTAGCCGAATTCCTGAAAGCCACCTTCTCCTTCGCCAGGCTGCCGACAACCAGGAAGTCGGCCATTTGTTCCCACGTACATGTGGAGTCAAGTGCCAAATCAAATCCGCGGCTGCGAAGGTCAAGAAGCGTGTCATTCCTGTACTTTGTGTCGAGAAACATCGTCATCTTGTCGACTCCGACGACTCGCTCGACAAAAGGGCTTGCCCGATAGAGCTCGGCTATGTGCTCCTGGCATACGACCGTGATGGCTGCATGTCCGAACTTTTCGTAAATGTGTGGGAGCATGGATGCAGCCAGAAGATTATCGCCGATGGCATCAAGCCTAACCCAAAGAATTTTCTTCCGTTCCATTTTGGATTAAGATAATATAAGGATAATCGTACTTTTTCTAAGCCGTTTCGATTCTACGGGTGAAGGATGACCGGAGACGCATTCGTCCTTCTCTTCACGTCCGGCAAGATTCCCGCGCAACGGAAAATGAGACCATCGCATACATCATTAAAATCAATCTCGGGCGGTTCCGGCAACAACAGGCATTCTCACTATCGATTCACCTTCCAATGAGGTGATAACAACTGGTGGTTGCACTTCAAATGAGGACCGAGCGCGAGAGATTTCACACGGGGCCGATATTCCTATTTCGACCTGAGTGATGGGAGGATAGTGGTTTCGCCATAAAGCTCCCCCCATCCGCGAGCTGTACGCAAGTAACACTCCTCGTCTGTCCGGGCGACCCTCCGCACTACTTCGTTTAGATCCTTGTTGAAATACGCCGAGACGTTGTGCCAGACAAGCCGTGCCGTATCTGCGTTAGTCTTGACTGAAACGAGATGCAGATAATCCACCTTACCATCGGCTCTGGCAATCGAATCGAGTCTTAAGGTTGAAGTCGGAAGGAGCCTTGCCGAAGGTATCACCGGCAACGCGTCCTCGACGATATTTGAATCGAGGATAAAGACGTCTTGCTGCCGGTTGTTTCGATTGTTGAATGGTGTCACGAGATACGCCAGCTCATCGGAGAGACTGATTTTGATGATTGCGTTCCGACTAGAGCCTCTTTCGGGAGGCTTAGCCGCCTCCTGGGCGAAAGACGGTGAACATGCAATGAAAAGGGACAAAACTACGGCTGTGTATATCCAAATACGGCCCATAGGAACCTCCTCTGTCAAGGCCGGTGAGAACGGAAAAGTGGCAGACTATGAACCCAAGTCAATAAACAAGACACTACAAAATCATTGGGCTCATTGTCAGAAGCGGCGCTCTCACTTTGGACTGCACGAAATTATAATCGATGAACATCACGAAGTCAAGTTTTTGAGCGACCGGGTAGTGTACTAATTTGATTTCCTTTACAAAAGTGTTTGAAATGAACCGCCAGGATCACGAAGAAACGCCAAGTTCTTTACTTCAGAATTATCCTTCGCGGTTCCTGGCGGACTTGGCGGTAGGGTAAGAACTTTCTTAGACAACGCGTATTGAAATTAGGACACTGCCAACGACCGGATAGTTGCGCTACCTTAAAAAAGCGGACCAGCTTATTGATTTCGGCAAACAGCGGGCGTGAATGGCTCCTAAGCCTTGTCAGAACACGAGTGCATACGCAGCACCAAGTGCCAGCCCAAGTATGTACAGCCAGCCGAACCGCTTGTTATGGACGAGACTGAATCGATGGTACCATAGCGGCCAGCCGATGTAGCCTTCAGGAGGAGAGTCGGGACGAGGCTTCGAGAGAACTCCCATCGCTTTCCACGCACGCGGAAAATTCAGAAACACCAGAAGCGCAAACGGAGTAACGTAACCAAGTATAACCAGGACGAGCACCACAAAATACATGAGGAAAATAGAAGTCTGGTTGAATATCCGGGCGCGTTTTTCCCCGAGTACGATGGGAAGGGTCTTCTGACTCTGTGTCTGGTCAAATTCCATCTGGTCGATGTGCTTGCCGACCAGGATCGACATGACACCGAGCCCGTATGGGATCGACGCCAGGAAAGCGGGTGTCGATAGCTTCCCGGTCAGACAGTAGAACCCGCCCCCGATCATTAGCGGTCCCCACACAATAAGCGTCGCAATCTCGCCGAGTCCGATACTCTTCAAATCGCGGGGAGCTCCGTCGTACCAGTAGAGGATGCCGAGTCCGAGCGCAGCGAAGATTGCCGCCACGGGCCCCCTGACTACTGTGAAAAATATCGCGATCAATACACCGATTGTTATCAGGAACCAGATTCCCCTCTTCAGAGATTTCACGTTCATCATGTTGCTCGCAAGCGGATGGAGCGTGTATCTCATTCTCGGGGATTCCGGCGTGTCGTGGCCCCGGTGAAATCCGAAATAGTCGTTCGAAAGATTGCTTATTGCATGAGCCACCACGAGACCTACGAGGAGGAATATGAAATATAGTGTATTGAATGATCCCGACCTGATAGCGAGAAGGCCGGCTATTATTGCGGCCTGTGCCGAAATGACCAGTATTATACTTCGTGAAGCATAAAGCCACCTCGAAATGGGGTCGAGCTTTTCGATCGGAAGTTCTTTTCTATAGAAACCGCGAAAGGCATTGTACCAGAGTTCAGCTTTGGAAACTGTAACGTCGTTCACCTGCAACTCTCCTGAATAATTCGAGCCTAAATATAACACTTTCAGGGTGAGCAAATGAAGCCCCAGTCTCCCAACTCACCAAGCCCGCGGCTGCACAAGAGCCGTAAGAATAGATCAGAATACCTGCCCGAAATTAAAATAGAATCCGGTTCCATCGCGACCGAAGCCTAAATCGGCTCGGACCACAAAATTGTCCATGTAGAGCCTGAGGCCCGCTACCGGATTTGCCGCCCAATTCCTGAGATCCGCTTCGAGAAGATTCTGCCACACCTTCCCGGCATCGAGACCGACAACCCCTCCGATTCTCCACACAATCGGAAATCTGACTTCGGCATTCATGAGAGCCATCGCTTTATCGAGAAACCTGTCCTGCGTGACCCCCCGAAGCGTATTGTTCCCGCCAAGCGAGGTGAGGACCTGAACCGGGAGGTCGCCGCCCGCCACTTGCTGCAACCCTACCCGAAGGGCAAAGACAGTCGGAGGATAGAAGAGAGTATAATAGTACTGGGTCCACACCGCCATCCGCAGGAACGAAACATTGCCAATCATCCCGCGGGGAGCATACTCCGACTCGACCTGCAGCGCGGCTCCCGAGGTCGGATTGATGAAGCTGTTCCTCGTGTCGTAACGGATATTTGCCCCGAGGGAGGCGTACATGACGGTTGCCGAGTTTAACGACGGTGGAAGCGATTTCAATATGCTAAGGGAGTCGAAACCGTAGTTCTCTATGCTTCTATATTTCACGGCGATCTGGCCTACGAATTCACGCGTCATCCCTCTGCTGAATGTAAGGCCTATCTCGACAGGTTCCCTGGTATAGCTCTCACGGTCCGAAAAGCGCGAGCCATTGCCGATCCCATAGAAGTTATTCTGAAGCCATTTATCATAGTCGAATGTAAAATCGACAGCGAAAGGGTATACGGTCCCTTCGCGATATTCGATATCCGGATATGAGAACACGCCCCTGTACCATCTTTCACCTTTCGTGCTGTTGAACAACACAATGTCAAGGGACTCCTTTGAATGGAGAAGATCGAAGAGAAACAGTTTTGCTCCGTACCCCAGCCCGATGTCAGTGTCGTACGAGACGATTGGGAGAGGCTCGATCTTGCTCCTCCCTTCTCCGGAACCGGAGGCTCTTTCATGTTCGGACGGGGCGTGGATATCGATATCCGCAAAAGATGCGTAATGATCGGAGGCATGAATGCCGTCGACCGCCGAATCGAGTCCTATGCCCGACCTTAGCACTTTTGCAACAGAGGGTCCTCGTCCCAGAAGGACATAGTCGATCCGTCTTGGTTTAGCGTCATATACCGCACCGATCCTATCCGACAAATCGAGGGCGTTCCGGCTCGCACCGGCAAAATTCGCAGAGTAGGCTACGTTCTCATTCCGGCCGGCATCCCATGTGAAGGACCCGGTGAGCGGTGGATCGGAGAAGGTGTCGCTGAATCCTCCTTCGTTCAACAGCGCACGCATTTCCCCTGAGGCAATCTCCGAATTGAAGTCTCCTGCTAAAATCACCGGCAGGTCCGCCGGAAGGCAGGCGAAATTCTTCATCAGTTTCTCAATTTCATTCCGACGTCTCATCGAGCCGTACGACAACTTTTTTCCGAGATCCTCAAGTTCTTCCCGTTGTATGGCGCTCTCCGCAAGCCAGCGTTCGAGCTGACCTGCGACCACCGAATCGGCAGGCGGGTAGGCACTGAGGTGGACATTCACCAGCAACATTTTATTGCCGCCTATTTCAATGGTGGCAGCTTGCGCGAATTCCGATTCATCGAAATGCACCGTGATGAGATCGCCGTACACTCCGAACGAACCGGACAGTTTCCATACGGCATACGATCTTAGGCGAAGGCCCTTCCGGGCAAGAATGGCGATCCCCTCTTTGAAATTCGACGGTATCCCGAGCGCAGCAAATTTCACGCCTGCGTTGCATACCTGGTGCACTTCGTCGAAACCGAGCGAGTCCGCAAGGCGGGATGAGAATCGATCGACCGGGTTCGCTTCCTGGATGAAGACCACATCGGGTGCAAGCCTCCGGAGGCCGCTCACTAGGAGGTCGAACCGCTTCTCTCTCCGATCCATCGTTTCATACTCGCCGAACCGCACGGTACCGCGGTAGTCCAGGCCCGACCAAACATTAATCGTGACAACTCTCAGACTGTCATGGCCTGCAAAATCAGCCGAACTCGAGGCGCAACGAGTCATCGCCGTCAACAATCCCGCAATTGCCGCGGCCAGAGGAAGTCCTTTCCCAAACGCCATGAACCCCGTCAGGATACCGGGAAAGACAAAGCGCAACTTAACGAGCCTCATCGGAATCCGCTCACAGCAATACTGAGAATCCGAGCTGAAGTCCGAAGAATGACAACTTGCTTTCGCTCTTGTGAGATATTCCATATCCGTAATCCTGGCTGTCGGACCATGCGTGACTCTTATAGTTTATTTCTGTCCGAAGAACGACGAACCGGTTCAGGAGGACCTTCACTCCCGCTCCTGCATTGAAAACACCGATATCGAATTTGCTGCTCGCTTCGATCGGGAGGACCGTCATCCCTGCCATCTGGACGGAGTTTGCCACCCCGTACCCTGCACGCGCATACGGTGCAACAATTGAATTCGGCAGGAGATGCGTATAAGAAAGATTCATGAGTAAGTACTGGATGGGCTTGCTTTCCTCAGCAGCCATCAAGCTGAACTCGGGTTCAACAGAAAGGCCGTCCGCCAGATAGTAGCCCGGAGAAACGGCGAGAAAGACATAGTTGCGCGAGTCGGAGCTGGAATACGAACCTCCCCCCGAGTAGGTGTCGGAGTAGTGATTCGACCATGAACCGATGCTCCCCGAGAAGGATAACTCAACATCTCCTTTTTTGAACTGTGCGCATGCAACCGCAGCAGCAAGGAGAAGGACGGATGAAAGTGTGATTACGGACTTCATTGGTGTCTCCTCTCTTGACTTATGATTTCAATTATTACAGAGTCAAAGTAGGAGACGGCGGCGGACCGGATGTCAAGGAAAGGTCACGTGCCGGTAAAAATCGTCCACTGGCACTCCGCTGCGTCAGCAGGTAAATTTATATCCGGCAGTATGGATGGTTAGTATGAATTTCGGATTTGAAGGGTTCTCTTCGATCTTGTGTCTGATAGAAAGGATATAATTGTCTACCGTCCTGGTCGTCGGAAAGTTCTCATATCCCCAAACTTCATCCAGGAGCATATCCCGCGTCACGACTTCCCCCTTATGCTCGATCATATACTTGAGGACTTTGAACTCCCTCACCGTCAGCTTCAAAGGTTTACCCCGCCGGGTCACCTCGTGTTTTTTGAAATCGAGTTTGACGTGTCCGAAGGCGAACTCATCGGTTTTATCGGCGTCCTTTCTTTGCCTTCTCAATATGGCTTTGATTCTCGCAAGCAATTCGAGGAGGCTGAACGGTTTCGTAACATAATCATCCGCACCGAGTTCGAGTCCAAGTACTTTGCTGGTCTCTTCCCTTTTGCTCGTCAGAATCAGGATCGGTGTGCTGATTCCTTCTTCACGGAGATTTCGACAGACCTCCTCGCCGTTAATGAGAGGAAGCATCAGGTCGAGAATGATAAGATCGATATCCTTTGCCTTGCCTTTTGACAACCCTGCCTCGCCATCCGCGGCGGTTTGGACCTGGTAATGTTCGCGCACAAGCGCTTCGGCCAGGCCTGTCCTTATCGCGGCATCGTCTTCAACGACCAATATCTTTTTCATTTTTCCTCCATCGTGGGAAAAAGGAGCGTGACGCAAGTCCCTTTCCCCGGTTCGCTTTCAATTTCAATTTGCCCTTCGTGCGCTTCGACGACACCTTTCACAACCGGAAGCCCGAGCCCCGTACCACCTGGACGAATGGCGATTCCGTTGCTTCCTCTGAAGAAAGGCTCGAAGATTTTGGACGTTTCATTTTTCGGGATGCCGATTCCTGAATCCGTCACGGACACTGCCAGCATGTTGCCAGCCTTGAACGTCCGCACGTCGATTCGGGACTTCCCTTCAGAATATTCCATTGAATTCGCCAGTATGTTTTCCAGAGCTTCGACGACGGCGTCCCTGTCTGCGAGTATCCTTCCATGCCTCAGCGTTAGTTTTGCACGCATGCGGCAGTCGTTTTTTGCGGCCTCGTAAGCCATGATGGATACCGCTTCCCGAACCATGCTGTCAAGTTCTTCAGGCTTGAGCTCATAAGCTATCCCTTTGCGCTCGGCCTTAGCCACGTCGAGGACGTTGTTAATCAATCGCGTCAGTCTCTTCGATTCGCCCTCGATTGTTTCAAGGTAGCCGCGAACACGCGAAGCCGGGAGCTTTCGCCAGTCCATCAGTGCCTCAGTATACATCCGAATCGTCGTGAGCGGAGTCTTGAGATCGTGCGAGACACTCGAGACGAAATATGTCTTCATGCGGTTAAGCTCCTCAAGCCTCTCCCTTTCTTCATGTTCAAACTCGAGGCGATCCCGCAACAGGATTTTTTCCTGCGACACGCCCGAGCCGCGCGCTATATGGCTGAGAAGATCTACATCTTCGATGCTGAACCGGGTGCCCGATTTTTTTGGCCCGAGAGCAAGAATACTCATAACACCGCCATCCTCTGCCCGGACGGCGAATACAATAGAGAGCCCCATTCTATCGAGCACTTCCTGATCGCCCTTATCGAACCTGACTCCGGGCTCAATCTTTCCTTCTACTGCCGTAGGTCTCGACAAACCGACTCTCAGGTTCTGAATTCCGGAGAGAGTACGCCGCAACTCGAGAGTATCGAAGCCATCATGCGTGACGAGCCTCGATTGTCCGCTATCTCTGTTGAAAATGAAATATCCGATCCTTTCGACCGGTATCGCCGCTGCCGCGTTATTCACCGCTAGACGTCCTACATCTTCCACCGTCGCGCACTTTATTAATTCCGAATCGAATTCTTCCTCCTGCCTCCGAAGGTCGTATCGGACACGAAAGAAATTCTTGTCGACAAAGAGCTGGACCTTCTTGCGAACAGGCTCGAATATCACGACTACTCCAGTGGCTGCCGCCGCAGAAGCTATAATTGAATTCATGACCGTCAGGTGCCCCACAAATGCTGCAGCAAGCCCGACCGCAAGTGCGTAGACTGCCATCAGAATTATTATCAGCATCACATATACAGTGCTCCTGTTAAAGAGATGATCGATGTCCATGATGTGATACCTGACGATAGCTACCGTGAACGCGACCGGAGTCGCTGCCGACAACAGCACTACCATCTCCTCGCTTATGAGTCCACGGGACGTCAGGAGCTGCGGAACCTGCCACAAACTGACAAATCCGAGCGAACTAATCGCAAGCCCCAGGATTATCCATCTCAGTTTGCGTCTTTCCATTTCTTCCCGTGCGTCGCGATATGACATAACGAAAATTGTAACCGACATAACAACGCAACATGCATAGAACCATCTTGTGAAGTTGAAGACCGCCATGAACGTGTCGAACCACCACATCGAAAAGGGAGCAGTCGCCTTTATGAATGTGAGTGCCATCAGGGCCGAGAGCAACGACGCGACGGCATAAGCGAGCCACACATTTCCACTCAGGACATTTTTCTTCCTTGTCGGGAACAAGAGGCTGAAATGGAGAAACAAAGCCGGTACGAATGCATATGCCGTCGAGAAAAATATTCTTATGAACTGGCCTGAACCCACCGGCTCAATGGAATAACATCCCCATGTCGACATTATGACGACGGCAACTGCGACAGCTCCGTAATGATAAACAAGCGCGGCAGAGTCGTCACGCCTCCTGACATAAACCAGAATACCTGTAGCGAAAAAGAGCGTCCCGATAAGCCATGCCACCGCGACATAGGAAGCACTGTAGGCATGAACCAATTTGACTTCAAGATGAAAGAGATTCTTTCCGCGTTGAATTTCGATCGGAAGTTTATCACCAGCTCTCATGCCATCGAGAAGGAACTCGAGATTCTCCAGTGAGCCAAGCGTCATGCCGTGAAAGGAAAGAACCACATCATTTCTGTCAATGATCCCCCGAGCGGATGGAGCCACTCCTACAACCCGAAAAGTCTCATTCCCCAGTTTGGCAACTGAAAACGGAATGTCCGCCTTTTCTGCCACCTGCCAGAGCCCGGCCAGGCAAATTGCATACACGATACAATCGACGGACAAGACAAATGAAAAACGGCGCGCGAACTTCAAACCACAGCCTCCTGATTGTGTCTGCGTCACCCGTGGAGACTCACCCTTCCACCGTAATCGTGGGAAATCTCACCGAAATCCCGGAAGACGCATGCCCATGTGGGACAATTTTAATTCAATCGGGGTGAGAAGTCAACTACATCGCACCTTTTGTAGCGTCCCATTTCAATTATCATTGTCAAAGAAGGTTTTGATCTAAGCTCCAAATGCTCACTGCGGATTTTGCGGCGGGCCACCCCCCTGGCCTCCACTCGCGCCCGGCCCCCCGGCGAGGAATATCGCACCTGCCGAAACCACGATCGCAACCCCGACAAACATCATGGTCTCAGCGAGATTCAATTGTGAGACCTCGATCAGGCTGATACTCGAGACAGGTATTTGTACGGTCACGTTGTGTTCCTCGCCGACATCCGACAGACGTGTGCCGGTGCCGATAAGAGTGTCCTTCTGCACGACACACATCCCCTTTGAGAACCGATACTTGGTAAGTGTGCCGGATGTGTCAGTCAGCACGTTGACCTGCTCGTACTGGTTGACTTTTTTGTATTGATCGCGCGAGAGAGAGACCATCTCATAACATCCTGCAAAGAAGAACATGGATATTGCGAGAAGCATCGACACAACTGACCTCAACATC
>JAJZNW010000081.1 GCA_021811615.1 Bacteroidota bacterium
ACGGTTTGAGGAGGGGTCAAGGGAAACGGAGCGATGGTCGGCTTGAGCGGGACACTCGCTTGAAAGAGGAGAAACACTTAGGCTCACATGACCTGTACACCACCGCGCCCTTGTCCTACTCTACAACCGGCGCTCCCGTTCTATCTCCGATCCGCCCTGAGGCGGATGAAACGAATCGTTGCCAGCCGGCGGCCTTCATGGAGGAGACGAATCAACGGTATTGATATAGAATTCCGATGCCGGTATAATTCCGCAAGAGATTCCGGCTATGAAGACAAAGCGCGTACTGATCTGCTTATATCCGCTGATGTTGCTACTCTCCTCGAAAGCATACGGGCAGTGGGTGAACACCGGTGGCCCGGCGCCCGAAGAGCCTGCGGCGTTCCTTTCCGTCGCAGCCAAAGGAGATACGCTGTTTGCAGGCTCTTACGCAAACGGAGGTGTTTACAGGAGCACCGACAACGGGTCGACCTGGGCGGAAATACTCCCACAGTCAAATGACAATACAATATCGATCCAAAGCGGGTTGCTGATTGTCGGGAGCTATGATGGGATCTTCATATCTACCGATTTCGGTAATACATGGACGAGCGGCCTCGGATCTTCCGAGGTGGGAGGGTTCGGAGTCTTGTCAGTCGTTACGCGTGGGTCCCTCGTGGTGGCAGGGACGGACGGCGGAGTGTATCGGTCCACCGACCGCGGAGAAAGCTGGATCAAGACATGGGGATCGGTAATCACGCTTGCAGAAAAAGACAGCACGCTCTTCGCGGGGACTTATGACGGCATATACCGTTCCACAGACTTCGGCCTGAACTGGCAGCCAGCCGATAGTGGCCTTCCGGCTCCCAACTCCTACGGCTATGGTCCCCGGGTGAATGCTATTGAGGCGTGCGATGGATTGCTCTTTGCCGGCACTAATGATAGCGGCGTTTACAAATCCACCGACGACGGAAGTTCCTGGGAACCCGCAAGCTCCGGTCTGCCTCATCAGGCTATATATTTTCTTTCGGCTATCGGTCGAAGCCTTTATACCTGCCCGAATCTGGATGGCACAATCTATTTCTCTTCGGATTCCGGAACATCATGGCACATCGTTGCTTCGAACATCACCGATAAGGCGGTCTTCGATTTGACCGGAGACGGATCGCACATGCTGGCCGCAACCTTCGCGGGAGTCTACACTTCATCGGGGGCCGATTCAGTATGGAAACCTGTATTCACGAAAATTCCCTCATTCATGTCGGTTCGGGCGTTCTATGCGAACGGTGATAACCTGATTGCCTCGGGCATCGTGAGAAGCTGGAACAACGCTGGTTTTAATACCTTCTCTTCCACTACTATGGGCAGGTCCTGGAACCCGATAGACTCAGTCTCACCGGCCAATGCCTTCAATTGTTTCACTGCTGTTGGCGGGATTATTCTCGGCGGCACGCCCAGGCCGATTTATAGCGGAGGGGATCAGGAGACTCTTTACCGGTCCACCCTCGGGGGAACGCGATGGGCCGGTTCAGCCACGGGAATTCCACATTATTCCGTTAATGGCATCGCGTTGTATGACGGAAAGCTTTTTGCCGGCACAGGCGATCCGCCCGATCGTGGCCAGGGGCCCGAACCAGCGAGCATTGAAGACGGCGGACTTTACATGTCAACTGACGATGGGCTCACATGGAGTCCCGACGGGTTCAAGGGAATCGATGTTTACGAAATCGCGTCCGGAACGGATGGAATTCTAGTCGCCACTTTGAGCGGCGTTTACCTCTCAACCGACGAGGGAGTGACTTGGAACGCTTTTAATGCCGGCCTTCCCTCTTATGCGACGTTGTACAGCCTCAGCTCCGGCAACAGTGGGTTCTACGCAGGGGGCAACGGCGGTATTTACGAACTGAGTACTGGCTCGAACGTGTGGAATCGACTCCCAGCTCCGTCACAGATCGATAGCACCTCGTCAGCATACGGCCTTCAGGTGCTTGCGTATGACAATGCCATATTTGCGGGAACGAACACGGGAGTCTATATGTATTACGGTTCCCGCTGGCTGAATGTAGGGGGTGGTCTTGTGGGGGGAGCGCTATATATTTCTTCTCTTTCCGCCACTAACGGTATTCTCTACGCGGGAACCGGCTCCGGCGTTTGGATGAGACCCATTCAACAGCTTTTTGCCGAGACGGATTCAGCTGTGAGTGTTCCATCCAATTATTCTCTGTACCAGAATTATCCAAACCCATTTAACCCGACCACCACGATTCCTTACAGCCTCCTGAGGAACGGATTGGTAAAAATCCAGGTGTTCGACGTGCTCGGCAGACTGATGCAGACACTGGTGAACAGCGAAGAGCAGGCAGGCTCATACATCGTTAGATTTAATGGTTCCAGGTATGCCAGCGGTGTATACTTCTACCGTTTGACCGCGCCGGGCGTGAACATCGTCAGGAAAATGCTCCTGGAAAAATAACGCTTAGGCAGCATCGTTATCTGGATATCGATCGTGCGGATAGAAACACGATGTTCACGGTTCAGCGTAAGCATCATCGCGATTTCCGTCTTGCTCCGTCCTACCCGTGGTCCGTGTTCCGTGATATTGGTCTGCGTACCCGCTGTTATTGAATTTCTACCGAACCCTCGGTATCTTTTTCGCGAACTTAATTCAGGGCCTGAGTTGTGCTCATGATGCTACACTTCAATTCCAAATCCTCACCGCGAACAGAATCGTGTTCCCGTCTTTCAAGTTTCATTATATCATATTCGAGAGGTTAATATGGCCACCGAGACAGTCCTCGACAGATTCCTTCGTTATGTCCGCATCGACACTCAATCGAAGGAAGATTCGGAATCATATCCCAGCACCGCAAAACAACTCGATCTTCTCAAGCTTCTGGCGAAGGAGTTGAAGGAACTCGGCGTGCCGCGGGTGGACATGGACGAGTACGGTTACGTCATGGCGACAATTCCTTCGAACGTGAAGAAGTCCGTCCCGGTCATCGGATTAATAGCACATGTCGACACATCACCCGAAGTCACCGGTGCCAACGTGAAGCCGCAGGTTATAAAGGAATACAAGGGCGGTGACATCGTCCTTCCGGGCGATCCGAACATCGTTATCAAAGAATCTGAGAATCTGTCTCTGAAACTCGCGCTTGGAAAGAGCATCGTGACAACTGACGGCACGACCCTCCTCGGCGCGGACGACAAGGCGGGCGTCGCGGCGGTGATGACGGCGGTCCAGGCGCTGATGACCGATACGAAGATCCAGCACGGTGAAGTGAAGATCGGGTTCACCCCCGATGAAGAGGTCGGGGCGGGCACGAAATTTTTCGACATAAAGAAATTCGGCGCGCAGTTCGCGTACACGGTCGACGGCGATACGCCCGGCGAACTGAACAAGGAGACGTTCAGCGCGAACGTGTGCGTCATAACGGTGGAAGGGCGCGACATTCATCCGGGTTCCGCGAAGAACGTCATGGTAAATTCGGTGCGCGTGGTTTCCGAAATCATCGCGCGTCTTCCGAAGAACATTTCGCCCGAGACGACCGACGGTTATCAGCCGTACATTCATCCCTATGTCCTCGAAGGGGGAGTCGGGAAATCGTCTGTGAAAATCCTCTTCCGCGATTTTAAAACAGAAGGTCTCGCAGAGCTGAAGAAGATTGTCGACAGCGTCGTCGCGGAAGTCAGGTCGATGTTCCCTAACGCAAAGATCGATGTCAAGGTAACGGAACAATACAGGAACATGCGTGAAGGTGTCGAAAAGGACACGCGCGTCGCCGATTATCTCTTCGAAGGAGCAAAACGCGCTGGCCTCCATCCTGAATGGAAGCCGATTCGCGGCGGAACGGACGGATCGAGACTCACTGAAAACGGGCTCCCGACGCCGAACATTTTCACCGGCGGCGCGAACTTCCATGGGCGAATGGAATGGGTGAATGTCTGGGGAATGGAGAAGGCCGTCGAGACGGTTTTGAATACACTTCAGATCTGGGTTGAAAAAAGTAAATGACGTATTGAAATTCTCAAACTGAAAACGGGCATTAATCAACTAGCCATGTCGGGGGCTGATTTCCAGAAACAACTATCGTCGAATAGAGATTGCAATCTTTCCATTCAAAAGGAGATACAATGGAGCGGGATGAAGCTGTTAATAGCGGGCTTCCTGAGAACGCGTTCAAGGAGCTGAAGGAAGGGGAAGAGTACCGGCCGATAATGTCGGCGGCGAAAGTTTATCCGGAGGTTACACCGTGGTCGGTCACATGGGGGCTCGTGATGGCCGTCCTCTTCTCGGCGGCCGCGGCATATTCGGGCCTGAAGATCGGACAGGTGTTCGAGGCAGCGATACCGATTGCGATACTCGCCGTCGGCGTGACTGGAGTAGCGAAGAAACCGAACGGGCTCGGACAGAACGTGATCATCCAGTCCATCGGTTCAGCCTCAGGCGCCGTCGTTGCGGGCGCGATCTTCACCATACCGGCGCTCTACATCCTCGCGCTGCCTGCCAGTTATTTCCACATGTTCATCGCCTCCGCACTTGGTGGTTTCATCGGAATACTGTTCCTTATTCCGTTCAGGAAATACTTCGTCAAAGACATGCACGGCAAGCTACCGTTCCCCGAAGGGACCGCGACGACGGAGATACTCGTCACCGGGGAAAGAGGAGGAAAGGAGGCGCTTGTACTGGTACTGAGCGGTCTCATGGGCGGAGCCTTCGACTTCACGTTCAGCGCGTTCGGCCTGTGGTCTGAAGTTGTCACCTCCCGCATGTTCGCATGGGGGGAGGCAATCTCTGATAAGTTTAAGATGGTGCTTAAGCTTGACGTGTCCGCGATGATACTCGGGCTTGGATATATCATCGGCCTCAGGTACTCCGCCATTATCGTCGCAGGCTCGTTGCTGTCGTGGTTCGTTTTCGTTCCGCTCGTCTATGAAATCGGCAAACATCTGACTTCGCCGCTCGGCGCCGGGGTAACGATGCTGATCTCCCAGATGGGGCCGGGCGACATTTTCCAGAATTATGTCAGGCCGATAGGCATCGGGGGAATCGCGATGGCGGGTATCATAGGGGTGGTTCGCTCTTCCAAAATTATCGTTGGAGCATTCAAGCTCGCGTTCAACGAGATAACTCACAGGAAGTCGGGCGAGGCAGGGGATGAGCTCCGTACCCAGAGGGATATCAGGATGTTGTGGATAGTGATGCTGATTCTCCTCACGGCGCTTGCGGTCTTCGCGTTCTTCGCGGCCGGCGTCGTGCCGTCGTTGTACCAGGCGATTGTGGCTTTACTGGTGGTGATGATAATCTCTTTCCTCTTCACGACAGTAGCGGCGAATGCCATTGCCATCGTCGGCACGAATCCCGTTTCCGGCATGACACTGATGACGCTTATCCTCTCCTCCATAGTGCTGGTTGAAATAGGACTCAAGGGGAAATCTGGCATGCTTAGCGCGATGATTATTGGAGGTGTCGTATGCACCGCGCTTTCGGTTGCCGGTTCATTCATCACGGATCTCAAGATCGGCTACTGGCTCGGTTCGACTCCGAAGAAGCAGGAATCGTGGAAGTTTTTGGGCGTCCTCGTTTCGGCGGCGACGGTCGGCGGCGTTATACTCGTGCTGAACAAGGCCTACGGGTTCACGGGTGAGCAGGGACTCGTTGCACCGCAGGCGAACGCGATGGCCGCGGTGATAAAACCGCTCATGTCCAATGCACAGACGCCATGGATGCTTTACATCGTCGGAGGTGTCATTGCACTTCTGCTCGTCGTGCTGAAAGTTCCGCCGCTTGCGTTCGCGCTCGGCATGTACATCCCGCAGGAACTCAACACTCCTCTTCTTGTCGGCGGAGCGATTGCCTGGTTCGTCTCGACAAGGACGAAGAACGAAAAGCTGAATAACGCGAGATTACACCGCGGAACGCTTATCGCGTCGGGCTTCATCGCCGGCGGCGCGCTGCTCGGCGTGTTCAACGCGTTCCTCAAGTTCATCGACATGCAATGGCCTTTCGGTTATGCCGGCTGGTTCGACGCAAGATGGGCGGAGTCACACGGCGGCGAGATTGTCGGGCTTGTGATGTTCGTTCTCCTTTGCTGCTATGCTTTGTGGGATTCCATGAGGGCGAAGGAATAGAGCAGGATTTCGGCTGAAGACCGCTTTCATAATGCTATGACAGAAGTGAAGGCGGCCTCCATGACGGCTCACCTTCACCCCCGGTTTTCTTGAATAATACTCAACCTCCCTTTATATTCATTCCATGAATACTGTCCATTTAGTCAAATCCAACGAAGATATCATAGTCCCGAAAATTTTTTGCCTGGGAAAGAACTACGCGAAGCATGCCGCCGAAATGAAGGCCGACGTTCCCCAGAAGCCGGTCGTCTTCATGAAACCCTCGAGCGCGATCGTCCATAATGGTGCGAAGGTAAAGTACCCTGCGATGACGAAGGACCTCCATCACGAAACCGAGATCTATTTCGTAATCGGAAAGGAAGGGAAGAACATCCGTAAGGAAGATGCGAGGTCGTACATTACCGCGATGGGCATAGGCCTCGACCTTACTCTCCGCGATCTGCAGACGGAGTTGAAAAATGCAGGCAACCCGTGGCTGATTTCCAAAGGGTTCGACGGGTCCGCGCCGATCTCACAAGCGGTACCTGTCGACGGCGTCGATTTCAATTCGCTGGAACTTAACCTTACCGTTAACGGCAAGCAGAGGCAGCACGGGAGCTACAAGAACACGATTTTTAAGATAGAGGAAACGATCGCTTTCATTTCCCAGTTGTTCACGCTGGAGCGCGGCGACCTGATATTCACCGGAACACCAGAAGGGGTGGCACAGCTCGTTCCCGGCGACAGGCTGCACGCCGAGCTCATAGGCCACACATCAATCGACGTCGAGATCGGCTGAGAATGCGCGTCATTTCGGTCGCGATTCCGAAAGGTGGTGAAGGCAAGACGACGACGTCGGTCAACCTCGCCGCAAGCCTCGCGGCGACCGAAAAGAAAACGCTTCTCATAGATGCCGATACGCTGGGTGCCAGCGGGATCTCCCTCGGTTACACTGCCGACCAGGTCAAGAGCGGGCTCTACGATGTCTTCAACTATACTCACTCGTTGAACCGCGTCATATATAAGACCGAGCTTACCTATCTTGATTTCGTCCCTTCGAATATCTCCACGGTTCAAATGGAGGAAAGGCTTCTCCGTCTGAGCGAGAACCGCACGGTTATGAGAATTGCCCTGCGGGACATCGAGAAACAGTACGACTACGTCATCATCGATTGTCCCCCGACTCTCCGCGGGATTACTACGAACGCGCTCTGTGCTTCCGACTCCGTTATCATCCCGATGCGTGCGAGCCACTTCTCGCTCGACGCAGTCATGAGACTTATGAGGTATTTGAAATGGATTCGGGAGGTGGCGAATCCGCAGATTTTTGTGGAAGGAATTCTCCTGACAATGCATGAACCCAACACTAAGATAGCGGAGATCACCGGCCGGGAGCTCAGGTCGAGGTATTCGAAATTCCTCTTTAAGGTTGTAATTCCCAAGAACTCCACGCTTGCCGAGGCGGCATTTTACGGGAGACCGGCTCTTCTTTATAACATCAATTCAAAAGGGGCACAGGCGTACTTCGAGCTTGCAACGGAAATCCTCGCGCGGGATGCCGCAAAAGGAAAGTTGCGCGAGTCCGTCCGAGAGGATTCCGGATCTTATGGGGAAATACCCGATTCACAGAGGAGCGAAAACAGAAATCCCGCGGGACCCGATTCCAATTGACGGGACCTCTACTCGGTTTCATCGCGGTCATTATCTTCTCCTTCCCTGCCTCCGGCATTCGCGCAAAACCCTCACATGAAGCGGCCATATCTGGTGAATCCTATCTCTTCCCGACAAATGCATCCCGCCGAGTCAACTCCGGCTTCGCAGATTACCGTGCCGACCATTTCCACGGCGGCATAGACATTTCCACTAACGGGGAAATCGGTTACCCGGTTTACGCCGCGAAGTCCGGGTACGTCTACCGCGTCTCCGTGTCCCCCTTCGGTTACGGAAAAAGGATAATTCTGAGGCACGACGACTCGACATTCACTCTTTACGCTCATCTTTCCGCGTTCACAGGAGAGATCCGAAGACTTGTCGAGTCTGAACAACAAACCGAAGGCAAGTACGATGTCGACATGAGATTTCCGCCGAACGCTGTGAGAGTGTCGCGCGGTGAGATGATCGCCCGGACGGGCGCGACGGGAGACGGCGGACCGCATCTTCACTTCGAAGTCCACGACACCGATTATTCATTCATAGACCCGCTCGTGTTCAAATCGCTTGATGTGACGCGTTACAGGAGGCCGAGGATATTCAATGTCGCCGTGAGAGGATTCGAATCGGGAAGAGCTCGCGCCAGCGGCGTGATAGGAAGGGGAAACGTTTATCGTGCACGCGAAACCTTCCGTATGACCGAGCCTTTCTTCTTCATTATACATGCGGCGGATTCGTATGGCAGCGGGCGCTTCAAGAGACCGCCGAAACATATTGTGCTGAAGATAGACGGTAAGACTTTCATTTCCGTGAACCTCACCAGGTTCAAGTCCTCCGATTATCTCGACGTCAGGTCGCTCGTCGATCTGCGCCTTTCACGCGGATACAAGACCTATTACAAATTGTGCGTCGGCCGGGCCGTCCCATTCACGGTGTTTACTCCGTCGTCACCTCTCAGCGGTTTGGTTCATAGTGCCCTTCCTAACGGGAAACACACTTACGAGATTACAGTCAAGGACGAAGACGGCGACAGTGCCTTAGTGACCGGCGGATTCATACTCGAATTGAACAAGTCCAAAGAAGAGCGGGATCTTCCGGAGATCAAACCGTTCGCCGGGAAGGATGTCGGCCCGATGCCTGGAGTCGCGCTTCATTTTCCGTCGAACGCATTCGCGGAAAATGTAGATCTCGAGGTGAGACGCGTTTCCGAATACGCATTTGTCATAGAGTCGGACGGGAAACCGTTAAGAAGAAGGGTGCTGCTCACCTGGAAGGTTGACGACCCGAAGCTTCAACTTTTCCGGCGAGGCAGGCATGGCTGGATACATGAGCCTTGCAGAAACGACGGACATGTTCTGACCGCTCGGATAGGTTACGAAACGGGGGAATTCGCGTTGATTCGTGACGACGTACCGCCTTCGGTCGGTCGGGTCAGAGTTTCAAGGAAGAATCCGTTTTACAGGTCGGTTGCGCCGACGGACTTCAATCGTTATTTCGTATATTTCAGGGTATTTGACAACCTGTCACATGTCGATACGGGCGATATTCTTTTGAGAGTTGGCAAACAAGAATTCTTATGCGAATATGACGTTGATAAACGCGCAGTGGTCTGTAGTGTCGATGCGGCGTTACTTCGGCGCGAGAAGTACGCCGAAGTTGTTGTTCGTGACAATGCAGGCAACCAAAGAACGGTCAGATCGCGTCTCAGGTTCTGATGAAGAAGAAATCGCTGCTTCGCGGAAACGGTCTGCTGACAAGCCTGCTCCCGGTGCTGGGAGCCATCGTGGCTGTCGCCATCGTCGGCGCCGTTCTGGTCTATGCCGCGGAAGCGCATCACGACAATATCAATTCCTTCTGGGACGCGGTATGGTACACGGTTGTCACGATGACCACCGTCGGGTACGGCGACATAGTCCCGAAGAGCGTACTCGGGAGAATTGCAGGGATAATCGTGATGCTGGCTGGTATCTCGGTAATCTCACTCCTTACGGCAACGATATCGTCCATCTTCGTGGAGCAAAAAATTTTGGAGAACCGCGGCTTGCGGCAGATTAAGCTGAAGGGACATACGATAATTTGCGGCTGGAACCAGAGGATACAGAATCTTCTGGAGGCGCTCAACAGCACACCGCAGGATCGCCGGGCGGGCGTAGTGCTCGTGAACGAAATGCCGCCTGAACGAATGGACGAAATCCTATCCGAATATTCCAATCTCAATATCAAATATGTCTACGGAGATTACACGAAGGAGCCCACACTTTCGCGGGCTAATGTGAAGGAGGCGAGTGCCGCAATCATACTTCCTGATTTGTCCCAGACGGGCGTTCCTCGCGACGACAGGACGCTTCCTGCAGCTCTGACGGTGAGATCTCTCAGGCGGGACATAAGAGTCTACGCTCACATAATCGATAGGGAAAACCTCACCCATCTCAAGCGCGCCGGGGTCGATGACGTAATCGTGAGCGATGATCATGTCGGGTTCCTCCTCGCATCGGAGATTACTTCACCCGGAATAGCCCAGGCCGTCGCGAAGATGTTGAATTCCGAAAACGGCTCGAGGCTCAGACGGGAAAAGATCCCAGGAGAATTGGTAGGAAAAAAATTCGCAGATGTCCAGGAGTTCTTCAGGATTCAGCGGAACGGCATAGCTATCGGTCTTGTCGCAGAAGAGGAAGCCGTGAAACTCTCCGATATCCTTTCTTCGGATTACAGTGCGATTGACTCTTTCATAGAAAGAAAATTCAAAGCGGCCGGCATCGATATGATGGAGAAAGGGGGCGTTCACCTCAACATCAATCCGCCTTTGGATTACATCGTGCATGAAAAGGAAGATGCCATCGTCATAGGATGAAAAACGGACACCTTGATATTGATCTCGGCAAGACGGCCATTTTCGCGGGACTTCCTGAAGAGAAGCTGGAGAAGATTTCGGCGATAGTGAAAGTCGTGGAGTTCCCGGCGAATCACATCGTTATGAAAGAGGGACAAAGCGGAGAGAGTCTTTGCATCCTTATAGAAGGTGAGGTTGAAGTATCGAAATCTCTGGTCCTTCGCTCTTCCGCCGCTTCCGTCGATCCCCGTGACAAATCGTTGATAAGGCTTAGTTCGAAGAGCCTTCCCTTTTTCGGGGAGATGTCGCTATTTCAAAAGGAGAGCATGAGAAGCGCGACAGTGCGGAGTGTGACGCCGTCCAGGTTCGCGGTCATTGAGCTAGCCGACCTCGTGACGCTCGCCGAATCGGACCATGAGATAGGTTACAGGACGTTTCTGAACATATCGTGGGTGCTCAGCGAAAGGCTCGGGAAGACAAACGACGACCTGCTGAAAGTCACGACGGCGCTCGGTCTCGCGCTGGAAAGATAATTCATCCTTTAGAGCGATTATATCCCTTCACCCTTTACCCCGGCCGCAAATAAATTGTTTCCGCGATGCTCACCCAAACGCCAAGGTTTCATATATTAATAGCAACTGCAGAAAGAATTAATACCTTTTTCAAGTTTAGAGAACAATTCGATGACTAGAGAAATCCCGAAAGCATATTCGCCTGCTGAGATCGAAGAGAAATGGTACAAGTACTGGCTTGCCAACGGACTCTTCGAATCGCATCCCGACAAGGAAAAGAAGCCTTACACGGTTGTCATTCCGCCGCCGAACATCACCGGCATACTCACAATGGGGCACGTCCTTAATAACTCCATACAGGACGTCTTCGTGAGGTGGAAGAGGATGAAAGGTTACGAGGCGTGCTGGGTTCCCGGAACGGATCATGCCGGCATCGCGACGCAGAACGTCGTGGAGAGAAGCCTCGCTAAGGAAGGTAAAGACAGGCACTCGCTCGGACGCGAGAAATTCGTCGAGCTTGTCTGGAATTGGCGGGATCAATACGGCGGAACGATAATCAAACAGCTCAAGAAACTCGGAGTCTCCTGCGACTGGCAGCGCGAGAGGTTCACGATGGACGAAGGATTGTCACATGCCGTGCAGGAAGTGTTCGTCCGGCTGTACGAAAAAGGTTTGATATATCGTGGCAAGTACATCGTCAACTGGTGCCCGAAGGACCATACTGCGATCAGCGACGATGAAGTCGAGTACCAGGAGAAGAACGGAAAGCTTTACTACCTGCGTTATCCGCTTGAGGATGGAAGCGGACACATTG
>JAJZNW010000085.1 GCA_021811615.1 Bacteroidota bacterium
ATCAAACGGCTCCCGACGCGTTGTGATTAACAAAGAGACCTTGACAGAAGAGTGGATCGCAGCGGTGTCAAGAGACAACCGCAGGGTGGACCAAATACTCGTCGAGAAAGTAATCCGAGCAATGTTACTGGTTGAAGGGCTTGCAAAATCAGGCTTGTCGTTCGTCTTCAAGGGTGGAACCTCGTTGATGCTCCTGCTGGACAACGTAAGGCGACTGTCTATTGACGTGGACATAGTCCTTGCCGACAGGCCTGACAGACTTGAGGACACTTTCAATAGTTTTGTCAAAGACCAGGGGTTCAGCAGGGTTCAGGAACAGAGGCGTAACGTTAAATCACAAATTGAAAAAGCCCACTTCAAGTTCTTCTATGATCCCGTTCACAAGACGAGTGCATCCGAAGATTATGTTCTGCTTGATGCCCTCTTCGAATCGCATAGTTACCGGAGTATTTTGCAGCGTAAGGTAGAGTCGAAATTCCTGAACACTTCTCCTGAAGTTGTCCTTGTCAATGTCCCGTCACCTGAAGACCTTCTGGGTGACAAACTCACCGCTTTTGCACCTGGCACGACAGGTGTCCCGTACTTCAAGAGTGGTAAGAGTATGAGCATGGAGATCATGAAGCAGCTCTATGACATCGCGACCCTTTTCGACGTGTCAGCTGATCTGGAAACAATTCGAAGCACTTTCTACAAGACAGCGAAGACGGAAATTGAATATCGTGGCTTAAAGGGAACAACGCCAGCGGATGTCCTGGAAGATGCGTATCAGACGTCTTTGTGTCTTGCTCTCCGCGGCGCCGATGGAAAAGGAAACTTCATTGAGTTGCAGCACGGCATTGAGAGAGTCGGTAGTTTTGTCTTCTCGGAGAATTACCATATTGAGAGGGCTATTCTGGATGCGGCTAAGATAGCTTATCTTTGTCACTTGATTCCCGGGCATGAAAAGAATATCGAAAAATTCTCAGACATCGGACAAATAGCCGAGAGGGTAATTGAGGCTCCACATAATACCAAGCTTAACAAACTGAAGAAATCGAATCCGGCGGCATTTTTCTATTGGTGGAATGCCGTCAATCTTTGATTGCCTCCTTTTTGTTCTCAGGCTAGAAGAAGTTGTAAGGCCTTAATTCGGATGCAGAGTATATCAATGGCACCTGCGCTGCGAATGAGCCATTGCTATATCGTGGAAAAAGGAAACAACGTCTGGATTCCCGGGTAGTTATCTGGCAACAGAGATCAATAATCCAACTCTTTCACTGCATGCATCAGCGGGTCCGGCATCAAGTGTGCGTAAGTTCGGGTCGTAGTCTCAATCGACGCATGGCCTAGGATCTTCTGAATGAAATAAAGGCTGACTCCCTTCATAGCCAGATGAGACGCGAATGTATGCCGCAGGCTGTGAAAGTGAAACAGCGGTTCGAGGCCGGTGATCTTACAATATTCCCTGAATTTATCATTCGCTGTCGCCCTGTCAACTTGTTTTCCGTCGTTCCTGATGAAAACAAAAGGGGAATGGTCAACTCTGCTCCGCAAGCCCAGAATCTCAGCCAGATTTGGGTGAAGGGGCACGGTACGTTCCTTCTTTGATTTGGTCGAAAACCACTCTGTGTTCTTCACCCGGATTTTCATTGCAACGAAATCTATGTCGTTCCATTTCAGATTACAGATCTCGCTGACACGCATCCCGGTAAAGAAAGCCGTCTCGATAGCATCTCTGTACAGTCCAGCCTCCATGACGGCTCGCAGCTTGTCGATATCATCGAGCGTAAGAAAAGGGCCATCCTCCTCGGCTACCCTGATTTGTTCAACTTTCTTCAGCGGGTTTTCCTCGAGATATTTCCAGATTATAGCTTTAGCGAATACTGCTGTGAGCGACTGTAGAGTTATGTTAACCGTTGTGGCTGAATACTCCTTTGCCAACGTCGACTTGAGTTGACGCCACTTCCCAGACATCTGAGCCAATTCCCCCTGCTTTTCAAGCAGAGGTATCCGTACCCGACTCTCTTGATTCGATTCTCGAATCAATCATCGCTGCACACGATGCCAGCAGCAAGCCCAATCAATCTAGATTGGCGTCATCGGTTGTCCAGGAGGAGCTTTCAATTGATTGCTTATCGGAATCAACTGACGGAAAAGAGGCCACACCGGCCGTCAATCCTGCTTCTCCTCAGCTCATCGCTCTTTTCGCTGAACTTCGTTCAGCTCTAATTGCTCTCCTTGGGCGAGCTCGTTGAATCGCGCACTTACGAGCTCTTTACCCGAGGGAGCTTTCAAGTTGCAGCCGCTCATTGAGGCCAGCTCATCCACAGATCAACCTACGCTTGATACCCAAGAAGATGCCATGGCGCCGATACGATGCTGCATCGATGTTCCCAACCATCTCATTCTCAACAAGCGGAAAGCTCGCGAGAAACTCGCCCGCATTTTGGCCGATTACTACTCGCTCAAGTTTAACGACTTATCGACTGACCAACTTCACTTCATGGAGATGCTGTAGGCATTAATAGCTAAGTAGAGCCATCTCCACCTTCTTCAATCTTGACATCTGGAAAGAGCGGAATCTGTTCTATCGTTGCAGGCTATTCATTGTGGCACGATCGCTTTGATGGTGTGCCACTACACCTTCCCGGCCAAAGGAGTCAGAAGCTGTCGGCGTGAGTCCTCGTTTCACTCATCTGATGCGCCAACGGTTTGGGAGCAGTCCATACAACACTCAATTTATCAATAGCTTGCGCATGTCGGCGATTCGCTACAACGAGTCTCAAACTCATCAAAATCTTACCTTTTGACTGGCGTGGAAAACCGTCGGGTCTGCGACAAAAATGTAATGTTGCGTCGGCATCCATTAAAAATGGACGCCTGGGAAAGGTCGCGAAACCCCTCCGGGGTTTTGAGCCGTCTTGAGCCGTTCATTTCAATGAATGGCGATGGCTTTACAAACTTGTCGCACACCCAAAACCGTCCAAACGCTTGACTCTCATCTCGCTGTTTTCCATCTTAGCAGGTGTCAGTGGGATTTGACCTCCTGTAATTTCTCTTCATTGTCTTCAGCTGCTGGCCAGGAAAAAGGTGCTGGTGAGTGACTGTGATTATCCATATACGTCCTAGACATTCGGTTGCCTTACGTCTCAATCGGGGAGGGATCTGCCATGTCTAAATGTTGTTTCTTCTTCATTGTCTGCTTGGATACTCTCTTATTCAGTGTCACCAGAAGTTCGGCACAGAGTCCCTGGACTCGACATTACAGCGGCACCTCTGCCGATCTGTACGGTGTGTGCTTCTTGGACGAAAGCCTCGGTTATGCGGTTGGAGATTCGGGTGTGTTTCTCAAGACAGTGGACGGCGGTGCAACTTGGTCGAAGTCCTCTCTTGGAAACCTCACCTTGAGAGCGATTCAATTCCTTGACACCACGACAGGGTATGCTGTTGGATATTATGCAGTGGGGATGATATTCAGAACCACCGACGGCGGAAAGAATTGGGATACAATGGCAACAACGAGCGGTTGGCCACTGGCCGAACACTTCATCAACAAAGACACCGGGATCGTGGTTGGTTACGGGTACCCCGGGTTGATAAGAAAAACAACAGATGGGGGAAAAACATGGACCGATTTGTCTCACAACCATGGTGTCAATACCAGCCAATACATAACAGCTGTTCAATTTATCAATGACTCTGTCGGATTCATCACTTCCGGCAGCTCTGCGCCTGGGTTTCCACGATCGGACCAGGTTGACTACCTGGGGCAGATTAACAAAACAACCGACGGGGGAGAAACCTGGGAACCATTCTTGTATGTTACGCCATTCTCTTCAATTACCTTCGCCGATGATTTAGTCGGATTCGCCGCTGGCTTATGGGGTGCCTGGGTCAAGTCGACCGATGGTGGAAATACATGGGAAGGTGAGGGGACAGCCAGTTTGGCCTATCTTTTCTACATGGGACAACTCAATGGCACTTTTTTCATTTCTCGGGACACAGGTTGGACGATTGGTACAGCAGACTCCGCTTGGACGAATGGATTAATTGCTTCAACAACCAATGGCGGGCAAACTTGGCAAACCGAAGATTCATTCTCTACTGGATCGTTATACAGCATAACGCTGTCGGATAATAACTCTTTATGGGTTGTAGGGGCGAAGGGAACAATTCTTGAGCGGGAACGGGTCACTCCCGTAAGAAGGGCGGGAAATCGACGGTTAGATTTTTCCCTAGACCAAAATTACCCGAATCCTTTTAACCCGTCGACGCTCATAAGCTATCGCCTTACCGCATTCACCGATGTCGAGTTGAAAACATATGACATTCTTGGAAGGGAGGTGAAGACGCTGCTAAATGATGAAGAGCCCGCAGGGCAACACTCTGTCCGATGGGACGGCACCGACCAAAGCGGGCAGAGAGTTGCTTCAGGTGTTTATTACTTCAAATTAGCGACACCTGGCGGTTCTGTGACAAAAAAGGCGGTGCTAATTAGATAGCAACAGGGGTTTTGATCATGAAACCTATTGCTCATTTCTTAGCATTTGCTTGTCTTATGTTGTCCGTGAAAGCCGTTGACGCACAGGATCAACGGATTATCTGCGGTACTCCACTTGTGTCAAACGTGAAGTCAGCTACTTCCGTACAGTCACTCGCGGCTACCGGCAGCCAAGGAGCCCCCTGGTATATCCCTGCGACAGGGACAATCCGGGCTCTTGCAGTCTATGTTCAGTTTTCCGACGACACTACGAGCGACGAGTACTGGCCTTCCGGACAGTTACCAAGTAACTATAGCAACATCCTTGACCAGAGTACACTCCAATCCTATCGCCAAAACTCGCTAAGCGACTTCTACAGAGTCATGTCCCGAGGAAACACTACATCCGGGATGAACCTTATTGGAGACGTTTATCCGAACCTTGTCCGCCCTCCTAACACTATGAGCAACTACATATCCGCACAGAAGGATTTCGGTGACGTTAACAGGGATGTTCTTGCATCGATTGATGCGAGCGTCAACTTTGCAAGTTATGATAATTGTTCCGGAAATATCGGCAATAGTCCCAACGGAGTCGTCGATATGGTCTTCATAATTTACAGGTACATTCCTCTGGCTTTGAAAGCCGGATACGGAAACTGGAACGGCATTTCTGGGCTTGGCGTTGGATATCAAACCAGCTATTCCACAAACGACTATAATTCCAAAGGTCAGCAGGTAATCATTCGATTTGGCGTCGGTCAATCCGGCGTAACCGTAGACACGAAGTCAAGGACATTTAATCTTTTTGTGGCGGCGCATGAGTTTGCCCACTACCTTTTCGGCTTCGTTCACTTCGGCCCTACTGGCGGCTGCAATTTGATGAACGACGATCCCTGTTACCAGATCGGCGGCATGGATGCGTATGAGCGCTTTCAATTGGGATACATCACTCCTACGACAGTCTCGGCGGATCAATCGGTCACGTTGGGGGACTTCTACTCGACGGGGAATGCTGTGAAGCTGGCGATACCGGGACAGACCAACGAATACTACTTCGTAGAGAATCGTTCGGTAACGAATATCTATGATCAGTCTCCGACTCGCGGCGTCTACATCTTTCACATCAATGGAGATGGCATGGACAACATCGAGGTCGCAACCCCCAACGGTTTTTGGGACTATGCATTGGACGCTAGTGGCAAGATATACAAAGCTGCGCCCGACGCAGTCTCTGGCGCAAGTTGGCTGGAGAAAATCCGCGTTGGTAACACCGTCTATCAATATCCCTATGCTGTTAACAGCATAGGTCGGGATTTCGTTAACGGCAACGTGGAGGATGCATTCAATTTGGGATACGCCCAGGTGTTCTCGCCTTGGACTAACCCGAGTTCCAATAGGTTTACTACCTTCGACGAGAGCAACGGCCTGTACCAGCGCGATCTGAATACTAGCTTGGCCGCGGTCCTCAATTACTATTCCGGCAACTCGGCGATCTTGAACTTCTACGTGGGTGGTCTGACAAGCGTCTCCGGTTCCATAACGACCAGCACCACTTGGAGTAAGTTCGTGAATGTATCCGGAACTGTGACAGTGAGCAGCGGTGTGACCCTCACGATCAGTGCCGGAACATATGTGGCTTTCGAGAAAAGAGCTTCGTTAGTCGTCAATGGCACGCTCGTAGCCAACTCCACCGTGACGATTCCTGTTGGCGCGAGTATGATAGTGAATCCTGGCGCTACAGTGAAGTTTGCCCCTGGTGTCTCGCTGTATGCCTACGGTGTCCTAAACGCGGTCGGTACAGCATCGCAGTGGGTCACCTTAACTTCCACGGGGGGCACATATGCAGGCGCATGGGGCGCGATCGTGCTCAATGGCTCCGCTGCAAGCGGCTCGACCCTGGGCTACGTCACGATGCAGTATGGCACCAACGTACAGGCGATTAACACATCCAACATTACCATTCGGAATTCTCGTTTTCTCGATAATAATGGTGCCATAGATTTTGAAAATTCCACAGGGTTAGTGCAGCTTAACAAGATCTCATACTCGGCGGACTTCCACGGGATAATCGTCGCTAACGGTTCCAATGTCAATTGTATTCAGGATACCCTTACGAAAACATCTGGCCGTTTCAGCGATTGCGCCATTTACTACGGAGGTGGCGCGAGCGGCAAAATCGCCAACAACGACATCGACTATTTCAACTGGGGTATTTGCGCAATTTGGAGTTCGTCACCTACATCCAACTGGCCATACTACTATGGGAGAAACAATCGAGTGACGCATTGCTCGTATGGTTTGATGGTGTACAGGTATAGCTATCCGAATTTTGGCACTCCGCAGCCAAGCGATTATATGTGGAACAGTATTCATGACAACAATTACAACGTCCAGGTTGGCAGCTATATATATCCGGGCTTACCGAGCACACTCGTCGCATTCAGCAACTGGTGGGGAGCTTCTCCGCCGGATGCATCGAAGTTCAGAGTTCTCCCAGGAACCAATTTCTACTATACCCCTTACCTTTTGCCGCCTGATCCATGGAACGGTGTGCCTCTGCCTTCGATTCAAGCCCAGAACGCCCTCAACTATCCGATCATGGCATCAGTAGCATCTGCCGGAGCTTTAGGACAGGGTGAATCGGCAGAAGGCGCGGATGCGCCGACACCGTCCCCCGATCCACTTTATAACGGCATCCGTCTCCGAGACAGCGGCAGGTTCAAGGATGCGAAAGATTTCTTTGAATCATACCTTGGCAAGAATCCTGACGACCAGCGAGCTTATGTCGAACTTTATGATTGTTTCAATGACGAGACCGCACAGGATATTACGAGCTTCTTCAAGTCTCTCCCGGGCCGAGCCCACAAGGATCATAAACTTCTGCTCGGCTACTTGCACCTAAGGCAAGGGAACGAAAGAGCGGCCAGAGTCGTGAACAACTCTATCATTGCCGAAAATCCTAATACATCTCTTGCGGTGCGTGCATTCATGAACAACTTCTTCATGACCTTGCATAACGAAAATGATCCCGACAGTGCTGCTTCAATGTTGGCCAGTCTTTCTCGAAAGAGTAACCTAACCACTCAATTGGAGCTGTCAACGGCGGAGCAGGCTCTCAAGACTTACGTCGATCCAAAAACCGGCACGATGCCCTATGCTGGTTATCGGTTGCCCGCCGATCGCAGTTCTCAGGGAACGCTTGGTCGATCGTCACTTGCGAATGGGCAGGTGGTCAATTATCCCAATCCGTTCAACCCAGCAACAACCATTACCTACAATCTTCCATCAAGTGGCAAAGTGAAGCTAATAGTGTACGACGTTATTGGACGCCACGTCATGACACTCGTGGATGAATATCAGACGCTGGGAATTCATGCTGCAAGCTTTGATGGCAGTGGTCTAGCTAGCGGGGTATACTTCTATCGCCTGACCGCACCAGGAGTCACACAGGTCAAGAAAATGCTTCTGACGAAATAACTTCAAGGAACAACCGATGCGCGTTTCGAGTCCCGCCCTTTGGCGGGACTCGACGAACAACGGTGGCGTTTCCGTTCCGCGTGTTGCATATCACAAGAAGTGTGCATAACATGATGCTGTTATGCGAAAGGGCGATATCTGCGGAAATTCCTCTCGCTCTAAGCGCGCTGATGTCTTGCTATAACCTCTCCCACTCACATCGCCTTTGCTGAATCTCTGTATCTTCTCATTCTCACGCCATCCGGGGTCCAGCTCTCCTGGCACGGCGCCATCATCACAGCCTTCGTCTCGTTGCTTCCCGATATAGATCTGCCGACCAGCTGGCTTGGCAGAATCTTCTTCTTCATCAGCGAACCAATCGAACGAACATTCGGCCACCGAACGATCACTCATTCGCTGCTTTTCACCCTGCTAATTACCGCGTGCATTTATGCCGCGGAGAAGGCCAGCTTCGTTTACCCGCACACGACATCTCTGTTCCTCATGGCCTACGTCTCCCACATCCTTCTCGACACCTGCACAATTCAGGGAGCGAAGATGTTCTATCCGATTTCATCGAGAGACTGCGTGTTCCCTTACGATCCTAGATCGCCATACAGCTACAGGATGAAGTCAGGCTCCAGGGCAGACACTATCCTGTTCTTCTTCTTTGCCGTCCTACTCATACCATTGTACTTCTTTGCATCGAATGGTTTCGAACGTCTGATCCGTATAACCCAGAAAACGCCTCAGGCTGCTCTTCGCGACTATTACGAACTCTCGACATCTCATATCGTCTTCGCCGACGTCGATGCAGTCAACACCTTGACGCATGAGCGAATCAACGGTCGCTTCGAGCTGGTCGGCATTCGGGATCCCAACACACTCCTTTTTTCATCGGGCACAAACGTCTACACACTTGGCGAGAACCCGGCGATGGACAATTTTATGAGCAATTCGGTTGTCTGCATCCCGGGACCGGCAGCCAGGACGGCCGTCGTTTCAGTCAATCTCGCTGGCCAGATGCTATCATCGCTGAAGAACTTCACTTCGCCCACAGGACAGACCCGCTTCTTCGGTTCGCTTGAAGCTGATCGGCGAGTCGAACTCCCTCAGAGCTTCGACCGCTTCAACACCATTTCCTCTTACGGAACCATCCTGAAATTCGACCACGCGACTTATGATGATATCCAGAAGTTTTCGCTGGAAAATGTCTTAGTTATCCGCGGCCAACTGACTATCAAAACGATAACCGAAGAGTCCCCCAATCTCCCCGTCCCCAAGTCCCATTTCCCTGATCCTCGCGACGATCCGATCAAATGTCCCATCATCTTGTTTGGCCCGCAAATTTTCGATAATTTTCTTTAAAAGAGAACCGTTATGAGCAAAACACTTCTTGTTAAACCGCGGACAAAGGGCGACCTGAAGCTGCTATCCGAATTACTCAAGAAACTGAAAATCGAATCCAGCCTAGTCGATGACGAACAGCTTGAGGATGCAGGGCTTACACTGTTGATGAAAGAGGCCGACAGATCCAGGAAAGTCAGTCGCGATCTTATAATGAAGAAGCTCAGCCGCTAGTGCGCGTCGAATTCCTGGACAAGTTCAGCAAAGACCTTGATAAAATTTCGTCTGACATCACAAGACAATCCGTGAGGCGACTTATCCTCCGGGTGGAGTCTGCCGGGTCACTGCGGGAAATTCCACAATTGAAGAAGCTTTCCGGGTTCAAGTCGGCATATCGGGTGCGTCTCGGAGAATATCGTGTGGGTCTTTTTATTGAAGGCGACCAGGTGCAATTCGCGAGAATAGCTCACCGAAAGGACATCTATAAGATGTTCCCGTAGCGCACTACCATGATACCGAGCTATCATTTGCAAAGAGTATCATAAGATGATCCATTTTGTAGTTAATCGCTCAGAGGGCTCCAATACTGTGCTCTTACCCCGCAATACCATCTGGACATCAACTCGTTATGCTCATTAACCGCCGACTCCCCTCGTCTCCTAGTCCCCACTTCACCCCGTCTCCGTATCCAGATCTCCGCCAGGATCCCTACTTCGTTGGCCGCTCTGCAGAGCTTAACCAAATCATCACCAACGTTCTCCAGAACCGCCACACACTCATCACCGGCGATCGCGGGATAGGGAAGACCCGCCTCATGCAAGAGACAATCGCTATCCTCAGCGGAGCAATCCACCGCATCGATCTCATGCAATTACCGCGCTCTTCAGAGCGCGGCCTGTGCATCTTTGTCGAATCTCCGGCTCCCCTCAGCAAGTTCGTCAAACAGCTTTCCACCGAACTCATGAGACTTGACCAGCTGAAAGCAGTCAGTACCATGAAGGACGCTGAACTCGCTGACTCAGTTGTCAACGCTTTATCCGCGTCCGGCAGGAGGCCTATCATCTTTATCGACAACCTCGATACGGTAACCCCTTCTCATCGAGTCTTTCTCGAAAAGTTACTTACAATCTCCATTGTCTGTGGTGCTTGTCAATCCATAAAGCAGCAGCCGATCCTCAAGAAGGTCTTCGATTCGTTCATTCCGGTTCCACTTCATTCGCTTTCCGTTCAGGAGGCGACCAGGCTGATCGAATATTTCGTGGAACGTCACAAAATCAGGACTATTGACGGGCAGTTTTTCAACAACCAAATCTCGAAAGCAAGTCAAGGTAATCCCTTTCAGCTCAATACATTCCTACATGTCGCCGCGACCAAGGGATTCTTGAACAGTACTGATATCCGCGAAATTGTTTACTCCACCAATGATCGAGACTATTTCAACATGGGCCCGCTCTATGCCCTTGGACTCGCGATCTTCTCGCTGTCAAAAATCTTATCCATAGGCGCCTCGAACAAGGAGTTCTATATCTTGATGTCTTCGCTCGGATTTCTGGCATATCTCGTTTTCAGGATATTCAGAGGCTTTTTCACGCTCAAGCCGAGAAAAACACTTGGCAACTTGTGAACGGTTTTCAGCCGTTTTTCCGAGCACCACTCTGACGCATACGCTTATACGCGTTTACGCCTTGCGATTAAAGTTGTTTGATCTGATTGAGTTTGAGTCCTCTCAGCCGTAAGCTGATCCGCCGCCGGCGGAGATGAACTTCATCAACGAGGTGTTCGAAGTCAGTCCGGCAAACGGTTCCGCAAAGTCCGCCGCCGCCGCGCCGAAGGCTCCTGAGGTTAAGGAAACTGCGAAGAACGAGGACAATGCGGATGGACCGGACCCGTCAAGTGCTCCACTTTCTCCGGAGGGCCCTCCGCGGAAGCAAGCGCCGACAGCAGACCCCGGCCATGGCGAGAGCGATCACGAAGAGCTTCTCAAGTGCCCCTCAGCCGGAGGCTGATCCGCCTCTGGCGGAAAGGATGCTGTCCACATCACAGATCAGGTTGATTCCGCAAGGTTCTCAACCCAGGACATCATCAAGCTGGCCCTGACTCTCTTCATCCACCGGACAGCGTAGTGCCATTCCAACCGAACTTAGCGAACGAAGTGAAGCTAAGTCGGAATTGGAATGAGCATCCCGCCATGTGATGAAGTGGCGGGAACAATCTTTAACACTTCGGGTACGTCGGACACCTCGGCGTGCCCCGAATTCATAAGGAGAAATCATCATGGAATTCGAGACAATTACCCGAATGTGGATGCTGAGGCAAGGCTTCAGAAGGCCTTTGAGAGGATGATCGAAATCAAGCATCAGAAATACCTTCTGGAACAGGAAGAGTCCGCCCATAAGCTTGTCTAATCCTTTACATTGTTGAGTAAACCGGAACGCTGAACAAATCGCTATCCGTTTCTATCACGATCATCGGCTGCGAGACTTCTACCAACGGGCAAGGTACTAAAATGAAATCCGGGATCGCCCCGCCAAACTGCCGGTGATATGGATCAGATAACGGTCGCAATTCTTGTTTCTCGGAGTGCAATGGC
>JAJZNW010000093.1 GCA_021811615.1 Bacteroidota bacterium
TGCTCGACGGTATCGCGCAATATAACGGTACGGACGTACAATATATCTTTACACGTCCTAACCTGAACATTTCTGCCATGATCGCTTTTCCCAATAGCATTTTTGCCATCGGCTATAGCTATACCACTCATCTGAATTATGTCTATCGCGGTTATTTACCAAAGTAGAGGAGGAAAGAAAACCAAGGAACTACACAGTTAATTAACGAGGCGGGGTGTCGTGAGCACCGCCGCCTCTTGCGGCAGGCCCAAAGGTCGGTACCCTTGTTTCATCTTTTCGGATGAAGCGGCCTGTCCATTTTTTCTAAACCATTATACGAAAAGGAGATTCACGATGAAACGTCTAACGTTCATCAGCGCGTTTATGCTCGCGTTCTCAAGCCTCTGTTTCGGCCAGGCGTTCTATACGAGAACCACTCTGCAAGCGACTGGTTATGTGACCGATGTAAATGCATCAGTAAGTGGCGGCGTTCTTTACATTAATGACGGCTCTGAACCGCCGCCCCAGGGAAAGATCGGTTATGTCTCCCATACGCAAGACTTTGACAACTATTATTCCATTTTCCTGTTCAACCTCAGCGGTATACCATCGAATGCGAAGATAGTCGGTGCGACGCTTAACTCCTGGGTTACTTCCTATGACCAGTCAGAGAGTTCGGACTCAGTCAACCTCAATTACGCTTCGCCTTCGTATCGATACACGTGCTCCGATACGAATAGCAGCGAAATCGCTCAGGCCCGCCTTAACAGTCCCGACGGGTTTATTACCTACCAGGCTTATGCAGATACATTACACGAGTCGGTAGTCGATTCCGTCCAGGCTAACCTCGCATCCGGGTATATATTACTCTTTGCATGGAACGACCAGGGGACCGAGATAGGCAATACGCTCGCGCAGGTTAATCTCACTCTCGATCTTACTTATTATATTCCCCAGGCATTTTCCGTCACGTTTCAGAACAACTTTACCGGCGGGGTAATGGGAATCGTAGGCCCGGGCGTGAGCAACTCCTCGCAGAGCGTGCCGTACACAGACGCCAATACCGAGCTCGGAAGCTCATACACGCTGACTGCTGTTGCTCAGCAGGATAACTCAGGCATAAACCGTGTATGGAATAATTACGCACCGAATGACATTAGCAGCTGGCAGAAACAACCGAGCAGCGGACAGCAGTTTGACGTAAGCTCTGCACAGACTTACAGCTTCAACGCCGACACATCCGATGTGAATGCTACTTACACGGCAAACCTGAGGCAGAATTTCGAGATTTCCCGGAACGACGAGACGGAGTTCGATGGGACGATACTGAGAAACAACGTCACACAGATCTTGGAGCAGAACAGCGGCGCTGTCCCCGCGCCGGCGACGCAGACGATCAACGGGCATTCCTATAACTTCGCAGGCTGGGAGAACGGCGGCAATGGAGATATATCGAATCCAACTTCCAACATGACTTATCCGGATGCCGCGATCTACAAGACAATACATTACTCCAACGACCCGCTGGCCTTCAGCAATAATGGCCAGAGAAGATTAATCGAAACATCATCGGGTGGAGAAGCGTGGCTGACCCAGGTTTATGCGAGCATGGGCCATGTCTGGATCGAGCATTCAAGCGACGGTGGAAACACATGGGCAATTGGTAACAATGGGAAACCTCTTGATACTGGTGGCGGAAAAGATCCTTCCATCGCCTTCACTTCTAATTCTCAATACAACTACATCGGTGTTGTCTGGGAGCAGCCGTCAGGCTCAACTTATGCTATAATGGGAAAGATATTTAACCAATATATGGGATCACCGGATATTCCACACCCTGTACTTCCCGTAACGACGTTATTTACTGAGCCTTCGGGTGGCGATGGATACAGTGTCAATGCAGATCCTAATCTCACATTAGCGGGGGGCCAGGCCGGAACGTATTTGCTAACTTTCGAACAGAAGAGTGCAAGCGTAGGTTATCAACCGGGAGTGAACTGGTCCCTCGGCAATATACAAGACGGCCTCACCGGCTGGGACGGACCGTTCGAGATACCGCCATCCAACGGGATAACAAGTGGGATTGTTAGTGGAACGGACGCGAACTCGACTGACTTTCAAATGTCCCCCTTTTCAGGTTACAATGGTTCAACCGATATTTCCGTAAATTACATTTATCGGGAAGGCTCACCGGCAGGAACGATATACAGCGGTTATCTGGTGTTTTACACTGAGCAAGGCAACTGGTATAACACTGGAAGCAGTTATGGGATGGTATCCTACAACGCCGATATTAACCTCAGCCCGTCAATCGTATCTCTTGCAAATGGTGATTTCGATGCTGCGTGCTGGCTGGAATACAACACACTGGTGTTCTGGAATCAGGCTCAGAGTGTCCGCTACTACTACGGTACCAATGATGCTCAGTCATGTTCAATAAACATCGGAGGCACCGACACGAGCAGCAGCGGCTTTGTCGCCTGGAGCACAGATGTCAACGGAGGATGGGCGAACAATTCTATGCGGTTCGTAGACGGTTCCCCAAACAGCAGTACCATGCAGACACTAAACACGGCCGGCGAATATGTGGAAGTCGGGAACGGCGCAAACGCAAGCTCTGATCTTTCCGATATGTATGTCTCGTCGTTCTACCCTTTCACTTCTCCGTACACGTTCGAGACTTCAGGAACGCTCGCTCCACTATCCAAGGCGAGTCCTCAGCTTGTCAAAGGGCCGACATTTACTACAGCAAGCGGAGGAGGAAGCGCTCAACTCGCCGAAGGGAGAGGGTTCATGATAAAGAAAGGAAACGTATCTTTCACTTACCGGTTCGGGGACCTGAACGTTGGCGGGCAGAACATCGGCTTTGTGGCTGCCCCTGACACAGCGAACTACGGAAATCTCAATACATTAAACAGCGCTCTTGAAACACAACCGTTTCAGGTGAACACTGGGTCACAAGTCGTTTTCACCGAGCGTTCCGGATTTGCAGACTCAACTGCCGCCGTGAATGCGCTCGGCAAACATGATTACATCGGCTACAGGGTGGAAGTGGTAGACAACACGACAGGCGACGTGCTTGGAATGATCGCGAAAAACTCCATAACATCCTCGAGCGTTCATCCGTTCAAAACAAGTTCGTACCAGCTCAACACAGCCGGACTTACAGGGAAAACCCTGAGAGTAAAGATCGTTGTTTCGACAAACCTGCCTGCGTCTTCTGTGGCAACGAGTCTGAACGCCAGCGATTCTTTGCCGGCCCCAATAGCAGCCGAAATCGCTCGTAGTAATGTGCCACATTCCAACATCTTTTTGGTCAAGAGTTTCGCGAGGCACAACCAGGCGCTTGCAGCGGTTGCCTCAAACGACCTGTCGATGCTGAATCTCCAGGTTCCGACTACCTATAGTCTTTCACAGAATTATCCGAACCCCTTCAACCCTACGACGGTAATAGACTACGCCATCCCGAAAGATTCTCACGTCACACTCAGGATTTATGACGTGCTCGGCCAGGAAGTCGAGACGCTTGTAAACGAAGAGCAGAACGTGGGCAGGTACCAGGTTCAGTTCAACGGCTCACGGCTGGCAAGCGGAGTTTATTTCTACCGCCTCGTCGCTGGAAACCATATCATAACGAAGAAGATGTTGATGTTGAAATAACGAAGTAGTATAAAGGCGGCAGAAGGTGACCGTCACCAGCGCGGTGAAACGCTCAGGGTGGGTGACGGTCACCCGCTACACACTTTCTACTTCGCCGGCGGATTCTTCCCGTCGCCGGGCTGCGACGGCTTCCGCCCGGGAGGAGGAAGCGGTATCTTCTCAAACTCGATCAATGTCAACGGCTGGTTCTTGAATACTATCTTCGCATCGCGTCTTATCCGCCTCATCGCCTTCGCGAGCCGCTTCAATGCCAGGTCCCTCGCCTTCGTAGCTATCTTCTGCGCACTTTTCGCTCCTTCCTGATCGGTGTCTGCCTTCTCAAGTTCGCCGCTAAACGCCGTCAGGTTTGCAAAGTCTGCGTCCGTCAGTCCGTGCTTCTTGAACACGTCCATCTTGTCCGCCGAGACGTTGGCGAGGTACTTCAGCTCCGCCATTATTGAGCTCACCGACTTCGGCATCAGGGAACCTACGTGAAACTTGTTCTTCATCGCCCGGTCGCCTTCATATTCGCTCCCCGCCGCATTCCGGAAATTCCCGATCAGACTCGCGCATTTCGCGGCGATTTCATCTTGATTCGCGGTACAGGTCTGCTCGAACTTTATCGCGACCTGCTGGACGGTATTCTTGTCCGCGGCGTCGGCGAGGCCTGCCCTTAATTCCTCGTTCGCTTCGGGTTTTATGCCGGGGGTGGTGTCGGTCGCTTCACGTTTTTCGGATGTACTCAAAAGCTTGGTTCCATCCTGATACGTATAATTGAACTCTTCCATTTGATTAACCTCCTGACTTGTTTTTTATTCTCGGTGTTTTTGCTCCTGGAACGCCGCTCATGCCCCGCAAATGGGTAACCGGCGTCGAATAGTGTAGCAATTCCTGCATTTATCTCAATTTTGAGATCGCTAATGCTCATGAACAGAAACACATCCCCTCCAAACGAATAAAAAGTGGCATTACTCGACTCCCGCGAGCGCTTCCCTGGCCTGTCCGAGCCTTTCCCCGGCACCCGCCAGCCTTCGCCGGGTCTATCCGAGCCTTCCCCCGGTCTCCGCCAGCCTTCGCCGGCTCTATCCGAGCCTTCCCCCGGTCTCCGCCAGCCTTCGCCGGCTCTATCCGAGCCTTCCCCCGGTACCCGCCAGCCTTCGCCGGCTCTATCCGAGCCTTCCCCCGGTCTCCGCCAGCCTTCGCCGGCTCTATCCGAGCCTTCCCCCGGTCTCCGCCAGCCTTCGCCGGCTCTATCCGAGCCTTCCCCCGGTACAAATGAACCATTGCCCAAACTCCATGGACCATTTTCTGAGCAGTCTGGGCGGTTCCCGGACCTATCGGCCACGTCATTCTCACTTCCGGACTTTCAACTTTCCATTTCACTCAATTTGATCGGCAAATTTGCTTAACCGCGGCGGTCACCTGACACTGTTTTCCCGATAGCCCGTAATCCGCCCGATCATCGCATTGAAGTTACACAACAGAACAGCGGGCAGCATAGCAATTTTGTATCATTCTCTAGCACAAATGTTACATTTCGACCCGGAACGGTCGATGGGAGGGAATTCTCGCAAGGATGACGCTGAAAGGAAGTAACTGGACGGATGGAACTAGCTGAAGGTCGCCTTATTGAATATGACCGTCATCCGCGCGGTGAAACGTTCAGGGTGGATGACGATCACCTGCCACCGTCCGGTCATTTGCGTCCGGTTTTGGGTTTGATTAGCTTCATCTTGTCAGAGAAACGAATCGGCTATTCCGCCGCAAAACATTCGGAGGACAAATGAAGAGCGAGGTCAAAGAGTTCATCAAGTCAAAACGGTTCGCAGTCGTAGGCGTGTCGCGCGACCCGAAGAAGTTCGGCAACACTATCTACCGGGAGATGAAGAGCCGAGGCTACGAAGTTTACGGTGTGCATCCTTCGGCAGACGAGATCGCAGGAGAGATATACTACGCGTCGCTCCCGGCATTGAGAGGACGCGTCGACGCGGCGATACTCTGTACGAAGCCGGAGAAGGTTGAACCGTTGCTGAAAGACGCGGCCGGTGCAGGTATTCACAACGTATGGTTGCAGCAGGGAGCCGAAAGTAAAGGGGCTATCGAGGCGGGAAAGAACCTCGGACTAAACCTCATTGCGGGAAAATGCATACTGATGTATGCTGAACCGGTGAAGTCGTTCCATGCATTCCACAGGTCTTTCGTAAAACTCTTCGGCAGGTATTGAAAGATTGTTTAGAACGAGGGCATAAGGAAACGGAATCAATTCCATGCGCTCATTGCGGACTCCTTTGGCTTCTCCGTGGTTAGAAGCATCACCTGCGCCGGCTTGTGAGGCCGCGAGCGGAGAGGGTCGTGGAGTCAGTTCCTGCTTATTCCTTCGGTTTCGATCTTGAACTGAGCGGTTGAAGCCTGGATCTCGTCAGCAAGTCCGGCGAGCCCTTCGGCGATGTTGCCGACATCTTCCGCCTCCTGGGTCGCCTTGACGGTGTTCCCGGAAATTTCGTTTATCGTGTCGGCATTCATCTTACTGATCGCGGCGACGTTGTTGATCATCTCCACCGTATGCTTCACGCTGGTGCTCAGCTCTTCGGTAGCGCTCATGTTCTGGTCGACGACAGCGGATATTTTTTCGATGGACTTAAGGAGACCGGACATCGTTTTGACTACCGCACTGTTGGCGGTAGCCATAATGTCGACCTGCTTGCTCATGTTTTCGGACGATGAAAGGAGTTTGTTTATGGCATCGCCCGATTCGGTTGCCAGCCTGCTCCCTTCTTTCACTTTCTCAACGATCGTCTTGACGGACTTACTTGCGTCCTCGATGTCTTCCTCGACTTTATTGATGAGAGTGGAGGTCTCCTTTGTGGCGGCGGCGGAACGTTCCGCGAGGTTTCGGACCTCATCAGCGACGACGGCGAAGCCTCTTCCATGCTCTCCCGCCCTTGCTGCCTCGATAGCGGCGTTCAGGGCGAGAAGGTTCGTCTGTTCCGCTATCTGTTCTATATTCTCGATGATCCCCTCGATTTGCTCCGATTGTTTGGCCATCCCCTCTATCTTAGAGGCGAATGCAGCGACCGTCTCCTCTATTTTCTTCATTTGATCGAGGTTTTCCATGACGGCGCTCGCGCCAGCCTTGGATACGCCGATGGCTTCGGAAGAGGCGGAGACGACGGTCCGTGCGCTCGCGTTTGCCGAGTCTATCGCACGCGATATCTCGGCCGCAGATGACGACACGGTCTCGACCGCGATCCTCTGGTCGTGCGAGTCCTTCGCGATCGTGTCGATGGCAGCGGCGATCTGTTCCATGTTAGCGTTCGCGTTGCTTATGGAGAGGGCCTCTTCATTAAGGCTCCTCGCCATTTCCTGGATCGTATTGGAGTTGTAGCTCGAGACCTCGACGGACTGTTTGGCAGTCCCTGCAAGATCATGACTCAGGCTGAGGAGCTTCTTCGACCTTCCCACGAGCGCTCCGAATATCCCTCGCAGGCTCAGCGGTTCGCTGTTGAACGTCGAAACTACTATTCCTCTTTCGACCGCCTTGTTGATAATGGGCACAAGGTTCTTGTCGAATATGCCGATGCTAATCGCGTCGTACCTGTTCTTTATGCATTCTTCGATTGCCGGAGCGTAAATCTCGGCGCTCACATTGATGATACCGTTAACGAACTGGCCTTTGGGGACTATCCAATCGACCACTCCGTTGAGCTGCCTCAATTCTCTCGTGGCGGCATCGACACCCGACCTGAACACTTCCCAGAATTTGTCACCGTCTCTGCCGAGAACGGCTATGCGGACGGTCCTTTCGCTCCTTCTCATCGGCTTGGGGCGCCTCGCGGCCATTGCCTCCGTCTCGATGATGCCTTTCCCGGGCTGCCAGAACTGTGAATAGTTCTGAGGAGTTACGACATCCATCCTCGTCAGCATTCTCGATTGCTGGGGCTGCCAGTTGGCAGTGAGCCTGTTGAACAGGTGTATCACGGGATCATGTCCCTGCGCGTAGACGTCCTGTGAAAGCGTCGCAGTAACGACACCCTGCCTGACATAATCCATCGTATTGTCGGCAAGATCGTGGCACACGACTTTGACAAGCCCTGTCTTCCCCGTTTCGGCAACCGCCTTCGCTGCGCCGGCCCCTCCGTACGTCACGTACACACCTGAAAGGTCGTGATATCTCTTCAGGAAAGTCTTTGTCTGCTCATACGTCAGCTCGAAATTCAAATTCGTTTCCGCAATATCCAAAACTGAAATCGATGGATATTTTTCCCGCAGGACATTCTGGAAACCTTTTCGCCTGAGATCGTGTCCGATGATGTTGAACTTCTCGAGTAGGATCACGACCTTCCCTTTTCCGTTCATCGCCTTGCCCATAGCTTCGCCGCAGGCCTGGCCTTCGAGATATGAATCGGCGCCGACATATACGAGTCTCTGACACGGCCTGTCGGTCGCGGAGTTGAATTCCTTCGTAGCGTCGTTAAGATGCCCGATTATCGAGTTCAAACCTCGCACCATCTCGCCGACACTTCCGTTGACGGACGAGCTTATCGCGTTGGACTCCATCTTGATTCCGGCTGTGAGGTTGCCGTGTGCCATCTCGGTCATGGCAGTAGAAAGCGAAACGAAATCCTTGTCGGCCATCTCCTTCACTTTGCCGGACACGAATTTTAGAGGACCGTACATAGTAGAGTTGATATAGACGGCGAGCAACACGGCGACGATGAGGCTTCCAAGTATACCGGTGGTCATCAGGAATCTCGCTACGGATGTCGACTGCGCCCCCATCGATGCCAGTACGTCCATAATTTGGAAGTACCCCGCCACTTCGAAGGCGAAGAAGAGGAGGATCAGCATTATTCCGATGTGGAGAGAGTAGCCCTTCAGAAATTTCTTGATTCGGTTCAGCATAACCTACCTAAGATTGGTAATTTTGTGTTTCACCTCCGGAACGTCTCTTGCGGCTCGAAGCCGGTCCGTTCCTGTGCGCCGAAAAATTCTTTCGCTTATATATGAAAGCAGGCCCATAAACCTCTCATTTCTCATATCGGTACTTTAAGACTGGACTTAAGTAAGCTCAATTACGCCCCAATTACGATGATTTTCGTCACACGGTATGGAATTTTTAGTATCCTGAGTGTGGTCTATTCTGTCATTCCGCTATCAAGTATTCGGGGTCACTTGAACCGACTGCAGTCGTATTCAATTTCTCTAAGGCTGGCCTTTTCATATTTGAACTCGCCGGCCGGGGTGTGCCAAATCGCATCAGTCCGCTTCGCTACTAGCTTTCCATCGAACTTGCCGTAATCGCTGAACGACATGGACCATGGACAGTGAACGAATGACTTCCCATCCGGCGAGAAGCTCCTGTCTTTGGACAAGAAGTTGACGAGCTCTCCCTTTCTGTTGAAGTGAAGGACAGCCGATACCGTTTCTCCCCGGCAAGAAAATTCCGCTTTCGCTGTCAGGGAGTCGATTCCCTCCCATTTCACAGATGAGTCAATGAGCATAGACGGTGCCATCGAGCAAATATCTGTGAACATGATCAAAGCTTCATCCTTCCAGACGTCGCTGCCACGTCCGTCGGCAATGCTCACAATGTTGGCGATTTTCACATCACTGCCGACTCCCTCGCGGGAATATCGGATGAAGCCGTAGACCGGCACTCCGAGAACAGACGATCGCGAATAGACAAATCGCGCCGGTTCATCCAGGAAATCATACTGACTGGACGAAGTTTCGATCCAATTGCCGTTTCTCTCCTTCCTCACGACTCCATCGAAAACCGCTCTGAAGTTCGTCACGGCCGGCTTGCCGATCACGCCCACATAAGCCAAGTATCTGCGGACAGGAAGAGGAAGACGAGAGACACTCTCAGGACCGACCACCTCCGCTTGCGGGAGCGGCGAGAGCTTTTCCATCACCTCTGCCCTGTACCTGCCGTTAGGACTCGAAGGAAGAGTGCCGATAACCGCGAGGACCAAAGGGATAAGCAGGGCCGCATTTGCAACGGTGCCGAACTTGACTTCGGACCATCTCACCGCGATAAGCAGCTGCGATACGATGATTGCAGCCGGAAGAGGTATCCACCAGATCCGGCTGTTGAACAGCAGAAGGCCGGAGGAGACCATGAAAAGCACGGCTGTTAGGAGCCAAAAGGAGCCTGCCGTTTTCGAAATGTCGAACGGCAACTTCCGGACATCTGCCAGCTTGAAAGCTTTCATAAACCCAGTCAAGTGGACGATACCGTGAATGAAAATAAGCGCAGATAATAACGCCTTCATTTCCCTGACCTTCCACACAACTTATGTATTATCCTTGGATAAAGATAATGAAACACACGGAAATTCATAGTGCCTGCTGTGTCGAAGGCCACACCCCGGAAAGGCGGGGTACGGCGCGAATGTTGGATTAACGGCGGAAAACTCATAATATATGGCATCATGGAACAGGAACTTGGAAGTCAACTCGTTCTCGACGAGTTGTTCGACCTGACCCTTTACAAGAGGATCAGGGGGATCGTATCCGAAGATCTCAAACCCTTATTCGACGAGCTCATCCCGACTGAGACGAAGCATCTCAGATTCTGGCAGGAGTTCTTCTCCATCGACACAAACGAGCTCGATTTCAGGCGAAGGGTAAAGCTGTCGCTTCTGGTAACGGTGGCTCGTCTCTTCGGCAATCTCGGTACTCACCTTGTGCTTGAAGCGATAGAAGTTTACGGCGTCAGGAAGTACGTTACCGTGTGGAACAGGTATAAGGGTACGCCCACGGGGGACGCGGTGCACAAGATACTCGAAGATGAATTCCAGCATGAGGATGAGATCGTCTCGTCGGCGAGCAAAAGGCTGATCCACCCGGAGCGGGTACGCGATATTTTTCTCGGACTGAACGACGGCCTGGTCGAGATACTCGGCGCGGTTTCGGGTTTCTTTGCGGCCTTATCGAGCGTGCCGGCTGTCATGGCGGCAAGTGTCGCGGTGGCGGTTGCGGGCTCGATCTCCATGGCAGCTGGTGCGTTCGGCGCCATCAACTCGGAAAAGGAAGTCGAGCGGGTCGAGGCTGCGAAGAAAGAATTCATCGAGGGGAAGCAGGAAGCGGGTTCGGCCTTCTCTTCTAGCGCTGCCGAGTCTGCTCTGGTAGTGGGTTTATCGTACTTCTTCGGAGCACTGGTGCCGGTGCTGCCGGTACTGCTGGGAGCGGCGAATATCTGGTGGTCGCTCGGCTTCGCGGCAGTCGTTATGTTTTTCATTTCCACGGTTATCGCATTCCTGTCCGGAATGAGGATGCGTAGAAGAATTGTAACGAATCTCATAATTCTCCTCATTGCCGTGGCAGTCACTTACGGAGTCGGGCTTCTCGCCAGATCGGCTTTCGGTATCAGCATCTAATACGGACGTGATAAGTATTGTTACGCCAAGGTTCATTATGTTGGCTTCTAATTGTTCGGGAAAGTTTTCATTTCTACAATAATAAAACTCCTTCGGGGTTAACCGCTTTCGATTTATTTGTTAATTTCAGGGTCATGGGCAACTCTTTCATATAACATCAAAGCCAAGAAAATAGACAATCGTGTAACATCCCTTGATGCGTTTATATTAGTGCCCCTCCAACTATCATCTCCTAATTCCGCCGAAAGGAGATCTGGCAATCGTGGTAAATGAGGAGCGCAGTTCCGCGGCCCACAGTTTCACGGCAAATCGGGGGACACGAACCCTACTCGAGACAAAGGCATGAAGCTCCGTAGGGGCGACACAGGCTATCCGCCCGCACTCACCTGACAGAGACGTAGCCTCCCAGCATCCCCTTCTTCGAAAGCACAAGCTGCCAAAGCTGATTGATCCGGGCCCTGAACGCACCCGCACTTGACAGCAGGAAATATTCCCACATCCTGTAGAAGACATCGTCGTACTTGTCTCTAAGCGAATCCCAGCTGCGTTTGAAATTTTCGTACCAGGCCATAAGCGTCTTGTCGTAGTCGGCGCCGAAGTTGTGCCAGTCCTCCATCACAAAGAGACCTTCTATCGCCTTTCCCAGTTGCGCGACGGACGGCAGCATCCCGTTCGGGAAGATGTATTTGTGCGTCCAGGGATCCGTGCTTGTCGTAGAAACCGGATTGCCGATACTGTGGAGCAGGAAAAGGCCGTCATCCTCGAGGCATCTTTCAGCCACGCGGAAATAGTCCCTGTAATTCTTGTAGCCTACATGTTCGATCATACCGACCGAGACGATTCTATCGAACTTCTCGTTCATCTCCCGGTAGTCCAGCAACCTGAATTCAACAGGCAAACCTTTGCACAGCTGGGTCCCCAGAGCGACCTGTTCCTTCGAGACCGTAATTCCTGTTACCTCCACGCCATACTTCTCGGCGGCGTATTTCCCGAAAGCGCCCCACCCGCAGCCAATGTCGAGAACTCTCATCCCGGGTTTAAGATAGAGCTTCTCGCAGATGAGCCTCAGCTTGTTCTCCTGTGCCTCGTCGAGATTCCGTGCATCCTTCCAGTAGCCGCAGCTGTAGTTCATCCGCTTGTCGAGCATCTTCAGGAAGAGTTCGTTCCCGAGGTCGTAATGGCGCTGACCGACGACATAAGCACGTTTCCTCGACTGCATATTCAACAACCGGAAACCGGCCAACTGCATCAGGATTCTGAGATTGCGGCTGACTTTGTCCTGCAAATCGGCACGCAGTATTTTAAAGATGGACTCATCCACTCTCGCTGCATCCCACCATCCCGCCATGTAAGACTCTCCGAGGCCAAGCTCCGCCTCAGTAACCGCCCGCTTGTACATCCTATCATCGTGGACGTGGATATCCCACTGCTGTTCTCCATCCAGGCTGATTCCCGCAAAGTCAAGCAACTCCCTTACGATTGCCTTGTACTTGCTTTCCTTCATTTCTCCTCCTACCGTCTGTTAACCGTCGAATACCGTCTTCAACCGTTACCCATACCAACTTATGGACTTGTCGATATTGAAGCAACCTTGAAGCGAACGGCTGAAGGTTATTCGTAATTCAGCGAAGATACCACGCATTCTATACCCTATGAATATTACCGACTATTTCAAGAGCTGCGTAACCAGCTGTCGCATTTGCAAAAGAGACATGGGATTCGTACAATAGTCCGTCAGGTGTTTCGCCGGGTTGCAATGAGAGATTCTATACTCCTTATTTATCACCTTCCTTATTGCCTTCTCAAAGCACTACTAAATGCACGAATAATTCTGCACGGCGCCATCCTTGCAAGGGGACGCCGCCCCGGTTTCGGTTGAATTCTGGAGACAGGATTAACAACTAAAATCTTTGGAGGAAAAAGCAAATGGGCAAGAAAGGGATCGACAGACGTGATTTTCTGAAGTATGTCATGGGAAGTGCCGGACTTCTCGCACTCGATTGGAACTCGCTTCCGAGAAGAGTCGAAGCGCTGACGAATGCTGACGAGTACGATGCCGTGATAGTGGGCTCCGGGCTCGGCGGGCTGAGTTGTGCGGCAGCATTCGCGAGGCAGGGATTCAAGGCGCTGGTGCTGGAGCAGCACGACAAGCCGGGCGGTTATGCAACGGCATTCCAGAGACCCGGCGGATTCAATTTCGATGTCTCGCTTCACTCGACGGTAATAGACGAGCGAAACGGTCTGCACAATCTGATTCCGGGCTTTCCCGAAATTACCGAGGTAGAGTTTGTTCCGCACCCGAGCCTTTACAGGGTAATTTACCCTGACTATGACATAACCGTACCCCAGAGAGATCCTAAAGCTTATATCGCCAAACTTGTATCGCTCTTTCCGGAAGAGAAGGACGGGATAGAAGGAATCATGGGCGACATGCAGGGACTGCTCGATGAAGTCCAGAAGATGTCACGGGCAAACGGACAGATCGATATGGAACATTTCGCCGTCGATTATCCCCTGATGTCAAGGCTCTACAACAGGACATGGAAGGACATGCTCGACGCACGATTGAAGAATGAAAAACTCCGGGCGATAGTCTCCGCGCAGTGGGCCTACTACGGGCTTCCGCCATCGTCTCTGGTAAGCTTCTACTACGCGATTCCCGCCATAGGGTACCTGACAGGCGGTGGCTATTATCCGATCGGCAGGTCGCAGAAGATCAGCGACGCGCTGACGAGATACATCGAGCTGAACGGCGGCAGAGTCATGCTCGATACCCGCGTCGGAAAGATTCTGACGAAGGATCACACCGCATACGGTGTACGGACAAGCGAAGGAGAGAATTTCAAATCACGGGTGGTCGTCTCCAACGCGAATCCGTTCGATACGTTCCGAAAGCTGACGGATGAGGAGCAATACCTGTCGGCCTACCTGGATCAGCTGGACCACTACAGCGTAAGCCTCTCTTCGTTCCAGATATTTCTCGGCTTGAGAGACGACATCGTCGGCAAGAGCGGCATTAAGGATTCGGAGATATTCTATGAGACCGGATACGACCTGGAAGAATCGTATCTTGCCGCCAGGAGAGGAGATATTGGAAACGGCGGTTACGCGCTCACTTTGTACGATAATATTCACAATGGCTATTCTCCCGCGGGAAAGAATACCGTCAACATCACCACTTTCACCGGCTACGATTACTGGAAGAAGTTCGAGCAAGACTATTTCGCTGGTAATAAAGACGGGTACCGGAAAGAGAAGGAGCGGTTGGCCGAGGCGCTGATAGACAAGGTCGAGAAGACTATGCTCCCCGGGCTCTCGGGTGCGATCGAAGTCAAAGAGATCGGCACGCCGCTGACGAACGTCAGGTACACGAGCAACTACCGCGGGGCCATATACGGTCTGGATCAGACGGTGGACAACTCCGGCCCGAGCAGGCTCGGACACGATACGCCGATCGAGAATCTGTATCTTGCCGGGGCATGGACGAAGCCGGGGCACGGCTACGGAAGCGTGCTCTCGAGCGGCGTCGAGTGTTTCGGAGAGATAATGCAGAAGTGGTGACACATCGCAGCACGATGGCGGGATCGCTTCAGCAGGACACTAGATCCGCGGTGCTGTTCGGCACTTCCCTCCGCCGCCCAGGGTAAGCCGGTCCGGCGGAGGGAGGGGTCCCCTTCCTTCCATTGAAACACCTAAAACGCCCGTCAAGCGCAATGCATGATTGATGTTGTGAGGACGGAACTTGCAATTTTCATCCACTTTCTCCATTATTAAAAAATTTCAAGGTAAGCACTGAGACACGGATTTTCCCCGGGGACACCGATATTACGGTTCACGGCAGGAGATTCGTGCGGAACGAAATAGAAATCACCGGTTGGTTAGTCCATACCGGCCGGTGGGTACACGCATAGGAATCATTTTTTTCACGCTGGCCATCCCCGAAAGACGGTCAGCTGCAAATTGGCGCCGGTGACGCCTGATAACTCTGCGCGTCCCTTTGGCACACAGTCCACAACATACCAGGAGGCGAGATGAATCGCGTGCTGTTGAAATTATCCTTCCTGTTTCTGTCTGTCCTTTTCATTTCCTGTGCGCCGGGACCATTCATGGATCTCGCCGCACTAAAGCAGCAACTCAACATCAAATCGTTTCCCGATCAGAAGGACTATCCCGAATCTGACGGAGTGGTATTGTACGAACTGCACGATGTCCAGCTCCGGGTGAACGAAGAGTATGGCCTCGAAACTGTCGACAACGTGACAAGGGTAATCAAGATTTTCAAGAACCTCGACAGGTTCTCCACCGTGACGATCGATATACCGTGGTCTGATAAACTGACCTACATTTCTGCCCGGACTATCAAACCGGACGGGACAATAATCAAGCTGAAAAAGGAGGACTTCCACAAGATAACCGGGACGGGTGGAAACGGAGTCCAGTATTCAGACACGAAGTCTGTGAAGTTCGCTTTTCCTGCGATCGAAAAGAACTCCATCATCGAATACCATTATTCACTCTACTCGCCGCACCCTTTCCTGCAGGCCGGGTGGATGATACAAGGTTCTCTGCCGGAACTCGAAAACATATATCGGTTGACCGCATCAATTCTCGTGCTGCTCCCGGATGCGAAGGGCGGCCTCGGATGGAACTGGAGATACCAGTGGCACAATTGCGACCTGGGAAAACCGGAATTCATTAAGAACCTCACGCCATCCACACTCACGAGAGACCAGACCGTTACGTACCAATGGGTGCAGACAAATGTTCCGCCCTTCGAGAGTGAACCGATGATGCCGCCGGAATCCAATTACCTTGCGTACGTAGAGTTCGCCCCGTCGGAATGGAAAACATGGAACGACGTTTCCGGGTGGTACAACAAGTATTACTTCGCCCCTCAACTTGTGATCACGGACAAAATAAAAGACAAAGCGGCCGTGCTGACGGCCGGGTGCACAACAGAAATGCAAAAGATCCGAAATTTATACTCATTTGTGGAAGGTCTGCGCTACGTGGCGATCGAGCTGGGAGACGGCGGGTACAGGCCGAACTTCCCGCAAACCGTCCTCGATAACGGTTTCGGCGACTGCAAGGACAAGTCGATACTACTGATAAGTCTCCTCAGGAGCCTCGGCATCGATGCGAAGCCGGTGCTGCTTCTCACGACCGACGAAGGGAAGATTCATACGGACTTCCCTTCATGGGATTTCAATCATATGATAGTATGGGTAGAAACAAGAGACGGACATGTGTTTTGGCTCGACCCGACCGTCAACTATTGCAGTCTGGGAGAAATCCCGTACGCCGACCAGGGGGCGAGAGCACTCGTGCTGAACGGCGACAATACTTCAACGATCGAGGCCATACCGGCAAGCACGTACATGGATAACGTGGAATCGATCGGCATGGACGTAGATTTGACGAATGCGACAGATGCGGCATTTCACATATGGATCAGCTACAAAGGCGAGTACAACTTCGAGCACAGGGACATGTTCAGTCAGAAGAGCGCCGACCAGATGCTCAAATACTGCAAGTCGCTCATCGCCGACGAATACCTGAATGCGGAGGTGACGAAGTACTCATTCAGCGATCTCGACTCGGTGGATTCCGCGCTCACGCTCACCTTCGACGTGAAAGTCCCCAACGCGATTACCCGTCAGGGAGACCTCGTGTTTCTTCATATCGATCCGTTCAAGCTTTCCGATGACTGGGATTGGCTCGGAAGATCGTCGAGAAGATACAACATAGAGTTCAATTTCCCGGCGACCATCGAGAAGACCATAAATGTGACTTACCCGGTGAACCGCTATGAAATCAGGGACCTCCCCAACAACAGCATTCTTCAGACCGATGGGCTTTATTACGAGAAAGATTACACGGACGACGCCCCGGGTAAGATTACAGCCGCCGAAAAGCTGGAAATCAGGTCAAAGGTGCTCAAAGTCCAGAATCTTGACCAGATAAAAAGTTTCGTCCAAAGCATGCAAAGCAGAATAAGAGAACAGATTATCCTGAAGGCAAAATGAGAGGCGGATAAAGTCCTTTCAATCGCAATAATAAGTTAGATAGAAAGGCTGCGGCTTATCTGCCGCAGCCTTTTTCATTTTGTTCCAATAGGTCAACTATCCGGTCTCATCTCTTCTCGTACGGCGGCTGCTCCGGAGCAACCGGCGGGTGTTCCGTGAGCAGTTGCATCACTACTTCGATTCCCTTCTCCAATTGCTGGTCGACGCCCGAAGCCAGCTCAGCCGGGTTCTCCACCACATTGAAGTCGGGAGCCACGCCGATTCCTTCGGGGAACCACTTGCCGTCAGGCGTGTACATCCTGAAAGTAGGAACCGTGACGGCACCGCCATCGATCAGCTGCGGCGCTCCGGTAATTCCGATGAGTCCGCCCCAGGTGCGCTCGCCGATTAGCGGGCCGATCCCTGCTTCGCGGAAGTAAAACGGGAAAGCATCGCCGCCTGAACCGCTCCAGCCATTTATCAGCATGACCTTCGGGCCGAAGTTCGCGACAGGGGGCCACTGCCAGTTCTTCCCGTCGCGGACAGCCCAGAAGGCGAGGGGCTTCCGGTCGAGCATTTCGATGAACCTGTCAGGTATCTGACCGCCGCTATTGAACCTCTCATCGATGACGAGTCCTTGCTTATCGAATTGAGCGGCGAACTGCCTCTCGAGGTCGTTCTGGCCGGGTATGCTGGTGTCCTGGACATAGATGTAACCGACCTTCCCGCCTGTCGCCTTATCTACCTTCACCCTGTTGGCTTCTATCCAGGCAAGAAGCCGCAGTCTCGCTTCATCGGCCATGGTCTCGACGGTCACTTTCCTCGCGCCGTCCATGGAAGGCTTGTCGTTGACGGTTAGCTCGATCGTTTTCTGTGCCAACCCCTGGAAGGCGGCATAAGGGTCTTTTGTCGCGTCGATGGGTATGCCGTTCACGGCAAGTATGTAGTCACCCTCCCGGACATTCATGCCGGGCTGATCGAGCGGGGACCTGTCTTCATTGTCCCACGTAGCGCCTTTTATGATCTTCTGTATCCTGTATGCGCCGTTCGCAAGCTCCCAGTCGATTCCAAGGTAGCCGACAGCACGTTCCTTCGGCTCTTCGACGTCTCCGCCGAACCTGTAGGTATGTGACGAGCTTATCTCGGCTATCAGCTCGCCGAGGATATAATTCAGATCCGAACGTGTCATAGCGTTATCGACAAGTCTGCCGTACTGTGTGCGCATTGCGCTCCAGTCGACGCCGTGCATATTCGGATCGTAAAAGTAGTCACGCTGGAACCGCCAGACGTCGTTGAATATCTGGTGCCACTCCTCGCGCGGTACGACCTTCATGGACATTTGTTCGACGGGCATTCTCTTGTCGAGTTTCTGATCCGGGCCGATGTTCGTGACATAGAACGATTTCTGCTTCGATAACATGATCTTCTTGCCGTCCGCGGATATCATGAAATTGGATATCCCGCCCGCGACTGTCTTCTCTTCGCGTTCGGCAATGTCATAATACTTCACCGAATTTTCTTTCTCCCCGGAACCGCTGTTCGGGACTCTAAGGTAGACCACCTTTCCGGATACTGCCTGAAGGTTCCGGTAGTTCCCCGCTTCAGGCGGGAGGATGACCGCGCGTTCCGCGATGTCATGGAAATCGATCCTGACCTCCTTCAACTTTTCCTGCGGTTTCTTATCTTCCTTCCTGCTTTCGTCTGACTTCTTCTCATCGGATCCCTTCACCGCGGCGGTATCGTTCTTCGGCGAAAGAGGCGAAGCCAGGGTATCCTGGAGAGTGATGAGTCCAATCCTGGTTGAATTTGGATAGATGAAAGTATTTTCCATATCGCTGTAGACCGGCGTGAAGGTATTGTTTGTCAGGAAATACAGGTATTTACCGTCAGGATCGAAGGATGGATTGCTGTCGCTGTAATAACCGCCTGTGACCTGGTGAACCTTGTTGTCCTTCGTGTCGTAGACGCAGATCCCGCTATGCTGGTTGTCCATTTCCTTAGCGTACGCGAGCCAGCGGCTGTCCGAAGACCACGATACCGAGAAGTTTCTCAGCTCGCCTTCGTAGAAGTACTTTTCCTTGTCGACTTTCGTCGTCTTGCCGGAATCCATATCGTAGATGCGGATGTCCATCGCCTTATCGATGAAGGCAAGCTTCTTGCTGTCAGGCGACCAGAAAACTCTGTACCTGAAGCCGGGGCCGTAGGAAGTCAGCTTCTTCCCGGTGGTGGAGTTCTCGAGGTCTTTAAGAGTCAGTTCGTATTCACCGGACCGGTCGCTCCAGTATGCCACGTACTTACCGTTCGGAGACCAGGACGGGAATCTCTCGGCGACGCCCGAAGAATTCGTGAGGTCTACGACGTTGCCGTTCTCTGCGGGCACCGAGAAGAGCTCACCGCGTGCTTCGAATATGGCACGCTTGCCGTCGGGTGAAAGCGAATAGCCTCTTATCATATCCTCGACGTTCTCCGAGCGCGGCATGACGGTGACTTCGTCGGTGACGACCTCGATTTTCACCTCACGGTATTTCTCATCGGCAAGGTTGAGGAGATATAGTTTGCCTCCCGCCTCGAAGACGATGTCGTCCGGGCCAACCGAAGGGAAATGGATATCGAAGTCCTTGAAATCGGTAACCTCCCTTGTCTGTTTAGTGCCAATGTCATAGGCCCATATGTTCGCCCGTTCATCCGCTCCACGGTCGGACAGGAAATAAATCGTCTTGTTGTGCCACATTGGAAATTCATCGTTGGCAGGGTTATCGGTTATGTTAACGGCGGTTTTGTTGTTGAAATCATACAACCATATATCGGCGGCCATTCCGCCCCGGTATCTCTTCCATGTTCTGTACGCTCTCGATATCGGAGTGAAAGCTATCATATTTCCATCGGGAGAGATTGCGCCGAACTCGCCGTAAGGGAGTGGAAGTTTGTCGGCTATACCGCCCGATGCAGCCACCCTGTAAAATTGGTCGAACCTCTGTCTTCCGCTTTCCATGGCAGAGGCAAATAGGATGCTTTTTCCGTCCGGGTACCAGCCGAGCATCCTGTCAGTGTAGCCATGATGCGTGATCCTGAGAGGCATCCCGCCTTTTGAAGGGATGATGTAGACATCGGTATTGCCCTGGTAATTTCCGCTGAATGCGATCTTCGAGCCATCGGGCGAAAATCTTGGAAGGACCTCTTCGCCGGGCGGCGTGGTAAGACGGTTTGCGACTCCGCCTTGTTTGGGGGCCACCCATAGGTCGCCGGCATATTCAAAAACGATCTGGGTACTTGAAACGGCGGGATACTGCATCAGCCTCGCGTCGATTTGCGCCGCAGCCTCCCGAACCATTCCAGCGCAAACGAGGAAAACGAACACTACGGATACTCTCTTCATACCCGAGCCCTTTCCTTATTGAGTCTTCGTTAGGTTATAAAACGCCGAACTCGCACGACCGAGTTCTCATGCGGCGCAGGATAGGCACCGCACGCCTGACTACTCAACGGCGGGTAAAATGTTCCCCCGCCGAGATTTTAAGTAAGCCTCCCTGACGGCTTCTAAGAATCAAAGTTAAGCAGGTTCCGCTTAAAGAGCACCTGGTTCATCACGGGTTTTTCCCGTGGGTATAGTGGATCACGTTTACTTTTTCCTCGGTGATCATTCCGCCGCATCCCGCCTTCTCGAACAGTTCTTCAACGATCGGCAGAAATGCGTCGATCTTTTCCTCAGTATCCACGAACTCAATTACCATCGGCAGGTCTTCGCTTAGCTCAAGAAGCTTTGCCGTGTGGATCATGCTTCCGGCTCCAAAACTTTCCACGCCTCTCACGACCGTGGCGCCGGCCATTCCGATCTCGCGCGCCTTTTCCACGAAGACATTGTATAGAGGCTTCTTGTTAAGGTGGTCGTCCTCACCGATGAAAATCCTTAAAAGCTTTCCCGTTCCTTCCAATTTCATATTCCTCTCCTATATTACCAGTTTTCCTAAAAGTGTCCCGAGCCATGCGGCAAGGAGCGCCACCGTGATCGACAACACGATATTGGTCGCGCCTATGAAGAACGAGCCGTCTCTGAGCAAGCCGAGCGTCTCGTAGGTGAACGTCGAAAAGGTTGTGAAACCGCCGATGATTCCGATCGCGACAAATGCCCTGAGGTCAGGACTCACGAGAAACCGGTCCTCGGCAATTGTCAGGAAGAAGCCTATGATCAGGCTTCCGATTATATTCACCGCGAATGTCCCGAAGGGAAAATCGGGACCGAGAAGTACGTACATCCAGCCGGAAACGAGATAACGCAATACCGAGCCGATACCGCCGCCGACAAAAATGACCAAAGTCTTTATCACTATTACACCTGTTTGCAATTATGATGGTAGATAAGGGCACAAAAAAAAAACTCCCACCGTGTAAAAACTTTTCACGACAGGAGTCATTATTCTTGTATGCAAGAAACTTGTTTAGCCTGGCGAACTCCATCGCCAGTATGGGATAAACTAATAACTAAAAGACTGACGAACAAGATATGACAAGGGGCGACAAGTGTCAGTTGTTCTTCGCGCCCTGGTTGATCCAGGTTCTTATGGTGGCGATCTCTGCCGAGTCGAGCGGATTATGATTGAGCGGCATTCGAGTGCCGGCCTGTCCGGTAATCTTCAGATAGAGGTAACTGCTGTCGGCGTCGTAAGGTTTGACGATCAGGTAAGGCGGCTGCTCAATACTCGGGGCGTTAACTATGTCCTTGTAAGCGAATCCTGCCTGAAGACTCATCGGAGCGATGCCGCCCGTAACATGGCATCCCGGGATCGCACAGCTGTTCGTGAAGATCGGCTGGATCTGACTCGAGAAGCTGATGGTTGTATCGGAGGGTGATGGCCCGGTCGGACTGAGTGCAGCCGTTTTAGAGCATGCAGCTAAGCCGATCGCCATTAGTAGTACAACCGCGGTCTTCATAGAGATCCTTTTCGAGCTACAACAAAACATGGCATCTTAAGAGTTTCAGGATCGGGTTGAAATTATGGACCGGGCGGCGCGGGTACTAGAAGCGCGGCCGAAAACCGCCTATGTAAACACAAAGTCTCTAAGGCACAAAGAAAAATTGTCGGTTCTGCATCAATTGAGCTGACTTGGTGTCTTGGTGACTTCGTGGTTAGACTTTTCGGCCAGCATCCTAGCGGGAGAGAATTGCCCTGCAGGTTGAATTACGACGCAGGGTCAGTCGGAGACACGGATGCGCGAGAGGTTGGAGCAGCGACGGCGCGGGAGGTCAAGGCGCCTTCTCGGCATTACGTAAACGATTGCAGGCGGGTCTACAGGCCTGGGGTCTATGTTCGAGATCGCCATGTAGAAACTGAAGGCGAAAAAGAATACCACTGTTTTCACGGGATCAATCTAAACAATCTATAAGTTCTTTTAAAGCACCGCCGGGAAGACACAAATTGATGGCATTGATTAAGGATGACCGACTGTTAAATTGGTCCGTGAAAAAATTAACCCTGATATTTCTATTCGCGATGATCGCCCTATCGCTGGAAGTCTCCTCGTGCAAAAATGTGCTCGGTCCGACATCCGGTCAATCGACGATCGTCTTCCCGGACTCCAACGTGAGTTTCTACAGGCAGGTTCTACCACTCTTCGAACAATCATGCGACTACTCCGGCTGCCACGATAATGGTACACAGGCCGGCGGACTCAGCCTGACGACTTATGCTGGTCTTTTCAGCGTCGCCGGCGTACTCACCCCCAAAGACACAGTCCACAGCATACTCGTTCAGCGGATCCAGGGGATAGGCCCAATAATGCCCCCTCCTCCACTGTCTGCGCTCAACAGCAACCAGATTAAAGGAATAAAAACATGGGTAATGGAAGGGGCTCCGGCGAACTGATAAGTTATCCCGTTCGCGTCTGTCTTTATTTCCTTCTTTCGAGGAGTACAGGTTCGGCTTTTAGAGCACTCACGCTATCGAAGGAAGCAACTTCCTGATCGTATCTCCCTGCCTGTAGCAGCCTCCTCTTCGATGTGAACACGCTCGTAAATACAATCTCACGCCGCTTCTCGTTCCGGTAGGAGGACGAATACTCAAAATCGGAATCGCGGAAGTCAGCATCCCCGGCAAATGCCCAACCACGATTGAGTCGTCTTCAAGAATCAGGATCACCTTCTCGATGAGCACGTATGGATATTCAAATTCGACAGGGTATTCTCTGAAACGGGTAGTCAGCCATTCGGGATTTTCAAACGCCGGGAACGGGTCGGCGTATGCGGATGCCCGACTCTCCCGCGAAAGCAAGCCGGCGCCTCAGGTACGGGACGGACCTTTGTCAGGTGAACATCTGGTTCATCTCGCCCACTATGGTCATCTGAGCCCGAAGTTCCTCGAGCTGTGCGGTGAGTTGTTCCTTATGCTCCCGTTCCATCTTAGCGAGTGAGATAAAAAAATCCCTTACTCTAGTGTCGCACGCCAGTCCGGCGGCGTGCCTGTATTTCTCTTCCGACTCGATCTCGCTTTTGATAGCCTCTTCAAGAATCGATATTATCGTCTCTCTTACTTCAGGTTCATCCTTAGTCATCTGCTTTTCCTCAAATTTCTCCCATTACATGCTCCAGGATTGAAAGGAGCTCTTCAGATCTTTTCTGAGTCACAGCCACATCCTGGAACGCGAGTGCGGGTAAGATGCCTGTGATTTTCACGGCGGTGAGAATCCCTGCGAACGCTGCTCCGGACGGGAGATACCTTCGCCTGAGCGGCAGCCTGATCACGCGCCCGCGGCAGCCGGGCAGCTCAAGAGTCTCATCGGCGACTATCAGCGTCTCGTCATTCGTCGCTCCGAACACTCCTTTTGCGGCTAGGTCTTTGACGCCGTCCTCGGACACGACTATGACGACATCCGGAACGTCGATGCCAGTATAGAGGATCTTGTCGCGAGAGAGCACGACCTCCGAGGTAGAGAAGCCGGTGCCCTGAGTTATCGGGTTATCGTTTTTCTGTGTAGCGTTCGCACCCGAAAGCACGGCGGCCTGTACCAGGATATATGCGGCGGACTGAACGCGTTCGCCTGCAGTCCCCGCGATCACGAAGCCGGTTTTCTTCTCGAGTGCGTTTTCATAACGCGGCTCAATTCCGCCGCCTTTGTTCTCTTCTTTTCGGCCCTCCAATTTCTCCTTATAGATCACGCCAAGCTCCTTTCTGTCATGCCTTTGCACGATGATTCCGAGATCCGCCGCCTCGCCCGCACCGAGTTCCGCGAGTTTGTTGCCCCGTATCGCATTGCCCCGTAGGGCGTACTCGGTACAGAGTTCCAGAACCTCGACGAGTGCGAAGCCGGGATACGAGATCGCGGCTGCAATAGTCTCGGCAAGGTCGGCGTCGGTTGCCGTCTTCCGTGCGAGAAAGCCGGCATTTGCTCCTTTCAAGATCTCTATGATATCCACCGGCGGGACTATGTTTCCCCCCGGCGTAGTAGCAGTGACAAATCCAAGCGGCGAGAAGCAGGAGTTCTGACCTCCCGTCATCCCGAACAGAAAGTTGTTATAGAGTATGACGGTTATGTCGGCATTCAGCTGCGCCGCATTGACGAGGTGGAGAAGACCGATCATCGCTCCGCCGTCCCCGATAACGACGATGGTTTTAAGCTTCGAGTCTGCAAGTATGGAATCGGCAATCTCGACTCCCGTCGCGAATGCCGTCGATCTTCCGTGAGTGGTGTGAAGCGAGTGCACATTTTCGAAAAGAGTGTCCACGAGACCGACACATCCTATGTCGCTTGTAATGTTGACGTTGTGAGGCTCAATCTCGAGGCGGACAAGGGCGGCATCTATCGCGTTCGTAACGCGCTGATGACCGCACCCCTTGCAGAAAGGGAATCTCTGCATAACCTTAAGGTAAGACTTTCTGTCAGTCGATCTCGGAGTCGTAACTTCGGTCATTTATGCTCCATTAGTTTAGCGACAGGACCGCCCTTTCGATTTCGCCAGGCGCAACCATTCTTCCGACGGAATTTACTCCAAGGATTTTCTTATCCGGAAAAAAGCGTTCGATCTGTGTTCTGTAGAGTCCCATGATATTCTCTTCGACGACTACGACTTTATTTGCTTTCCCTGCCGCCTCTTTGATTTCCTTTTCAGGGATCGGGAAAAGCGTCTGTAAGTTGCCGAAGGAAACACGTTCGCCTTTTTCGCGGAGCTGAGCGACAGCTTCCATCGAAGTGCGGGCACTGACACCGTAACTGAAGATAATCGTATCCGCCCCGTCAACAACGTCGATGTCGAGCCGGGCGATCTCTTCCGATTTGGAAATCACCTTTTCCTGAAGGTGTCTGAGAACTTCGATGGTCTCTGGGGAATTCTTCTGTAGCCGCCCGCTCTTGTCGTGAGCCGAGCCGGTGACGGTCACTTTTTCTTTCCCGCCAATGGGGGCAAACTCGGGTATCTCGCCGGGAAGTGAGAAGCGATAGTTGCCGAACGACTCGCCATTTCTCCGAAGAAACGTCTTCCGAACGACCGTACCCGGTTGTGGAAGCGCGGAATAGTCGATATTCTCGGATGTCATCGCTACTTCTTTGTCTGTCAGTAAGATCACGGGGGTGCGCAGTTGCTCGGCTACGTTGAAGGAGTGGATTGTAAGCGCGAAGGCTTCCAGGGGCGTGGACGGGGAGAAAACAGGGATTGTATATCCGCCGCCTATGGCGTTCCCCGCAAGAAGTACGTCTCCCTGCCCGCCCTGGGTAGCTCCACCTGTGGACGGGCCGAGCCGCTGGACGAGTGCGATTACCACCGGCGTTTCGGTCATCACCGCGTACTGGAGCGTTTCTATCATGAGTGAAAAACCGGGGCCGGAAGTTGCAGTCATCGCCTTGAAGCCGCGCTGAGACGCACCCACGCAGAAGGCTAACGCCGAAATCTCATCGGGGGCACCAATCGCCACGTCGCCGCGCTTAGGGAGTTCGTCTATCATGGACTTGTAAATGCCGGACGCGGGAGTGATGGGATAGCCTGCGAAGAACCTGCAGCCGGCAGCGATTGCCCCCTCTGCGATCATCTGGTTTCCATTCTTTATCCTGAACTGCGGCACGTTTCCTCCGGCTGATTCAACTAAGATCTAATCTATTACACGGTACAAATCACCTTCGCGCGCTTTGCTCTTTCTTCTTTGCGCTCCCGGTGCCACGGGCTCCTCGCGCGCGAGAAGATTTTCTTCCGCCCTTCATTTCGTCTCTCGCTGCATGACTGACTTGCATAGCCGGGACGATTTTGGAACATAATCTTGCCCACTCCTCGTCGACGTTTTTCTGAATGAGTCCTATCTTTTCATCGTCGAGATGACGGAACCTTCCCTGCATTTTAATATAGTCGTGGACCGGGATTCCTTCCGGCTCTTTCGACAGGCGGTAGTCTGTTCCGTCGAATATCTCGATGAGCGGGAAGACTTTGCTTTCGATCGCCATGCGGGAGATCTTTATCGAATCTTCAGGTTCGAATTTCCATCCCGGAGGACATGGCGAGAATACATGTATGAATTTGAATCCGCGGATGTCTTTCGCCTTCCGGATTTTCGATATCATGTCGTCAGGATACGCCACGCTTGCGGTGGCGATGTAAGGTACCCTGTGAGCGGCAAGAATTTCCACGATGTTCTTTTTCTTCTCCGCTTTCGGAGACTCGGTGGGAGTTGTAGTCGTCCAGGCACCGAATGGGGTTGCCGAACTTCTCTGGATACCGGTGTTCATGTACGCTTCATTGTCGTAGCATATGTAAACGATGTCCTCGTTCCTTTCCGCGGCACCCGACAGCGCCTGCAGGCCGATATCGAACGTGCCTCCGTCGCCGGCGAAGGCGAGGACCGTCGTTTCGTGGTCACCCTGCGCATCGAGGCCCGCCTTGACTCCGCAGGCAGTCGACGCTGCAGTTTCGAACGCCGTGTGGAAGACCGGGACTCCGGCTGCCGAATACGGCACCGGCCCGTCGATTACGGACCAGCAGCATGCCGGTATTACCGCCACCGTTTTCCTCCCGAGCGCTTTCAGGGCATACCTCATTGTCAGAGTTGCACCGCAACCCGGACACGCGAAGTGACCGGGAGCCAGTACCTCCTCCGGAGGCAGTTGGTATTTTATTTGTCCCATCTCTTAGACTCCCTCCGAACTTTTCATTGCGGCACTGTTTTCAGGAAATGGCGGCTCGGGGCGATCGGCAGCGGCAGTTTTCAAACCGACCCAGACGGCCTCGCTCACCGGCTCCTCGCGGTTCAGCAGATATGAAAAGATTTCTTTTATTGTTTCGGGTGTTATGTCACGTCCGCCGAGTCCGGCGATGAATCCGAACACCGCCGGCCTGTCCGGTGCGTTATACAGAACAGCCTTAGTTTCCTGGTAAATTATCCCTGTAGCGCCGAACGATACGCTGCGGTCCATGACGCCTATTTTCCTTACACGTTTCGCAAGCTCCCTTATCTCGTCGACAGGGAACGGTCTGAACGCCCGGATCTTCATGAGTCCGACGGGGAATCCCATACTTCTCAACTCGTCCACCGCGATCCTTGCGGTACTGACAGCCGTGGCCGAGGTGATCAGTACCGTCTCGGCATCTTCAGTCATATACTCTTCGACCAAACCACCGTAGGATCGGCCGAACTTCGCGGCGAAGTCGCGGTCCACTTCCCTTATTACTCTTCTCGCATCCTCCATGGCCTGGTACAGCTTATAGCGCATCTCCATATACGCCTCCGGACCGATCAGTGCGCCGAACGCTCTCGGATCAGAGGCGTCGACCTTGAAGGGCGCTTTCCTTGGGGGAAGGAACTCATCCACAAGCTCCTGCTTAGGGAGTGCGACCGGTTCTGACGTATGGCTCAATACGAAAGCGTCAAGGTTGATCATTACCGGGAGAGACACCGTCTCGGCAATCCTGTACGCCTGAAGGACCGTGTCGGTAACCTCCTGGTTGCTTTCCGCATAGAACTGGAGCCAGCCGGTGTCGCGCTGCGAGAGGCTGTCGTTGTGGTCGACGTAGATCGACCACGGAGGAGCCATCGCGCGGTTGACATTCACCATGACAATCGGCAGCCTGCTTCCGGCAGCCCAGTGAAGAAGTTCGTGCATGAGCGCGAGTCCCTGGGAGGATGTGGCCGTAAAAGCGCGCGCGCCGCTGATGGAGGAGCCGATACAGCACGCCATTGCAGAATGTTCGGACTCGACCTTGATGAACTTCGCGTCGAGTTCGCCGTCGCTTACAATCTCGGAAAGTTTCTCCACCACGCTTGTCTGAGGCGTGATGGGATAGGCGGCAATCACCTGTACACGCGCGAGCTTCACCGCGTAGGAGGCCGCGTGAGTTCCTTCGATAACCACGACTTTTTCAATCGATGGATGCAGCAGGCCGGCGTTTCTCATACTCATTCCGTTCCTTCCCTTCATGCCGTTTTCACCTCCTCCGCCGTTTCCCTCGCCCCTTCCGGAACGAGTTCCATCGCTCCTCGCGGGCACTCTTCCACACAGATCCCGCAGCCTTTACAGTGATCGTAGTCGATCACGTATTCGCCCGACTCATCCTTGCTGATCGCGACATCGGGACAGAAAGTCATGCAGACATCGCAGTGGAGGCAGGTACCGCAAGTGAAACATCTTTCCGCCTCGGTAAGCGCCTGCTCTTCCGTAAGCGTTTTGTTGACTTCGGAAAACGTCGACTTACTTTTCTGAACGGTTTGCCTCGGGACTTCAACGCGATTCTCGTGCGGGAAATAGAAAGTATTGACTTCTTCCGGCGCGACAACATCGTGTGAAGCGCCGTTCGAACGTGAACGCCATCCTAGGAATTCATGTATCGAGATGGCCGCTTCTTTGCCTGCCATGATTGCGTTTACCACGGTTCCGTTGGGGTTTGTGGCAGCGTCTCCGCCCGCGAATATCCCGGGGACTCCGGTCGTATAATCGTCGTCGACGAAAAGCCGTATCCCCTTCTTGAGGAACGAGTACGGAAGGAACGCCAGGTCAGGTTCTTCCCCGATGGCCGATATTATCGTATCCGCCTTCAGTGAGAAGTTCGAACCTTTGACCGGGACGGGTCTTTTTCTGCCGCTTTCATCCGGCTCGCCGAGTTTCATCTTAACAAGTTCAATCCCCGAGACTTTACCTTTATTGCCCGATATTCCGACCGGAGCGACAAGGAATTGGAAGAGCACGCCTTCCTTTTCGGCCTCTTCGATTTCCTCCGGCACCGCGGGCATTTCGGCCCGGGTCCGCCGATAAAGCACAGTCACACGCTTGCCGAGCCGCATGGCACTTCTTGCCGCATCTATGGCCGTATTGCCTCCCCCGACCACCAGGACATTTCGTCCGATCTTCGGCACCTTGCCCGTGTTCAGCTCCCGCAAGAAATCTATTCCGGAATAGACCCCCTTCAGCTCTTCGCCAGGAGTCTCCATCTTTTTGCTGCGGGCAGCACCTACCGCGACGAACACTGCATCGTATCTCTCGAGCTCGCTCCAGGCCACGTTGCCGCCGATTCTCGAGTCGACCATTATTTCGACACCGAGGGTCTCAATATCTTTGATTTCCTTGTCGAGGATTTTCTTGGGAAGCCGATAATCAGGTATCCCATACCTTAACATGCCGCCCGGCTCATGGTCCGACTCATAGATGACTGCACGGTAACCCATCCTCGAAAGCTGGTAAGCACATGAGAGGCCTGCCGGTCCCGAACCGATTACCGCCACCTTCTCGCTCTTCGGAGATTCGACCGCAGCGGGAAGTTTCTTGTTTTGCAGATTTCTGTCCGCCACGAACCGCTCGATATTGTGAATAGCGACGGCGCCGTCATACCCCGCGCGGTTGCATTGTCCCTCACAAGGATGGTAGCATACTCGCCCGGTGACGCCAGGGAGAGGATTGTCTTCGAGTATCTTGTACCATGCTTCCTCATACTTTTTCTGCCTGACGAGCTCGAAGTATGCAGGTATCTTTTCGCCGGCAGGGCATGTGACATGGCATGGAGAATTCTTGTCCCTGTAAACCGGTCTGACGTGGCGCCAGCTACCGGTTGGGATCATGCGAGTCGATTCGAGGGAGAAGGCCAGTGGTGGCATCTCTTCGACAGTTGCATAATTGTATTTGGTCATAACAGCCGCCCTTATTTTACGGTTATAGTCCCACTCTCCTCCGCAGAAAATCGCCCGTGGTCCGAAAGATCGGCCGCAGGTTCCACGACTTCATAAGCCTCAAGGGCCGCAGCCGCATTCTCATTCTGCTTCATCGGGACTCCTTCTCTTATTGCCTCCAATATCGACTCTATGCCCACGAGTCCGGAGAATTTAGCGAAGGCTCCGAGGATAGCGGTGTTCACGATCGGAATGCTCCTGGTGCCGAGTCCGTGTCTGACTGCTATGCCCGCAGCATCCACCGAAGCAGACGGATAGTCGGCTGGAAATGCGAAGGACTCGACACGACTCGAAGAATTCACGAGTATTGTCCCGCCCCTTTTGAGGCCCGAAAACACATTCGTGGATTTGATCAGAGTCGCATCGAGAACGATGAGATGGTCGGGCTCATAAATTGCGGTTCTCAACCGGATCGGCTTGTCGTCGGCCCGGGTGAACGCCAGAACCGGCGCGCCTCTTCTCTCGACTCCGAACGACGGAAAAGACTGGGCGAACTTCCCCTCTTTGAAAATTGCCGATGCAAGAATCTTCGCGGCTATAACCCCGCCCTGACCGCCTCTGCCATGCATCCTGATTTCGATCATCCTTGTTCTCCTCCCGCATTGTGTGCCAAAGGCAAGTTTGTCCGCCGGTTTTGTCCGAAGGATCTCTTCGTGGGCCCGCCAGACTTGTTTCGAACCGAAGGATTCACAAAGAAGTGCGTCAAATGCCGTGCCCGCAATTAACCGGCATTCCGCTCTGTTTCCGCGAATACGGTCGGAATTTTACTCGTGCCATTGTGACAACTTGCCACACAATCTCCGGGATGTGGACATGCGGTTAGAACGAAGCATCCACAAAGGGAGCATTTTTTTTCAGATGACCTGCCGCGAAGCCCATGAATTTTTGCGGGGTTTTGACGAAATTGTTTACCAGGTGACCGTGGTCCGGCTTCACCACGATTAGAGTTTCCGAAGTTCGAGCCGGCGCGGCAATTCACTCTTGGCAGGATCGAAATTCCTTTGTCTTATATTCGAAGACCATATTTAATTCCATTAATGGATATCTCGCAGAAATGACTTACTTAGTCGACACACACGCTCACCTCAACCATGATAAGTTTGCGGACGTAGAAGCTGTTCTCAAAAGATCGTCGGATGCGGGGGTAGAATTCATTATCGTTCCCGGTTGGGACCTCGCCTCTAGTGAACGGGCAATCGGGCTTGCGGAAAGATTTGAGAGAGTCTATGCCGCCGTCGGGTTCCATCCTCATGATGCCTCCGCAGCCGACGAAGCATCGCTCACCAGGATTGCAGATATGTCATCGCACCCGAAGGTGGTGGCGATAGGAGAAATAGGACTCGACTATCATTACAACCTTTCGCCGCCGGAGGTTCAGAAGAGAGTCTTCGAGATGCAGATCGAGATCGCAAAATCGGTTAGACTCCCCGTCTCGATACACAACCGCGAATCGGACGCCGACCTGATCGCAATACTCAGGCGGCAGGTGGAAGCGGGATGGATCCTCCCGAGAAGATTCGACTACCAGATCAACTTACAGCCAAGGGGAGTGCTTCACAGCTTCAACTCGACTTACGAGATCGCCTGCAAGGCAATAAAGCTCGGCTTCTACCTGGGGCTGAGCGGAATGGTGACTTTCGGGAAATCCGGTGAATCCGAGCTGCAGCGTGTAGTTCGGACGGTTGAGCCGGAACATTTTCTGGCGGAGACGGATTCGCCTTATCTCGCTCCCGCACCGCATCGCGGGAAGACAAACGAGCCTTCATTTGTCCCGAACATAATAGAGAAAGTTGCCGCTCTCCAGCAATTGTCGGCCGAAGACATCCGGCGTATCACTTCGTATAACGCGTACAAACTCTTCGGTGTCGGGGAGAAACCGCGTCCCAAGATAGCGTACCAGATAAGGAATTCCCTCTATCTCAACCTCACGCTGAGATGCGATGCCGACTGTATATTCTGCGACAGGAAAGGCGAGGCCATGGTGAAGGGACACAATCTTCACATCGACAGGGAGCCGGCGGCTGAGGAGCTGACCGCGGAAATCGGCGACCCGACGCGATTCAAGGAAATAGTATTCTGCGGATACGGTGAACCGACGATCCGGCTCGACATCGTAAAGGAAGTCGCGCAGTATGTAAAGTCGAACGGCGGGACGACACGTCTCGACACCGACGGTCATGGCAACGTGATAAATCATCGCGACATCCTGCCGGAGCTGGAGGGACTCATAGACTCGGTATCGATAAGTCTCAACTCTACCGATCCCGACGAGTACAGGAAGCTCATGGGAACCCCGAACGGGAAGCAATGGGAATCGATGCTCGAGTTTGCGCGCGAAGCGAAGAATTTCGTTCCTAGAGTCTTCATGAGCGTCGTAGGTGTGGACGGTCTGGATGCCGACCTGGCGAAAGAATTCGTCGAACAGAAGTTCGGTGCCGAGTTCAGGTTCAGACCTCTCTTCTGATCGGTTATGGTTATAGACAAGACTTCCGCTTCGAGCTGGCGAACCTGGTGGCGCCTGATGAGGCCACACACACTTACTGCGGCCATCATGCCGGTGCTGATAGGTACGGTCATGGCGTGGGCAGAGAGGTCGTTCCATTTCCTGCTCTTCCTTACAATGTTGCTCGCTTCGGTGTTGATCCAGGCGGCTGTCAACATGTTCAACGAGTACTACGACTACAAACGAGGCCTCGATTCTGCCGACTCGGTCGGGATAGGCGGCGTTATCGTTCACAACGAAATGGAAGAGAATACCGTGCTCCGGACGGCTGTCGCTTTCTTCGTTCTGTCGGTTATCCTCGGCGCTTACATTTGCTGGATGACGACATGGTGGATCGCGGTAATCGGCTCGATCGGGATGGGAGTAGGCTACTTCTATTCGGGCGGTAAATCGCCACTGGCTTATACTCCGTTCGGTGAGGTGGCGGCCGGAATATTCATGGGCCCGGTAATAGTGCTGATTGCGTACTTCATACAAAGGGATGCGTTAAACATATCCGCCGTTTTGCTTTCCATTCCAATATCGATACTCGTCGCGTCGATACTCCTGGCAAACAACATCAGGGACTCCGAGGGCGATTTGCGAAAAGGGAGAAGAACGCTTGCCATCCTCTACGGGCACGAGAAAGCGATAACCTTGCTTGCCGTGATGTTCGCGGTGACCCTGGCATGGACGTTGGCGCTGGTGACGCTCGGAATTGTTACTCCATGGGTTTTAATTGTCGCTCTCACAATTCCGAAGGCTGTCAGCGCCATCAGGATGTTCAGGAAAGGTCTTAATGCCCGTGAGATGCTCCCCGCGATGAAGGCGGCGTCGGTACTTCACACACAATTCGGGCTTCTATTCTCAATCGGGATGATTCTCGGGAAAGTGCTTTCCGTCAGGTAACGGATCGCTCCGTCCTTTTATCCTTCAAAGTTGAACACTAAGTTGTATTTTCAGGAGGATGGGGATAAATTCGAGACAATCCTCAACGTGATGCAGATTAGATGAAAAGACCACCGGCTCAAACTGATTCTCCAAAGATACATGCACTGACTTCGCGCGTCGCCGATATCATTGAGTCGTCGCCATCCATGAGCCTTTACGGAACGAAGACTGTCAGGGTAGTATCAGAACTCGCTGACGAATTGCGTCGCTCGACGGCCGCGGTGTCCATATCAGTCATCTTACCACCCGACAGTGGAACAGATGCCGGTATGATTTCGAATTCCGGAAAAATCTCCTTTCTCACTGGGACTCAACTGCGCGCTATGCTTGATTTGGCCGGCTCTTCGAGGAAATCGAAGCGGAGTTTCATCCTTAAGATGGGGTCGAAGGTCTTTTCGGCCATGAAGGAAATGTTCTTTCCGGATGCGGGAATCGATTCGATAAGCCTTCATCCGCTCAGATACGGCACGATGCCGCTGGGGTACTTAGTTGCGGGTTTTCGGAATGCCGACGGCAGGGCCGACAGCGGATCGGCCGCCGCTCGGATACTTGAAGCGGCAGCAACACAGCTCTCCATCTTATTTCATTCGCTGAAGGTGAGCTCCGAGCGCTCCCTTTTGAGTCAGAAATACGAAGGCCTTCTCGGCCAGCTTTCCACCGTCGTCTTCGTATTCAAAGTCCCTTCCGGACAGCTCACGGAAGCCAACGAGGCATTCTTCAAGTCGTTCGGCTACGAACGGCGGGATATCAATCACCTTTCCCTTTTCGATCTCGTCTTCGACAATAGAGAAGATGTTGAAGAGGAAATGAGGTCCGGGCTGCGGAGTGGGAGCGTCCATTTGCCATCAAAGACATTCAAGCATAAGAACGGTTCGGCCATCGAGATGGAATTAAGAGGAACCGGCATAAAGCACGATGGTGCGACGTACGCTGTCGTGACCGCCATGGATCTCACTGACAGGAGAAGAGCGGAGATCGAGGCAGAGATGCAGCGGAGGCGTTACGAGAATTTTATCCGGAACAGCGCCGAGGGGATCTGGCGAATCGAGTTTCCCGACCCGATCGACATAACGGGGGACAAGGCCGGCATCGCTAACGAGATTGCCGAAAAGGGAATAATAGCGGAGGGTAACCGGGCATTCGCCAGGATGTACGGTTACGACGACCCCGGGCAGCTTATCGGAAGACGGGCGCTAGATTTCATAGCGGACCTCGACGGATACCAGGAGTCCAAACTGAAATTTACCGAACGGAATTTTTCAATAACGAATATAGAAACCGTTGAACGGGACCGGTTCGGAAACCTGCACCATTTCGAAAACTCGTACATAGGCGAGACCAAGGGCAAAGTACTTCTGAGAATGTGGGGTATTCAACGCGACATTACCGAGAAGCTGAAGCTGCAGGATCAGTTGCGTGCATCTGAAGACAGATACCGCAATCTTGTCGAGCAGGCGAACGATATGGTGCTGCTGTTCAACCACGATGGAGAGTTCATCTTCGCCAACAAACGTTTCTTCGAGCAAACCGGTTACAGGGTGGACGAGATTTGGGGGAAACCGGTGTCCGTCATCGCTCATGTGGACGATGGTGAAGAGATCACGAAGAAGATACGCGAACAATTTACGTTTCCTGAAAACCGCATCCGGCACACCTTCAGGCTCATCACAAAACTGCACGAAGAGAAGATTGTCGAGTTAAGTATGACGACGCTTCGTTCTGCTGAGCGTGCGAACGGTATCCTGGCAATCGCGAGGGATGTGACGGTTGAACAGTCGGTCAAGAATGCCCTTCACGAGTCGGAGGAGAAATACCGGAGTCTTGTCGAGCATTCCCTTCTGGGCGTGCTTGTTGTCCAGGACGATCTCATTGTCTATGCCAACCCGACTTCCACCGATTTGTTTGAGACCGAGATGTCGCTTCTCGTTAGGACGCCGCTCAGCGCCTTCGTCCATCCGAACGATTACATACAGGTGTTCGAGAAATTCGAGCAAGCCGCCCTCGCCCCCAATAAGGATATCCAGTTTTCGGTCAGGGTGATAACCGCAACCGGGAAAATGAGATCGATCGACGGATGGGCTGCAGGCATAACTTACATGGGAAAGCCAGCGGTTCAGGTCGCATTAGTCGACGTGACCGATACGAAAAAGCTTCAGGAGCAGCTCTTCCAATCGCAGAAGATGGAGAGCATCGGGCAGCTGGCGAGCGGAGTGGCTCACGATTTCAACAATCTCCTCGGCTCCATCTACGGCGCGATCACAGTGCTCAGGACCAGATTTGCGCCGAACGAAGCTGACATGGCTAAATACTTGGACATACTGGATTCCTCGGCTAAAAGGGCGGCCGAACTCACATCCCAGCTTCTGACTTTTTCGAGGCAGCGGGAAAGCGACGTCAAGCCAGTCCGGCTGAACGATTCCGTCAACGACGCGATGAAGATTATCGTACGGAGCATAGGCAAGAATATCAGGGTCGAATACTCACTCGCCCCTGACCTGTACAATATAGAGGCCGACCCGAGCCAGATGGAAGGAATCATCATAAATCTATGCATCAACTCACGCGATGCAATGCCCGACGGAGGTATCTTACGGATTGAGACCACAAACGAAGAGTTCGACAGATCGATAACCAAACAGATTGCCGACGCAAGGCCGGGACGGTATGCCTGCCTTTCCGTAACGGACAACGGCCTTGGGATGGATGAGAAGACCAGGCAGAAAATATTTGAGCCTTTCTTCACGACAAAGCCGATCGGAAAAGGTACGGGCCTCGGGCTTTCGATCGTCTACGGCATCGTGAAGGCACACAAGGGCTTCATAAACGTCTACAGCGAGCCGGGCCAAGGCACAACGATCAAAATTTATATCCCATCGACAGACAAGTCACCCGCCGGCGACGTCCCGCCGGCACTGAGGGACCTCCCTCGCGGCAGCGAGACGATACTCCTTATCGACGATGAGGCCACACTGCTGGATCTTACAAGAGAACTCCTCGAGGGGCTCGGTTACACCGTGATCGCTGCGGAGGGCGCATTGGAAGGCATTCGTGCATTCAAGGAAAGGCATGAAAAAGTCGACCTCGTAATCCTCGATATGCTTATGCCGGAGATGACTGGCAACGAAGTCTACCCAGTTCTCAAGAACATCGACGACAATGTCGCGGTCCTCCTTGCGACAGGGCTGAGTGTCGGCGAGACGGTCGATGAGATGATATCAAAAGGGGTGAACGATATCGTCGCAAAGCCTTACTCCGTAAATGATCTCGCGACGCACGTCAGAAAGGTGATCGACTCGAAAAAACAATAGTGCCGGGCCGGCCCAGCGGCGCGTAAGCACTCGACGTTCAATTGAGGAACTGCCAGTTGATCCCGATGCAGAAGCTGTTATCAAGAGCGGGATAGATGGGGGCAAGCACGTAATTCTCTCCCGTTATGTTGAAAATCGTAAGGTAAACAATCGCATCGCCTATATGACCGCGAACGAAAAAGTCGGTGCTACCGGACGGTCCGAACTCGTCCAGCTCCGAAGGATAATAGACTACAGCCTGCGGATAGAAGCTGTCTCCCATGAAGGTGGTCACGAATATTCCCCGCAACCCGACCTTCAAATCGAGATGTCCGTCGAACAGGATATTCCGGTAATACAATCTGCCGGAAGCGTAAACCTTCGGGAGCGTGAACACCTCCTGCCCGTCGTCCTTCTCGTAAATGTAATTGAGATTTCCGTCGAGCGTGAATTTCCATAAGGTCAACCGCGCACTTCCGTCCACGCCATATATGTCCCTCTTATTCAGGTTCACGACCGATATCGCCGGGTATGTCGGCTGATTGGTGTAGTCGGTTTTGTAGAATATGGGATCATTTATCATTCGGGCGTAGGGCTTCACGAAAAGTGAAAAGCTCCTGCCAAGATTCAGAGTAGCCTTGACCTGTACGATCTTGTCGTTCTCCGCAATCAGGCCGGGATTGCCGGTGAAATCCTGCGTGACAAAATACTTCTGGGACATACTGGGAAGATGCCACGAGACATTTCCTCCTGCCTCAACCCAGAGGACGTCGTTTCCGAGCCCGAAGGAAGCACCGAGTGCAGGGTAAAATCTGTGGTTGACGAGATCGCCGCGTCCGAACACACCTGCCCTGACGAAATGGAACAGAGAAAATTCTTCGTCACCGTAGACCGAAAGACGGTCCTGAGAAGGGATACCCGCGTAGGTATTGTAGTAGGACTCGTCCCTGACGGCATCCGCTCCGTAATTCAAAGTCGTGCCGACGAAGTCCTCCGATCCCCGGATACTCAATCCGTACCGCCTGCTGAGATTCGTCAGGAAGTACGAGAGGTGACTGTCACCGAACTGGAAATTGTAGTAATCGAAAAAAGCGGTCGCGGTAAAAACATTCGTAGAGTCTTTCGGGTCGCATTGCGAATACGCCACCTGCAGATGGTGCTGAAGGTACGTAAGGTTCGCAGACTGGCTCCTTGCAAGATTTGCGAACGCCGGATTAAAAATATCCTGTGTCACATTATAGGGAAGCATCCCCCCTGTCATACCTCCTTTGGTCCGGTAGTAGACCTCCGTCGCCGTGATCTGCCGGGTGGAGTCGATGCTGTATCGGACCTTGCCGCGTATGTTGACGCCGTCGTATCGGGAATCGACAAACCTGCCGTCCGTCGTCTGGTGTTCGAAGCCGAGGTCGATGTTCGTGTTGTAGCCGATGTTCTGGGAAAAGACTCCGTCGGTAATGAGATAATTGTACGGCTCTTCGAGGTGTCTGACTTTCGAATATGGTACGGGCTCGCTGTAAAGATGCGTTTGGAAATTCACGAGACCGCCGGTTGCATTGAAGGAATAAATCGGGGCCCTGACGGCGTCTATGTACTGAACGTCCCTGACGAACTCCAGCGGAATATGGTAAAGGTTCATCGTAGAAGTCGTAGGCTCGTTCATTTCGACTCCGTCCATCAGGTACTTCGTGTAACCGCTTCCCAGGCCGTCGAAATAGAGCTCGGAAGGAGCCCCCGGCTGATACATGTTCGCCAGGAAGGAGCCGGGGATTTTCTGGAGCAACTCGCCGGCGTAAGTGTAATCGCTCCACATTATCGTCGAGTCCGGTATCGAATAGGAAGGCTCAGTAGTGAGCGTGCCGGAGTACTCGACGGGCCTGACCAGATACCTCAACGGGATACCCGACGTGTCGGATTTCGCAGTCTTCAGGGTATCCGTTTGGGAATAAGCGGCAGAGGCCGTGATGACGACTACGATCCCGACGCTAAGAAAACGGCGGAAATATAGGAACCGAGCGCGCGCTGTCATCAAGCCCCGTGACATGATATGCCCTCCCGCGAAGAACCATTAAGTTTCATCGGTAAAGCAAATACTTTTCCCTCAATTTTTCAAACCCTTCCAGGCCCGCTTTCCATGAAGCGGAAACTTCGGACGGTGTCTTTCCTTCCTCGAGCATAGTCCTCACCTCGGTCGTGCCCGCAAGGAGATCGAAATATGAAGGGATGAATTTAAACCTACCGGGATAGAGTTTGCGAATCGCCCAGACAATCGTTACTCCCATCTCGACAGGTTTCAGAACGTTCCTCTCAGTCACAGTGATTCTAATGCCATGGCAGACTTCGCCCTGGTACTTCGGTTTAAGAGCCCAGGGATAGGGACGAGGCGTGAACGTAGCCGGTCTAAAAGCAACGCCGGCGATGTGCTGTTCGTTCAGCAATGAGATGAGCTTGCTTGAATTTATATAAGGGGCGCCGATGACCTCGAAAGGGTGCTTCGTGCCTCGTCCTTCAGATACGTTAGTCGCCTCGATCAGCACGTTTCCGGGATAGACCTCGACGGCGTTCATGTCCGGAAGGTTCGGGGACGGGGTAATCCATTTCAGGCCCGTCTGGTCGTACCACATGCTTCGCCGGTAGTGTTCCATTTTAACGACTTTGAGATCGGCCTTCACGCCGTCCTTCAGCATGCCTGCATCGTTTATCATCGTTGCGAATTCGCCCGGCGTCATCCCGTATACGCTGGGTATCGGCTGGATACCGATGAAAGACCTGAGCGAGTCGACGAGCATCGGGCCGTCGATGAGGTTCGACCTCAACATATCGGGCCTGTCGAGGACGATGAACTCTATATGGTGCTCGGCGGCCGCCTGCAGACAATAATCGAGCGTGCTTATGAACGTGTAAAACCTTGTACCGACATCCTGTATGTCGTACAACAGGACGTCGATTCCTTTCAGCATCCTGGCTGTCGGCTTCTTTGACTTCCCGTACAGAGAGTAGATTGGCAGCCCGGTTTTCCTGTCGACACTTCCAGACACTCCCTCCCCCGCCGACGCCTTCCCTCGTATGCCGTGCTCCGGAGAGAAAAGAGCGACGACTTTAACACCGGGTTCCTTTACGAGCACGTCAATTATGCTTTTCCCGTTTTGCAGTCTTCCGCTCTGGTTGGTTATTATGCCGACGGTCTTTCCTTTAATGAGGTTGAGATATTTATCGACGAGGACCTCGTCTCCGGTTTTCACACGTTCACGGGCAAAACTCAAGGAAGTTATTGCGAGCAAGGTGAACATTACCACGATCGTGTATTTCATGGGCGGTCCGTATTCAGATAATTCAGTACCGATTTTCTGGACAGAATCCAGGCGGCGAGTGTCATACCGTCCCAGATCCCGCCGCGATCGACAAATTCCTCGAACTCGCCTAAGCTGATCCTGATTATCTCAAATTCCTCGGACGCATCGCGGGCACGAGACGTGGCGGACAGGCCGGTGGCAAGATAAACCTTGCACACTTCATCCGTGGCGCCATTGAAAGGGTTGAACTCTGCCACCTGTGCCCAGCCTGAGGCCGCGAGATGCGCCTCTTCGGCAAGTTCATTTTGCGCCGATCCGAGATAGTCTTCGTTTTTCACGCCGCCGCAGCTGAACTCGATGCTTTCCTTCTTCCAGAGATATCTGAACTGCTTCACGAGGACAAGAGAGCCGTCCGGGTAGACAGGTATAACGAGGGCCGCACCGTGGGAATGCACATAATGATACTCCCCGGCGGTTCCGTCGGGGAGTGTGTAATCGTCCAACCTGTATTCCCAATAGGGGTTTTTGAAAAGTGTCCTGGAGGCGAGTGTTTCTAGCTTCTTGAGAGACAAGCTTATTTCAATTCAACGAGCTCTCGTTCGGAGAAAAAGAAACCTATCTCCCTCTCCGCATTTTCAGGAGAATCCGAACCGTGGACTATATTTTCTCCCTTGCTTTCGGCAAAGTCGCGCCGTATGGTTCCCGCTGCGGCTTCCTTTGGGTCGGTCGCGCCTATCAGCTTCCTAAATTCCTCAAAGGCGTTTTCCTTCTCCAGCACCATCGGCATACAAGGTCCTGAAGTCATGAACTCCACCAACCCGGCAAAGAAGGGACGTTCCTTGTGGACGGCATAGAACTCACCGGCAGTTTCCTTCGTCAGCCGGACCATCTTGAGGCCGACGATTCTGAAGTCGGCCTTCTGAATTCGTGCGATCACTTCTCCGGCAACATTCCTTTTTACACAATCGGGTTTCAGTATTGCAAGCGTTCGGCTCATACAGGATCTACAATTCCTTTCAGATTTTTATTTTCTAGAATCGGAAGACACAGTCAGTCAACCGGCAGGTCGCCATCCCGTGTTACTATTTCTTTTTCGTCTTCGGGCGGCTCTTAGAGGTCCTGGATTTCGTCGCCGGTTTCTTCACTGCGACGGTTGTCTTCTTCCTTGACTTCGAGCCGAGGACTTTTGCGATCGCCTGGCCGATTAAAGCCGGGCTCTCCACGACGACGATTCCCGCTTTCTTCATCGCACTCATCTTTTCATCCGCGGTACCGTGCCCGCCGGAGATGATTGCACCCGCGTGTCCCATTCTCCTCCCGGGAGGTGCGGTGCGTCCGGCGATGAAACCGACGACCGGCTTGTCGAAATACTTCTTTATGTAGGCGGCAGCTTCCTCCTCTGCGGTCCCTCCGATCTCTCCGATCATCACTACAGCCTCGGTCTGCTCGTCATCTTTGAATAGCTGAAGTGCGTCAATGAACTTCGTTCCAATAATGGGATCTCCGCCGATCCCAACGCAGGTGGACTGTCCGTATCCCTGCGCCGTGACCTGAGCAACCGCTTCATAAGTCAGAGTTCCACTTCTCGAAATGAGCCCGACGCTCCCTTTCCGGTGGATGAAACCCGGCATTATTCCGACCTTGGCTTTTCCCGGAGATATTACTCCCGGGCAGTTCGGTCCTACCATCCTCACATTTTTCTTTTTAAGGTAATCGTAGACGCCGACCATGTCCTTTACGGGGATGCCCTCTGTGATGCAGACGACGAGTTTGATGCCTGCATCCGCGGCCTCAACCACTGCATCAGGCGCGAACGCGGCGGGTACGAAAATGACTGAAGTATTGGCCCCTTCTTTTTCAACAGCTTCGGCAACGGTGTTGAAGACGGGGACGTTCAGATGCTTAGTGCCGCCTTTGCCCGGCGTCACTCCGCCGACGACTTTCGTGCCGTACTCGATCATCTGTTCGGTATGGAAGGAACCCTCGCCTCCCGTTATGCCCTGCACCACAAGGCGGGTCGATTTGTCAATCAGGATACTCATTCTGGCTCTCTTTCAGCTCTTCAAAGATTGTTCGATATGGTTTGCTAAAGTCAAGATCGTCTCCTCTTCGAACTGTCTTCCGAGCAGCTGGAGGCCGATCGGCAATGAAGACGAGTCTCTCCCAACCGGTATGGACACACCCGGTATGCCGGCGAGGTTTGCGGAGACGGTGAATATATCGGAAAGGTACATTTTGACAGGATCGGATGTTTTTTCGCCAATCTTGAAAGCGGTAGTCGGGGCAGTCGGCATGACGATGGCATCGACATCCCGGAAAGCGTCGTCGAAATCTTTTTTGATGATGCGGCGGACACGCTGTGCTTTCTTGTAATAAGCATCGTAATATCCGGCCGACAGGACGAAGGTTCCGAGCATTATTCTGCGCTTCACTTCCGGCCCAAATCCCTCGCTTCTCGACTCGACATACATTTCTTCGAGCTCGTCGACTCCCTGTCTCCTATGGCCGTAACGTGCGCCGTCGTATCTCTCAAGGTTGGACGAAGCTTCCGCTGTAGCGAGTATGTAATAGGCCGGGATCGTGTAATCGAGATGGGGAAGGGACACTTCCTTGATTTTCACGCCCGCTCCCCTGAGATCGTCGATTTGTTTCTCGACGGTCTGCCTGACATCGTCGGCAATTCCCGAGCTCAACGCTTCCTTTGCGACGCCGACGGTGAAGCCGCCGGCTTCGCGAACGAGGAGCGAAGTATATGATGGAACAGGTCTCTCGGCCGAAGTAGAATCCCGCTCATCGTGTCCGGCCATAACCTCCATTATGAGTGCCGAGTCGTATACGGAGTTCGAGATCGGTCCGATAACGTCGAACGAAGAGGCGAAAGCCACGAGCCCATATCTCGATACGCGGCCGTAGGTCGGCTTCAACCCGACGACGCCGCAAAACGAAGCCGGCTGCCTGATGGATCCTCCAGTGTCTGTCCCGAGCGCAACATGGCACAGCCCGGCTGCAACGGCCGAGGCGCTTCCGCCGCTCGAGCCGCCGGGGACCCTCTCCGTGTCCACCGGGTTCAGAACAGGACCGAACGCACTGAACTCGGTTGAAGACCCCATGGCGAATTCATCCATGTTGGTCTTCCCGATAATAATCGCGTCCTCAGCCTCGAGACGTTCTATGACCGTGGCATCGTACACCGAGCTGAAATCTTCGAGTATCCTGGAACCGCAGGTAAGTCGTTTGCCTCTTACTGCGATTATGTCCTTGACACCGAGTACCAGGCCGGCGAGTTTACCGGGATTCCCCGCTTTTACCTTCGCATCGACCCTCTCGGCAGCTTCTATCGACTCATCGAAGAGCTGTAGAAATGCATTAAGGTTCGATTTAGACCTTGCGCGCCCGAGGTAATTCTCGACAACACCCCTGCACGAGGCTTCTCCGTTGAGAAGTCTTTTTCTGAAATTCTGATATGTATCTGTCAAAACCTGCTGTTACTTAAGTTCGGAATTTGATTTGGATTCGGCATTGGAATTTCGCTGCGACGGAGAATCGACGGCTTTCGAAGACGAGGACCTTTCATCCTCGTTGACAGGCTTCTTTATCTCCTCAGAAACGTCATTCATAGCCTTCTTAAATTCCCTGATTCCCTTACCGATAGACTGTGCAATATCGGGTATCTTTTTCGGCCCGAAGAAAATAAGGACCAGAACGAGAATGAGAAGGATTTTGCCAATACTAAAATCATCCAACATCTGATTGTACTCCGGAGCTGCTCGTGGCGTACTCCATTTGAGTTAAGTTCATCTGAAACACTAGAGAACGTCAGTACGTCTTCAGAACCTGACGCACTGTAACATGATTAATTTAAAATTATCGCGGCTATCTTCAAAGCCATAGGCCCGTAGTGACTACTTGAATCCCATCTAAAAGGCCGCAAAGAGGAAAAGACTTCAGGCTTCCTTCCGAATTTCAAGCCGGGTAGGTTGGGAAAACCGGCCGGAAGTCATGATCGTAACGCCGGTCGCAGGCCCGGGACCGCTTTCAACGCTTCGCCGTGGGAACGGCCCGCCGGCCGCTTGACAGGCAGGGGCCCTTCAATTACAGGGAGAGACAGAAAGAAGAACCAATTCTCTGTGGAACTCTGTGAAATGTTAAAAGCCAGGCAGCGTCTACCTGTCCGGAAGGGGACGGCACTGCCATCAGCAGTTGCAGGGATGGACCCGGTGGATCAGGACTTAAGTTCCGCTTTCTCTTTTTCTTCGGGCGCCAATTTCAGCGAAGGAGCCGGCTGTTCGAGTTTCTTCTGATCTTTCTGTGGTTCCTTCGGTTTCTCGTTAATCGCAGTTGAGACTTCATCCTGAACGTCTTTCATCGCGCGCTTAAACTCCCTGATGCCTTTTCCGATCGACTGCGCGATATCCGGTATGCGCTTGGGACCGAAGAACACGACAACCACGATGATTATCAGAAGGATCTCACCAAACCCAAGATTCTCAAACATCTATTTGCCCTTTCCCCCTGTTTAGTCTTTCTTCTCTTCCTTCTTTCCCTCTTCTTCGTCGGGTTCTTTCACAGCCTTCTTGAATTCCTTTATCCCTTTACCGATGCCCTGCGCAAGTTCCGGCAGCTTCTTACCGCCAAATAGCAGAAGGAGCGCAACGATGATGAGGATAATCTCAGTTGGGCCAAAATCAAACATGGCAGCCTCCTATTTCCCTCAATTTAGACTCTGGACGACCGACTTCAAAACCGCCTTCCCCTGTGCGCTACCAAGTATCTGTTCGCTGGCGCGTTCGGGGTGCGGCATCATTCCCAGGACATTTCGTCTTGAATTCACAATTCCGGCTATGTTGTAGATCGACCCGTTAGGATTGGCATCGCGAGTGATTTCACCGTCAGCGGTCGAGTATCTGAACACGATTTGATCGCCGTCCTCAAGGCTTTTCAGGGCTGACTCATCGGCGTAGAAATTTCCGTCGCCGTGAGCAATCGGCACTTTGAGCACCTGCCCCTTTTCGAGACCCGAAGTAAAAGGGGTCGCAGCCGTCTCGGTTCTCAAATATACCTGCCGGCAAACGAATTTCAGGCTGGCGTTTCTAAGGAGCGCACCGGGAAGTAGCCCAGCCTCCACCAGCACCTGGAAGCCATTGCAAATGCCCATGACCAGGCCGCCTTTCGACGCGAACTTCACTACCTCGTTCATGATGGGGGAGAAGCGCGCTATGGCACCCGATCGGAGATAATCACCGTAAGAGAAACCTCCGGGGAGCACAACTATGTCTACACCGTTCAAGCTTGTTTCCTTGTGCCAGAGGAGTTCGACCTTCTGATCAAGGACACTCCCGAAAGCGTTGTACGCATCCATGTCGCAATTCGACCCAGGGAACACTACCACACCGACTTTACCCGTCATGATTTCACCTTCGCATCAGAACGCGCGGAGTTTGGGCTCGAGAACTTCGCCACGGACTTGCCGGAAGCATCGAAGAGCTCGCCCTCGTACTCCTCCGTCACCGGGTTCGCGAGCAGTTTCGTGCAGGCCGATGTCGCCAGCTCCACTGCTTTGTCCACCTCGGTTTCATCGACAACTATGTCGATGTTCTTCCCTGTCCTCACTTTACTAAGCCTCGTGAAGCCGAGGTTCCTCAGACTGCTTTCTATTGCCTTTCCCTGTGGATCAAGGATTTTGCTTTTCAGGGTAACTTCTATTCTTGCTTTAAACAACTATACCTCCTCAGATATCAAAACTGCTCAACTCAACATCCTCTTCCTCCTCGTTGGGCTTCCGGGGAGATACAAGCGCCTTGATGTGTTCGGCCAGCCAGCGGACGAGTCCACCGGCGATATACAGGAGGAAGAGCCAGAACAGCGCTTTGCCCATGGTGGCGATCGCGATTATGACGCCGACGCTGAAAATCGTGAACTTCAACGGGTGTGCCCGTACTGCCCTTTTACTAAACTTCGGAAGTGTATCGTACCTCACCGTGCTGACCATGAGGAGCGACAGGGCCACAGCCAATACCGGGAGAAACGGCGCCGCATCGGGATTCAGCCAACCGATGCTCCGTTCGTAAAAGAGGAGGACGAAAGAACTGATGGTGATCGCGCTCGAAGGAATCGGAAGGCCTTTGAAATAACTCTTGTCAAAACCGACCAGCTGGACATTGAACCGTGCGAGCCGTAATCCGCCGAATACCATTACCATGGCGCTTGCCAGGGTTCCTATAGGTCCGAGACTATGTAGTCCGATCTGGTAAATCATAAAGGAAGGGGCGACGCCGAACGACACAAGGTCGGATAAGGAGTCGAGCTCCACACCGAACTCACTGGAGCTTTTTGTCAGACGCGCCATGACGCCATCCAGGCTGTCGAAAATTGCCGCGAGTACTATCAACCAGGAGGCAGACACGAAGTCGTGGTTCGAGGAAGAGAGGATGGACATGAAACCCGAGAACATATTCAGGATTGTAAAGAAGCTAGGAATTACGGCCCGGGAAATATGGATGTTGTACTTTCGTTTTCTACTCATTTTGCAGAACTCCCAAGATTGTGCTGCCGCCAGAAGTTTTGTCGCCCAGTTTTATCTTAACTTCGCAATTGAGGGGAAGCATCACGTCGACTCGCGAACCGAACTTAATCATCCCAAACCTGTCGCCCGCATTGACCTTCTGCCCCTCTTCCAATTCACACACGATCCTTCTCGCTATAAAGCCCGCGATCTGCTTGAAGAGCAGCCGCTGTCCCCCGTTTTCCAGACCGATCAGCATCCGTTCGTTTCTCTCGCTCGATTTCTCGTCGAATGCTACGATGTATTCTCCCTTCACATATTTCAGGAACTTCACCTCGCCGCTCATCGGTATCCTGTTGACGTGCACGTTTGCGGGCGACATGAATATGCTGACCAATCTGGCTTTTGACTTCAGGAATTCCTTCTCTTCAGTCTCGCCGATAAAAACGACTTTGCCGTCGGCGGGGGCGAGTATCACCTCGTTGCCCGCTCCCTGGGGAACACGATCCGGGTCGCGAAAGAAATAGAGCGTGAACCCTGCCGCCAGAAGGGCCGCCAAGTCCAAAGCTATCTTGACCGGTTGGATTGGAACCAGGAAGGAAATGAAGACCAGTAACACGCACGCAACGAGGATAACCGCGATCACATCGGATCCGTAACGTGCCAACTTAGGGAACATTTCTGTCAGGCCTTGCGCTTAGACGCCGCAGCGCCACGCGGTGCAGAAGGGAGAATTCGGGTGTAAACCAGTTGATAATATCTTGAGGCCTCTCGCGAATCGTGAGAAGCGGTAACTGAAATTTCCTCGCCGGTGGTATTGTCTATGACAGTCATATTCTCAGGTGAAATCTCATCACCCAGCATTATCACACCCTTATACTTCCCAAATTTCATCGTGATATCGACCAGGGTAAAACCCCGTCTTTCCATAAAACTCTTCATGACAGCGTCGATTTTACTCGCGAGTCTGTTCATCGTCCGGAATTCATCAGGAGTCACATATTGCAGGGCGTACAGATGAGAATCGTTTACAAAATGTTCACCACTTTCATCCTGCAAAAGATACTCGAAAACCGGAAAGTCAAGTTGCTGCTTTGTCTTGAAATGTTTGAACCGTTTCGCAAAAGACTGTGAAGCGATATTCCTTACCGTAACTTCGACCGGGATAACACTCAGTCTCTTGATAAGAAGTTCGCTGCCATTTTGACTGAAGAAGTGTGTGGGGATTTGGTAAGTCTCGAGGTATGCGAAAATAAACGCCTGCAGTTCTGCAGCTATCTTCGGCCTGTCCTTGATCTTGAAAATCTTTTTCCCGTCAACCCCAAGCTCCGATCGAAATTCAGCCAAAAGAATATCATCCTGAGGAAGCGAGTAGAGTATCTTCGACCTCCCTCTGGATAGAATCAGTCTTTTTTCCTTTTTCGCCAATAAACCTCCGCTGAAATTCTAAAAATAATAACAAAAAGCTTCGGAAAAGTCAAGATGCTAACTTATTGATTCAGCGAAACTTATAAAATTTCAGAGGGGCACACGATTACACTAAAAATTTGGTGGGCTTTTCTTACAAAACAGGCGCAAAAATGAATGAAAAGGAAGCTCGGCTTGCCCCATTAGAACAGCGTTTGGTGTGCATCCTGTCACACCTCGAGCATATCGGGAATTACACCGGAAAGGCAGACGAGTCAACCCAAAAGACAAGTCTCCCCTTTACCGGTTCAATTCCTCTTGCCGGAATGACGTGGTAATCGGTCCCCATCTCCGCCACTTCATGCAAGGCGGGACGTTTGTCGCTCCCCGTAATTAAGAAATAGATCGAAGCGGACCTATTGAGGATTGGATAAGTGAGCGTGATTCTCCTTGGCGGGGTTGCGGGAACATCGACTGGCGTCACCCACTTACGGCATTCGTCAAGCGCTTTCGAATGCGGAAAGAGCGACGCAGTATGTCCCTCCTTCCCCATTCCGAGCAATAACAGATCGAATGTCTCGCCCACATCCTGAAAGAAATCCCTGAGCACTCTCTCGTACGCCGCCGCGGCCTTATCCGTTCCTGACAATTCTGTAGGGATCGGATGAATATTTCCCTGCGGAATCGGAACGAGGTCAAGCAGTGTTTGTTTTGCCATCAGGAAATTGCTGTTCGCATCGGAGTGCGGTACGTACCGCTCGTCTCCGAAAAAGATCGAGACTGAATCCCACGGGACCTCGTCGCGGTACCGGGTGGCGAGGAGGTGATGGAGCGTTCTCGGTGTGTTTCCACCGGAAAGGGCGACAGAGCAGGTCCCTTTTCGTCCGACGGTTTCAGAGATTAGGCTGCTCACATCTGCTGCGGCAGCCTCGCTCAATGTGTCCAGGTTCTCGAATCTTTTCAGTTCACCTCTCATAGGGTAGACCACTTCTCGCCTTCCAGCAGTCTTTCCGCTTCTACAGGTCCCCATGTGCCCGACGCGTACTTATGCACATCGAACTTCTGGGACAGCAGAGGAGTGTAAAGCTCCCAGGAAGATTCGACCTCATCCGCACGGACAAAGAGCGTCTGGTCCCCCCTCAGGACATCCAGGAGCAGAGTCTCGTAGGCATCCGGTATCCTGCCGAACACTTCACCGTACTGGAAGTGGAGTCTCTGAGTGGAAAGTCTATAAGCGTCGCCGGGCTCCTTTACCTTGAAGGAAAGATCGAAGCCTTCGTTTGGCTGGAGAGTCATGATCAATTTGTTCGGCTGAATGTCCTTTATAGAGAACTGACCGAAGATCGATACAGGAGGACGCCTGAAAGTAATTGCGACTTCGGTTATGCCTTTGAACATCCGCTTTCCGGTCCGCAGGATGAAGGGAACGCCCTGCCATCGCCAGTTTGAGATGTTGAGTTTGAGCGCGACGTACGTCTCGGTCCTGGAATCGGGGCTGACTCTCTCTTCTTCGAGATACCCCTCCACTTCTTTTCCCTGTACTGCGCCCCGCATATACTGGCCGAACACGACATCGTCGGGGGAGATCGGAGAAATAGCTTTCAGCACTTTCACCTTCTCGTGGCGGACGGCATCGGCTTCGAGAGCTGTCGGGACTTCCATCGCAGTGAGTGTAGTAATCTGGGTGAGATGGTTTTGAATCATATCGCGGAGGGCGCCGACCCTGTCATAGTATCCGCCTCTGTGTTCCGCGCCGACGGTCTCCGCCACGGTGATTTCGACGCGTTCAATCCTATCCCTGTTCCACAACGACTCGAACATCGCGTTGCTGAAACGGAAAGCGATAAGGTTCTGGACGGTCTCCTTGCCGAGGTAATGGTCGATCCTGTAGATCTGGGACTCGTTGAAGTAATTGTGCACGAGCGCATTCAGGTCGCGCGCCGATTGGAGATCCTGACCGAACGGTTTTTCGACAACGAGCTTGACATCGCCCTTACTCTTGTTGAGCCCTACTTCGCCGATATTCTTTATAGCGTTCGGGAAAACAGAGGGAGGGACCGCGAGATAAAAGATCCTGTTGCCTGTTAGATTAGATTTCTTCTCGAGTTCAAGTATGCGGTCGGATAGCGACTTGTACTCCTCCAGCGAGCCGCCACCTACGGAGTGGTAGTATACCCAGTCAAACGATTCGGTCCTTACGTCGCTGTCGATCCCCTCCTCTTCGACCGAGCGTGCAACGAAATCGCGGTAGGTGTCGTCATTATGTTTCTTTCCGGTTCCCGCGCCGATAAGCAGGAACTCCGAGAGGTGTCTTTCACGAAGCCTGCAGATGGCAGGGAGAAGTTTCCTCCTTGCGAGATCGCCCGTACCGCCGACGATCACGAGCAGATATGGAGGTATCCTCTTTCCATTCATATTACTTTCCCTCCTTTACGGCATGGCCGCCGAACTCATGCCTCATCATGGCGAGGAGCCTGCCGCCGAATTCTTCGGCGTCCTGGCTCGAGAATCTCTCATAAAGTGACTGAGTTATGACCGGAAGCGACACACCGAGCTCGATGGCTTCAAGTGCAGTCCACCGTCCTTCTCCCGAATCGGCGACAAACGGAGCGATCCCTTTCAGATCCTGATCCTTTTTCAGGGCGTCAGCCGTCAAATCGAGCAGCCAGCTTCTTACGACACTCCCGAATCTCCAGATCTCCGCTATCTGGTGGAGGTCAAGGTCAAATTCGCTTTTTTTCTTGAGGAGTTCGAAGCCTTCGGCGTAAGCTTCCATTAGGCCGTATTCGATTCCATTGTGGACCATCTTGACGAAATGGCCGGAGCCGCTGGGACCGACATGTCCCCATCCCTTTTCTTTTCCAGGAGCGAGTGTCTCGAAGACCGGTTTCATGAGGTTGACCGCCTTGGAGTCTCCTCCAACCATCATACTATAGCCTTCCTTCAGCCCCCAGATACCTCCGCTGACTCCGGCGTCAATCATGCTGATGCCGTGGTCTGCCAGTTTTTTCGCCCGACGGACTGAATCCCTGTAATACGAATTCCCCCCATCGATAAGAATGTCTCCCGGCTTGAGCTTCGGGATAAGCATGTCAATTGTATCGTCGACCGGTTTTCCAGCCGGGACCATTATCCACACGATCTTCGGCGAGGGAAGCTTCGAGATCAGATCATCTATGGAATTCGCGCCTTCGTTTCCGTCGTCGACTATCCTCTTTACCGCCTGCGGGTCCCTGTCGAAACCTACTACTTTATGTCCCCCCTCGAGGAGCCTTTTTGCCATATTGGCCCCCATTTTTCCTAATCCTATTAAACCTATTTTCATTTTGTTATCTCCTTATTCAATTGAAACCGAAAAGTCTGTTCCTTCCCAGTTATTGGACTCTCTCCAATAGAAAGTAAACAAAATATTTCCTTCTTCGTTCACTTCAGAAACGTCGATGTCGGCGACGTGAAGCCCGAGTTGAGTGTCGACAGTTTGTGTATCGTGGACATTTCTCCAGCCATCGGAAGACCAATGAACGGTCGCAGGGGCCAGGACTTCTATTCTCAGTTTCAATCCCTTTCCAATCGATCTTATTTTGTGATTGAATCTCCAGGATACGTGCGCGGAAGGATGTTTTTCCATGATGTATCTCTGGACAGTTTGCGGCGGAGTGTCGAAGACCGCACCCTCTTCCAGCGACCTTACTAGCTTGATATACTCGGCATGCGCCCAGACAAGCGGCATGGCCGAACCCGAAGGGCGTCCAAAGAATAGTTCTCTCCGGGCAATATCCGGCGAGTCCCAGATCTGTTCCGGGAGAAGTCCACCCTCGCCGGCGAAGGATTCCATGGCCTTCATCAGTTTCCTGGCGCCGTCCTTGTTTCCATTCGCGAGTTCGTAGTGCGCTCTTTCTCCGGTAAGAAGGGGCCATGCCCTCCCCACGCCGGTGCCGTCGAAGGGTGTACCATCCTCGTGTTCGCCATAACCGTCATCGTTGTACCTGTGCCACGACGAACCTGTTGGCGTCTCGACGCGAAGCAACTTGTCGATCGCTTTCACGGTGTTGACAATCCTGGGGTCGGAGGCGGCTCGGAGACCAAGCCTGACAAGCGCGAGGGCGTCCGGGCTGACGATGTGAGTCGCTTTCATATTTGTATCTGCTGGCGGCCGGTTTTTTATCGGCACGTAGCCATCCTTGGGTGAACCGGATTCGGCGACATCGATGGGAGAAATGCGGACGTAGTAGCCTTCCACGCCGAGTTCACGCGCGAGTTTCGTGTCGCTTACGTAGATCCATCTTTCGATGCTCGAGTTCCAGGCGTCTGCCGTCTCGAGAAGGTAGTCGGCCAGTTTGTCATTTTCAAATCGTCTCGCGTATTCAGCGGCAACGACGAGTCCTGCAATTTCGGCAGCGAGCGTGAAAGGAGTGTAACCGGGATCTTCTTCCCAGCGGTCCTGCTGGCTGATGGGACCGTTTCTAACGATGAAGCCGGCCGCCCCTCGCACCATCGGCCAGAACCGTTCGAGCTCTTCAGCGCTCAGAGCTCCTTCCCTGAAGGCATGATCTACAAGGAGTATCGGAAGGGCGGATTCGTCCATCTGTATGCCGCCCCAGTAGGCTCTCCCGTCCATCCACATGTTCTGCGGCCAATGGCCGTCTATCTCCTGCGTCGCCTCGAGATACGTCAGCGCCTGTCTGACCTCGTCGTTTGCTCCGAAAGCAAGAAAAGCACCGCCGGCCTCTACCATGTCGCGCGGCCAGACAAGATGATATCCGCCGAGGTCGTCGTCACCTTTGGAGAATCCCCAGGGTATCGAAAGGCTGGCTATTATGCCGCCGGGCATATATACTCCGAGGTGAGCCTTGAGAACAACTTTGCTGATGCCGTAGAGCTGCGACTTCTCCTTGAACCTGGTCTTATCCTTGTTCCAGTCTTGCCAGAACGCGATATATCTTTTATAAGAGCTGTCGAATCCATCGAAAAGAGATGCGAGCGCGTGATGTGCAGCTTCATCGGAAGTCCGGCCGAAGCCGAGTGCAAGTACAAATTCTCCGCCCGTCGAGACGGCATCCAGTTCAGCCGTGAGTGCAATATTCCCGTTCTCCGCCCGGTCGTAAAGCCCGGTTAGCTGCTTGTTGGCCTTAAGATCCTGCCATCCATCCGAGCTTCCGACGAATCCCGCCGAAGCTTTCTTTAACGGTGCGGACGCGATCATCACAAGCGCAAAACCATCTCTCGAAGCGGCAAGGGCCTGCCTCCCTTTGAACTCACCGATCCAACCGGTATTCCCCGCGCCCCGGTTGGCAATATGGGGTGACAATATCACGTGGACCCTGTAGTCCGGCAGATTACCTGTAAGGGGAGTGAACTTCACTCTCTGCAGGACGACGGGGCGTCTCGGGTCCGTAATTACATTTTTCTCCACGAGGTAACGGCCATGTTGACACTTATTTGTAAGAAGATAGGCAGGCACGTCGGGCTCCATGAAAGTCACTGAATGGTCGGTATCTCTTTTTTCCTCAGAAAAAAAGTCGTCGCCACTCGTTATGATGAGCTCCGCATCGCGGATCATCGCCTGATCCATGCGCGGATAATAGACTTCGTTGAGTATGCCATGGGACAGTGTGAACCAGACCGGACTCACTCCGGCGTAGGCGACGCCGATTCCTTCTTTTGCGCTGGAAGTCCATCTTGCGGGTATGCCCGGCCATCCGGGCGCCATATTTGAAGTTGACATAAGGTAGTTCCTCTCTTTCCGTCATCACATTTTAAAGCACCTCGCATTTTATGGCAAGGAAGAGAAGGTTAAAAGGAGATTAAAGTCTTTTCATTGACATGGACGAGCGAATAATGTCGGGAGCTGTGCCGATTGAGTTGAGGTGAGACGCCCCGTCGCAGACCAGGTTAGCGGGAGCGGCGATCCAGTATTTTTCTTACCGTGTCCGAGAATTCAAATGCGGTAAACGGTTTCTGAAGGAAATCCATCTTATCGTCCAATACAAAACCGCGATGAACCGTACTGTCGGTATACCCGCTTATGAATAGGAATTTCCTGCCGGGGTATTTTTTTTCCAGAGAATCCCTCAATTCCCTGCCGTTCATTCTCGGCATAACGACGTCAGATATCACGAGCGCAATTTCGTTTGAATGGGTGTCGAACACCGCAATACCTTCCTCTCCTTCAGAGGCGGTAAGGACTGAGTATCCGCTTTCCGTCAGCAGCATCCTCATGAATTCTCTGAGTTCCTCGTTATCCTCGACCACCAGGATGGTCTCGGATCCTTTCTTTAACGATTTCATGTCGTGATGTTTTTCGGGTACTTTTTCGGCAGTCTTGTCGACGGCGGGGAAAAACACTTTGAAAGTTGTTCCCCGGCCGACTTCGCTGTACGCATTGATGGCACCACCGTGCTGCCTGATTATTCCGTGAACGACGGACAGACCGAGTCCGGTTCCCTTACCGATTTCCTTGGTCGTATAGAACGGCTCGAAAATTCTCTCGATGACCTCCGGGGCGATCCCCGTCCCCGTGTCGCTTACGCTTAGCTGGACATATTCTCCCGGCTTCACATCGACGTGTGTGCGGCAATAGAACTCGTCCAGTGTGACGTTATTAGTATCAATTGCGAGCAGCCCCCCGGATTGCATGGCGTCTCCGGCGTTGACTGCAAGATTGAGGATCACCTGCTCGATCTGGGACGGATCGGCCAGAATTGTTTTGAGGCTCTCGCCCGGAGTGAACTCTATTTGGATCTGCTCGCCGAGCAGCCGCTTCAGGAGCTCAAGGATATCGCTTATCAGCTGATTGAGATCCAACACTTTCGGCATCAATATCTGGCGCCGGGCGAAAGCAAGGAGCTGTTTCGTTATCTTTGAGGCCCTGTCTGCCAGACCGTAGATTCGCATCAAGTAATTGTGAACAGTATGTGTCTTCTCGATTTTGCCGAGCGCAAGTTCTGTGAATCCTATGATACCGCCCAGAACATTATTGAAGTCGTGGGCTATCCCGCTGGTAAGTTGGCCCAGGCTTTCGAGTTTCTGGGACTGGAGAAGCTGCTCCTCCAGCTTCTTCTTGTCTGTCACGTCTTTCAATATTCCCCGATACGCGGCTATTCTTCCCGCAGCGTCCCGCAGCACCGTCGAAGAGTCCTGGACTATGAGCCGCGTCCCGTCTCTTCTTTTCATCGAGACCTGATTATCCCTAATGAGGCCATCGGCTTCGAGGATTGCCAGAGCTTTCTGCCTGTCAGCAGGATCTTCATAAAGTCCGATCACGCTTTCGAGTTCAAGCATTTGATCTCTCGAATCGAATCCGAACATTCTGACGCCGGCCGGGTTGATATCGAGTATTTTTCCTGAGGGTGTCGTCAGGTAGATCGTATCGAGGGACTCCTCAAAAAGATTCCTGTACCTCTCTTCCGAACGCCGCAGCATTTCCTCAGAGAGTTTCCTTTCGGTTATGTCTTCGGCGGTGCCGATAACCGCCGGTCGGCCATGATACGTGGTAATAGAGCCGATCATTTCCACACGCGTCGTCTTGCCCGACTTCTTCAATGCACCGAAGTCATACTTCAACGATTCCGTTATACCCGCGATCAGCTTCCTGAAGTTTCCGGCAATCGATTCCCTGTCGTCCGGTGCAACCGTCTCGATAAACGAAGGAAGCGCTACGAGCTCCTCATCCGAACGTTCGAATATCCTCTGCATGGCCGGGTTCACGTATGCGAAGCGGCCGTCCTGTATGATGTAGACTCCAACGAGGGACGCTTCGACAAGCGTCCGGAACTTCTCCTCGCTCTCTCTGATCGTCGCTTCGGCCCTGGTCATGTCGGTAAGGAGCCTTGCGTTCTCCAAAGCGACTGCCGCGCTCGCGGCGAGTCCCTCCAGCATCTCGACATCGCTTTCGCTGAACCGTTTTCCGTCCCTGCTGTTGTGTATCGCAAAAGCACCGAGGACTTCTCCTTTCCGGTTCACGATCGGCACATCGATGAGGTTGTATATACCGAACTTGTCATGCAACTCCTTGATAGCAAGAGGGTCGTGTTTCGAGTCGTTGCTGATCCTGGACCGCTTGCTGGTGACGACGAAACCGGGAGTTCCCTGCCCCGGGGCGAATCTGACATCGATCGGTACGAAATCGCCGGCTTTGTAGTATTCTTTGAAGAGGAGCACGCCGTTTTCGATCAGGCCGACGGTTCCGGCAGATGCTCCGACCAGTTCGATACCGGTTGTCACCAGCGTCCGGAGAATCTCGCTGACGTTCAATACGGCATTTATCTTCACGACCGCGCTGGAAAGGATTGTGAGTTGTCTGCTCCTTTGTGCGATGGCTTCTTCGGCTTTCTTCCGCTCAGTCAAGTCCCGCGCGGACGAGAGGAGCACCTTCCTACCTTCGAAGACGACTGCCTTGCTTCTAACCTCGACGGGAATTCGAGTGCCGTCTTTCCTCACGTGTACCGATTCAAATGTAACCTCGACGTCGTCGAACACCCGTTTCATGCGATCTTGCGTTCTGGCAGAAATGTCCGGTGCGAGAATCTTCACCACATTCTGACCGATGATCTCATCGCGGGCATAACCGAGCCTTTCGCACCCGGCTTCGTTCACCTGAAGGAACGTCCCATTTTCATCCAGCATGAAGAACTCATCTGCCGAGTTCTCGAGGAGAAACCGGTATCTGTTTTCGCTGGCGACCAAAGCTTCATTCGCGGCCTCGAGCTCAGTCAGATCCACAAGAATCCCTCTTAGTCCGACCACACGGGAGTCGTGAACTATAGGGCTGGCCGAAATCAGCACAGGGAAACCGCTTCCGCTCTTGTCAGTCGCTGTGTAGCGGCCCTGCTCTATCACGAATCCATTGAACACCCTTTCGATATCGTCAGCGACCTTCTTTCGGTCACCGGGCATCATGAAGTCGAGTGGACTCCTTCCCTTCTCAAACTCGTCTTGTGAAATTCCGAAGACTTCGAGGCAGGCGAGATTGGCGAAACTGATTCTGCGGGATTGATCAATTTCAAAAACCGGCTGCGGTAGGAAATCGGCCAGTTCCTTGAACCTCGCCTCACTCCTTCGTATCTCATCGTCGATCTTCATCCGGTCGGTCATATCCTGAGCTGCGCCGTAAACTTTCGCGACCCTGTTTGCTACAGGATCCCATGAGGGCTTTGCTGAATCCCTAAGCCACCGAAGCTCTCCCGATCGGGTCACGAGCCTGTACTCGGCTACATCGAACTTCCCTTCCCTCACTTTTCTGAAATGCTCTCTCAAAACCGGGAGATCAGGCTCATAGACCGCACTCTGCCATCCGCCCCTGTCCACAATCTCCGCGCGGCTGTATCCGAATATTCTTTCAAACGTTTCCGAAAGCCACTCGCTGGTGAAGGAGCCGTCATCTCGCACATCAAGGACGTACGCATAGTCGGAGATCAATTCAGTAAGCGTGCGGTACCTTTCTTCGCTTTGCCGGAGAGCTGACTGTTCCCGCAAAAGTCGTGTCTTCTGAAAAGCGCTCTCGAGAATCCCCGGTAATTTCAAGTGATAGGAATCGCCCTTCACTACGTAATCATCGGCACCGAGTCTCAACGCGATCGCCGCAGTCTCCTGGTTCCCTTCGTCTGCGATTATCACGATCGGCCTGTCGTTTCCAATCCCCGATCTGAATTCCTTGATGAAACCGAGCAAGTCCAATCCCGGAAGGGAGTCGTCGATCAGGAGGACATCAAACGGGGACTTCTTTCCGCCTGCCGAAGTTTTCAGGCCGGCTAAATTTCCCACTGTCTCCAGCCTTATGTGCGAGGCATTTTGCCTGAAATGGTCGGTCAAGAGACGCTCCGTCGTTTCATCATGGCTCGCAATCAACACACGGAATCCGCCGTTTCCTTTGGACGATCCGACCCTGTGGTCTTTAAGACTCCTTCTGAGTATAGAGGGGAGTTCACGATAATGGGTTCCCGATTTGACTACATAGTCGTCCGCTCCCCCTTTCAAAGCGGATACGGCCTTGTGCTCATCGCCGAACCCGGTAACCACAACGATGGAAAGAGGAAGGCCGAGTTCCCTGATCTCGTTTACCAACGACATGCCGTCTCCATCAGGCAGTCGCAGATCGACCAAAGCCGCGTCGTAGCCGGCACCCAGCGCAAGTTTCGACCTGGCTTCACTACAGGAAGTCGCCACATCGAGTTCGAACCCGGTGCCGGCATTCAGCTCGTGCTTCACAAGCTTGATATCGACTTGATCGTCTTCTACGTAGAGTACTTTCATCAAATTCGATCCGCTGTTTCCATCACAGACATCGAAGCTTCGCAGGAATTTCCGCTGAGTTCCGGAAGGAACGATACAGGGAGTGCGCGAGAAAATCCATGGACTGACTCGGCAGAGTAATGGGAATTAAGTTGGGGATAGCGACGGCAAGAAAGGGAAGTCTGGTGCGACACCTTGAGATGCATGACAGTTTGAATCCGGCTCCTCCTCGTTTGCTACTTGAATGGCCCTGCACTAAATCAATAATGTGGTTAATTTTAGACAAATCTCCGATGATTTTCAAATCGCGTAACGCCTTCGTTTGAAGAGGGGTACCATAAGTATTCCAGCGATGAATCCGCCGACATGCGCCCACCAGGCGATCCCTCCGGACATCGAGTGGCCTACAGACTGCACGCCGCTAAAGAACTGTATCATAAACCAAAAGCCGATGAAAAGAAGCGCCGACACGTCGATTATGTCGAAAATTATGAAGATCGGGATAAGCGTGACTATCCTCGCCCGCGGAAACATTACGAGGTAAGCCCCGAGCACACCGGAGATGGCACCGCTTGCGCCGATCGTCGGTATCGAAGAATTAGCAGAGAGGTAGGTCTGCAGGAACCCGGCGGCCAGACCGCTCAGCAAATAGAACACAAGGTAGTTCCGGTGCCCCAGTTTGTATTCGACATTATCGCCGAATATAAAGAGAAACCACATGTTGCCGATAATGTGAAGCCAGCCTCCGTGAATAAACATGGAGGTGAAGAATGGGACGTACCGGGAAATAAGATGTGAATGGTGCGCCACCATATTGAAATACCTGCTCGGCACGAGGCCGTACTCGATGAAGAAGGAATCCAGCCTGGGGCCGAGCGAGAGCTCGTAGAAAAAAACGGCTGCATTTGCACCGATCAGCAGATAGTTCACAATCGGGAATCCGTGGGAAGGATTCTTATCCTTCAATGGGATCATCTTCTACTTCTCCGATTTGTAGAGCCTGTTGAGCGCGGTCGCAAGGTGGATGACTTCCACGTCCATTTTTCCATTCTTCGCGCCTGCCGCGATCTGTGCAAGGCAGCCCGGATTCCCTGCGATCACTGTGTGGGCACCGCACCTTTTTATGTTTTCGAGTTTCCTATCAAGAAGCTGCGCAGCTTCGTCATAGTGTACCATGTTGTATATGCCCGCGCTCCCGCAGCACCACGTAGCCTCGTCCAATTCACGGTAGCTGTCACCCGAAATCTCTTTCACTATCTCACGCGGCTGGGTGCTTATCCTTTGCGTGTGAACGAGATGACACGCCTCGTGGTAAGTAACCGTGGATTCTGTTTTCGATTTCGGTTTACGGTAGCCTGTCTCGTAAATGAATTCGGAGAACTCCCTGACGCGGCCGGAGAACCTCTTCGCTCGATCTGAGTAGTGCGGATTCTCCGCGAGCAATTTGCCATACTCCTTCAAGAACGCGGAGCAGCCCGCCGAATTTACGATGTAATATTCGGCTCCTGTCTCTTCAAACGCCTCTATGTTTTTTATGGCCAGAGCGCGCGCGGTTTCATTGTCACCGGCGTGACCGTTGACCGATCCACAGCACACCTGCGCGTGAGGGACCGCGACGCGCCATCCGTTTTCACGGAGCACATCGACGGTATCCACATTGGCGTCGGCATACATGGCATCCATCACACAGCCGGTAAGAACGGCGAGGGTTCCGCGCGCCGGGCTCTTCGGTTCCAGGAATTCAGGAAGAATGTCTATGGCAAATTTATCCGAAAGCTTCGGAAGGAGCCTGGCACGCTTGAGAATTCCTATAGGGATGACGCCGGCTAAGATAAGGACGACCTTCTCAAAACCTGTCTTCTGGTAGACGCGCAGCAGCGCTGAGACTACACGCAATCCGCTCCTCCCCATGAAGAACTTCCTCAACAGAACTCGCTTGAGCCCAATTCCCTTCTTGTTCGTCTGGATGAACTCCCTGGCCGACTCGACGAGTTCACCGTATCTCACCCCGGCCGGACATGCTGTCTGACACGCCTGGCAATCGAGGCAGAAGTTCATTTCATACTCGAAAGTGCCGGTAACGGGAATCATTCCATCCATCACGCTCTTCATCAGACGGATCCGTCCGCGCGGCGAGCTTCTCTCGAGTCCCGTGAGCGCATACGTCGGACACACCGAAAGACAAAGTCCGCAGTGCATGCATTGAGCAAGCAGATCCTCTGAGATTTCCGGATGGAATTCCCCGGACCGTGCTCCCGATTGGATCCCTCCCGTCTTTGGACCCGGATGCCGGCCCGAATACCGGCGGCTCATCAGAAGTAAGCCTCCGATGGGTTTCCCATTTTCGCCGTCAATCTCTCTATCTGCTCGCGGCTTTTCGGCAGCGCCCCTTCGCAGCGCGGACTTACAGAAATTATCTTTCCAGGATTCAGGACGCAGTTCGGATCGAGCATCTCTTTTGTCTGCCTCATCAACTTTATGAATGGGGTATCGTAAAGCGATTCCATGAACTTCTTCTTAGCCAGGCCGACGCCGTGTTCGCCCGTTATGGTGCCTCCGAGGTCGACGGCTTTCCTGAATATCTCGTCGAAAGCCGATTCGACCCGGGCGATCTCGGCACGATCGCGCTCATCGGTGAGCCCGGTCGGGTGAAGGTTGCCGTCGCCCGCGTGGCCGAAGGTTCCGATCTCGATGTCGTGTTTCTTCGCAGTTATGTTAATGAAATCTACCATGGTTGCGAGCTCACTCCTCGGAACCGTGGCATCTTCGAGAATAGTGGTCGGCCGGATCCTCGCGAGGGCGGAGAACGCTGATTTCCTCGCAGTTTTAAGTTTCATTCCCTCCGCCTCGTCCTTCGCGAGGCGGACACTCTTCGCTCCCGATCTCATGCAAATCTTCTCTATGGCGGCGGCATCCTCCTCAACCGCCGAACGAGGCCCGTCAACTTCAACCAGGAGAATAGCCCCCGTATCCTTGTCCAGGCCGAGGTGGGCAAAATCCTCGACCGCACGTATCGTCGGGTTGTCGAGAAACTCGAGCATCGCGGGCATAATCCTCGCCGCTGTTATCGCGGAGACAGTTTCGGCTGCGCCGGCGATCGAATCATAAAAGCCGAGGAGGGTTCTTCCGGTTTGAGGAAGAGGAATGAGTTTGAGAAGTATCTTCGTGAAAATTCCGAGCGTCCCTTCGGAGCCGATAAGAACGTCCTTCAAATTGTACCCCGCAACGTCCTTCATGTTCTTCCCGCCGATATGCATCACTTCCCCGGTGGGGAGCACCACTTCGAATCCGAGAACGTAGTTCTTCGTCACACCATACTTGAGTCCCCGAAGACCTCCCGCGTTCTCGGCGACGTTTCCGCCGAGAGTGCAAATCTGCGAACTCCCGGGGTCGGGAGGATAGAACAGGCCATGAGATTCGACGAGCGTTTGGAATTTGCCCGTGATCAAACCGGGCTCAACCCAGGCAGTAAGATTGTTCTTGTCGAGTTCAAGAACCTTATCCCAGCGGCTCATCAGCAGAACCACGGAATTTTCGGACGGTATCGAACCGCCGCTGAGTCCGCTTCCTGAGCCGCGCGGAATGACTGCGAACTTCTCTTCGTTCGCCAGTCTCATCAGCCGACTTATTTGGTCCACCGAAGAAGGGACTACTATCGCATCCGGTAGCGACGAAAGGAGCGCGGTGCCGTCGTATGAATACGCGATCCTGTCTTCCATGGAATCGAGACAATTCGTTTTCCCGAACAGCTCTCTCAGTCTCTTCTTTGTTCCGTCAGTTATCATCGAACACTCCCTGATCAAATCTAAACATTCGCGAAACAACTCAATATAGCCAAAGGCAAGTCAAACACGAATTGATTATTTGAAGCAGGCTTCATCACGAATGAAGGAAAGTATTCAGGTCCCGCACAGGACTCCTTGACACACGGCGCGGATACAGTTACAATCTACCATCGGAATCAACAGAACTGTTACTCAGGCCGAGGTCGGTATGGCAAGTCGTCAAAGGGAAGCTGGGATCGCATCAGGCATAGCTATGATGGTGTTCATCTCGATGTTCGCCGGCTGCAGTTCATCTCCGGTTGAACCACGGTCATCGGCAAATGTCCGTATCAACTATTATGTAGCCTCTCAATCTCATGTGACATTGAAAATAGTGAATAGCTATAATACGACGCAGGCCGTGCTGGTGGACTCAGTGCAATCTCCGGGGACTTACTCCATAAGCTGGAGCGCGGCAAGCTACCCGGTGGGTGTCTACTTCTATTATTTAGTAGTTACCCCGACAAGCGGCGGTCCCCCGCAGGAATTCGTCAGCAGATTTGTCCTGGGCAGGCAATGAACCCGAGGAGCTTGGTCGTATTCGGACTGGCACTCTACCTCGCGATGCCCGCCACGGCACACTCTCAAGCCCGCTATCAGATAGCGGTCCAGGCCGTCGGAGGCCTTTACATTTATAACTCCGAGAATAGCCTGCCTCTCCTGCGGAACGGCAAGTTCATAGGCGGATATGGAATCGACGCGTCCGTCATCCGTTCTACAGACGGGCCTTACGGGCTAGCGCTGGATGTTCAATATTTCAGGAGCAACGCCAAGAGCCCATTGACTTTCACCCAGACAGGGGAATTCGGCATCACGTTCCACGGCAGGGTCGCACTGGATCAATTCTCAGCGGACGTGGGGGTGAGACGTTCATTGGCAGGCTGGCTTCAAGTCGGATTGGGACCTTCTATTGCAGTGGAAAGCCGGACGGTCGAGATACCGAACGCGGGCATAGCGGACAGACTGGACTCCTACTGCCTCGGACTAAATGCGGTCGCAGCCGCGACGATGCCGTTCCATGAAACGAGTAACCGGGGATTCTTCTGGTACTACACTGTCAAGCTCCGCTATCTTCATTCGATATTCTTCGATGCACGCGGGCGGGATCTCTCAGACTACAGCCAGTCTTTCCTTACCGCGTCGCTCGGCGCCGGGATAGGGTACGCGTTTTAACTTACTCCGGAACGTCGTCTCAAAAGGCGGGCCATATGATTCGGTGTTCATGGTTTTACGCCCGATCAGGGACCGCGCGCGCTTAACACAAAACTAACACTCTCCCCTCTTGACAACGCCGGGGCGCTCTGTTATATTAATCGTGCAAATCGTGCAAAACAGGAATAACGACCAACATGAAAAACAGTTACTCTACGCGGGAATTAGCAGAGCTCCTCTCGGTCAACGAGTCCACGGTGAAAAGGTGGGCGGACAGCGGTTTCATCGAATGCATCAAAACCAAGGGAGGACACAGGAAATTCCCGATCAGAAGCGTTTTAAGATTCATCCATGAGAACCAGATGAATGTTCCCGCTCTGTCACTCGCCGAATTCGACAAGAAGGACGTGCAGGCCCATCTCAGCGCCGGGTTTGTCGACGTGCTTGTTCCGGCATTGAAGGAGGCGGCCCTGCAGGGAGACTCGTTTGAAGTTCAAAGGCTCCTTCGGACAGGTCTCATATCGCAGCCGGACATTATCATGCTCTATACCCAGCTGTTATTCCCGGCCCTTGTGGACATCGGAACCGGTTGGCAAAACGGCACCCTGCGGGTGGACGAGGAACACCTTGCAACACAGGCGATCAAGTCGGCACTCTTCCGCTTTCAGTCCGAAATACATATCAAAGAACCCAATAGCCTGTCGGCAGTAGTAAGCTGTTTCGAAGGCGAGACCCACGATATCGCGATAACATGCATCGCAAGTTATCTGACCTCTGAAGGATGGAAGGTCTATCACCTTGGACAGGACATCCCCACCGACGACCTTTCTCTCTTCATAAGGGCCAAGAAGCCCAACCTGGTTGCGATAAGCGCCAGCACGATAAATGACGAGAGGAGGTTTGTTTACGGCGTAAACAACAAGATCGCGGCTGCCGCCCATAAGGCAGGTGCTCTGACAATCGTCGGAGGATCGCACATGCCCTCACGGTTTTTAGGAAGGTTGAAATGCGACCTGCTCTCCGACAACATCGCGGATATCAGGGGGATCCACCAAAAGATGACAGTTGAAGGGACGAGGAGGTAGAAATGGAGATAGCGATAACCGGGGCAACCGGATTCATCGGCAAAGGACTGGTGCATTCACTTCTTGAAAATGGGCACAAGGTCGTCGTGTTATCCAGAGACATCGAGCGGGCGAGATCGGAATTTGGCGACAGCGTCAGCGTACTCAGATGGGCTGCGGACAATATCCCCGGCCTCGCATCAGGACTTAACGGCATCGATGCGATAGTCAATCTGGCCGGAGAGAACATCGGATCTTCTATATGGACAAAAGGAAAGCGGGCAAGAATCCTGGAGAGCAGGTTATCTGCCGGAAAGCTCCTCACAGATGTGATCGCTTCCATGTCCCGCAAGCCCGGTCTGCTCATTCAGGCATCGGCGGTCGGATATTACGGTACAAGGGAAGAAGAAATCCTGGACGAGACATCTGCAGCGGGAACAGGCTTTCTGTCGGACGTCGTCGAGCGATGGGAAAATTCCACAAAAGGAGTGGAATCGATGGGTGTCCGCCGTGTAATCATCAGGACCGGTGTGGTGTTTTCTTCCGAAGGGGGTGCTCTCCCGAAGCTCGCGATGCCTTACAAGTTTCTTGTCGGCGTCGTCCTCGGTTCCGGCAAACAGTGGCTTCCATGGATACATTATTCAGACGAGATAGAAGCGATCAACTTCCTTCTTACAAACCCGTTCTCGTCGGGAATCTACAATCTCGTCTCTCCGAACCCCGCCCGAATGGAGGAGGTCTGCAAAGCGATCAGCGACACTTTTCGGCGACCGACTTTGATGAAGGTCCCGGCTTCGATGCTGAAGCTCGCGATGGGCAAGATGGCGGAAGAGACCATTCTTCCCAGCCAGCACGTCATCCCGTCGCGGCTCGCTGCGGCAGGCTTTGCTTTCAGGCGTGCAGGGCTCAAGACATCGATTTCACAATTGTATTCACCAGGAGAAAGAAACTAGTGGAAGTCCTCCGGCATTTCACATACCTGGGAGTCGACCTTATAATACTCCTTCCCTTCATCTTCAAGATGAGCGATCCGAGACTCGGCTTTCGAAAACATGCAGGCCCGATAGTAATATCGGCAGCTATAGTCGCATCGCTTTTCACCGTTTGGGACATACTGGCAGTCCGGGGAAACGTTTGGAGTTTCAACCCGGAATACATAACCGGGATCATGTTTGCCGGGCTCCCGCTCGAAGAGATCCTGTTTTTCATCTCGGTGCCGCTGACATCGATACTTGTATGGGAAGCGACCGGATACCGGAGGGAAAAGAAATGATGTACACGATTCCCGCCGTGATTTCTGCGATGGTCACGCTCGCGCTCGATCTGTTCATTCTCCAAACGAGAATCGTCGCGACGCGTCACTTCCCGATATTCATCGGCTTCATGACAATCGGCTTCCTCGTTTGCAACGGTATTCTGACGGCACTCCCCGTTGTGACATATAATCCTTCCGAGATGCTCGACGTAAGATTCTTCACGATACCATTGGAAGATTTCATTTATGGATTTGCTCTTGTCACGGCAACGATTTCCATTTACGAGTTTGTAAAAAGAAAGGAACAAATATGAACAGCTACCCAATGACGATGGGCAGAGGTGGACCGGAAGGATTCCGGCCGTTCATTACAGATACGATCGTTTCGGACGAAGTATTGTCCGAATCGGGGCTGGAGATTGCGAAAGCAAGTTATCGCGACCTCATAATTCAGGCGGGCGAGAATGTGCACAGGGACGGGCTGGTTAAGACTCCGGAGCGGGCGGCAAAAGCATGGGATTTCCTTACGAGCGGCTACGAGACGGACCCGGCGGAACTCCTCAGAGCCGCGGTGTTCGAAGAGGACTTCGACAGCATGGTGCTTGTGAAGGACATCGAGTTCTATTCGCTCTGCGAACATCATCTCCTTCCCTTTTTCGGGAAGGTTCACGTCGCGTACATCCCGGACGGAAAGATCGTCGGCTTGAGCAAGATACCCCGCGCGGTGGACGCACTCGCAAGGCGCCTGCAGGTGCAGGAAAGGCTGACGAAACAGGTTGCCGAACTGATTCAGGAGACGCTTCGACCGAAGGGAGTAGCCGTCGCGGCGGACGCCTCCCACATGTGCATGATGATGCGCGGAGTGGAAAAACAAAGCTCGACCACCGCAACGACGTATTTCACGGGCTCTTTTGAAGGCGACCCGAAGATGCAGGAAAGATTCTTCAGCTCGCTGAAAGGATCGGGAAGATGAAGAAGAAGATCGCAATTGTCGGGGCCGGACTCGCGGGTTTGTCGGCGGCGTCTCTGCTTGCAAAAAGCGGACACGACGTCACCGTCTTCGAAAAGAACGCGACTCCCGGGGGAAGGATGAACAGGCTGGAAACGCCGGAAGGATTCAAGTTCGATACCGGTCCGACGCTTCTCCTGATGCTCAGCTCGCTCAGGAAGCTTTTCGGGAAGCTCGACAGGAGAATCGAGGACTACATGGAACTGAAACTTCTTGAGCCGAGCTATCGGGTCTTCTACGCGGACGGGACGGAATTCAACTCCAGCACGAATATCGCGATGATGACAAAAGAGATAAGGGAAAAGCTGAACAGCGATAAGGAGATCGAAGCTTATCTGAAATTCTTCAGCTATCTCTCGAAGTTGTACAGGCTGACGATCCCGAACTTCGTGGACAGGAACTACAGCCGGCTTTCGGATTTCATAAATCCGAAGTCGCTTTATTACCTGGCGACATTGAAAATGCTCGGCTCTCTTTACGGCCGGGTAAGCAGTTACTTCCAGGACGAGCGGCTCAGGATGCTCTTCAGCTTCCAGACAATGTATCTCGGGATTTCACCATTCGAGGCGCCGTCGGTGTACGGGGTCGTGACTTATATGGAAAGCGGCGAAGGGATTTACTTCCCCGTCGGCGGCATGTATAAGATCGTGGAGAGCCTGGAAAAAATCGCAGTCGAATACGGCGTTACATTCAAATACAATTCGGAAGTGACGAAGATTGAGAAACAGGAAGGCCACGCGACTTCGCTCGTCATAAACGGTTCGGAAAAAGAGACTTTCGATGTCTACCTGGTAAACGCGGATTTGCCTTACGCGTACGAGACGCTTCTCGATGAAAAGCCGAAGAAGAACGTTGTGCCACAATCCGGGGAACTGAAGTCATCTTCGTCCGCTTATATGATGTACATCGGCACTGACAAACAGTACAAACACCTCCCGCATCACAATGTCGTCTTCTCAGCAGACTACAAGACGAATCTGGACGATATTTTCGAACGACGGAAACTCCCGGAGGACCCCGCTTTCTACGTCTGCATACCTAACAGGACAGATCCGTCGCTTGCTCCCGAATGGGGAGATTCATTGTACGTTCTCGTACCTGTTCCGCATAAGACGCCCAACATCGACTGGAGGAAAGATGAGCAGCTATTCAGGAAAAGGATTCTGGACAGGATATCCGACAGACTCGGCATGACAGATATCCGGGAACATATTGTGTACGAGAAAACGTTCACACCTGATGAATGGGCAAGCGAGTATAATCTCTGGAAAGGATCGGCGTTCGGGCTGAGCCATTCTTTCTTCCAGTCCGCCTATTTCAGGCCTCAAAACAAGTCGAAAACGCTGAAAAACGTCTATTTTGCCGGCGCGAGCACCGTTCCCGGGAACGGCATTCCCATGGTGATCATTTCAGGCTCGCTGGCGGCAGAAAGAATCGAGGAGGATTTGTCATGAACGTTACTTCTCCCAATTCGGACAGGCTGGAGCATCTGCGTTTATCGCTCAAGTGGTCTCGCGAGATGACAAGAGTATTCTCGAAAGGTTTCTATCTCTCGACATTCCTAATGCCTGCGGGTTTGAGACGCGATGTCTTCGCGCTGTACGGCTTCTGCCGCTATACCGACAACATCGGCGACTCCCCGAGGAAGAGGAGCTTGGGAAAGATATCACAGGAGTTGGAACACTGGCGGGACGAACTGACATCGGCGTACGAAAGCGGCGAGTCTCAAAATCCCATCATGAACGCGTTCGTTCATGTCGCGCTCGAAAAGGGAATCCCGATCGGCTTACCCCTGGAGCTTATCGGCGGCGTTCAGTCCGACATACAGACAGACTCCTATGCGGATTTCAATTCGCTGCGCAAGTTCTGCTACCAGGTGGCATCCGTTGTCGGCGTAATGATGACGCACGTGATCGGGTTCAGCGACGAGGCCGCATTTCAGCACGCCGAGTCGCTCGGCATCGCGATGCAGCTTACTAACATACTCCGCGACATCAACGAGGACTGGCAGCTTCACAGGAAGATTTTCCTCCCCGCCGAGGACCTGGACCGGTTCGGCGTGACGCGGGAGGATATCGCGAACGGCAGAATCACGGGAAGATTCATAGATCTCATGAAATTCGAAATCGCGCGCGCCCGCGGATATTACCAGGACGCTCATGCAGGCATCGACCTTCTTTCAAAGCGAGGACAGCCATCAGTCAGAGCCGCCGCGGAAATCTACGCCGACATCCTGAGGGAAATTGAAAGACGAAACTACGACATCTTTTCTTCGAGACCGGTGGTGCCCCTGCCCAGGAAAATGTCGATAATGCTGAAGAATAAGTTTGCGGTATCACTGCCTCGTGGAAAGGAAGTCTGCCAGGGAGACGTACTCTCAGGACAGACAAACAAAATCAACATCTATTAATGGAGAAGATTATCATGCCAATCGCCGATGTTCTTATAAGAGCGTCGATCGTTTTGTTCTTCTTCCTCATAATGGAAGCCGCGGCATGGGCGACACACAAGTACGTGATGCACGGCTTCCTGTGGGCATTGCATAAAGACCATCACATGCCGGAGCACAACCGGCTGGAGAAAAACGACCTGTTCGCACTGTTCTTCGCCCTGCCGAGCATCGCGCTCATCGCAGCCGGAGCGGCGGACGTTTTCAGCCTTCTCTTCTTCGCGGGTCTGGGAATCGCTCTCTATGGGCTGGCATATTTCTGGTTCCATGATATCGTGGTTCACCAGCGGCTCCGGATTCTCGGCAACTACAGGAACAAATATCTCGATTCGATCATAGCCGCTCATCTCGATCATCACCGCGGGCGTGGGAATTTCGGGTTCCTCTTCCTCGTTCCGGTTCGTTACTTCAGACGGGCGGCTATTTCGAAATAGCGAATCTCACGCCGCCTATGGAACAAAATACAACGGTTATGCCGTCCGATAAGAAGCATCCAATCATCTGCTGGTTCAGGAGGGATCTGAGAGTGAGAGACAACCCCTCCCTTTTCCATGCCGCGGCGACCGGCCTGCCGGTCATTCCGCTCTTCATCGTGGACACGGATCTGGTAAAAGGGATCCGGAGCGACGGGGCTGTTTTCGATTTCCAGGCCGAGTGTCTTCGCGACTTAGCAGACGGCATAGAAGGGCTCGGAGGTAAACTAATCCTCAGAAAAGGGAAACTCACCGAAGTCTTCGAGCGGATCATAGGTGAGACACATCCCGGATCGGTTTACTTCAACATGGATTATGAACCGGCGGCTATGGATCGCGATCTTGCGGCGACGAAATTCCTCGGGAGACTTGGAATCGAAGTAAAATCTTTCGACGACGTAGTAATACACGCTCCGGAAGAAATAAGAACTTCAGGCGGTGGGCCTTATTCCGTTTTCACGCCCTTTGCCGCAAAATGGCGCAGACTGCCGAAACCAAGTCCCCTTGGAAAACCTTCAAGGATCAGCACTCCGAGGCTCGCGAGCGACCCAATACCGGGTGGGAAGGAACTCGGCAGAGAAAGGCATATCGTCACCCCATTTGTCAGCGGAGGAGAAACGAACGCATCCAAAAGATGGGATTCATTTCTCAGGGAAAGGCTTCGTAGTTACTCGGACACCAGGGATCTTCCCTATGTCCACGGAACGAGCAAGATGTCTCCTTACCTGAGGTTCGGCTGCATCTCGCCTGCGAGGATGTACTGGGACCTGGCCGAGATGTCTCTGAGCTCAGGCAGGCACCCGCCGGTCTCGGCTGAGAAGTTTGTGGACGAATTAATATGGCGGGAGTTTTACACGCATGTCCTGTACTATTTTCCCTACACCGCCGAAAGAAATTTCAGGAGTCAGTTTGACAGGCTACGATGGTCATTCGACGAAGCCGCCTTCGAAGCATGGAAGGATGGAAAGACGGGCTTTCCGCTCGTGGACGCCGGGATGCGGCAGCTTAACGCGACAGGATGGATGCATAACCGCGTGAGGATGGTAACTGCTTCCTTCCTAACAAAGGATTTGTTCATCGACTGGCGCCGCGGCGAGGAATACTTCGCGGCGAAACTTCTTGACATAGAGAAGGCCTCCAACGTCGGCGGATGGCAATGGTCCGCATCGACCGGCGTAGACCCGCGCCCGCTTCGGATATTCAACCCGGTAATTCAATCGCGCCGCTTCGATCCTGATGGGATGTACATAAAGGAATGGGTACCCGAGCTTCGGAATGTGCCGGCCAGGTATATCCATGAACCGGCCAGGATGAGTCCCGCACTTCAAGAAGAGACCGGCCTCACAGCAGGAAAAGACTACCCTTTCCCCATCGTCGACCACCGCAAGTCGGCTGAGCATTTCAAAGGCCAGTACGTCAAGGCAAAGTCCGGGCATCGCCGGACAGGATCATTCCGGTAGGATTGACTATCGCCGCCATCGCGGCTAAATTTGTCGTGTCAGGGTTTCAACAGACACAGGGCTTTCGTTCGATTCATTCCATGAAATAAGACTTACCGGTCAGGAGCGAACGATATGAAGCAGTGGTATGAAGTGCTTTTCGAGAATTACTCATCGAAGTATGACACAGAACCGTTCACCCAAGGTACGATCGGTGAATGTGATTTTCTCGAAAGTGAATTGTCCGGGAACAAAGGCGCGCAAATACTCGACGTCGGATGCGGGACAGGGCGCCACGCGATCGAGATGGCGAAACGCGGTTATCGGGTAACCGGCATCGACCTATCCGAATCGATGCTCAAGCGGGCGAAGGAAAAGGCCGCGGAAGCGGGAGTGTCGGTGGACTTTCGTCAGGGAGACGCGAGGAATCTGGATTTCAATAATGAATTCGACCTTGTCATCATGCTCTGCGAAGGAGCGTTCCCTCTCATGGAAACGGATGAGATGAACTTCAGGATACTCGATGGCGCCGGGAGTGCATTGAAGCCCGGAGGTAAAATGATCTTTACCACTCTGAACGCCCTGTTTCCACTATTTCATTCTGTAAAAGAATTCATGGATTCAAACGCCGGTGATACCGGGACGAAATATGACGGGCTGAGTTTCGACCTTATGAAGTTCAGAGATCACAATATTACCGGTGTCGACGACGACTCGGGCGTCAGGAGAGAATTGCGGTGCAATGAACGGTACTATGCGCCATCAGAAATCAGCTGGATGTTGACATCACTGGGATTCAGAACTGTAAACATATTCGGCGCAAAATTGGGAGCGTTCAGCCGGCAGAGTCCTCTGACAACCGAAGACTTCGAGATGCTGGTGGTGGCAGAGAAATAGCCGCTCCTGGAGTGAACTAAAGTGCTCATATCCTTCACCACTGCAGGAAAATTCAAACTCCGAAATTTTGACTTCTTCCTCCCTGAGGAGTAGACTAAATAACCCAAAGGAACCGGCGGAGCATTCATATGTTGAAAGTGGTCACTGTATTATTCAATGATTTCGAGACGCTTGACGTTTTCGGCCCGATTGAGGTCTTCGGCAGATTCCCTGCGAGTCTTGATCCCGGGTTCTATTCGCTGAAGGGCGGCATCATAACCAGCTCACACAAAGTACCAGTGATGACGGAGCCTTTTCCGTCTGAACTCGAGGAAGATTACGCATTGCTTGTACCCGGCGGTATCGGGACAAGAGCGCTTGTCAAAAACAAGGAGTTCATTAAAGCTCTCGAGAAATCAGGAAAAAGTGCGAAATTCATCCTGACGGTATGCACCGGTTCGACGCTCTTCTCAAAAACTGGACTTCTTGATGGAAGGAAAGCAACATCCAACAAAAAAGCCTTCTCATGGGCACTGACAGAATCTCCACGCGTGAATTGGGTGAAGAAGGCAAGATGGGTAAAAGACGGGAGCATTTATACGAGCTCTGGAGTGAGTGCTGGGATCGATATGGCCTTCGGTTTCATATCAGATCTCCTCGGGCACGATATAGCGATGAAAGAAAGCACCGCGATCGAGTATGATTGGAAAGACGATCCCAAATGGGATCCTTTCGCGGAATTGTACTAACGGTCGGTCGGAGAAAATTTGCCCCCGGGCTTAGACGTCCGACTCTAAGGTGGAGCCTGCATTCTTTTTCATTCAGGCCGTTCCCTGGGCGAGGCAGGTTGCTGCGGTTGTGGACCAGTTCGCTCGCGGACGGCACTCGACTGCGAGTTCGCGTTTCCCTGGGGAGCCGGTGAAACGGCCGGCGGTGCAGGCGAAGAAGTCCGGTGTCTTTCATCCGGGTTACCCGGCTGGGATGGGACAGCTGAAGCTCGCGTCACACCCTGCGTGCGAACTCTGGGAGGAGCAGACACGGCCGACGAATTATCCTGGGTTGTTACAGGTACGATGATAACTTCGGCGGGAGGAGGACAGGGTTGATCCGGACTTTCGATGAAAATGATGCCCGGTTCATCATGGTTCGGATTTACACCATTGTAATCGGCGTATTCGTCAGGAGTGTAGAAAATTGTGTAGCAGGACTGCATGAAAAAGGCCGTCGCGATAAAAAGAAAGCGTCTCATGGCACTCGCTCCTTTCTTATCAGACTTGTCAACCGCTTCTAAAACTTTTGACGTGCGTATCGTAAATAGGTAACATCCGGACCGAGTTCGACACGTCTTTCTGAGTTCATATGAATTGATGCGACGGTAACTGGAGGCCATTAGTCCCAGGCTGTAAATTCAGAACAAGAGGCGCTCTTGAATAGACTACACTACATACAGCACGTCCCATTCGAGACACCGGGAAGCATACTCAACTGGGCAAGAGAGTGCGGAGCCCGGGTCTCATCCACGATGCTCTTCAGGGACGAGCCATTCCCCGATAGTTCAACTTTTGATTGCCTCGTTGTTATGGGAGGGCCGATGGGAGTCCATGATGAAAAGAAATTCGGCTGGCTCAATCGCGAGAAGCATTTCATTGAAAATGCAATCGGAGCAGGAAACACTGTATTGGGAATTTGTCTCGGGGCACAGCTGATCGCCGACGTTCTCGGCGCGACGGTGAAAAAGAACAACCATAAAGAGATCGGATGGTTTCCAGTCAGCACAACTCCGGAAAACAAGGATGTCGCGGTAACCGGGTTCCTACCAGACAGTTTTACCGTCTTCCATTGGCACGGAGATACGTTCGAAATACCGTCGGGTTCTGTCAGAGTCGCTTCATCGGAAGCGTGTAAAAACCAGGGATTCGTCCTGGATGACCGAATAGTCGGGCTTCAATTTCATCTTGAGATCACGGAGGACTCGCTCGAAGAAATGGTGAGAAACGGCAGACAGGAACTCGCACCGGGTCGTTATGTCCAGGGGGAACAGACTTTACTGTCCAACGGAAATTCATTGAAGGCAAATAACGAATACATGTCGATAATCATGAATAATCTAACGGGGAGATAGTGAGACATTTGGTCACCGCACTTGTCCTCTTGATTTTCTTCCTGCCGGCTTCATCTTCCGCACAACCCGAGAAGATCGAAGTATCAAGGGACATACAGCTTATAAGGATTTCGAAACACGCTTATATGCATGTTTCCTACGCAGACATGCCCCCGTTCGGGAAAGTGGGATCGAACGGTTTGTTATTCATCAATCAGGGGAAAGCCTTGCTCTTCGACACGCCGGTCACTCCATCGCTCACGAGGACGCTCGTTTCATGGATAAGGGACAGCATGGGAGTCACTGTAACGGGTTTCATCCCAAATCACTGGCACAGCGACTGCATGGGGGGGCTTGCATACATCGATAGTCTTGGGATAGAATCATACGCGAACAAAATGACGATCGACATAGCAGAGGCAAAGGGTCTTCCCATACCGAGACACGGATTTACAGATTCGCTCAATCTTCTTCTTGGGGATGCGGCGATAAAGTGTTATTACCCGGGACCGGCGCACTCGCTCGACAACATCGTCGTCTGGATCCCCTCGGAAAGAATTCTATTTGCCGGGTGCATGGTGAAGGAGCTTGCTTCAGAAACGTTGGGGAATACCACCGACGGAGATTTGAGCGCTTACCGGGGAACAATTGAACGCGTTATGAAGAGGTATCCGGACCCGCGGATCGTTATACCGGGCCATGGAGCGATAGGCGGGAAAGAACTTCTGCAACACACGAGGGAACTGGCGTCCAGGAAGAATCACTGAACGATATGTCTTGCAGGCTTATCTGTCCGTGTTCGGACCACGACGAAGACACCCGCCTGCAAATCCTCTGAAAGGTGGCGGCTTAATGCAAATACTGGAGGACAGGCCTGTCCCGCAAACGAGTAAACCGGGTTATGCTTCTCACCTCTTGAAATAAATCACGGTGTCGGGAATTGGAATGGGCTTGTTGCCGAAACCCGGTCCTTCACATTTCACCTCGAGTCCGTCGCTTCCCTGTGACTGAAAATATCCTACGCGTATCGGGTGATAGCCTTTCGCGAGGGCTATGGCGCCATGCGCCTCCGTCATCCCGTGGAGACCGTCATTGTCGACGACAAGATTGTTGCCTATGTACAATCTGCTACCGTCGTCTGAACTCGTGTAAAAAGTGTAAACACCGCTTTCCGGTATATATACAAACGCCTTGTATTCTATTGCATAATATTGAAGCGCCCTATTCTTAGGCAACCTGAAGTCGGGGAGTACGGCTTCTCGTACCGGCTTGAGATCTTTGAAGTCGGGTACCGAGGTCCATTCGCCCGTGTAATAGTTGTACTCGACCCCGCTGGAGGCATCTTCGAGAGAGACTGCCGGCATCGCCTCGGCTTTGGTGAAAGTCGCGGAAGAAGTTCCGCTGACAGGTTGTCCGTCGATGAAATAACACGCCGTCACTGTAGCGGGGCGGGTCAGTGTAACCGGACGCAGGTAAACCGGCGAACTCGAGGCAGGCGGCTGTCCGTCGAGAGTATAGCGGATTTCCGTTCCGGGAGCGGAACTGATCGTGATGTCTGTCGAGCCTAAGAACATTTTCAGCTTCGGACCAATTACGGGCGGGTTGTAAACCACGGGCTTCCCCGCAAAATCGAGCGCCACGACCGTGCAGATTGTATCGGGCTCCTTGGCGGGTACGTTGACGACTAACGCATCGCCCTCACGGCTCACTTTCAAAGGAGTTCTGTTCCGGTCAGAGAGTATGAATGCGCGAGCCGGTTCGCTATGGACGCCATGGATCACGAGTTTTCCGTCCTTAGGCCAGTCGAAAACCTCGAAGAACAATTTCCCCGGCTTTTGCGTGCACCGGCCCCACGGGAGCTGTGTCGTGAACGGGCTTGCCGTCGTTCCATATATCGCTGCTCCGTTGACCCTCAGCCAGGCGCCCATAGTATCCAGGCGGTCGACTTCGGGCTGCGGGATCACCCCCATCGCGGTCGGTCCCACATTCAGGAGATAATTGCCTCCTTTACTGGCGATGTCGATGAGGTTACGAATCAATGTCTCGGATGATTTATAATCACTGTCAGCCGCGTTGTATCCCCAATCGTTGTTTATCGTCATGCAGGTTTCCCAGTAATGGCCGGGGATGCCGTTCGGCGGAATCTGCTGTTCAGGTGTCTCATAGTCTCCCGCGCCGGTGAGCCGGTTATTGATTATCAGTCTCGGGTCGAGCTTGCGGAGATAGTCGTAAATTCCCTTGCCGTCTTTTGGGGTCCACCCTTCCATCCATCCGCCGTCGAACCACATGATCTGCGGATGGTATTGTGTTATCAATTCCTTGAGCTGGGTTTTCATGTATTTGATGTATGCCCCCTTCTTACCCGGCTTGAAGTGCGTCGGATTGTATGTCGGATGCATAGGGTTCGGATCGCTCGCACCCTGATAAGGACTGTGCCAGTCCATTATCGAGTAATACGTCCCGAAGTGAATACCGTACCTGCGGCACGCCGCGCTCAGAGCCTTCAGCGGATCTTTGTGCCACGGTGTATCTTTCACGACGTTGTAGTCTGTGGCTTTGGTATTGAACATGCAGAATCCGTCATGGTGCTTCGATGTAATCACGAGATATTTCATGCCGGCATTTTTTGCAATTTTCACCCATGTGTCGGCATTGAATTCGGTCGGATCAAATTCCTTCGCATATTTTTCATAGACTGCACGCGGGACGTGACCGTTGTTCATGTACCACTCGGCGTGTGCCGGAACCGCGTATATACCCCAGTGGATGAACATACCGAAGCGCGCGTGGGCCCACCAACTCATTCGGACGCTGTCCTGGTGGGTCGTTGTTTGTGCGAAAGATGCAGTGACACCTAAGGGTTGCATGAGACACAGCATTGCCACAGCCATGATGCCTGTAAACTTAAGGAGGTAAGAGTTTTTCATGGGTTCTCTCTGGTTGATTTATTCGTCAGCGATGAGGTTACCGAGTGTGTCAGAACTGAAACGCGGCCTGGTCTGGAGGACAGGATCCGGTTCAATTGTACCAATTTAATCCCTTTTTGTCAATGAAATCAGGAATATTTGATTTTAAGAAAGAGGCGTTCTACATTTCCTACGTCAGGTGTCACGGGCTCAAATGCTTCCCTTCGATGCCCAATTGCTACCACTTCTCCCAGTTCGCGGCGCACCCATATTCAGGAAAGCTCCCGTGTATTACATCGGTTTCTATTCTTAGACACAAAAATGGAGGCTGTCATGAGCGAGATTAAGGAGCAGGCCAAGGAATGCTGCCCGAAATTCGACAAAGTCCCCTGGGACGAAAAGACTTTCCAGTGGACCGACAAACATTTCATAATGGATACGATACCGCAGTTCATGCATATCCCGTTGCCGGGCACAATCAAGCGAACGATGGGAAGGATGTGGAAGAAGGCCCAGGAATCACAAGCCGCGCCGGAGATCGCCGACTTCATCGCAATGGCATACGATCCATCGCCCTGGAAATCCGAATTCTACGTTGCGGTCACAAAGGACGTTCCGGGGGCGGACAACGTAAAGCTCTCGGGAACATTCATGACAAAGGTATTCGATGGGCCGTACAACGCCGTCCCGAAATGGATCAAAGAAATGGACAGTTACGTCGAGACCAGCGGCAGGAAGACGAAGAAGTACTACTTCTATTACACAACCTGTCCGAAGTGCGCGAAGAAGTACGGTCACAACTATGTGGTTGCGTTCGCGGAAGTGCAATAGCCCGACCGCGACTTCGGAGAAGCGGGTCGGGTCTTCTCTTCCCGACCCGCCGTTCATCATGGACCACCCATCATGACACAGCGGTCTATGATGAATTTCCACGGGATATAATTGAACCGCACAGTCAAACACGAGGTTAATTACGATGGACAGAAAGGAGTTTCTCAAATCATGCGGCCTGTTCGGCGTGGGATCGTGTCTTGTTTCCGGGACAATCGGCAAAGCAGCGGCGTCGATTTCCGGTGAGCCTCCCGTCACGCCGTGCGAGGAGAGGCAGAGATTCTCTGAGGCATGGGTGAAACGATTCTTCGACTTATTTGACGAAAGCCTTGACGAAAAGAAGAAGAGCGAAATAATGGAAGGCTGTGGAAGAGCGTGCTTCAAGGGGAGTGTCGCGGACAAACAAATCAAGGTGATCGGCATCGACGAGTTGATCGCCGCCATTAACAAGAGCACCGGCGAAATCGCCGCGAGGCGCGAAGGCAATGTGGTTGAATTCCGTTACGTCGGGAACCCGAAGGGATTGAAAGTGGCCGATGGGTATTGTCTCTGTCCGCTTGTCGAGACAGGGCCGGAAGGGTTATCAGGTACCTACTGTCTTTGTTCGGTTGGATATGTCCGGGAAATGTTCAAGACATATACCGGAAGAGAGAGTTCTGTAGAGCTGGTTGAATCGCTCAAGCGCGGCGGCAAGACGTGCCGGTTCAGAATTACGCTCGAGTAGCTGTATTTTCATCCCGTCCCTGCGCACGGCGCAGTTTGTGGTCCGGCTGTTTTGCAAACATTCGGTGCCTACGGCACCGGTTGGTGTGAATCAAACTGGATTGCTGCGGTGTGGTGGGCAACAGACAAATCTGAACATCAACCGCTTTGCGAGGGATTCAGTAGCGGAGGAGGGATTCGAACCCCCGACACGTGGATTATGATTCCACTGCTCTAACCGACTGAGCTACTCCGCCTCGAGACATAATTTAGCGTATTGGCGGCGAGAATCCAAAAGGAACTGCTTAGCCCTGGCCAGGTGCCGTTGCTATGATGATCGCGTCGGCATGGCAGTCCATGATGAATGAAGAGGAGCACCAAACCCCGGTAGACTACTCGTTATTCAGGTAAATAAAGGGAGAGCCGCCTCATATAAAATCGGGCGGCTCATAATGTTTAGACTCTGCGCCATCCTGGGATAACCGGCGCTGTGGAGTCTTTACGCAGGGCTTTGAAGCTTATCTATCACGCGAATCGCGCCAGTCCGAAAACCGACCACGCTTGCGAGATAATTACCGACGCTGGACGAATATATCTTGCCTTCCAGAATGACGTAGCCATCGACTGCAATTACATGGACCGGCGGGTCGAGCCTCAGCGAGTAACCGATCAACATCCCCTGCCGATAGACGATCCTCATAGCACGCCGTGCAAGCTCCCTATATCCCAACTCGACACTCAGATCATTCACCACTTTTCGAACGCCGACGACATGCTCTGCCTGCCGCTGGTATTCCACAACATTGAACGGGGATCTCACCCAACCGCTCAGCGTCACGATTCCGTTCTTCGAGTGAGCCATAGCCCAGTCAAACACTGTATAAGTAGTGTTCCTTTCAATCCTATGCATAACCTCAGCTTCTATCAGGCTGTCTTTTGTCGGAGGCGGCGCGACAGTGAGGTCATCGACGACTCTGTAGTTCGCGGCAGTGCTTCGGGCCAGTTTTGCGGCCTCACGCCTGTCATAGATCGTCTTTACCGCACCGGTCAGGACAATATCCCGGCCCCTGAGGACAACGTTCATCTTGCTACCGGACAGGATATTCGCTTTAGCCAGCCGGTACTGTACCACTTTAGTAACCGGGATTGCCGGATTGTTCGATTCTCCCGCAAATGCCGGAGCAGTGATGGAAACCAGCGCGAAGACGATGGGAAGCGGAAGCGTGAACAGGCTCGAAATGAAACGACCCGTTTTCATATTTGTACTCCTTGTTTTATTAGCTGCGCCGCCATTCGTGATTCATCGGCGCCACTCCCTCGGCGGATCAGCTGATATCTATGACGCAAGCAGGGGGAATTTAGTTCGTCAAAGAGAAATGAGACGGCCTCAAATCAGCGCAATCTCAAATCATGAAAGTAAATTAATCGTATGATGGAACGGTAAGAGGCGGGAAAACGCTCGCCCGGCACCGGAGAGCCCGTCTCCGGGCCGGGGCTGGAGAGAAATTCAATCTTGCAGATATTTCTTGCTGACGATCTTGTCGCCGTTGAATTCATAGACAAGAGGCACACCCGTCGGTATGTTCAGCTCGAGAACCTGCTCCTTCGTCATGTCGTCCAGGAACATGACGAGGGAACGAAGGCTGTTACCGTGTGCCACGACGAGGATTTCCTTGCCGGCCTTGACGTCGGGCTGTATTTTGAACCTCCAGTAGGGGAGGACTCGCGCTGCAGTGTCTTTGAGACTCTCGCCATTCGGAGGCGGGACATCGTAACTGCGCCGCCAGATGTGGACCTGTTCCTCACCGAACTTCTTAGCGGTTTCGGCTTTGTTAAGGCCCTGCAGGTCCCCATAGTGTCGTTCGTTCAGTGCCGTATCGTACTCAACGGGCAGATCCGTCTGGCCCGTTTTCTGAAGGACCAGTTTCAGTGTATCTATTGCCCTTTTGAGTTTGGAACAGTAACCCAGATCGAACCTGTAATCTTTCAGTTTCTCTCCTGCCGATTGGGCTTCTTTCACTCCGCGGTCTGATAGGGGTACATCCACCCAACCCGTGAACCGATTTTCAAGATTCCATTGCGATTCGCCATGACGAATTAAAACGAGCTTTGACATTTCAACTCCATTAGAATTTAGATTAATCTATTGCCCTTCTCGGACGATCCCAAAAGCACGTCGAATACTTCGACATGAATTTTATTGTTCAATATCAATTTGTTCATTCCATGCTTCGCGCGCAAGTCTGAAAGGGCGTTGAGCGGTTCGCCGATATTCGAGTGGACGTCCACTATTTCCATGAAGAGGTCGGGCTGGTCCACCCGCTGCATTACTCTTTCGAGACCGAACTTCCTCCCTTCGTCGAAGTATGCGGCGATTCTTTGCTTGAACTCATTCACGGCGGTGACGTGGTAATACACGTAGATCATATAATCCTCGGTTACATTTTGTAAGCCACGGCAACACCGTCCCTGACGGGTACTATCGATGCCGCGAAATCGGTTCTTGAAAACAGTTTGCGGTTGAATTCCTTGATCGCTTCGGTGGAATCGTCGCCTTTCTTTTCGGTGACCTTCCCCGACCAAAGCACGTTATCGGCGACGAGGAGTCCACCATCCTTTATCCTTCCTGCCGCCTTATCGAGCGCCGCAGGATATTTCTGTTTTTCTATATCTATGAAAACGATGTCGAACTTCCCTTCCACTCTGCCGATGATTTCCAGCGCATCGCCCACGTGATACTTGACTCTATGGAGCAGGCCCGCTTCCTTCAGATAAGCTTCGCCGCGTGCCCTGTTTGAATCGCTCCCCTCGGTACAGTGTATCTCACCCCCTTCGACGGCGAGAGCCCACCAGAATGCCGAATAACCGTAGCCCGATCCCATCTCGAATACCCGCCGCGCCTTGATCATCCTTGCAAGCTGGTAAAGGAGTTTGCCGACCAGCGGACCGACTATCGGGAAATCTCTCTCGTTTGCCTCTGCTTCCATTTTTACAAGCACTTCATGACGCGTTCCGTAAAGATTGTTCAGGTAATTCTCTATTTGGGAATTTACAATGTCCATTCAATTCTCCTCGTGTGCTCCATCATTTTATTATCGGATCAATTCACTACAAACTGCATTTTCTTAAGACTAATGATACGAACCGAACCCGTCAGCAATGCCAGCCCGCCGAATACGGAGGCGAACATAACGCACTCGATAACGAACCTGTAATAAACATTCCCGAAGTAACTCCTCACGGGTAACAGAGGGACAAGCGCGACTACGGAGACCACCAGGAGCTTCAAAATCTTCTTCCAGGGAAACATCTCGACGATCGTCGCTTTGAGCGCAAAAGTCAAAACGCCCACAAGGACCAGCACCTCGATGTATGTAACCAGCGTCTTACCGATGGCGGCACCTTCAAGTCCGTATGTCCGCAGGAGGAGGTACGATGCGATACCGCTGAGAAACATCTCCGCGATCGAAGTATACATATAGAGTTTCTGTTTCCCGAGCGAGAAAAGAGCCTGACTGTAGAACGCGAGACGCAAAGGGAGGAGGAGCAGAAATATCCGGAACACCGCCGCACTCACGACATACTTCTGTCCGAAAAAAAAGCCCATGAAGTCGTTCGCCGAATAGAGGAGAAAGACCATGAGGGGAAGGAGGAAGAAGCCGGTCTTCGATATCGAGTTGCGCCATATTTCGATGAACTTATCACGACCGCCCTTCGAACCGAGCTCACTGAACACAGGAAAAAGGATGGCGGAAGCGGAGCCGGTTACCACAGCGATCAAAGGGAGTTCCTTCGACCCGATCGCGTATATCGCGAACTTCTCCGGGGTCATGAGCAGCGACACCAGGTATCTGTCGACCTGCTTGCTTATCGTTCCCGCTATGCTGCTGACGAGAATAGGAAGCGCATAAAGAAACTGCGACTTCACAAGGGGCGATAGTCTCCTTCGGGTGAACTTCCCGGCTTTCAACATGTAGACTATGAGAAACACCGATTTCGCGCTTCCAACCGCAGCTATGCAAACAAAGACAAACAGCATGCTATGGAAAACGAGTGCCGATATGAAGATCGACCCTGCAAACAATACTGCGATAATTATATTGCCGACAAGGAGGAGGCCGACTCTGCGCTCGGTGACAAAGATCGACTCGAACATTAGCGAGGGAGACGCCATCAAGGTGTAAACTGCGAGTACCCTGATATAAACGGTGAGCGACGGTGCATCGAACAAGCGTGCAAATAGCGGGGCGAAAGCAGCCAGTATTATACCGGCGAGAAGACCGATCACAGACGACGCGGTAATCGCAGCCGAGTAGACTGCACGCTTCTCCTCCCTGGCGGAGAAAAAATAGAGTGCGCTGCTGAGGCCGTATCCCGCCAGCGGAAGCAAGGAGTTATAGATCAGCCATACCTGTTCATAGCTGCCGTATTCGGCGCGGGTGAATATGCGCGTAAGTACCATCGACGCAGCAAGGAGAGCGAGGATGTTGACGAGCTTGGATATACCGACGAGGCCGGCGTTCTGTGTGAGCGAAAATTGTCCGGCCTTTTCCATCATACCTTTTTCAAAATGGAAGCCAGCCGCGCTGCAATTGAATTCGCCTTCCAGACACGGAAGTACACTTCAAGCCTCGGACCGAACGAAGACTTGAACAGGTTAATCGTAGGAGTATTGGCGCCGACCAAATCCACGAAAGATTTTCCCGCCTCCTTCCCGGACTTGAAGATCTCGTGGTAAAGCAAATGTGAGGCCCCTTTCTCCGCGTCGGCATCGGTGCCGGCAACAAAGAAGTAACTCCCGTCGGCGCACTTGAGCGACGCCATGCCTGCGATGATTTTCGCGTTGCCGTTTCGTATGCACGCAATTGAGAGAAGCCCGGCCTGGCCGAGTTTTTCAAGAATGCTTTGGAGCCGGTCTTGCGCCACAGGTGGTCTGCGTCCGTGGCGTTCGTAGCTCAGCTGATGAAGAGAAACCAGTTCGCCCACTGAACACGTACCGCCATTCAGACCAGCCCGCTCCGCCGCCCTGAGCACCTCCCTCAATGACTTCGTGTAATTCTCTTCAGAGAAATTCGCCAAGTCCACGACATAAGTGTACTGCGGAATCACGGCTGCGCCCGCCCACTGGAACGGTCTGACATCCATGAAACCGGGACGAAACACAAGCTGGTAGAAACCATAGCTCCGGGATAGAAATCCTTCGAGCGACTGCAGCGCCGACAACCGGTCAAATTCCAGTTTCTGTCCCTTCGATTCGCCAAGGGCGCGGAAATGGACGCCATCGTATGCCCTGATGGGAAGCAATCTCACGATCGGCTGTGAGAATCTCTTCCCGACTGAAAGCGCACAGGAAGCTATCGGCGTTTCCTTTTTGAAAATCAGGAGGTACTCGACCTCGCGCGAGAGCACAGACCGGTACGCATCGAGGAAAGTCGGCAATGAGTAAGGATCCTGAGGAGGGTTTTCTCCCAGGAATTTCAAGTAGGAGGCGGGATCTACTTTCTCAACTGTCAGATCGGACATCTCACCTTACGGGAGTCCTCTTAGAGAATATACTTGCTCAGGTCGCGGTCCCTGACGATCTTGCTCAGCCTGTCGCGCACAAGCGCGCCGGAGATTTCAATCTTGTCAGACTCGATCTTGTCGGGAACGTCAAAAAGTATATCTTCGAGCAACGTCGTCATGATTGTATGGAGCCGTCGGGCACCGATGTTTTCTACCTGTTCGTTCACCTCGGTCGCGACTTTCGCTATTTCACGGATGGCATCATCCGAGAATTTTATCGACACGCCTTCGGTAGCGAGGAGAGCGGTGTACTGCTTGATGAGAGCGTTCTCGGGCATCGTAAGAATCTTATAGAAGTCATCTTCGTTCAGACTGTTCAGTTCGACCCTTATCGGGAATCTTCCCTGCAGTTCCGGGATGAGGTCTGAAGGTTTCGCGGTATGGAATGCGCCGCTCGCGATAAAGAGCACATGGTCGGTCTTCACGGTGCCGTACTTAGTCATGACGGTGGAACCCTCGACAATCGGGAGGAGGTCTTTCTGGACTCCTTCGCGAGAGACATCAGGTCCCCTCGAATCACCGCCGGTCGTCGCGATCTTATCGATTTCATCGATGAACACAATGCCGTTGTTTTCGACCCTTCCGACCGCCTCCCTGATTACGCCGTCCATATCGACAAGCTTCTGGGCTTCTTCCTGCTCGAAGATCCTGAGGGCTTCGGGTATCGGGACTCTTCGCGCCTTGGTCTTCTTCGGCATGATGTTGCTCAGAAGGTCCTGGAAGTTTGTTCCAAGGTCGTCACCTCCCAGCGGGCCGAAGACCTGCATGATCGGCATGGTGTCGCTCGTAACCTGAACTTCGATCGTGCGTTTGTCGAGTTCGCCGTCCCTCAACATTTTCCTCAACTTTTCACGAGTCTGCCGGCGCTCTTCTTCTTCATTACCGTTGTCGGGTGCTTCGACGCTTACACGTTTAGTGGACTTCATCGGGATCAGCTCGTCGAGGACCCGTTCCTCGGCAAGCGCTTTGGCGCGGTCCCTGACTTCGGCGGTCTTTTCCGATCTTACGCCGGCAACTGCAATCTCGGCAAGATCGCGTATCATGGACTCGACATCTCGCCCCACGTAGCCGACTTCGGTAAACTTAGATGCTTCCACTTTTATGAAAGGAGCATTGGAGAGTCTGGCGAGGCGGCGTGCTATCTCTGTCTTCCCCACGCCGGTCGGCCCGATGAGGATAATGTTGTTCGGCATGATCTCTTCCCGGAGATCCTCGGGGACCTGCTGACGGCGCCACCTGTTCCGCAGGGCTATTGCCACCGATTTCTTGGCCGCGTCCTGGCCGATGATATACTTGTCCAATTCGCCGACGATGGCCCGCGGAGTAAGCTCGCGTTTGGAGGGATCGCTCTTTATGAGTTTTGACGATTTTGCCATTTCAGATTTCTTCGATTGAAAAATGCTTGTTTGTATAAATGCAGATTTCAGACGCGGCATCCAGCGATTCGAGTACGATCTCCTTCGCGGTGAGATTGGTATGCTTGACGAGTACTCTGGCAGCGGCGAGCGCGTAATTGCCACCGGAGCCGATCGCGACTATCCTGTCGTCGGGTTCCACGACGTCGCCGTTTCCGGAGATTATCAGTGCGGTCTCGCTATTCATCACGGCGAGAAGAGCTTCGAGCCGCCTGAGGTATTTGTCCAATCTCCAATCTTTGGTGAGCTCCACCGCCGCTCTGCTCAGGTTGCCGTGATATTGCTGGAGCTTATCCTCGAACCTCTCGAAAAGGGTGAAGGCGTCTGCCGAAGCGCCTGCGAAGCCCGCTATCACCGTGTCGTTGTAAAGCTTCCTTACTTTCTTGGAATTATTCTTCATCACCGACTGGCCGATTGTAACCTGGCCGTCGCTTCCGATCGCACATTTTCCGTCTTTGATAATGCCGATTACAGTAGTTCCATGGATCTGCATGGTTATCCTTTAGATCTTAACGACTCCGGAGTCAGTTCCGGAGAGCCAACTCTTAATCCCCCGGCCCGGGCAGTCAACCGGGTTTATTCATCTCGCCCAACACCCTCTCGTAAACGCTGACCATCAAGAGTGCTTCCTTCCAGTCGAGCAAATCGTCTTCTATTTCCGGCGTAAGGGCGGATCCCGACGTCTTTCGTTGAAGCTCATCGAACGCCGCAGAATACTTCTTTTCATACCGGGATACTACTTCTTTATAGTGCCGGACTTTTCCCTCGACCGTATCGCGATCGAGGGTATCGATGGTTGCCATGTTGTTATGCCTCACGTCGCATTCTGGCCGGCGGAATACGCAGCTGCTCCCTGTATTTCGTAACCGTCCTGCGGGCCACTTTGTAGCCTTGTTGGTTCAGCAACTCGGTAATCTTCTCGTCGTTGAGAGGGCTGTTCTTCTCCTCTCCTTCTATCATGCTTTTAATCTTGTTCTTTATCTCGCGGGTGGCGACTTCCTCACCGTCCGTGGTCCTCAGTCCCTCGCTGAACAGATCCCTCAGCCTGAATACTCCGAAGTCGGTCTGGACATACTTCGCGCTGACGACGCGGCTGATGGTAGAAATATCGAACCCCGTTCTGTCGGCTATGTCGCGGTAAATCAGGGGGTGGATATTGTCGGGACCTTCAGTGAAGAATTCGCGCTGCGTTTCGACCAGTGCCTGCATGACTCTCGTCATGGTTTCGCGCCGCTGCAGGAGCGCATTTACGAACCACTTCGCGGATTCGAGCTTGCGTTTGAGGAAGTCCTTCGTCTGTGCGTCTGTTTTCCGGCCGCGCGCCTGCTTCATCATGTCGAGATATTTGGGGCTTATGCGGACCTGCGGCATATCGCGCTCGTTAAGCGTGATGACAAGCTCCCCGGTTTCATCCTCGTGTACCACGAAATCGGGGACAACGACGGTAGTCTCGAGGGGGAGGAGAAATCCTTCACCCGGTTTGGGGTTCAACTTCTTTATCACGGCATCGGCCGTCTTGATCTCCTCAGGACCGATGCCGAGCTTCTTCGCGAGCTGGTCATAACGATGGTTCGAGAAATCTTCGAAATCCTCCTCGATGATTCTCGTCGCAAGCTGGCGCTCGGAAGGCTCAAGATCCACGCGCGCCTTAAGTTGGACGAGGAGGCATTCCCTCAGGTTGCGGGCGCCCACTCCTAAAGGGTCGAGGGTCTGAATGCCCGCGAGGACCCGCTCCGCATCTTCAACCGTGAGAGTGAGCTGGAAGGAAAGGTTCGCGTCCTCGACTATCTTCGTCAAATCCTCACGGAGATAGCCGTCGTCATCGATGTTGCCGATGATCTCTTCGCCGAGGAGTTTCTCATTCTCGTTGAAATTGAGGAGCTGGAGCTGCTGGATGAGGTGGTCGTACATATTCTCGACAGCGGGCGGCGCAAACTCAAACTCTTCGTCATCCTCGGAACGCTGCTTCTTCAATTTGATATCGGTTTCGTCATTCCTGAACTCGTCGAGGTCGACATCGCTGAACTCGGGTTCGTCTATCGGATCGTCGCCCTTTTCGTCCGCCTCTTTCAGCTCCATCTCCGGTTCCTCGATGAGTTCTTCCGCCTCTTCCAGTTCGAGGACAGGATTCTCGTCGAGCTCGGTCCTAAGCCTCTGCTGAAGAGCGAATATCGGCTGCTGCAAAAGGTCGTAGTAGAGAATCTGCTGGGGCTGGAGCCTCAATTCCTGACTGAGGCGCTGTGTTTGTCCGAACTTCAACATAACGACACAGACCCTCCGTCAGCGTTTTTCTACGGGTTTCAGGCCCGCGTAAATTTCCAACTTACTGTACCACTCTTCACCATAAAGACGCGTGAGAGCGGATCTCAAAAATTCTATAACACCCACGTTATCTGATTCACCTTTTCTTACTGCAGGGTCGCAGTCTTTCAGTTCATGGTACCGAAGAATGTCGCCTCCGAACCGGCTGACCCTGATAGGATACAAATTACATGAGATCGGCTTTTTGAAACCGACCTTGCCATCATTGTACGCTTTTTCGATGGCACACTTGGCAATACCATTTTCCCTGTATACGAACACACAGTCTTCATCGTCGACACATGTGGTGGCATAATCGCCCTTGTCCCCTTCGTAGAAACCATATTTCCCGATGAGGTTTCGTTTCTCATTACTAAGGAGTGGAAGTACCTCAGGGAGGGCGGCCTCCATTTCCGGAATCTCGGAACCGAGGAGAGGGGCCCCCCTTCCTCCGGGAAGACTGCAGCAGGCACCCTTACACTTGAGCAAGTCGCAAGCGAACTTGCGATTCAGTAGACTGCTGTCGACGGCCACTTCGTCTATGACAAATAATTCCCTCATGACGAATTAAGTTAACAACTCATAAACTAACTTGAAACAAAGATGGAACAAAAGTTGCACTCAAATACTCGCGGAAGGGAGTATGAGTGAATTTTCAGAGGGTAGGATCGAGGATTTCTGTGTCCCTGATCAGCATCAGGATGGAAGAATGAGCGATGATGAAGTATTTATCTCCCTCAAATTCGATTTCCACAGCCTGATCGCGCAGAAATAGGGCGTAATCGCCGGGTTCTGCCTGGAGCGGGATGTATTTCACAGGTTCGCGGGGAGAAGTCGACCACGGCTCCTGGTCTATGAAATTAGGATTGGCAATCGCATAACCGGGTCCCGCCTGTACGACGATCCCTCCCTGCACGCGTTCCTTATCCTTGACACCCGGAGGCAGGTAGAGCCCGTGTTCGGTTTTCTCCTGGTTCTTGTCCGGGGTAATCAGGACTTTATCGCCAACGAGAACGATTCTTCTTTTGGTTTTAATGTCCATAAAATACTCATCAATATAAGAATAATGGGGTAAACAATTGGTGGAACCTCACGCTGAAGCGTGAAGGAAAAGAAAGAAGGTCGATTTGTATGTTACAGGAGGTTTGCCTAGAATTGAACTGTGCTTCGCGACATTTCTCAAAAATCAAAAAAAGGAGGGATAATGGGCAAGAGGTTTTGGCTCGGGGCACTGGCCGTGTTTGTCGTGATGGAAATCCTGATGTTTCTTGTAGACGGCATCATACTCGCCGGCGCGTACGCGCAGGTCAATGTCTGGCGGCCCGACATGATGTCTCTCATGTGGATTTACCACGTGCTGGATCTCGTCACGGCCTTCTTCTTCACACTCGTGTTTTCAAAGGGATACGAGAACAAGGGAGTGATGGAGGGTGTACGTTATGGGTTTTACGTAGGCGTCTGGTTGAGCTCGGGTATGGCTTACGGGACGTACGCGATGATCGAGATCCCTTACTCGCTTGCGCTGCAGTGGTTCATCTACGGAATAATCGAATACATGATCGCGGGCGCGGTACTGGCGATGGTGTATAAAGGAATAACACCCAAGCCGACACCAGCGCATTAGTCAGACAGCGCCATTGCCCCGGACCGATTGCCGATAGAATGCTTGGGATACCTTTCAACATCCCGGCGGTCCGGGGAATACTATCCGATTTGATATCGGGTTTGCGCGGATAAAAACGTAAGGGAGGGTGGCATAATGTCTTTTTTGAGGGTGTGGGTACATTTGAACTGGTCAACCTATCGGAGGGAACGGATAATCAATCCGATAATAAAGGAGATGCTGCTCCGGCACATTGTCGAGAACGCCAGAGGAAAAGGGATCTATGTGGACACAGTTAATTGCGTCGAAGATCACATTCACGTCTTAGTCTCGCTGGGACCGGACCAGGCTTTGAGTAAAGTGGTACAGTTGATCAAGGGAGAATCGTCGCATTGGATGAACCAGACGGGAGCACTGAAAGAGGAGTTCGGCTGGCAGGATTGTTATTACGCGGAGTCCGTGAGTTACTCGGCCGTGCCCCGTGTAAGGGACTATATTCGGGATCAGGAAGAGCACCACCGGCGGAAGAGTTTTGAGGTAGAGCGGCGGGAATTTATGGAAAGGAATGGATTTGACAGTGAGGATGAGGGGCTAAAGCCCTGACAGGGGAATTATGCATGCCCCGAACTAAAGTTCGGGGCATGTAGCTGGCCTCCCAAGTAGTGGCCTGGCCTACAGAGCAATTTCACTGCTGCCAAGGGAGCTGCCTGGCCTCCATATCTGTTGCTCAGCTTCCTCTGTGCCCTGGTCTGAAGTTCAGGGTAATTAGACTATAGGCCGACTATGGTAGGTCAAATGATGGCCGATATTGGATCTACTATTTCCCTTGCTGGTCCCCTCGCCGCTGAGATTCCCTTGCAGCCTCTGTGCCGATTGTCCTCAGCTCCTGTGCTGGTTCCTCTCAGCCCATGTGCCTACTGCCGCTGATTGCCGTGAGCTTTCAGCTCACGGCAATCGCAAGATTAGTCAGCCGATTTGTGATAAAGCGCTTCAAGATACTTCTCCGCATCAATCGCGGCCATGCAGCCGGTTCCTGCGGCGGTAACTGCCTGACGGTATTTCTTGTCTGCTACATCTCCGGCGGCAAACACACCCGGCACGCTCGTCTCGGTCGAGCCGTTCCTGGTGACGATGTACCCGACGCTGTCGGTTTCCAGCTGCCCCTTGAATATGGCGGTATTCGGCTGATGACCGATTGCGAGGAAGAGACCGGTGCATTTCATTTCGGTTCGCTCGCCAGTCTTCACATTCTTGAGCATCACGCCGCGCACTTTTTTCTCCTGGACCCCGAGCACTTCATCGACGACGGAATCCCATACAAACTTTATCTTGGGATTCGAGAAGGCGCGCTCCTGCATTATCTTGGAAGCGCGGAGCGAATCGCGACGATGCACGACCGTAACCTTGCTTGCGAACTTCGTAAGGAAGTTCGCCTCTTCCATCGCAGTGTCGCCGCCACCGACGACAGCGATCTCCTGGTCTTTGAAAAAGAACCCGTCGCATGTCGCGCATGCGGACACTCCGTATCCCATCAGCGCTTTCTCCGATTCTATGTTGAGGAGCTTTGCCGAAGCGCCGGTGGAGATTATGATGGAGTCTGCCGTGTAGGTCTCGCTCCCGCTCTTCACCACAAACGGCCGTTTGGAGAGATCGACCTGCGACACATCCCTGAAGAAAGTCTTCGTGCCGAACTTTTCGGCCTGTTTCTTCATCATGTCCATAAGCTCGGGTCCCATGATGCCTTCGGGAAATCCGGGGTAGTTCTCGACTTCAGTCGTGATAGTCAGCTGGCCTCCGGGCTGGCTCCCCTCGAAGAGAATCGGTTCAAGGTTGGCGCGGCCGGTATAGATGGCCGCTGTCAGCCCTGCAGGCCCCGATCCGATGATAATGACTTTCCTGTGCGAAGCATCTTTTGGATTGTTCATACTTTCTCCCTTACTTTCGGCCCCCGAGATTCTTCGGGCCTTATTATTCTTTTCAATGTTTCATCTGCAAAATCTCTTATGAAAAAGTCTGCAGCTTTCAGGACTTCGGCGGTGGTGGTAGTCAGTAGTGCCACGCAAGAGGTGCCAGCGGCCTTTGCCGCGGTCACCCCGGGAAGAGAATCCTCGAAGACGACGCAATGCGCAGGATCCTCGCCCAACCCGAATGCTGCCTTGAGGAAGACTTCGGGATCAGGTTTCCCTTTCGTCACATCGTCGCCGCACACTTCGGCGTCGAACGCGCCCCGGAGCCGGAACGCATCGAGAAACGCATCGACATTCTGCCGCGGTGCCGAAGTCGCAAGTGCAATTTTCTGCTCCGATCGCCTGAGCATCTGCAGGAATTCGAGCGCCCCATTTATCGGGACGCCAACTTCCGCTACCGTGTTGACGAAATTCGAGTCGACTTCATCCGAGAGCCTCTTCACCTCGTCGTCGCTGAACTTCCCTTTCGGAAAAAACAGCTCGAGCGTATCGACGCCTCTCTTGCCGAAACAGGCAGTTCGGAACTTCTCGTAATCGATTTCCTTACCAAGACTGTTAAGGACCTTCTTCCAGCCCGCGTAATGTATTTTTGAACTATCGATCAGGACTCCGTCCAGATCGAACAAATATCCCTTGTACTTCACTTCGAATTATTTCCTGATGTTATTACTGAATCATTGATGAAAATATCCGGCATAATGACCCACTCGATTCGTATCGTCGGCAATATTAGCGATACTAACTGTGACATCCGTTTTCCGGCGAATTTGACCCGGCCGATAATGCCCTGGCATTTCTCTGCAAACCTTCATACTTAGTGCGCTTGACGGGACTGCGCCTGAATCTCCCGGCGAACTCTTCCCTGGTCATTAGATGAATATCCTGCGGCTTCAGATTCAGATTTTCCTCGCGCGGCAGGAAGGCCGGTTCGCCTGAAGGAGCGGCAAATTTCCGGTTCCACGGACAGACGTCCTGACAAATGTCGCAACCGAAAAGCCAACTATCAAGATTCGGGACGAATTCTGCAGGAATGGCTTCATCGCGGTTCTCTATTGTGAGAAACGAAATGCATTTGTTTGCATCGAGGAGATACGGCTCGACGATCGCATTCGTCGGACAGGCGTCGATGCAGGCACGGCAGCTCCCGCAGTGATCCGTCTCAGGCAGATCGTACTCCAGATCGAGATCCGTAATGATTTCGGCGAGAAATACCCACGACCCAATCCGCCGGCTGATCACGTTCGTGTGTTTGCCGATCCAGCCGATCCCGGCCCGGCGGGCCCATGCCTTATCCATTACCGGGCCGGTATCGCAGTACCATAAGAAGTTGTTCCCGGGAAACATTTCCGAAAGTTCCGCGACGAGGTCTTTCAGAACCCTGCCAAGAACGAGGTGGTAGTCGTCTCCCCACGCATACTTCGAGATCTTCGCGGACGTGTCTGCATGCTGAGACTGTGTGTAGTAGTTCTTTCCCAACGAGACGACGGACTTCGCTCCGTTCAGCACAGAGCGCGGATCGGCACGCCTGTCGGTATTTCTTTCCATCCACTGCATGCTCGCCTGGTAGCCACGGGAAAGCCATTCCGTGAGTTGCGCCGATTCTTCATCGAGCCGACAGGCTTCGGCAATCCCAACCAGTTCAAAGCCTTTTTCCGAAGCGAGTCGCTTCACGATACCGGAATCCGTTTTCTTGCCGCTGCTCATTCGGGAATATCACCAACCGAATTCATTGACCACTTTCCTGACATAGACCGCGCCGTCTTCGACTTTCACCTCAAGCATCTTCAGCTTTCCACTCTGGTTAACACATCTCCCCGTCTTCAAGTTGTATGTCCACCCGTGCATTGGACAGGTGAGCTCTTCACCCTGAATCTGGCCGCCGTACTTGTCCACGAGAGGCGTATGCTGATGGGGACAAATGTTCAGGAATGCATGGATGCTGTCTCCAAGCTTAACAATCGCAACGTCGTCGTCTTCAAGCTTGCGCGCGATGCCCTTGTTTTCGCGAAGGTCGGAAACGGAGGCGATCTTTATGAATTCAGGCAAGAGGGGGACTCCATATATATCAGGGCCACACTCTGAAGAGTGTGGCTATTGGATTATCGGGATTGGTATTCATTTATTGCAGTTGCTCACTCATGTCGACGGGCGTGCCGGGCCTGTACCCTTTGTCGGTTCTTGCGACGAGGGTCGCGGCATATTTCGGGTCGTGCTCAAAAAAAAGTATGAAGTTGCGCTCGACCGCTTTCGCCAGGATCGCCTTCTTCTCCTCCAACGTCGTCAGCGGAGAATTGTCATATCCCATTATATAAGGGAGAGGGATGTGCGATGAAGTGGGGATGGTGTCGCCCGGATGGCACAGCGTTTCCGCTCCGTCTGTGACGAGGACGGTCTGATGTGCGACTGTGTGGCCGTTCGTGAGTCTCAGAAAAATCCCCGGCAGAAATTCCGTTTCTCCTTCGAGGAGCCTGAGCCTCTCCTGCTCGAACAGAGGGACATATTTTTCGTTATGGTAACTTGCCTGATCCTTCTCCGACGGGTTAACGGCCCACTCGTATTGTTTCTTCTGGACATAATAGGTGGCGTTCGGGAAAGTCGGTTTCACAGAGCCGTCGCCATCGGCGAATGTCGCGCCGCCTACATGGTCGAAATGAAGGTGAGTGAGTATGACGTCGGTGATGTCGCCGGCCGACAGGCCGGCAGCTTTCAGCGATTCTGAGAGAGTGTACTTCGAATTGTCGATGCCGTAGATCTGTGAAAACTTCGGATCCCACCCCTGGCCGACACCGGTGTCCACGATGATCCGGCGCTTGCCGTTGTCTATGAGGAGCGTGCGCGCGGCCATCTCGATCCGGTTCTTCTGATCTGAAGGGTTCGTTCTTTCCCAGAGAACCTTGGGAACAACTCCGAACATGGCGCCACCGTCGAGGTAGAAACGGCATGTCTCGAGTGCCGTGAGTTTGTACTCTCCTATTCGCACATAGTCACCAGCATTTGTCTCAAATCCCTGGATCCAAACGGCAAACGGAGAGACACGAGGTCACCATGGATTATATACTTACGCAAGCAAGAAACCAGTGGGAATCCGTTTGGTTCGTTTGACCTACGTCCTATTCCTTCCAAGGAAATATCTGACCGATTCGCTTTCAGTGTTTTCACATAATGCCCAAACAGAAAAGGTCGGGTGTTGGACCCGACCTTCCATAAATATCCCCCGTCAACCCTGTGACGTGAAATTGCTGCTTACTACTTTCTGAATCTGGATGTCGCGGCAGAAAGCTCAAGGCCGGCGAGTTCGGGATTCAGTTTCACGGCTCTGGCAAAAAGAGCCTCTTCAGCCTCGGCGTGGTTCGGATCAGGGATGCAGCAGTCGACCGGACACACTGCAGCACATTGTTCCTGTTCGTGATGACCGACGCATTCGGTGCACTTGTCAGGGACTATGTAATAGAAATCGTTAGAAATCGGGGGATGCTTTTCGCCGGAGAGGTCCCACTCGACGCCGCCCGCATAGATTGCCGTGTTAGGGCATTCAGGTTCGCAGGCGCCGCAGTTAATACACTCTTCAGTGATGAACGTAGCCATTAATGTTCTCCTTTTTAATTATTCGATGCCGGAGCGAGCTTGACTCGGGGAAGTCCCGCCTGCGGCGATTGTTGCACCGCCGGTATCGATTCAGTCATCTCAAATACACTGCCATTTATATCAACAAACAAAAAGCCTTCACACTCTCACGCGGCCATACGCCGTTCTTCGCTGCAAGTCGGGAGGGATTTAGATCTTCCGACCGGGTTCGGAGGAATGAATTAACTACCGGATATTGCCCGCCGACAGTCACGCAAGCGTCCGGATTTCAGAGTCCTGAAAGGATCACCGCATTTTCCGACGGGCGCCCGCAGATCCGAAGTAATAAAACCGACCTTTATCTCGACCGTTCAAAGAATCGCCGGGAAGCGACTGGCCCTTCACCGACATAACGGGTAAAATATATCAACAGGGGGAGAAAGATTCAATGTTATCCGGCAGCTCAAGCCGGAGGCAATTCTTTGCACCTGCCTTCCGGGCAGGTGCTAAACAATTACACAGAGATACACCGAGGAAGAAAAGAGAGAGACACAGAGAACAAGACTAATTCTCTGTGAAACTCACGTGTTTTCTCTGTGTCCCTCTGTGAAATGTTCTTAGCCCGGCAAACGCTGACCGCACTATCACGCTATTCCCAGTTTCTCCTTGAAGTATCCGATGGTTCTCCTGAGACCTTCCAGCCGGGGGACCTTCGGCTCCCAGCCGAGTATTTCACGCGCGCGAGCGATGTCCGGCTGACGGACCTTCGGGTCGTCCTGAGGGAGAGGCCTGAATGCGACCTTACTCCTGCTCCCAGTCAGCTCAATTATCTCTTTCGCGAACTGGAGAATTGTAATCTCGTCGGGGTTGCCGATGTTGACAGGCTCGCTGTAGTTCGACCTCAGCAGCCTGACGATCCCTTCGACGAGGTCGTCGACATAGCAGAAGCTTCGCGTCTGGGTCCCGTCGCCGAAGGCGGTGAGGTCTTTCCCGGTCAGCGCCTGTTCCATGAAGGCCGGGAGCACGCGCCCGTCGTCGAGTCTCATGCGCGGGCCGAACGTATTGAATATCCTGACGATTCTCGTGTCGAGGTTGTGATAGCGGTGGTACGCCATGGTCATCGCCTCCGAGAATCGTTTTGCCTCGTCATATACTCCCCGGACACCGATTGGGTTCACGTTCCCCCAGTAGTCCTCGCGCTGAGGGTGAACGAGCGGGTCTCCGTAGGTCTCGCTCGTCGATGCGAGGAGATAGCGGGCTCCTTTTGCCTTGGCGAGACCTAGCGTCTTGTGAGTCCCGAGCGACCCGACCTTGAGAGTCTGGATTGGAAGTTTCAGGTAATCGATCGGGGAAGCCGGGCTGGCAAAGTGGAGCACCGCGTCGACTTTTCCCTCGACATAAATGAAATCCGTGACGTTGTACTGGACGAACCTGAACTTCGGATTTCCAAGGAGGTGCGCTATGTTATCGGGGCTTCCGGTAATGAAGTTATCGAGGCAAATTACTTCGTCTCCCTCGGAGATGAATCTGTCGCAGAGGTGAGACCCGATGAAACCGGCACCGCCGGTGATGAGGACTGTTGAGCTCATTTATGCACTTTCCTTTTTTTGCGGTTTGGGAGAAACTTGCAGACAGTAAGCAGGAAATAGTATGTAGTAGGTAGAAATCAGAATGTAGTAGGTAGAACTCAGTAGGCAGTAGGTAGAAATTAGTAGGTAGCAGGTAGAAAATAGTAGGTAGCAAGCAGGAAGTACACAGGGAACCGGGCTGGCGGTTTTTCGGATCGAGCTCTGGTTCGTAGCCTCTGAGACTGAGAAGCCGATTCAGTGACAAAATTTTTCGGGTTGATTGATCATGCTGTTCAGCATCTTGTTAACATCGGAATACTTGTCAAGCAAATTCACCTTTTTCTCGACGGGCAGATAACCATGGTCATGCGAAAACTCGATCCAGACTTCGGTCTCTCCTGCCTCAGCTGCCGAATCGACGAGCTTGCTGACAAACGACTTCGGGTATCGTCTTTTGTACCACGCTTCCGCGATATTTGCCGGGACAGAACGTGACGATCTGCGTATCTGGTCGACGAGCGAATATTTTTCTTCTTTGGGAAATCCCTTCGTCTCCTCGAAAACATCGAGTGCAAGTTGATACGACAGCTGAAAAACTTTCAAGTCTCTAAAACCACGATATCCAGTTCTCGCCTCAGCGTCCATACCTCCTCCTTCCTCTTCCACTTACTACCTACTGCTTACTACTTACTACATACTACTTACTTCAAGCGCCTACCTGCTACTTCCGCCCTATCCCGTAATACTCGAACCCCGAGGCTCTCACCTTGTCAGGATTGTAGATATTCCGTCCGTCGAAGATCACGTGTCCCTTCATGAGGGTCTTCATCTTCTCGAAGTCGGGCTCGCGGAACTCCTGCCATTCAGTGACGAGAACGAGCGCGTCGGCGCCTTTAAGCGCGGCATATTCGTCTTTCGCATAGGAAATCTTCTTCCCGAATAACTTCCCGGCGTTTTCCATCGCTACAGGATCGAAGGCACAAATCTCGGCACCGCTCTGAAGGAGGTTCTCGATGACGACTATCGCAGGGGCTTCGCGCATATCGTCTGTCTTCGGCTTGAAAGAGAGGCCCCAGAGGGCGAATCTTTTCCCCTTCAAACCGTCGCCGAAGCGTGCGCGGATTTTCTGCGGCATGAGTTTCTTCTGCTCCTCGTTGACCGTGTCGACGGCGGAGACGACAGAAGTGTCGACGGAGGCTTCTTCTCCGATCTTGATAAGCGCCTTGACATCTTTCGGGAAGCAGCTCCCTCCCCAGCCGATGCCGGGGAAGAGGAACTTCGAGCCGATGCGGTTGTCGTAGCCGATTGCGGTCCTCACCTTGTCGACATCGGCGCCGAGCTTCTCGCAGAGCCTGGCGATCTCGTTCATGAAGGAGATCTTCGTCGCCAGGAATGCGTTTGCCGCGTACTTCACAAGCTCGGAGCTTCTGGTTTCCATTACGAGTATCGGCGCACCGGTGCGGACGAACGGCTCGTAGAGCTCGCGGAGCATCTTCTCCGCTTTCTCGTTCTCCACACCGACGACGACCCTGTCCGGGAACATGAAGTCCTGGATGGCATTCCCTTCCTTGAGGAACTCCGGGTTGGAGGCGACGACAAACTCGCTCCTGTTGTAGCGTTTGAATATCTCACGGATCTTGTCGGCTGTGCCGACGGGGACGGTGCTCTTGGTCACGATGACCTTGAAGCCGTCGGTGGTCTTCGCGATGTCCTCGGCGACCTGCATCACATATTTGAGGTCGGCACTGCCGTCGGCGCCGGGAGGAGTAGGGAGACAGAGGAAGATCATATCGGACTTCCCCACCGCGTCCTGAAGCGAAGAAGTAACGGACAACCTTCCGGCTTTCAGGTTTCTTTGGAGAAGCGGTTCGAGACCCGGCTCATATATCGGGGAAATCCCTTTCTTGAGTTGTGACACCTTCCTGGCGTCGACATCCATGCAGATGACCTTGTTTCCGGTCTCGGCGAAACAGGTTCCTGTTACAAGTCCGACGTAGCCTGTGCCGATAATGGAGATATTCATGACATTCTCCTATGAAGAAATTCTCACTAGTTGTTCAATTATTACGCATTCAGTTCAATCGCCGAATTACACGGAACAGTATAGCGAATGGGGAGGAATAATGGAATAGGAACTTCAAGCAGGCCGACCATGCCGGGCGGGAGCCAGGAATGAAATAGCACAAATAGAAAGAGGCCGCCAGCATTGCGCGAGCAGCCTCTTGTTCGAGAATTTTGAATTCTAAATTCTCAATTTTGAATTAGCTACAGCTCATTTCCGTTTTGCCGCATTCAATTCGATGACACACCTGATTCAATTGAGAATTAAAAATTCAAAATTTAGAATTCTTACGTCCCCTTAATGTACCCCACATACTTTCGAATATTTTCCATGAATCCGAGATAAAGAGCTGAGAACAGGGCTGAAAGGAACATGACGATAATAAGAATTTTCAGCTTAGCGGGACCGGCTTTCAGGACGGGGTTCCCCGCATAGCTCTCGACATTGACAATAGGTGTATCCTTAATGACGTCGATCTTCGCGAGCTCATACTGCTTGCTCAACTCCAGGTAAACGGAGCCAAGGATGTCGACATTTCGCGAGAGCCGGGACTGCTCGAGCAACAGCTCCGGCGACTGTATCACGACTCGATTCTGTTCTCTGAAATCTCTGAGTCTATCCTCGGCGATCCTAAGGGAATCTTTCACCTGGCCGATCCGCTTCTCGATATAAAGGAGCTGGTCCGAAGCGTACGACTTGCGCTTGGTCCTGATGTAGTTGTCGAGCGATTCGACAGCCTTGTTGACGACTTCGGCCGAGAGAGCCGCCTCAGGCATCTTTACCGTAACCGTCAGGATTTTCGTCATTCGGTCGACATCCGTGCTGAGGTGCCCCTTGACAAGTGATTGGTATGCTTGAAGGAACATCTCCCTCTTCTCCAGCGGCGGGGGGAGGTGCTTGTCAGGTTTGATCTTCAAATATTGAATCAGGTTAACCGAGTCCGGATACCCGGAGGTCATATATTTTGCGTCGATGACCTGCCTTAGAACCACCTCGCTTGTCAGAAGGTTCTGGTACACATCGGTTGGAGTACCGCCTCCTACGCTCACTCCCGCAAGCGAAGCTAATCCGCTCAGCTGACTCAGGGTCGTCTCCTTGGCGCCATAATCGGGAAGGATCGTAACCGTGCTCGTATAATAGTCCTTCACGAAAAACAGCAGCACAACAAGTGCGACGGCCAGAACAGCGCCATTAAAATAGAGGAACTTCCTTTTTTCCCGCCAGAGCGCCACAATATGCGGACGGAGCTTCTCGACGGTGCGTCGGAAGCCCTCTTCGAAAGAGATCTCCTCGTCGTCTTCAAGTGGCGGTAAATTTGTGTTCTGTGAATCCGAATCAGTCATTTAAAAACCCATGTCATTGAGGTTTGGAGAAATGTCAACTGAAAGTGACAGCAAATCATTTCCTTTTCAAATAGCGGGTAAGGCCTGCAAGTTGGGCACGGACTAGGTTCATTTCTCCCAGTAACTTTGTCGAGTCTTGCGGCTGAAGGAACCCCAAACGCCCGCTCAGGATCGTTTGAGTCTCCAACTCAGCCAACGACCCCTGAGAGATGCAGAGAAATCTGGCAAATTCCTTTGCCGATACCCTCGCGGCTCCTTCTGCTATGTTCGATGGAACCGACACCGCCGCCCTTCGCATCTGATTCGCCAGGCCGTACAGTTCACTTTGCGGGTAATTCGCGGTAAACTTGTATACCTCGTGAGCAAGCTCCATCGAATTCTTCCATGCATCGAGATCCTTATGAGTCCTCATATAATACCCCCTTTTTAGTGATTCCCTACCAATGAAAACGCCTCAATATTACATCACTCTGTTACTCTGTCACTCTGTCACTCTGTTACTCTGTCACTCTGTTACTCTGTCACTCTGTTACTCTGTTACTTCCCTGCCATCGCTACAGCCTGCTGATAGTCAGCACCAGCACTGCCGTCGAGCTCACCACCGTAATTATATCTCTTATGATCGGCCAGACGTCGCTGGTAGTCTTAATGTACGAAGGGACGTAAATCGTGGTACCTGAGAGAATAGGAGGATTTGGCAGGAGGAAAAAGCCTGAAGTGTGCCACTTCATGCCGTTGGGGAGTATCACAATTTCGCGGCCTTCTGCCGAAGTCGAAGTGTATCCACCCGCCTGGTTGACGTAATAAGACAGACCTGCTCCTTCTTTGTAAGGGACAGTCGAAGGCAGGCCGACGTCGCCGACGACCGTAACCGTATGCGGATTCGGCGGGACGACGACAGTGTCGTTCGGCATTAACCTGAGATTGTAAATTGAAGTTCGGTGCTCAGCTACATCATGCCACAGGATCGGAATACGATTACCAAACTGCGCATTGAATTGAGAGCGATCAATCATGGGCTGGCCGCCATACACCCTCATAAATGTGGTATCGGATATCGGCACTGAACGTAGATTTTCAATTAATGGGTTGTACCTTATCACATACATTCCCTGGGGGTATGCCCCACTCATGAAGCCGCCGGCGCGTTTGATGAAGTCGGAAAGTCTCTCGCCCCTACGCAGGATAGCATACTCGCCCGGGAATACGACTTCGCCCTTCAAATATACGCCGTTCTCAAATGTCTTCGCCGTATCCGGACGAATGAGCACTTTGTCGAAGTCCTTAAGCATGAATGCTTTATCGGGAGGAACATCCCAGTACTCGGCAGGGAGGTTGACCGTGAGCTTGCTGGCGTAGATGTCCGCGCTGACAGTGTCGAGTCTCGCGATCTCAATATCCTGAGTCGTCGCGGAATCGTTCAATCCTCCCGCCCGGATGATAAGGTCGCTCAATGTCATATTCTTATACCTGTGATACGTTCCCGGGTGCCTGACATTACCGAATATCTGGACCCATCGGACCGGATAGAAAGTCGTATCCTTGAAAACATGTATCGAATCAAGGTTGGCAAGTGAAAGATTATCGGACGGATTTCCTGCCAGGGCTTTCTCCAGATTGAACGACAACATCTCCTTCTTCTCAGAAGGAAGTGTCCTGATGAGCAGCGCATCCCCCATGAACGCGTCGGGAAATACGCTGTCGGCCGCGGAGATGAGGTCGCGGACTGTCATGCCGGGAGTCAGCTCATAAACACCGGGCTGTCTGACGTCACCGGAAATAGTCACCATGTTCTGCGGCCTGTTGTTGATAGTGTCTATCGTGACCACATCCCCATCGTCAAGTTTGAATTTGCTCGAATCGAGTGCTGAAACTGAACTGAAATTCAGATCAATACTTAGAATATCATTTTCGTAATCGGCCCTCTGGCTGAATGGGATAACGCGGTCGATATGCACAGTCTGGAAATAGGCATTGAATGTCAGCCCGCTCGCATATTTCAGCAAGTCGCCCAGAGTCTCGCCTTTCTTAAGTTCATAAATGGCGGGACGGAATACACTTCCTCTGATTGCGACCCGTTTCCCAACCGGTGGTACAAATACTATGTCGCCGTCGTTGAGGCGGATGTCCTTCGACTGGTCGCCGTTAATCAGGTAATCGTAGAGATCGATGTGGTCGACGACTTTCCCGTCACGGAGGACCTCGATATTGCGCATCGAGCCGTTGATGTCCGGCCCGCCGGAGTAGTAAAGCGCCGTGAACGCAGAAGAGAGAGCCGGAAGAGTGTAACCTCCGGGTTTTTTGACCTCACCGAGGACATAAATCTTCACACTCCTGAGCTGACCGGTCGACACGTTCAGGTGTGTCCTCGCCTCACCGCCAATTGGAAGCAGCGATGCGTAAACTCTCGACAGGCGCTCAAAGAGTTTTTGGCGCAACTGTTTCATGTCGAGACCGTTGACGCTGATCAGGCCGACATTGGGGATGTAAATGTCTCCATTCTTGGAAACAAAAAGGTCCTGCACCAGTTGAGTCTCGCCCCAAAGCGATATTACAATTTCATCTCCAGGGCCAATCACATAATTAACGGGGGTAGGGACGTTCGACGCAGGCTGGAACGTCGTAGGCGAATAAGTGAACACGTTATATCCGAAAGCGGGGAGGCTGTCGGCGCCGGCCCGGTTGGCGAACGCCGGGACGAAGTAACCGGATGCAGGCCCGGGAGGCGGCGGCGTGATCGCAGCCTGCGAATGTGACGGCGTGGCTACCGACGAGGGCGGCAATGTCGGAGCCTGCGTACCCTGGCTCTGTTCGTACTGACGGACCTGACTTGTATCGACATTGTATCCCATGGCTGCGGCGCGTTGCTGGATCTGCTGAGAGGTGAGATCGTTCACTTGCGCAAAGGCGGGCGTCAGCGGGACTAAAGCAAGAAGGATACAATAATGGAGGATTCTTTTCATACAAACCTTATTGTTAAGTAACAGAATTTACGAAGTGTTAACCGGATCGGGCCTTCGTGTCCTTCAATGTCATAAAACGGCACCAGCCCATACCTTAAGACCGGCACGATCCGCGACAATTTGCTCCAATGGCTTCGCACAGCTTCGCCACCTGAGTCCCGCCAGACCCATTGGCACATCACAGCCGCGGCATTTCCTCTGAAATGCGACGGCTTACATCCTCCGAATTCGCTTCCTACTCAAAGATGAAACGAATGTTCGGCATTCTTAAGGAAGTGGACAAGGCTGCCGCCCGATGTCAAACAAAAGCGGTCATAAGCCTTGCGGTCGGCGATGTCCGGACTGAAGTGAAAACACCTCTGCGAAGGAAACCTACAGAACTAGTCTACCAAAACTACAGCCGCCTCGATTGGACGCTAACGTCTCCTTCGATCCATGGGTAAAGATAATGAGGCATTCAAAAAAGTCAAATGCCTTAACTCACCCCCAAGTGACCTTCTTGCAGAAAGTTGTGGGATATCGTTCCAAAATCACACAAGCCCTGAAAAACATCAAGAATTCTAATTCCCTAAACCTCGTGCCTCGCAGTCTGGCGGACGCCAAAGAAATGTCTCAACTTCCGCAGAAAGAAAGCCTTGCCCTTGCCAATTCAAAATTCAAAATTGAGAATTTAGAATTCTAATTCCCCCGAATCTCACACCCGGCAATCCATCGGACAACCGGCCAATCTCTCCGATTCCTCCGAAACAAGCCTGGCTCTTGCCAATTCAAAATTCAAAATTGAGAATTTAAAATTCTAATTCCCTAAACCTCGTGCCTCGCAGTCTGGCGGACGCCAAAGAAATGTCTCAACTTCCGCAGAAAGAAAGCCTTGCCCTTGCCAATTCAAAATTTAGAATTGAGAATTTAAAATTCTAATTCCCCCGACTCTCACACCCGGCAATCCATCGGACAACCGGCCAATCTCTCCGATTCCTCCGAAACAAGCCTGGCTCTTGCCAATTCAAAATTCAAAATTGAGAATTTAAAATTCTAATTCCCCAAGCCCTTCGCTAAAGCCTTCACCACCCACTCGATCTGTGCTCCGGTCAATTCGGGATAAATCGGGAGCGCAATGGAGTGTTCGGCGGCAAAGTTCGAATGAGAATAGTCCGTGTCACTGGCGTGCAGGTACGAGAAGCATTCCTGCCGGTGGAACGGGACGGGATAGTAAATCTCGGTCCCGATCTCGCTCTTCGTCAGGAAGTCCCTTAGCGCGTCGCGATTCTCGACGCGAATCACATACTGATTATATATATGATAGTTCTTCAGGCTCGCATCTTTATATACCGGCTTCGGGAGAAGAACCCGGTTATTCGGATCGAACTTCAGGACGCCTTCTTCTTCGGCAAGTCCCGCCTCCTTGAACAGCTTCGTGTAATACTCCGCATTCTCCCGGCGCTTTTCTGACCAGTCGTCGAGGTGCGGCAGCTTCACACTCAACACTGCCGCCTGCAGTGCGTCGAGACGGAAGTTCCCGCCTATGACTTTATGATAATATTTCGGCTTTCCGCCGTGGACTCTCATAATCTTCAGCAGTTCACCGAGCTCATCGTCATTCGTGACCACAAGCCCTCCATCTCCGAATCCGCCAAGGTTCTTGCTCGGGAAAAACGAATAGCACCCTACCGCTCCGAATGTGCCCGCTCTTTTGCCGTCCTTATACTGGGCCCCGATCGCCTGTGCTCCATCCTCGATCACATAAATCTTCTGCCCTGTCTTCTTGTTGACATAAGCAGCCCCGCCTCCCAATTCGAAATCCGACATCCGCAATCCGAAATCTATCCCCTCCATATCCGCGCATTGTCCATACAGGTGGACGGGGATAACGGCTTTCGTTTTCGGTGTAATCTTCCTGGCCATGTCGGCCGGGTCGATATTGAACGTGACCGGGTCGATGTCCGTAAAGACAGGGACGGCATTCATTCTCGAGACGACGCCGGCGGTTGCGAAGAACGAGAACGTCGGGAGTATCACCTCGTCGCCTGGTTCTACACCTATTGCCATCAGTGCGATGAGGAGAGCGTCGGTGCCGGACGAGACGCCGATCCCGTGTTTCACGCCGAGGTAGGAAGCGAGCGCTTTCTCGAGCTTGTCCACCTCGGGTCCGAGAATGAAATATTGCGACTCGGCGACTCTTATGAGCGCTTCGTCGAGTTCTTTCTTCAGAGATGCATACTGAAGTTTGAGGTCCAACAATGGAACTTTCATAATAGAATTCTCAATTTTAAATTTTGAATTTTAAATTACCTCAGCAATTTTGTTTGCACTTAACCATCAAATACCCTGTATAGATTTATCGCAATTCTCGCAGCCAGAATCACGCAAATCGATCCAGAATCGTGCCTTCAGGAATTTATCTCCAGCACCACCTCCTTCAATTCAAAATTGAGAATTTAAAATTCAAAATTCTATCTCAAGTATTTCTCGAAGGAAGAAGATGCGGTTTTTACAATGGCCGTGAGAATGCTGACGATCTCACTAATGTTCTGCATATATGCAGAGTAATCTTTCTTAATGGTCTGGCTCCTTTGAAGAAGCCGGAGCCAGTATCTCGATTCCCTTGCTTCCTTCGAGGCAATCGCCATCTTTGAAATAAAGTCCTTTCTGGACTGGGCTGCACTCGCTTCTTCCACATTCGCACCTATGCTGGTCCCGCTCCTAAGGAGCTGATCGGCGAGCACAAACCGATGAAGTCCGTACAATTCTTCACATAAGTTTATGATATCCAGCGCAAAATCAAAGCTTCTGTCCGCGATGATATTCTCTTTCATTTCAGCCCCCGTCTTTTTAGAATTCTAAAATCTGAATTTTGAATTTTAAATTGGAACATCAATTTCCGGATTATGATCAAAAGACACTTCTAATTGCCGGATGCGATTCAGAAATCCAGGCAAGAATTGTGGACACTCTATTAATGGCGATTGAATGAACAAGCCGTCTTACGGGCTATAAATTCAAAACTTAAAATTGAGAATTCACAATTCTTCGTCCTTCCCACATCTGAGTTTGTCCACCACTCACAACATATCTCTTTGTTCAGCCTTAATTCAAAATTTAAAATTGAGAATTCACAATTCTTCGTCCTTCCCACATCTGAGTTTGTCCACCACTCACAACATATCTCTTTGTTCAGCCTTAATTCAAAATTTAAAATTGAGAATTCAC